>DATKRB010000061.1:0-23356 GCA_035532415.1 Acidimicrobiales bacterium | reverse complement strand
CGAACGGAGGGCAGTCGGTCGGCCCCTCAGCCCCGACGCAGCGTGACGCTGGCCCAGACGCGCTGCTGGCAGCTCGGGCACGTCATCCGATGGTCGAAGCGGCCGCGGGGGAGCCAGAAACCGATCGGGAACTGCAAGAAGAGCAGATCGACCAGGCTGACCCGAGTCACCGCGCCGCAACTCGAGCATCCGACGACGACCGGGCCCCGCCCGGTCAGGGGGTTCTCCGATGCTTCTCTCCCGAGCTCGTCGTCGGGCACGGATGCCGCCGAGAAGAGCGCCCGCTTGCCGAGGGGTACCTGACCGGCACGATGCTCTCGAGTCCCCGCCGGTTCACCTCCAGCCGCCCAGAACAGCGCCCGCCGGCCGAGCGGGTCCGGCGGACGGGGGGTCGGTCCCGTCTCCGCGACGGGTGGAGCCGAGGAACCCTCCGGCTCGGATCGGCCGTTCACCCCGAACCTGCCGGTGCCTGGCGCCCCCACGGGTCCCCGGGTCCCGCCGGGTCGCCGGGTCCCGCCGCCCAGGCCGCCGCCGAGGGAGGCCCGGATCGTGACCCCGGCCCGCGGAGGGTCAACATACAGGTCATCTCCTCGGCGAGGGCCCGGTACGCCTGCGAACCGGCGGAGCCGGGAGCGTGCTGCAGGATCGAGCGACCGAGGGCCGGGGCCTCTGCGAAGCGGACGGACTTGGGGATGGGCGGGTCGAGGACCTCGAGATCGTAACGGGACCGGACCTCGTGGAGCACCTGCCTGGCGTGGCGGGTCCGGCCGTCGTACATGGTGGCCACCACCCCGAGAACGCCGAGCTCTGCGTTCGCGAAGGTCCGGACGTCGTCGATCGTCTCGAGCAGCTGCCCCACGCCCCGGTGGCTCAGCGCCTCGCACTGCAGAGGTATCAGCACCCACTCTGCGGCGGTCAGGCCGTTTATCGTGAGCACGCCGAGCGAAGGCGGGCAGTCGACGAGCACGATGTCGTGGTCCGCGCGGACCGGTTCGAGCGCCCGAGCAAGCACGTGCTCACGGGCGGTCCTCGAAAGCAGATGCACCTCCGCGCCCGCCAGGTCGATCGTGGCCGGGGCGAGGTGGAGACCGGCCACCCCGGGCACCGGCCGGCGGATGTCGCCCACCTTGACCCGGCGCACGAGCACGTCGTGCATGGAGCTCTCCATCCGATCCGGGTCGAAGCCGAGGGAGAACGTCAGACATGCCTGCGGGTCGAGGTCGACGAGCAGCACCCGCTCCCCCTGCTCCGCCAGGGCGACACCGAGTGCGTGGACGGTGGTCGTCTTCGCGACCCCGCCCTTCTGGTTCGCGACGGCTACCACCGTGGCCATGACGCGAGCTTAGGACTCGCTTCGCCCGCCGGCCCCGGGCTCTCCGCACCCTCGCCCCTGCGGGGCCGGGCAGGCACCGCCATCTTCGGAGCGCCGGGCCCTCAGCGGGTCACTGGGGCGGGCCGCTCGCGAGCTGCACGGTGGCGGTGTGCTGCTGGCCCGAGGCATCCACCCAACCCACTTCCACCCGGTCTCCGGGGTGATGGGTCCCGAGCACGGCCGTGAGATCGGACGACGAGCCGACCGCACTGTTGTCGACGGAAGTGATCACGTCACCTGCGGCCAGTCCTGCGGTCGAAGCCGGGGTGCCGGAGGGAACCCCGACCACCGCCGCTCCGTTCGTCGTGGTGGACGATCCACCCCCGCTGCCGAAGCCGAGGCCGCCGGAGCTTCCCTGACTCGACGGCGCCCGGACTTCGACCCCCAGGAACGCGGTCGGCCCGACGTGCACCGTGCTCGACGCGTGACCGCCCACGATCTGCCTGGCGATCGTCAGGGCCGAGTTGATCGGGATGGCGAACCCCGCATTGCCGCTCTGAAACGAGAACCCGCTCGACGCCGCCGTGTCGATCCCGATGACCTCCGCCGAGGTGTTGACCAGCGGCCCACCCGAGTCACCCGGCTGGATGGCCGCGTCGGTGCGGATCAGCCCGGTCAGGCGCTCGGAGCCGCTGCCGAATGCGTCGCTCGCGGTGATCGACTGATCGAGCCCCGTGATCGTCCCCGGGGCGATGCTCGGGGTTCCCCCCAACCCCCCTGCGTTGCCGATCCCGACGACCGAGTCGCCCAGGTTCGCCGAGGAGGAATCCCCCGTGGTGACGGTCTGGAGCCCCGAGGCCCCCTTCAGCTGGAGCACGGCGACGTCGCTCGACACGTCGTAGCCGACGACCGTGGCCGAGTAGGTCTGCCCGTTGCCGATATCGGTGACCCGGATATCGGTGGCCCCCTCGATCACGTGGTTGTTGGTGAGGATCTCTCCCGAGGGTGTCAACACCATGCCCGTGCCCGCGGCCTGGCCGTCCTGGTAGCTCAGGGTGGTGTTGATGTCGACCAGTCCCGGGTCGACCTTTGCGGCGATGGCCGACGCGGCAGCGTTGCTCGAGCCCGACGACGGCAAGGTCGACGATCCGCCACCCAGCCCGTTCGGCAATTGGCCCGACCCGTTGGAGGAGCCGCCCGACGGGAACGACGAGACGGTGCTGGCAGGGGGCTCCCAGACGGCCCGGCCGATGCCGACCCCGGCCAGCACGGCCGCCGCGGCCACCGCGGCCACCGCGACGGTGCGGGCTCCGCGGTGCCGGGACGACGGAGGCGTCGGGGCGGGAGGCGGGCCGCCCGCTGGGGGACCCCAGCCCCCCCAGCCTCCTCCTCCGGGCCACGGCGGTGGGGGCGGGCCGCCCTGGGCCTGGCCCGGTTGCGTCGCGGTGGGCTCCTGGCCGTAGGGCGGCGTGGGAGGGCGGTCAGCCGGCCAGACTTCGGCGGTGGGGAAGGTGTCGGTCATTGCCAGTCCTCGGGGTGCGTCCAGCTCTTACCCACTAGTCAATCCTTCCCACCTAAGGATTCCCTCAATTGAGACTATGAGCCCGGTAAGTGCCGCCGTACAGCCGGACGGACCCGGACGGACCCGGCCTCCCTGCTTGTGAACGTATTCGCAAGCGCGAGAAACCCCCTAGGCCGAAGCCGGTTGGGGTTTCTCGGTTGCCTATCAGGTCCTCGAAGTCAGACGGGGGGAGTCCGACTCAAAGGCCGACCAGCAACAAGCGCCATGCTAGCAGAGATGACCCAGGTCGTGTGCCGGGAGACGACAACACCGAGCAAAAATGCCTCGGTGTTGTTCCGTCCCCGTTCTCCGGACGCCCCCGAAGGGCCAGAGAACCCCCTCGCAGGGACCGATCCGCGTCGACAAGTTAATCCTTTCGTCACGGGATTGCTAGCCCCTTCACGCACCCGATGCGAAGAATTCTGGGCACCCTTTCGCGTGGGACGGACGAGACCTACCCCACCATGCGGCGGAGCCTGATCCTTTCCCGCTCACTGGTACCGCCCCAGCAGCCCCGGAGCCCCGGGTGCGACATGGCGTGATCGAGGCATTCACGACGAACGGGACAGCGCCGGCAGTAGGAGAGCGCCTCCTCGGACACTCCCTCGTTCCGGGGAAAGAACAGCTGGGTCCCCTCCCCGCTGCAGACCGCATCGGACATCCAGGCGGGTCGGCAAACGAAGTCCGCCAGGGTCGGCAGCTCGGGAGCATCGGGCGCCATGAGCCAGAGGCTGAGGCTCGACGAAGCTTCGGCCAGCTCGGCCAGTTCGGCAGCCTCGGCCAGTTCGGCTGTTTCCTTTACTTCCGTCATCTGCATCGGATGGATCTCCTCTGACGTATCCCCTGGGGACCGTCGGTCACCAGGGGTCCTCTTCGACCGGCGACGATCCGGACCGGACGCCGGTGCATCGCTGTCGGAGGTGATGGTAAGAGGCGAGGGGTACGGCACGGTTGCCCCCAGGTTGCAGAATCGGTGGAGCGCGGCACGCCCGGGCGCAGGGCGCTGACAAGGGAGAACAGGTCGGCACCTCCCCCCGGGCAGGCCGGTGGCCGGCGGAGCGACGTCGGATCGCCGCCCTGGGTGCCGTGCCGCACCGTCACGGGCCCATCCCGGCCGGGTGCCCGGGATACTCTTCACCTCCCGGCAGGTGCCGGGAGGTGGGGCAAGGGAGCGCGATGGAACCGACCGATCTCCTCTGCACGGTGCCCGAGCAGACGGCGGCGGCCGCCGCCGCCGGTGGTGCGATCGGGCTCGACGCTCACGTCCCTTCCTGTCCCGGATGGGACGTGAGGTCGGTGTTCGGCCATCTGGGTGCCGTCCATCGATGGGCGACCCATCTGATCGGCACCGGCTCGATGGAGCTCGGCCGGCCGTCCGGCGATCGACCGACGGACGACGAGATCGTCCCCTGGCTCAGACGAGGGGCGAGCGAGCTGGTCGCCGTCGGACAGGCCAAGGGCCCTGACGCCCCGGTGGGGAACTGGACCGACGCCCCCCCGAACGCCGCCTTCTGGTTCCGTCGGATGGCCCACGAGACGGCAGTGCACTGCTGGGATGTCCGCTCGGCCGGAGGGGATCCCACCCCCATCCCGGCCGGGCTGGCGTCGGACGGGATCGACGAGCTGCTGTCGGTCGTGCTGCCCCGCCGGAAGCCCGAGGGCCTGGCCGGCACGCTCCACGTGCACTGCACCGACGTTCCGGGCGAGTGGACCGTCGACCTGGCCACCTTCATCACCCGCCCCGAGCACACCAAGGCCGACGCGGCGATCCGCGGGGCGGCGTCGGACCTCCTCCTCCGCCTCCTCAACCGGACCGAGGGAGGCGAGGCTTTCGGCGACGCCCGGATCCTGTCGCAGTGGGCTGCGTCGGTCCGCTTCTGAGCGGGCCCGCCTGCAGGACCCGTCCGACCGGTCCGGCGGGCGTCCCGCCGGCACCGCCGCCCGGGACGCTGCTGGTGCCGACCGGGCGCTTCGGGTGATGAGAGCCGGCTCGCCCGGTCGGCGCGCCGATCGTAGACCAATCGGAGCGGTCCCGGCTCGGGCGAGAGCGGCTAGGAGACCTTGCGGAGCGGCGCACCGGGCTTTTTGGCCGACCCCTTCGAGGCACGGGCAGAGGGTGCTTTGCCCTTGGGGGTACCCGCCCCGCCGGCCGCCGCCGGGGGGCGCCCCGCCGACGACCCCTTGGCGGCGGCCGCCTTGTCCGGGGCGCGCTCGGTGCCCGTCGCCGCGACACTGGCCTCGAGCGCCTCCATCAGATCGACCACTCGGGCCGCCGTCCCGGGATCCACCTCGCTCACGATCTCCCGACCTTGGCGCTTCTCGTCCACGAGCTCCTCGACCCGTCGGCGGTGCGTGTCCCGGTACCGGTCGGGCGCCCACTCACCGGTCATCGCCTCCACGAGGATCTTGGCCAGATCGATCTCGCGGCGCGAGAGCTCCCCGGTCGCCGCGAGCCGGGGAAGATCATCGGCCGGGGGGCGCACCTCGTCGGCGAAGTACATCGTCTCGAGCGCCAGTACGTCCTGCTCGGGCCGGATGGCGACCAGGTACTCCTTGTTGCGCATGACGAGCGTGGCGATGGCCACTTTGCCCGCTTCGGTCATCGCCTCCCGCAGGAGGGCGTACGCCTTGGCCGCCGCCTCGTTCTGGGGTGCCAGGTAGTAGGTCGTCCGGAAGTAGACCGGATCGATGGCCCGCAGATCGACGAAGTCGGTGATCTCGACGGTACGTGAGCGCTTGGGCTCCGCGGCCGCCAGCTCCTCGTCGGAGAGGAGGACGTACTCGCCCCCGCCGAGGTCCACGCCGCGGACGATCCTCGACGCCTCCACCTCCTCCCCGGTCCGTTCGTTCACCCTTTTGTAACGGATCCGGTCCGAGGTGCCCTTTTCGAACTGGTTGAAGTGGACCGACTTGTCGGACGTGGCCGGGTAGAGCCCCACCGGGATGGTCACCAGCCCGAAGCTCAGCGAGCCGGTCCAGATCGTGCGTGCCATGGCCCAATCTTTACCCAGGCAGCGCCCGATCCACCAGGGTGAGACACCCGGTCGCCAGACTGGCGGCGTGATCGCCCTCCGACCCAGCTCACCGGGACCCGCGCCGAGGTTCGGACCGGTAGCGGCCCGGGGTCTCGCCCAGCTCGGCCCCGACGTCGGTTCCGACAGCCTCACCCTGGCGCTGATCCTCAGCACGTGGATCCGGGGAACGGGAGTGGGGCTCGCGACCGCCCGGGACGACCTCTTGGAGCTGCGCGGGGCCCTGCTCGAGGTGTCCGGCCTCGACCGAGGCTCCGAACCGGTGCCGATGACCGCACGCGACGATCGCCGGGCCGTGCTGAACCTGGCCGTTTACGTCGTCGGGCTCATCGAGAGGGCCTCCCGATCGACCGGTCTCGATCGGGAGGCGGTCGTCGAGGTCGCCCTGTCCACGCACTGACCGGGGCCGGCGGGACATAGGGTGCGTCCAGACGCAGCCCAGTGGAAAGGGGGGTTCCACGATGGAACCGGTAGTGGTGATCTCAGGGGGCGGGACCGGCATCGGCCGGGCTTCGGCCCGGGCGCTTGCTCTCGCGGGCAACCATGTCCTGATCCTCGGCCGACGCTCCGAGCCGCTCACGCAGACTGCACGGGAGATCGAGGCCGAGACCCGGCCCGGAGCGGTCAGCTCGATGACCGCCGATGTCTCCAGCCCCGACGACGTGGCCGCCGTGGCCGAGCACGTCGCCACGACCCACGGCACCATCGACGCCATCGTCAACAACGCGGGCGGGTCCGGCGGGGGGGCCGCCACCTCCCTGAGCGAGGTGGCGGCAAGCTGGCGGGGAGCCTTCGACCAGAACGTGCTCACCGCCGTCCTGCTCACCACTGCGCTCGCTCCCTTGCTGCGCCGGCCCGGCGGCCGCATCGTGCTGGTCAGCTCCATGGCGTCGCGCACCGGCGGGGGGGCCGGCGCCTACGGCGCAGCCAAGGCGGCGCTCAACGGGTGGGTGCTCGCGCTCACGACCCAGTACGCGCCCGAGGGCATCACCGCGAACGTCGTGGCTCCCGGCTACACCCCCGACACCGAGCTGTTCGGCGCGGGCATGCCCGAGGAGATCCACGATCGGATCGTGGGAAGGACCGCTGCCGGACGCGCCGGCCGGTCGGAGGACATCGCCGCGGTCATCAGCTTCCTGGCCTCGCCCCAGGCGTCTTTCGTGACCAGCCAGGTCATCGAGGTCAACGGAGGGACACTCCCGCCGAACCTCTGAGGGCACGATCGCTCAGGGAAGCCCTGGCCCCGGGGCCCCCTCGCTCCCGGGGAGCTCGTACCCGGCGGTGGTCACGGTGAGGTGCGCCAGATGTGAGCCCGCGGCGGCTCCATGGGTGTGGAGCTCGCCCGGCGGGGTGATCACCACGTCGCCGGCGTGCACGGCGAGACGCTCGGCTCCGTTCGCCACGAAGCCCTCCCCCGAGATCACGACGATCACCTGGCCACCGAGGTGGACGTGGGGCGGAGTCGCCCCGCCCGGGACCACGGTGACCACGCCCACGTCGAGCCGATCGGCGTTGACGGGCCCCTCGAGCCAGTGGACCTCGAGCGCGGCCTCGCCTTCGGGGACCTTGCCGGCGAGGTCGGCGACCTCGTCCGCGCGCACGATCTTCATCGGTGACCTCCCGTTGGCCGGTGCCCGGGTACGGGCGTTCAGAAATCCGTGCCGCCGTCGATGTTGACGAGCGCTCCGGTCAGGTAACCGGCCCTGGGCGAAAGCAGGAACGTCACGAGCTCCCCCACCTCCTCGGGCCTGCCGGGTCGGCGCATGGCCACGTTCATGTTCCAGTCCTCCACCATGACCCGCTCGAGCGCCTCGTCGAAGGGGAACCCCCGATCGGCCGCCAGCCTCCCGCGCATCGCGTGCATGGCATCGGTCTCGATCGCCCCCGGGCACACACAATTGGCGCGGATGCCCCGGCCCCCGTAGCTCTTCGCCACGCCCTTGGTGAACACGGCGATCGCACCCTTCAGGGCACCGTAGGGGATCCTCTCCGCCTGGGGTGCGTGGATCGAGTACGCCGAGGTGGTCACGATGTTCCCCCCACCCCGCTCGATCAGTCGGGGCAGCACCGCCCGGACGACGCGGACCGTTCCCATCACCACGTCCTCAAAGGTGGCGAGCCACTCGTCGTCGGGGCTCGTCAGGGGAGAATGCCCGAGCGTCCCCGTGAACACGGCGACACCGGCGAGATCGTCGACCAGTGCCGCCGCCTCCTCCACCAGTTCCTCGGCCCCGCCCGGCCGGCTGACGTCGGCGGCGATCGCCGCCGAGCGGCCCCCGTGCGCTTCCCTGAGGGTCTGCGCCCGGGCTTCGGCCCGCTCGCGGTCACGCCCGACCACGATCACGTCGGCACCCTCTGCGGCAAGGATCCGGGCGGTCGCCCATCCCATGCCCTTGGTCCCGCCCACCAGGAGGTGGCCCTGCCCCCGCAAACCGAGATCCACGATCGTCCTTCCGTCCCCCGCGCCCCCGTGCGGAGCCCGGCATCCCGTCAACACCCTCCACCGACGACCGAGCCGATCGGTGACCGCCGACCCTCGATCCCTACGCCGTGGTCTCCCATCCCCCTGCCGGCTCGTTGCCGAGGATGGACCGGACGAGCGGTTCGAAGTGCTCGAGGGGCTCGCTGCGGTAGTCGCGATCGAAGGCGACCTGGTCGTACCTCGAACAGAATTCCGCGGTGTGGTCGAAGTGGGGGGAGTCCCGATAGGCGTCACGGGCGTTGCGGTCGAGCCCGATGTGATGCCAGAAGTAGTAACCCTGAAAGATCCCGTGATACTCCACCATCCAATGGTTCGCCTCGGAGACGAAGGGCTTCACGATCGCCGCGCCGATGGCCGGGTGATTGAACGGCGAGAGCGTGTCGCCGATGTCGTGGACGAGGGCGCAGAGGACGTACTCCTCGTCCCGACCGTCGCGCTCGGCCCGGGTGGCCGTCTGCAGCGAGTGCTCGAGCCGATCCACCGGGAACCCACCGTGGTCGGTGCGCAGGCACCGCAGCTGGTGGAGCACATGGTCCGGGACCAGACCCTGGGTGACGTCCAACTGGGGTGTGATCACCGCCCAGTCCTCGGCGGTGGACTCCGCAAACGTCCGGAACGAGGTCCGGGGGCTGGTGGTCGTCATGGGGTCCTCGGCTTCCCTCGGTTCGCTCGGCTGCATCCGGACGGTCGGCTGCATCCGGACGGTCGGCTCGACCTTACCCCTCGCGCTGCGCCGGTTCGCCGGGGGCGACGGCGGAGTCGATCCACGAGCAGAGCCGGACGGCACGGGCCTCGTCGACCAGCTCGACGTCGCAGCCCAGGCGATCGACGGTATCGGGGTAGACGGCCACCGGGCGGGCCTCAGAGCCCCGACGCGGGATTGTCGGCCGCCGCGATCCTCGGCATCCCCTGCTTCCCTTCGACGACCTCGGACAGCGCGACCTCGGGTGCTTGCCCGGACCATGCGATCCCGGCGACGTCGGCGACCTCGGTGACCTCGGTGACCTCGGCCGCGTGCCGGGGCAGCACGGCGACCACGAAGACGGCGGAAGCCACGGCCAGGAGGATCACGACGATCCCCAAGAGGTTGACACCGTCGACGAAGGCCGAGCGCGCCACCCGGGCCACCACCTCACGGACCGGCGCCGAGGCCTCGGGAAGGTTGAGGGCGGAGGCGAGCGAACGCTGCGCGGTGGCGAGGAAGGCAGAGCCGGCGGTGTGCGGCAGGCTCTGCGCGAGGCTCGAGGCGTACCTCGCCGCGAGAAGCGAGCCCATGGTGGCCACACCGAGCGCGCCGCCCAGTTGGCGGGTGGCGCTCTGGGCACCCGACGCCATGCCCGCCTGCTCGGTGGGCAGCGCGCTCATCACCATGGACGTCGTCCCCGCGGCCATCAACCCGACCGACAGGCTGCTCAGCATGAGGCCGGCGAAGACCGGCCAGTAGGAGCTGTCCGCGCCGATGACCACCAGCGCGAGACCGCTCATCGCCATGACCCCGAAGGCGACGGGGGTGACCGTGCGTGCGCCGAAGCGGCCGAACGCCCTCGCACCGAGCGGTGCCACGATCATCACGAGGGCTGCCGAGGGCATGAGGGCGAAGCCGGCCTTGAGCACCGGGTACCCGAGCACCAACTGCAGGTACTGCGTCACCGCGAAGGAGATGCCGAAGGTGAAGAAGTACTGCATGGCGACCACCAGGCAGCCGACGGAGAACTTCGGCAGTCGGAAGAACCGGACGTTTATGAGCGGGTGCTCGACGTGGAGCTCCCAGAGGCAGAACCCGAAGAGAACCGCCCCGGAGCCGGCCAGGCCCGCCACCACCGGAAGGCTCCCCCATCCCCGCTCGGGACCCTCGATGAGGGATGCGACCAGCCCGGCGGAGAAGAGGATCGACAGCGCGACCCCGAGCCAGTCGATCGGCACCCGGACCTGCACGGCCGAGTTGGGCACCACCAGCCAGACCGCGACCATCACCACCGCGCAGACCGGTACGTTCACCGCGAACAGCGCCCCCCACCAGAAGTGGGTCAGCAGGAACCCCGCGGTCACCGGGGCGGCCACCGCCGCTGCCGACGCCGTCGCCGCCCACACCCCGATGGCGCGACGCAGGGTCGCCTCGGTGGTGTAGATGTTCGTCAGGATCGAAAGGGTCATGGGCATCACGCATGCCGCCCCGGCACCCATCACGCACCGGCAGGCGATCAGGGCGCCGGTGGTATGGACCACGCTGGCGGCCAGCGAGCCCGCACCGAAGATCCCGAGGCCGATGAACAGGGTGAGCCGGCGGCCGATCCGGTCCCCCAGGGACCCCGCCGTCAGGAGGAGGCCGGCGAACACCAGCGCGTACGAGTCGACGATCCACTCGAGGCCGGTGTTGCTGGCGCCCAGCTCGCGCGAGAGCGAGGGAAGACCCACGTTCAGGAACGAGATGCTCACGGTGACGACCGACAGGCTGATGCAGATCGTCGCCAGCACGAGACCGGAGGTCCACCTGCCCGCCTTGAGCACCACGATCAGCTCGATCCCGCCAGGAGGGCCGGGTCCGCCAGGAGGGCCGGGTCCGCCACCATTGCGTGAGTCCCTCTGTCCTCGTGCACGCCGCCCCCCTGGCCCTCCCGGTGAACGCCCGGGAGCTGGTCCACTCTGCCCGCACGGCCGGTCCTGCCGCCACCCGGAGCGGACGGGCGGCCGCTGGGGACCGGGCGGGGCGGGGCAGTCGGGGCCGTTGCCCGGCCGTTGCCGGCGGGGATCCCGATCCGGCGAGGGGCCCGGCGGGCCGCCCGCCCCGGTGGCAACATGGCAGAGGTGACACGGCAAGCACGTGACACGGCGGGAGAGGCGGCACGGGCCGGTGCCTGGTGGTGGAGATGACGAGGGCGGCCGCCGGGTCGGCGACCGCAACCCTGCGGTCGGAGATGGTGTCCGCCCTGCAGAGGGCAGGGGTCATCCGGACCGACGCGGTGCGCCGAGCGTTCCTCGCCGTTCCCCGCGACGTGTTCGTCCCCGAGATCGTCGAGCGGGAGGGCCTCGAGGCGGTCTACCGGACCGCGGGTGCAGGGTCGGCCCCGGTCGGCTCCTCGTCGGACCCGTCCATCCTGGCCGCGATGCTCGAAGCGCTCGAGCTCCGTCGGGGACTGAAGGTTCTTCAGGTGGGTACCGGAACGGGTTACAACGCGGCCCTGCTCAAGTGGCTGGTCGGTGACGCGGGAACGGTGATCTCGATCGAGTCGGACGAGGACTTCGCCCGCCGGGCGCGGTACGCCCTTGCCCGAGCCGGGTCCCGCAGCCATGTCGTGGTGGGCGACGGTCGGGACGGTTGGCCGCCCGGAGCCCCGTTCCACCGGATCATGGTGACCGCCATTACCGGGGAGGTCGCCCGAGCATGGCAGGACCAGTTGGTGGACGGAGGCCTGATGGAGCTCCCTTTGCAGTTGACGTCGGGCTTCGGCCACCAGGCCGTGCTGACCCTTCGGCGCCAGGGTGGGTCCCTGCGCGCCATCTCGGTCATGCCCGCCCACTCCGGTCCCCTTCACCGGACCCGGCGCGGGACCTAAGGTCTGGCCACGAGAAAGGGCGTGCACCCATGACCGACACGACGACCACGCTCGAGCAACGGCTGGGACGGCTCGAGGACCTTCAGGCCATCCATCAGCTGTTCATCGACTACGGCCACCATCTCGACAGCGGCGACTTCGCTTCGTACGCCGAACTGTTCGCCGACGAGGGTGAGATCATGCTCGGCCCCATGGGGAGAGCCAAGGGAAGATCCGAGATCGAGGCGCTGATGACCAAGACCCTCGGGGGCCGCCCCGGGCAGTCGTTCCATCTCATCACCAGCCCGGTGGTCGAGCTCAACGGCGACCGGGCGACCTCGGAGGTCATGTGGACGGTGCTGTCCCGCGGGGACGGGGGCCCGCCTGTCGTCACGATGCTGGGCCGCCACAAGGACGACCTCGTCCGGGAGGGCGGCAGATGGAAGTTCCTCCGGCGGCGCGGGTTCGTCGACATCCCCTCCACCTACGAGGACTGAGCCCGCGCCGTTCAGGCTCCGGACACGTACACCTCCTGGGCCTTTCGCTCGGCGATCGGGACGAGCACCGGGTCGATGACCTGCTGCACGCCCTCCACGGTGAAGTGGATGCCGTCGGCAGCCCTGACCACGACGCCGCCGACGACCGGTTGATAGTCCCCGCTCGGGTCGACGATGGCGTTGACGTCCACGACCGTGACCCACGGATCGGAACTGGCGACACCGTCGAGGATCTCGTTGAACCGATCGACGACCGAGTCGGTGGTTCCGTCGGCGAAGTACGGGGACGTGTCGAAGATGACGGCCGCTCCGCCCGCGTGAAGGATCGATGCGGCCTGCTGCAGCAGGGCCCCCACCTGTCGGGCGTAGGCGGGGCTCGAGACGAGGTTCACGAACTGGCCGCCGAACAGCCGGGTCTGGGCCTCCCAGTAGCCGAGCTGGACCACTACCGCATCGGGGTGGAACCCGGCGACCGCCCACTGGTACTGCTGGGCCCACCAAGCACAGGCCGGCACCACGGTGGCGACCTGTCCCCCCGGAGTCAGGATCGGCGCGTCGCCCACCACGCCGCAGCCGGGTATCGAGGCTTGCTGGGCAAGGAAGGGCAGTCCGATCAGGCTCGAGTAGACGCCGATCTGCGAGCCCAACGAGTCCCCCGTAAAGGCCACGACCGGAGGTCCGGAGTGGGTGGCCTGCGGACCGGCAGGGTCGACCATGATCGCCGCCGCCGGGACGAGCGGGGGCGACAGTGCCGCCGGGTAGCCGGGCGGGACGAGGGGGGTGACGGCCGAGCCCTCGTAAGGGGCGTCGCCGAAGGCGAAGATCCCGCCGTCGCTCGCCACCAGCCAGTAGCCGGCCCTCGACGCGGACGCCCCCACGACGGGTGCTCTCGGATCGAGCGCCGACGTGTCCCCCCAGTACCCGGCTCCCCCGAAGGTGAAGACCCGCCCGTTCCCACCGACCACCGCGTACGCGGGTGGACTGCTCGATCTGGCCGTCGTCGACACGACCTGCGCCCCTGCCGACGCGCCGGCCACCCCCGAACCCGAGACAAGTGACGCAAGTGACGCAAGTGACGCAAGTGACGCCGCGATGATCGCCAATACCGAGACGGTCAGCCGGCTGCGGGGGCTCCGCATACGGCCATCACGTGATCGGCCGCCCCGGCGCGAAACCATCTCCACACCGAAGGCTTCCCGCCGGTGGCGGTCGGGGTTCGGGCGCGGCTCCCTTCGACCCCGACCGCTGCTCACGATGCCGAAGGCGGCTCCGCTCGGGGCGGCGAGCCCGCGCTACCCGTCCCCGGCGGGACCGGGTAGCCGAGGTTGGCCGCGCGCAGCGCATACTCGTCCCAGGTGATGTCTCCCCGCGCATAGCGGACCCGCAACTCATGGAAAGCCGGGTCGGCGGAGGGACCCGCCGGCGTCCCCGTCTGGGGCGGTGCCGATACCTGGGGAGGTGCCGATCTCCAACCGGGACTGCCCCACGTCCGTGCCAAGGCGACGATCCCGAGCACCACGAGAGCCACAAGAGCGGCGACGAGCAACCAACCGAGCACGCCTGGACCGTCGTGAAAGCCACCGGGGCCATATCTGGACATTTCCGAACTCCTTCTCGGGACAGACGGTACAGCAATGAGTCCGGCGACACGTCGTCGGTGAAGAAGCAGATCGGGAGATCGGCCGGGGAGAGGCGGGAGAACCGGTGCTCACCGATCCCGACCCCAATCTGTCCAACCTCCTACGCGACGAAGCCAATACGCTGATCACGCTTGGCACCGCCGTCCTCGGCGTGACCGCCACCTTCGGGAAGAACCTCCTCGCTCCGAATGGATCGGCGTCGGCTTGGCTGCTGGTCGCGTGGGTCGCAGTCGCCCTCTCGGAGAGTAGGGCGTCGATGCCATGCAGGGAGCGGGGCGGGGCTCCGGATTCGCAGGATCAGCCGCCTGAGCGGCTCCGAGGTCGAGATGACGGCCGCCGATGAATCGGTGCACACCGCCTTCGTGGTCATCGTCGACACGGGCACCGATCAGATCGTCGACGTGAGCCCGCTCGGATCCGGGATCTCATCCGGAAGATCGGCCAGCAGGCGAGAGCCCGAGGCCTCGCCTGGGAGCCGCTCGGGCGGGTGCCGAGCACGATGTCTACCGGCTGGGCGTCGCCGTTCAGTGTCGATCCCTCGGCACGATGAGATCAACGAGATCACGGCAAGGAAGATCATGCAGGCCACGGAACCGGAACTGGGAGAGGGGTGGTGGAAATGGTGCGTGTTGGCGCCGACGACGCCGCTCACCATCACGAGCACGCCCAGCTCCTCGGCATGGTCGACGAGGGTTCGTAGCGCGTCCGACCAGGTGTGGCCACGCTCGCCGGGGTCGAACCGCAGGGTCGCCCTGATCTGCTCGGCCGCCTCCACGACGGGAACCGACGTCGTCAGGGAGCCGACGAAGGCGACAGGATCCTCCCTCGTCACCTGGGCGAAGTCCCGGTACCACTCCTGTCGCTGCTGGCACTCGAAGATCGTGTCGAGCAGGTCGGGGCTGGGCCGGCGGACCCCGACGTCGTCCATGGTCCGGTAGTCGGGGATCGGAACCTGCTCCTCGGGCGGCTCGGAAAGGAACAGGAAGCCGACCGGGGTGTGCGTCGCCCGGGCCAAGTCTTCGAGCTGTTTGAGCGTCGGAGCCCGCTCACCGCTCTCCCACTCGGTGAGCTTCGGGAATCTGGTCGCCAGCTCGTCGACCTCCAGACCGGACCGTTCGCGTGCCCATGCGAGCAACCGAGGGCTCACGGCGGCAGCCGTTGGTCGAGGGGCCCGCGATCAGCCTCGCTGCTCGGCACGCCAAGGTCCGCGGAGAGGGGTACTGCCGGTGATGGCGTCAGAGAAGGGCGATGAACTCCGCCGGGGTGAGACCGGCTTGTCTCAGGACCGAGCGGAGCGTGCCGGTCGCAAGCTCCCGATGCATCGGCACGATGACCGTTCGACCGGCGTTCCGGAGCTTCACATGACTACCGCGCTGGCTGACCTGCACGAAACCGGCCTCGGCCAGAGCAGCGATGACCTCGGCACCGCCGACGACCGGCAGCGCCGGGCTCACGCCGAGAGTTGGACAGTGGCGATGATCGGAGGCTCGATGGCCTCGGGCAGGGCCTCGTCCTCGAAGTACAGCTCGAGTGCTTCCCGAAGATTGGCGAGAGCCTCGTCGACCGTGCGTCCCTGGCTGGTCACCTCGACCTCCAGGGCGCGAGCGACGTACCACCCGGCTTCGTGCGTGACCGCTGCCGTGAACTGCACGATCACCACAATACGACGTCGAGGTTCGCGCCCTGGAACGCACCGCCCGCCGAAATGGCTGGCCAGCCGATTCGCGCACCCGGCCTCCCAGAATACGAACCTCGATCCCGTAGTCGAAGGGGCGGCGATCAGCCTCGCCGCCCTCCATGCCAAGGTCCGCCGTGAGGGGTACCGACGGTGAGCGCGTCAGGGCAGCTCGACACGGTCACGGAGCCAATCGGCGAACCAGGGCTCGTCCACCTCATGTGCAGCAACAGCCAGCATTGCATGCTCGGCGCCGTCGACGTCGGGAGGAACGGGGCTCCAGACAATGCCGTTCAGATCGAGGAGGAGGACGAGCGCTGCCCATGCCGCGCGCTTGTTCCCATCGGGGAGCGGGTGGTTCCAAGCCAGCCGGCAGGTGAGCACCGCCGCCTTGTCGATGACGTCGGGATAGAACTCCTCACCGCCGAAGCTGGCGGAGGGCGCGTGCAACGCAGAGTCGGCCAAGTCGATGCGTGCGGCCTTGGCGAGTACCGCAGCTTCGATCCCGGTGACCTGCTCGGCGAGCCAGACGTACTCCGCCAGGCTGATGTATCGGATCACCGGGCGAGGCGGTCGAGGAGCTCCTTGTCCCGCTCGAGGAGCTTGCGGGCTCGGGCAACGAAGTCCTTGTCCGACCGGACGCGCGCCACCTCGGTGCTCAGCGAGTCGACGATCAAGGCGTTCACGCTGGTCCCACGTACACGAGCGACTGCTTCCGCCTCGTCGGCAAGGTCGTCGGGAAGCCGTACGGTGGTCTGCTTTGCCATGCCCTCATGGTATCGCGATATCGCGACACCAGTGATCGAGCGCCCCACGGGTTCGCGCCGTGGAAGGTCCCACGCGACGAAAGCGCTGGTCGCG
Organism: Acidimicrobiales bacterium; assembly: GCA_035532415.1. Taxonomy (GTDB): domain Bacteria; phylum Actinomycetota; class Acidimicrobiia; order Acidimicrobiales; family RAAP-2; genus DATKRB01. Next base: position 6,763 of record DATKRB010000061.1, on the reverse strand, counting down.
GGCTCGGCGCACCCAGCCTCCCACAATGCGAACCTTGAGCCTTTGGTGGAGGGGCCGGCGATCAGCCTGGCCTCTCGGCACGCGAAGGTCCGCCGTGCTGGCTACGTCAGGTGAGGGGACACTCCTGGTTCGCGGTGCTCATGCGACCCGGACCTTCGTTGAGCCCATCGCCGTCGGATGGGGAACCGGCTCGCCATGCTCCCGCAAAGACTGGATGTGCAGAGGGATCGCTTCGGCGACGAGTTTCTCGACCTCGTCGCGGGAGCGGCCAGCCGCCACGCAGCCAGGAAGATCGGGCACATACGCACCCCAGGCGTCGCCTTCCTGCTCGATCACGACGACGTACTCAGTCACCATTCTGCCTTCCCGACCTGCCGGCCTGCCGCCAGATCGATCCAAGCGTACCCTTCGGCACTTCATCACTCGGATTGCCTGCAACGGTAACGGTCCCGGGCCGGTCCGGATGACGGAACTGGCGGTGAGAGCCGACCTGCCTGTCGAGGCGCCAGCCGTCACGCTCCAGGGTGCGGATGACGTCTCGTACCTTCACGCGCCGAGAGTACGAGAGCGATGTGACGATCTCATCGAGCAGTCGCCCTCATGGCGTGATCGCTGCCCTCAGAGTTCGCGCCGTGGAAGGTCCGACGCGACGAAGACGCTGGTAGCGGGCGTAGCGCCCCCGGCAGGATTCGAACCTGCGTAGAACGGATTAGAAGTCCGTCGCCTGATCCACTCGGCCACGGGGGCTGGCCTGGTATCTCTCTACCGTCGTAGGACTCTATCCCATCAATATCCCATCTATACTCGTGGCGTGGCCGACAAAGGCATCCGTGAGAAGTCGCCGGGCGTATGGGAAATCAGAGTGCACGTGTCGCGCGATCCTGCCACGGGCCGGATCAGGCAGTTGAGCCGGACGACCCGAAAGGGCATAGCCGACGCTCGAAGGATCCGGGCCAGGCTGATGACCGAGGTGTCCGAAGGTCGGCATGGAGCGACCGTAGCGACCCTGGGTGCCCTGCTCGACCAGTGGATCATGCACATCGAGGCCGTGGGCCGTTCCCCCAAAACGCTCGCCGAGTACCGACGGAAGGTCGAACGTGCAATTCGGCCCGGGCTGGGAAGTATCCGGCTCGACAAGCTGACGGCTCACCACCTCGACGCCTGGTACCGGTCGCTGGTCGCCTCGGGAACCTCGTCGGCTACCGTCATGCATTACCACCGCATCATCGCTGCATCACTCCACCAGGGCGAGCGTTGGGGCTGGGTCCGTCACAACGTCTCCCGCCTGGCTCAGCCACCTCCCGTGCCCCGCAAGGAGCTGACGGTCCCACCGCCGGAACGGGTGCGGGCACTGATCGATGCAGCCGCTTCGTCCCGTTCCCCGGAGATGGCCACGATCATCACGGTGGCAGCGCTGACGGGTCTGCGGCGAGGTGAGCTTTGCGGGCTCAGGTGGTCGGACGTCGATTGGACGGAATCGACCGTGACGGTTCGCCGGTCGATCTGGCAGGTCGCTTCGGAGTGGGGACCGAAGGACCCGAAGACCCATCAAGTGCGGCGGCTCGTGCTCGGCGAACATGCCATGGCGGTCCTTGGTGGCCGCTGGCAACGAGTGATGGCCACAGCGAACGCTGCCGAGGTATCGATCACGCCCAATGCCTACGTGTTCTCCCCCGTCGTCGACGGTGGACGCCCGATTATGCCTAACACCGTCACCAGGGCGTTCTCCATCCTCTGCGATCGCATGGCGGTTCTGGCGGCAAAGGCCGAACCGCCGAGAGTGGAGTCGTGGCCGTACCGATTCCACGACCTGCGCCACTACACGGCCACGGAGCTGTTCCGGGCCGGCCATAATCCCCGGACGGTGGCCGACCGGTTGGGCCACGCTGACCCTGCGCTGACGCTCCGGGTGTACACCCACGACACCGAGGACCAGGCACGAGCCGCCGCCCACTCGCTCGAGGCGGGGCTGACGGTCTCCGGGTAGCCGGGACGAGGTCGGCCGAGGGCCTCGGCGGTATCCGCAGTCACGCCGCCGGCGGCAGGCCCGGGTGACCCGACACGTCACCGATCCTTCAATGTCCTGAGCGACCACGGGCTCAGTGTGCACCGGGGAGCGCCCCAACAACCTCCCCAGAAAACGCCGGGGACGACGATTCTCGCGAATAGTGGGTCAGCTCCTCGGCATCGGTTCTGCTCCCACTTCCTCGGTAGACGGCTCCATAGACGACAAGCCAATGTTCCTGGCAGAGAGCCTCGAGCGCGTCGAGCTCTCCTCGTTGGGCGCGAGCAAGGGTGTTCCCGAGAGCGTCAGAGGTCAGGGCCAACCACGTCGGGCCCCGCCCGCCCCCGGGACCGCCGACTCTCGCGCCGTGGCGGGCGGTACTTGCAGCGGTGACCTTGCGGCCATAAGCTACCACCATATGGTTGTAGATCATGGCGAGACGCTGGAGGCGGCCGAGCGGCGGACAGACCGGGTGTTCAACGCGCTCGCCGACCGGACCCGGCGAGACATTCTCCGGCAGGCGATGGACGGAGTGCATTCCGTCTCGGCACTCGCTCGCTTCTACCCGATGAGCTTTGCCGCCGTACAGAAACACGTCACTGTGCTCGAGCGCGCCGGGCTTGTCACGAAGCACCGGCGGGGACGGGAGCAGCTCGTCCTCACCGACGTCGGCGCTGTCCGAGCTGCGCAACATTTGCTCGACCAGCTCGACGCCCTGTGGCGTAGCCGGATCGATCGTCTCACCGAGGTCCTCGCCGAACCCACCGAAGGAGCAAACCCATGACCGTGACAAACGTCCGGAAGGATGCCGAGACGCTGACGATGACGATCACCGCCGAGCTCGACGCTCCGATAGCCCGCGCCTGGCAGCTCTGGGAGGACCCCCGTCAGCTCGAGCGCTGGTGGGGCCCGCCGATGTATCCGGCGACCTTCGTCGAGCACAGCCTCGCGCCCGGCGCCACGGTCACCTACTTCATGACCGGTCCCGAAGGCGACAAGCCCCGCGGCTGGTGGCGGGTGCTGGCCGTCGAGGCACCGAACCACCTCGAGTTCGAGGACGGGTTCGCCGACGACACGGGAAGCCCGAACCCCGACCTGCCGACGACGACCATCCGGGTCGACCTCGGCGAACGGGCCGATGGTGGCACCCGCATGACGATCGAGACGACGTTCCCGTCACTGGCCGCCATGGAGCAGATCATCGCCATGGGCATGGAGGAAGGCATGGCCGCCGCGATCGGCCAGATCGACGACATCCTCCGGGTGGAGACCTCGCAGCAGTAGGCGGCGTTACGCCAACGCTGCCCGGTACCCGCTCCTCCACATCGGCCAATCGCTCGTAGATCGACGAGAGCTGCTCGCTCTTCTCCGCCCTCGCCATAGCCCGGTAGACAGCAGCCGAGTCGATCTCGCCTTGAAGGTTGGCGCTTCGCTCTGTGCGCATGTTCTGTGCTCACTCGTGACAGCTGACGCCATCTTGATGCACGCCATACCCGTCGATATGGGCGCCGCGGCGGCACGTGGCGGCGGGCGGTGATGGAGCGCAGACGAGGCGTTCTGGCGCAATCAGGTGGAAGTCGGGCTACTGTCCACTGATCAGGCCAGGACAAAAGTGGGGAGGGCGCCATGGCTGAGAGCGGCTCGCTCCTGGGGAATGCGGTCGTCCGGCTGGAGGACCCGACGCTGCTCACGGGCAGCGGGAAGTACGTCGATGACCTCGACTGCCCCGGTGCTGCGCGCGTCGTCTTCGTGCGGTCGTCGGTGGCGCACGGGACCATGCGCTCGGTGGATATCGAGGCGGCGAGATCCATGCCTGGTGTTCTGGCCGTTTACCACGCAGGCGGTGACGACTTGGGGTTGGCTCCGTTCCAGTCCTTCCCGATGCTTCCCGAGTCGTTCAACCGGCCGGTCTTCGCTCGTGACCGTGTCCGCTTCGTCGGTGACATCGTCGCCGCGGTCGTGGCGGAGACCGGCCCGCAGGGCGTCGACGCGGCCGAGGCCGTTGTGGTTGACGTCGACCCACTCCCGGCGGTCGTATCGCAGACGGCCGCCTTGGATGCGAAGGCGCCGCTGCTGTTCCCCGAAAGCGGGAGCAACGTCTGTTTCGCCACCTCGCTCGGCGCCGACGAAGACCCGCTCGAGGGGGCTGCGGTAGTCGCCGAAGTGGCCATGGTGAGCCAGCGCCTCGCCGGGGTGCCCATGGAAACCAACGGTTGCCTGATGGTGCCGGGCGAGCCGTCGGGCGGAATCACCTGTTGGATCTCGCATCAGGCACCACACTCCGTGCAGCCGGCCATCGCCGGCGTTCTCGGACTCGAGCCCGAAACTGTCCGGGTTGTGTGTCCCTGGGTGGGGGGCGGCTTCGGACCGAAGGCGGCCGTGTATGTGGAGTACCTGGTTGCGGCTGCCGCGGCCGTGCAACTGGGCCGGCCGGTCAGATGGGCGGAGACTCGCTCCGAGGACATGGTGGCACTCTTCCAGGGCCGCGACTACACGATGAACGCCAAGCTGGGTCTGACAGCCGACGGCAGGATCGTCGGGCTCGACGCAAGCGTCGTCGCCTCGGGTGGGGCGTACCCGGCCCTTGGAGCTGTGCTACCGATGCTCACACAGATGATGGTGGTCGGCGTTTATGACATCCCCAAGGTGCGCTTCGCGGGAACCACAGTTGTCACCAACACCACCCCGGTCGGCGCCTACCGGGGAGCAGGCCGCCCCGAGGCCACCCAGCTGATCGAACGTGTGCTCGACGTGGCCGCCGACCAGCTCGGTATCGACCCCGCAGAGATCCGGCGCCGGAACTTCATCGCCCCCGCCGCATTCCCGCTCACGACGGTCACGGGCGCCTCCTACGACTCTGGGGAGTACGCCAAGGCGCTCGACGCCGCCCTCGCCGCCGCCGGTTACGAGGAGCTACGGGCAGAACAGGCCCGCCGCCGCGCTGACGGCGACGCGGTGCAGCTCGGTATCGGGGTCTCCACCTATGTCGAGGTGACCGCTCCGCTCGGCCTCCATACAGAATACGGCGCCGTGGAGATCCACGACGACGGCACCGCGTCGATGGCGGTCGGCACGAGCTCCCACGGCCAAGGCCACCACACCGCCTTCGCGATGGTGGCCAGCGACGTGCTCGGCATCCCGATGCACCGGATACGGCTGGTCAACTCCGACACCGCCGCCGTTCCTCGGGGCTCGGGCACCCTCGGTTCACGGTCATTGCAGACCGCAGGCAACGCCGTACTGGCCGCCTCCACGGTGGTCCTGGAGCGAGCCCGTGGCATCGCAGCCCACCAGCTCGAGGCGAGCCCCGAAGACATCGTCACCAGTGAGAGTGGCCTGCACGTGGCCGGCGTACCCGGACAAGCAGTGTCATGGGAAGAGCTTGCCGTGGCCTCCCGTGACGCCAGCCGTCTACCCGACGGGTTCGAGCCCGGACCGCTGCGTCACGAAGGTGACTTCGACGGAACCAACTCAACCTTCCCGTTCGGTGCGCACGTCTCGGTCGTGGAAGTTGACACCGAGACCGGCAAAGTGACCATGCGACGTCACATCGCGGTCGACGACTGCGGGCGCATCTTGAACCCGCTGCTCGTGCGCGGCCAGCAGCACGGCGGAATCGCGCAAGGCGCGGCGCAGGCCCTGTTCGAGTGGGTTCAGTACGACGCCGACGGGAACCCGCTCACCACCACCCTGATGGACTACAAGGTCCCCGCGGCCAGCGAGCTCCCGAGCTTCGAAGCGTCCAACACCGAGACCGACAGTCCCCGCAACCCCCTCGGGGCCAAGGGCATCGGCGAGTCGGGAACGATCGGGTCGACCCCCGCCATCCAGAACGCCGTGGTCGACGCGCTCTCCCACCTGGGCGTCACCCACATCGACATGCCATGCACGCCCGAGCGTGTGTGGCTGGCCATTGAGGCGGTAAAGGCATGAGGGTCCGTATCACCGTGAACGACCACCTCGAGGACCACGACGTCGAACCTCGGCAGCTCCTCGTCTATTTCCTCCGGGAGACTGTCGGCCTCACCGGAACCAATGTCGGCTGCGACACATCGTCGTGCGGCGCATGCACTGTGCTGGTCGATGGCGAGAGCGTGAAGTCCTGCACGGTCCTCGCCGCCCAGGCTGACGGGTCCGCTATCACGACCATTGAAGGCCTTGCGGGCACCAACGGGACTTTGCACCACGTGCAGGAGGCCTTCCGCGAGCACCACGGTCTCCAGTGCGGCTACTGCACTCCGGGGATGGTGATGGCCGCCGTCTCCTTGATCGCGGAGAACCCCCGACTCGATGAGGCGAGCGTTCGCGAAGGCCTCGAAGGCAACCTGTGCCGGTGCACGGGATACCACAACATCGTCCAGGCGGTTCTTGCGGCATCCGCGGCGGCGTCTCGATGATCCCCGCCTCGTTCGACTATATACGAGCAGGCTCGGCCGCCGAGGCTCTCGCACTGCTGACCGAGCACGGCGAGGACGCCAAGATCCTCGCCGGCGGCCACTCGTTGCTACCCCTTATGAAGCTGCGCCTCGCCTCTCCCTCGGTCCTCATCGATGTGGCGCGGATCCGGGAGTTGTCCTACATCCGTGACGGAGGCGACCACGTTGCCGTCGGCGCCCTGACGCGCCACTGCGACGTCCAGCATTCCGCGCTTCTTCAGGCAGACGTCCCACTGCTCGCGCATGTCGCCGGCCTTGTCGGGGACCCACAGGTCCGCCACCGGGGAACCATAGGGGGCTCCATCGTGCACGGCGATCCGGC
>DATKRB010000060.1:0-42924 GCA_035532415.1 Acidimicrobiales bacterium | reverse complement strand
CACCGAGCGTTCCGCCGCGGCCGTCATCGGCGGGGTGCTCGCGTCCGCGGTGGCGAACGCGGTGCACAACGACGGCCAGGATCCCGAGGACCTGTACGTGTCGGCCTGCTTCGCCGACGAGGGGGCCACGCTCAAGCGCTGGCGGCCACGGGCGAGGGGGCGGGCCACCCGTATCCGCAAGCGGAGCTGCCACATCACGGTGATCGTCAGCCGGCTCCCCGACGAGCGGCTCGCCCGCCGGCGGGCGCAGCGCGACGCGATGGGTGGCGGGCGATCGCGCCGGGTGGCCGAGTCCCGGCGCCGGGCCGATCTGTCCGGGCGTTTGTCCCGGCGGCGCGCCGCACAGGTGCAGGCGGCCGAGGAGGAGGCGGCCGAGGAGGCTGCGGCAGCGGAGGCTGCGGCAGCGGAGGCGGAGGAGGCGGACACCGCGACCGAGGTGGACACCGCGACCGAGGCGGACACCGACATCGGGTCCGCACCCGATGGGGTCGAACGACCGGAGGCGGCCGGGGAGCCGGAGACGAGCGAGACCCCGGCGCCTGCCGAGGACGAGGAAGAAGGCGAGTAGATGGGCCAGAAGGTCAACCCCTACGGGTTCCGGCTCGGTGTGACCACCGACTGGAAGTCCCGGTGGTTCGAAGAGCGCCACTACCGCGACTTCGTCGTGGAGGACTGGAAGATCCGCGATTTCCTCATGACCCAGCTCGAGGCGGCCGCGGTCAGCCGGATTGAGGTGGAGCGCACCCGTGATCGGCTGAGGGTGGACATCCACACGGCCAGGCCCGGCATCGTGATCGGGCGCCGGGGCTCCGAGGCCGACCGGTTGAAGAAGACGTTGGAGGAGATCACCGGGCTCCAGAACCGGATCCAGCTCAACATCCAGGAGATCAAGCAGCCCGAGCTCGACGCGGCCCTCATCGCGCAGGGCATCTGCGACCAGCTGGTGCGCCGGGTGGCGTTCCGGCGGGCGATGAAGCGGGCGATCCAGACCGTGCAGAAGGCGGGCGCCCAGGGAGTCCGGGTTCAGTGCTCGGGCCGCCTCGGTGGTTCCGAGATGTCCCGCAAGGAGTCCTACCGCGAGGGCAGGGTGCCGCTCCACACCCTCCGGGCCGACATCGACTACGGGTTCCGTGAGGCGAAGACGACCTCGGGCCGGGTCGGCGTGAAGGTGTGGATCTACAAGGGAGACATCCTCCCGTACAAGGTGTCGGTCGACGACAAGATCACCCGTGAGGCGGCGATGGCCGTCGGGGAGACCTCGGGGCAGGGCCGCCCGCGCCGGTTGATCACCGCAGGGGGCGGGCGCCGCCGGCTCGACCAGCCCGAGCCCGGGACGGCGGAGCCGGGCGACGAGGTGGCGCCCGCGGACGGGACGGCGGCGCCCGACGTCGTCGAGCCCGGCGCGGTGGTCGGTGACGTGGAGCCGGCCGACCGGCTTCCGGACGCCGTCGCCGCCGAGCTCGGCGGCGACGGCGAGGACGGCGCCGAGGAGGTGCCCGGGACGCCGGTCGCCGATCTGATCGCTCCTCCGGCCGTGCCCGACGCGCTCGAGCGGCGTCTGGCCGAGGAAGAGGAGATCGAGCGGCGGAGCCGCCACGAGCACCGCGAGACGCCGCACTTCCGCAGGGAGGACTGACCATGCTGATGCCTCGCAAGGTGATGCACCGCAAGCAGCAGCGTGGCCGGCTGAACGGCGCGGCCAAGGGCGGCACGATCGTGACGTTCGGCGACTTCGGGATCCAGGCTCTCGAGCCCGGGTGGATCACCGCCCGCCAGATCGAGGCGGCCCGGATCGCCATGACCCGCCACGTCCGCCGTGGCGGGAAGGTCTGGATCCGGGTCTTCCCCGACAAGCCCGTCACGCAGAAGCCGGCGGAGACCCGCATGGGGTCGGGCAAGGGGAACCCCGAGCACTGGGTGGCGGTCGTCCGCCCGGGCCGGATCCTCTTCGAGCTGGCGGGGGTCGAGCCCGACCTGGCCCGGGCCGCCATGGAGCGGGCCATCCAGAAGCTCCCGATGAAGGCCCGGTTCGTGGTCCGTCCCGGCACGCACGGCGTGGCGGAGGTGCAGGTCTGATGGCCAGAGCCACCGATCTCGCGGTGCTGGACCCGGTCGAGCTCCGAGCACGGCTCGACGAGTCGCGCAAGGAGCTCTTCAACCTGCGGTTCCAGATGGCCACGGGCCAGCTGGACAACCCGGCGCGCCTCGGCCACGTCCGCCGGGACGTGGCGCGGGTGCTCACGGTCCTGCGCGAGCGGGAGATAGCCGAGGCCGAGGGAACCTTCGTGGCTCCCACGACCGACCAGCAGGAGACCGCCCGCGCCCACCTGGCGGCCGAGGCCGAGGCCGAGACGGCGGCCCGGGCGGCGCACGCCGACCACGACCACGACCACGACGCCGACCACGACCACGACGCCGGTGACGACGTCGCCGTTCAGGCCGGTGACGTCGGAGCCGAGGCGTCTGCCGGCGGCCGGGATGACGAGGAGGAGGTGTCCTGATGGTCGACCAGACCAAGGGAGAGCCGTCGGAGGCCAGGCCGAACCGGAGGAAGGTGCGCGAGGGGATCGTGGTGTCGGACTCCATGGACGCCACGGTGGTGGTCGCGGTCGTCGACCGGGTCCGCCATCCCCGCTATCGCAAGACGGTGCAGCGGACGAAGCGGCTGTACGTGCACGACGCCGAGGGCACCGCCAAGGTCGGTGACCGGGTCCGGGTGACCGAGACCCGACCGCTGTCCAAGCTCAAGCGGTGGCGGTTGACCGAGGTCACGGAGCGTGCGCGGTGATCCAGCAGGAGTCCCGGCTGCGGGTGGCCGACAATTCGGGCGCCAAAGAGGTGCTCTGCATCAGGGTGCTCGGGGGATCCCGTCGCCGCTACGCGAGCATCGGCGACGTGTTCGTCGCCACGGTGAAGGACGCCATCCCGGGTGCGGCGGTGAAGAAGGGCGACGTGGTGCGCTGCGTGGTGGTGAGGACGAAGAAGGAGAAGCGCCGCCCCGACGGCAGCTACATCCGGTTCGACGAGAACGCCGCCGTGCTCATAAACGACCAGCAGCAGCCCCGGGGGACCCGCATCTTCGGCCCCGTGGGTCGCGAGCTGCGCGACAAGAAGTTCATGCGCATCGTGTCGCTGGCTCCGGAGGTGCTGTGATGCGGATCCACAAGGGTGACCGGGTGGTCGTTCGAACGGGCAAGTACAAGGGCCACCGGTCAGAGGTGATCCGGGCGCTGCCGGCCGAGGGCCGAGTGGTGGTGGAGGGCGTGAACGTCGCCAAGCGGCACACCAAGCCCACCAAGTCCACCACCCAGGGAGGGATCATCGACAAGTTCATGCCGGTGCCGGTGTCGACGGTCTCCCTGCTCTGCAGCAGCTGCGGGGAGCCGACCAGGGTCGGGATGCGCGTCGACGGGCAGGGCCAGAAGATCCGGGTGTGCCGGAAGTGCGGAGCGGACCAATGAGCACGACCTATGCCGGCAGCCGGCCCCGCCTGAAGGAGCAGTACCTGTCCCGTGTCCGCGAGCAGCTGCGGGAGGAGCTCGGGGTCGCCAACGTCATGGAGGTCCCCCGGCTCGAGAAGATCGTGGTCAACACGGGCGTGGGCCGCGCCACCCAGCAGCAGTCCCTGATCGAGGGCGCCCAGCGGGACCTTCAGACGATCACCGGCCAGAAGCCGATCGTGACGAGGGCCAAGAAGTCGATCGCCGGGTTCAAGCTGCGCGAGGGGCAGCCCATCGGCGCCAAGGTCACCTTGCGGGGCGACCGGGCCTGGGAGTTCTTCGATCGCCTGGTCAGCCTGGCCATTCCCCGGATCAGGGACTTCCGGGGATTGTCGCCACGGTCCTTCGACGGAAAGGGCAACTACACGTTCGGGGTGACCGAGCAGCTCATCTTCCCCGAGGTTGAGTACGACAGCATTGACACGACGAGGGGGATGGACATCACTATCGTCACGACCGCCCGAAACGACGAGGAGGGAAGAGCGCTCCTGAGGGCGTTCGGCTTCCCGTTCCGACAGGAGACCCGGTAGCCACCATGGCCAAAAAGGCACTCATTCAGAAGCAACAGCGAACGCCGAAGTTCAAGGTGCGGGCCTATACCCGGTGCCAGCGGTGCGGCCGCCCGAAGGCGGTCTATCGCAAGTTCGGCCTCTGCCGCATCTGCCTGCGGACGATGGTCCACGCCGGTGAGGTTCCCGGGGTGACGAAGGCGAGCTGGTAGGAGCGCGGCCATGACGATGACGGATCCCATCGCGGACATGCTCACACGCATCAGGAACGCCAACTCGGCGCAGTTCGAGACGGTCAAGATGCCCGGCTCCAAACTGAAGACCGCGCTCGCCGCCATTCTCGAGCGCGAGGGCTTCATCGCGGGGTACAGCGTCGAGAAGGACCCGGTCCGGCCGGGCTCGACGCTCGAGATCACCCTGAAGTACGCCGCCGACCGCACTCGGACGATCGGCGGCATCAAAAGGGTGTCCAAGCCCGGTCTGCGGATCTACAGCCGGGCGGAGGGCATCCCCCGGGTGCTCGGCGGTATCGGCGTGGCCGTCGTATCGACGAGCCACGGGCTCATGACCGACCGCGAGGCGCGCAAGCGCCATCTGGGTGGCGAGGTGCTCTGCTATGTGTGGTGAGCCGACCACGGGTGTCGACCAGAGAGGAGCGCGCTGATGTCGCGCGTCGGGCGATCCCCGATACAGGTGCCATCCGGGGTGACGGTGGCGCTCGCCGAGGACACGGTGACGGTGACCGGACCCCAGGGCTCGTTGGCCCGCCGCCTGCCCGGGGGCATCTCGGTCTCCCAGGACGGCGACGTGTTGAACGTGGCGCGGCCCGATGACGAGCGTCACCACCGGGCGCTCCACGGGCTGACCCGGACGCTGGTGGCCAACATGGTCACCGGCGTGACCCAGGGCTTCACCAAGGAGCTCGAGATCGTCGGCGTGGGCTACCGTGCCATCGCCAAGGGCCCAGGGGCGCTCGAGCTCTCGATCGGCTTCTCCCACCCCGTGGGTGTCGACGCCCCCGAAGGGGTCAGCTTCGACGTGCCCACGCCGACCAGGATCGTGGTGAAGGGGATCGACAAGGAGAAGGTGGGCCAGGTCGCCGCCGACATCCGCAAGATCCGAAAGCCCGAGCCCTACAAGGGCAAGGGCGTGCGGTACGCGGGCGAGCGCGTGCTCCGCAAGGCCGGAAAGGCGGCGAAGTGATGGCCGGGACCACCAATCGCCAGCGGGCACTCCGGATCCGCCGCCACGCCCGGGTCCGGACGAAGGTCAACGGCACCCCCCAGCGACCGCGTCTGGCCGTGTTCCGGTCGATCCGGCACATCTCGGCCCAGGTCATCGACGACTCCACGGGCCGGACGCTGGTGGCGGCCTCGTCCGTCGAGCCCGAGCTCCGTGAACGTCTGGGATCAGGAGGCGGGGGTAATCTGGCGGGCGCCGAGGCGGTGGGCAGCCTGTTGGCCGAGCGGGCCAAGGCGGCCGGGATCACCCGCCTGGTGTTCGACCGGGGCGGGTTCGCCTATCACGGACGGGTTGCGGGGCTTGCCGAAGCCGTCCGCGCCGAGGGACTGGAGCTGTAGTGGTGGCCAATGACGCGCAGTACGAGGAGCGGACCATCCGGGTCAACCGGGTGGCCAAGGTGGTGAAGGGCGGGCGCCGGTTCTCCTTCGCGGCCCTGATGGTGGTCGGGGACGGGAACGGACGGGTCGGTCTGGGCTACGGCAAGGCCAAGGAGGCCGGTCTGGCCGTTCAGAAGGGGATCGAGGAAGCGCGCAAGAACGTCTTTGAGGTGGCGCTGGCCGGATCCACCATCACCCACCCGGTCGTCGGCGAGAGCGGTGCCGGTCGGGTGATGCTGAAGCCGGCCGCCCCGGGTACCGGGGTCATCGCCGGCGGCGCGGCCCGGGCCATCCTCGAGATGGCGGGCATCCGCGACATCCTGGCCAAGTCGCTCGGTTCGTCCAACGGGATCAACGTCGCCCACGCCACCATCGCGGGCCTCCGGTCCCTGCGGCGCCCCGACGAGGTGGCGAGGCTGCGGGGCAAGCGGCCCGACGAGGTGACGCCGGCGGGCGTGCTGCGTGCCTACCGCGAGCGGCGTCGCGAGTCGGAGATCTACTCGGCGGAGGTGAAGTGAGCATGACGGCGTCGACTGCCACCTCGAGCCCCGGCGAGGCTGTCGTCCCGGCAGGAGCCACCGGCAGGATCCGGGTCACCCAGATCCGATCGGCGATCGGTACCAAACCGAAACACCGGGGTACGCTGCGTGCCCTCGGCGTCCGGGGCATCGGGCAGACCAACGAGCTCCCGGACCGGCCGGAGATCCGTGGGATGATCGCCCGGGTCGGGCATCTGGTGAACGTCGAGGAGGTCAACGGATGAAGCTCCACGAGCTCTCGCCGCCGGCAGGGTCCACCCGGCCGAGGCGTCGCGTGGGCCGGGGGATCGCCGGGAAGGGCGGCAAGACGGCCGGGCGGGGGACCAAGGGGCAGAAGGCGCGCGGGCAGATCCCGGCAGGGTTCGAGGGCGGCCAGCTGCCGCTGATGCAGCGCATCCCGAAGCTCCGGGGGTTCAACAACCCCTTCCGGGTCGCCTACACCCCCGTCAACCTCGATGCCCTGGTTGCGCTCGGGATCGACGAGGTCACCGTCGAATCCCTGGTGGAGGGCGGGCTCGCCCGCCGCAAGGCCCTGGTGAAGGTATTGGGACGCGGTGAGGTCGACCGGCCCCTCCGGGTGTCGGCCCACGCGTTCTCCGCCTCGGCCGAGGCGGCGATCACCGGTGCCGGCGGGACGGTCGAACGCGTCCCGCTGCCGTTCGGGAACGGCCGGCCACCTGCCAAGGGCAACGCTCTCACCAACCGCTAGTACCGGGGTCGTTCGTGACCACGGTCGGCCAACCCTGAACGAGGAACGGCGATGCTCTCGAGGTTGGGCAACATCTTCCGGGTTCCCGACCTGCGGAACAAGGTCCTGTTCACGCTGGCGATCATCGCGCTGTACCAGATCGGCGCCAACGTGCCGATACCCGGGGTCAGCTGGGCGAAGCTCCAGCAGCTGCAGTCCACCGCGGGGGCCTCGGGGGTGCTGGGCTTCCTCAACCTCTTCTCGGGAGGGGCGCTCGTCCGCCTGGCCGTGTTCGGGCTGGGCGTCATGCCCTACATCACCGCCTCCATCATCATTCAGCTGCTCTCGACGGTGATCCCGAAGCTCGAGGAATGGCGGGACCAGGGTGCGGTGGGCCAGAAGAAGACCACCCAGACGACCCGCTACCTGACGGTCGCCCTGGCCCTCATGCAGTCGACCGGGCTGGTCTACGCGTTCCACGGGCACGACTCGGCGCTGCTCGGCACCAACATCGACCTGATCCCGAAGTTCACGGTCCCGCTCGGGATGCTCATGGTGCTCTGCCTCACCGCCGGGACCGCCTTCGTGATGTGGCTGGCCGAGCTGATCACCCAGCGCGGCATCGGCCAGGGCATGTCGATCCTGATCTTCGCCAACGTGGTGGCCGGGATCCCGTCGGGCGGGAAGGCCATCCTGGCCGAGGGCGGCAATTTGAAGTTCACGGTGATCCTGCTCGTGTCCCTGCTGCTGCTGGTGGCCATCGTCTTCTTCGACCAGGGCCAGCGGCGTATCCCCGTCACCTTCGCCAAACGGGTGGTCGGGCGCAGGATGTACGGCGGCCAGAGCACCTACATCCCGCTGAAGGTGAACCAGTCCGGGGTCATCCCCATCATCTTCGCCAGCTCCGTGCTCTACATCCCCGTGCTGCTCTCCAACGTCATCCCGTGGCAGGGCTTTCAGAGTTTCGTCCGGAACAACATCCAACCGACCAGCCTGATCTACATCAGCATCTACTTCGTCCTGATCCTGATGTTCACGTTCTTCTACGTGTACGTGGCGTTCGACCCGCACCAGCAGGCGGACATCATCCGCAAGCAGGGCGGGTTCATCCCGGGCATCCGTCCCGGGCCACCGACGGAGCGGTACCTGGCCCACATCCTGAACCGGATCACCGTGGTCGGCGCGCTGTTCCTCGGGGCCGTCGCCGTCATGCCGTCGATCCTGATGGCCCTGTGGCACATCAACAGGTTCCCCTTTTACGGGACCACGCTCCTCATCGCCGTCGGCGTCGCGCTCGAGACGATGCGCCAGATCGACAGCCAGCTGATGATGCGGAACTACGAAGGCTTCCTCAAGTAGGGAGCTGGGTGCTACCCGGAGTCCGACTCGTGGTCCTCGGCAAGCAGGGGGCCGGCAAGGGGACGCAATGCGTCCGCTTGTCCCATCACTACGTCGTCCCGCACGTCTCCACCGGGGACATGCTGCGAGCGGCCGTCAAGTCGGGCACGGAGCTCGGGCTGCGCGCCCGGACGGTGATGGACCGGGGCGAGCTTCTCCCGGACGAGCTGATCATGGCCATGGTCGACGGTCGGCTGACCGAGCCCGACACCAGGGCGCGGGGCTTCGTCCTCGACGGCTGCCCCCGGACCATCTCGCAGGCCAAGGACCTGGGCGAGCTGATCAGGCCCAACAAGCTCGACCTGGTCCTCGACCTCGACGTCCCGACCTCCCTCGTCCTGCGCCGGCTGGCCTCACGCCGGGTCTGCGTCGACTGCGGGGCGAACTACTCCGTCTCCGCCCGGCCGCTCCTCAACTGGACGTGCGACGTGTGCGGGGGAGAGGTGGTCCAGCGTGAGGACGACAAGGAGGACGCGATCCGCACCCGGCTCGACCTGTACGATCGCCAGACCGCTCCGCTCGTGGAGTGGTACTCCGACCAGGGTCTCCTGGTGAGGATCAGTGGGACCGGGTCCCCCGACGCGGTGACCCGGCGAGCCGTCAGGGCCATCGAGGGAGCGCGGGGCCGGCCCGGCGAAGAAGGTACCCGATGAGGCGGAACGCCGAGGAGCTGGCCAAGATGCGCCGGGCCGGGCGCGTGGTGGCCGAGATGCACGAGGCCACCCGCGCCGCGACGAGGCCCGGGGTGACCACGGCCGAGATCGACGCGGCCGCCCGCGAGGTCCTCGCCCGCCGGGGTGCCACGTCCAACTTCCTCGGGTACCACGGGTTCCCCGCTGTCATCTGCACGTCCCCGAACAACATGATCGTCCATGGCATACCCGGCGGCTACGTGGTGAAGGACGGTGACATCCTCTCCATCGACTGCGGGGCCATCGTCGAGGGGTACCACGGCGACGCCGCCTACACGATGGGGGTCGGGGACGTGTCGGCGGAGGCGAAGCGCCTGATCGAGGTGACCGAGCGGAGCCTCTGGGCCGGCATCGAGCAGCTCAGACCGGGCAACCGTCTGCACGAGGTGGGTCGGGCGGTCCAGCAGGTGGCCGAGGCAGCGGGGTTCTCGGTCGTGCGGGAGTACGTCGGGCACGCCATCGGAACGGCCATGCACGAGCAGCCCCAGGTGCCCAACTACTGGCCGGGGAGCCCGGGCCCGCTCCTGAAGACCGGAATGGTGTACGCCATCGAGCCCATGGTCAACGCCGGATCGGCCGAGACCGAGGTGCTCGACGACAACTGGAGCGTGGTGACGGCGGACGGGCGCCTGTCGGCCCATTTCGAGCACACCATCGCCGTCACCGACGACGGACCGGAGGTCCTGACGCTTCCCTGAGGTCGGGGAGGAGGCCTTCCGGGGGCGGGCGGTCCGGTCGGGCTGGCATTTCCCCCCCGGTAGGGTAGAATCTTCCGTCGGCCCGCCGCCCGGTCCCGCCTTGGGACCAGGCAATCGCCGGGTACCGCCGCCAGCGCACCGGTCCGGTACCACTCGTCGGCGTGCCGCCGGAGAGGACAAGTTGAGGAGAGTCACCTGCCCAAGCCCAAGGAAGACGCCATCGTTCTCGAAGGAACGGTGGTCGAGCCATTGCCCAATGCGATGTTCCGCGTAGAGCTCGAGAACGGGCACAAGGTCCTGGCGCACAGCTCAGGGAAGATGCGGATGCACCGGATCCGGATCCTCCCGGGCGACAAGGTTCAAGTGGAGATCACCCCCTACGACCTCACCCGGGGTCGGATCACCTACCGGTACAAGTGAGGAATCGATCGTGAAGGTCCGACCGAGCGTCAAGCCGATCTGCGAGAAGTGCAAGGTGATCAGACGGCACGGGCGTGTCGTCGTGATCTGTGACAATCCCCGGCACAAGCAGCGCCAGGGTTAGAGGGGACGGAGCATGGCCCGCATCGCCGGAGTGGACATCCCGCGTGAGAAGCGACTCGAGGTCTCCCTCACCTACATCTATGGGATCGGTCAGACCGTGGCGCAAGAGGTCTGCGCCCGCACCGAGGTGGACCCCGGGACCCGGGTCCGGGATCTCACCGAGGAGGAGGTCACCCGGCTCCGCAACGACATCGACGCCAACATCCGGGTCGAGGGCGACCTCCGCCGGGACGTGTCCCAGGACATCAAGCGGAAGATGGAGATCAACTGCTACCAGGGGGTCAGGCACCGCAAGGGCCTGCCGGTCCACGGTCAGCGGACCCACACCAACGCCCGGACTCGCAAAGGACCGAAGAAGACCGTCGCCGGAAAGAAGAAGGTTCGCAAGTAGATGGCCAAGCCGACCAAGCAGCAGGGCACCAGGCGTCCCCGGCGCCGCGAGCGCAAGAACGTGAATTACGGCGTCGCCCACGTCAAGAGCTCGTTCAACAACACGATCGTGTCGATCGCCGATCCCGAGGGCAACGTGCTTGCCTGGGCTTCGGCCGGCAACGTCGGGTTCAAGGGTTCCCGGAAGTCGACGCCCTTCGCCGCCCAGCTGGCCGCCGAGGCCTGTGCCCGGCGGGCCATGGAGCACGGCGTGCGCAAGGTCGACGTGCTCGTCCGTGGGCCCGGATCGGGGCGCGAGACGGCCATCCGGTCGCTCGCCGCCGCCGGCATCGAGGTCGTTGGCATCAAGGACGTCACTCCCATCCCCCACAACGGTTGCCGCCCGAAGAAGCGGCGCCGGGTCTGAGGACCGGTCGGGGCCCGAAGAAGCGAAGGAAGCGAAGGACCGAGCATGGCTCGATACACCGGACCCGTCTGCCGTCTCTGCCGGCGTGAGCGGACCAAACTGTTCTTGAAGGGCGAGCGTTGCTACTCGCTCAAGTGCCCCGTGTCGGAGGCCGTCACCGACCGGCACAGCCGCGCCTACCCCCCCGGTGAGCACGGGCGGGACCGGATGCGACAGGGTTCCGAGTACCTCTCGCAGCTGCGCGAGAAGCAGAAGGCCCGGCGGATCTACGGCCTGCTCGAGAAGCAGTTCCGCAACCTGTACGAAGAGGCCAACCGCCAGCCGGGGATCACCGGTGAGAACCTGTTGCGCAACCTCGAGCTGCGGCTCGACAACGTGGCGTTCCGGGCCGGTTGGGGCGCCAGCCGGCGCCAGGCACGCCAGTTCGTGCGGCACGGGCACGTCATGGTCAACGGGAAGCGGGTGACGATTCCGAGCTACCGGCTGCGCCAGGGCCAGACCGTCACGCTCAAGCAGGGCTCGCGCGAGATGTTCCCGGTGCGCCGGAACATGGACACGCTCGACCGCCAGACGCCGGCGTGGCTGCAGACCGGCGAATCGGGATTTTCGGTGGAGGTGCTGAACCCGCCGCTCCGGGAGCACATCGACGAGCCCGTGCAGGAGCAGCTCATCGTGGAGCTGTACTCGAAGTAGCCGCTCGGCCGGCGTCGCCAATCCGCCGCCCGAGCCCCGGACCATCCCACCACCGAGGACCCACAGGAGTCAGTACAGATGCTCATCATCCAGCGACCGACCGTCGAGGCAGTCGACGAGGAGCGGGACAATCGTCAGCGCTTCGCCGTCGGCCCCCTCGATCCTGGGTTCGGCCATACCCTCGGCAATTCGCTCCGGCGGACCCTGCTGTCCTCCATCCCGGGCGGAGCGGTCACCCAGGTGCGGTTCGACGAGGCCCTTCACGAGTTCACCACCCTTCCGGGGGTGAAGGAAGACGTCACCGACATCATCCTCAACCTGAAGGACCTTCTCGTCCGGGTGCAGTCCGACGAGCCGGTGACCCTTCGCTTCGACAAGCGGGGCCCGGGCGACGCCACCGCGGCCGACCTGCAGACGACGGCCGACGTGGAGGTCCTCAACCCCGACCTGCACATCGCCTCGCTCAACGCCAAGGGACGCATCGCCTTCGACGTGACGGTGGAGCGGGGTCGCGGCTACGTCTCCGCCGACAAGAACAAGCGCTCGGGCACGATCGGCGTGATCCCGGTCGACTCCATCTTCTCCCCGGTGCGGCGGGTGACCTTTCACGTCGAGCCGGTCAGGGTGGAGCAGTCGACCGACTTCGACCGGCTCGTGCTCGACATCGAGACGGACGGCTCGTTGACCCCGCGTGAGGCGCTGGCCTCGGCCGGCGACACGCTCCGGACCCTGGTGGGGCTGGTGGCGGACCTCGAGGACTCGCCTCAGGGGCTCGAGCTGGGCGAGACGGGAACCGTCGGGGGCGGCTCCCCCGATCTCGACCTGCGGATCGAGGAGCTCGACCTGTCCGAGCGACCCCGCAACTGCCTGAAGCGGGCCCAGATCAACACCATCGGCGAGCTGGTGGAGCGGACGATGGACGATCTGCTCGGCATCACCAACTTCGGGCAGAAATCCCTCGACGAGGTGCTCCAGCGCCTCGACGAGCGGGGCCTGTCGTTGCGGACCAAGGACTGACGGGCGATGCAGGGAACACCGAGGCGCGGTCGTCGGATGGGCGGGGGCGCCGCTCACCAGAAAGCCATGCTGGGCAACCTCGTTGCCTCGCTCATCGCCGCCGAGTCGCTGGTCACCACCGAGGCGAAGGCGAAGGCCCTGCGGCCCGTCGCCGAGAAGTGCATCACCGCCGCCCGCAAGGGCGGGGTGCACCAGCAGCGGCGGGTGGTCGCGCTGATCCGGGACAAGGACATGGCCCACAAGCTCTTCGACGAGGTCGGGCCCCGCTACGCCGACCGGCCGGGGGGCTACACCCGGATCCTCAAGCTGGGCCCGCGGCCCGGGGACAACGCCCCGATGGCCCGGATAGAGCTGGTCTGAGCGGGACCGGGCAACTTTCGCCCACCCGCTAAAGGTGGTGGGGAGGACATGGCCGACGACGACCGGACCCGTGACCACACCGAGGAGGTGCCCCCCGCAGCGGTGGAGCGCTGGCGGTTCGTGGTGGCCTACGACGGGAGTGGCTTCAGGGGTTTCGCCGAGCAACCGGGGGTGCCCACGGTCGCCGGAGCGCTGGCCGGTGCCCTGGCCCGGGCCAGTAGGGCTCCGGGCCCGGTTCGCCTCACCTGCGCAGGGAGGACGGACGCCGGCGTGCACGCGCGGGGCCAGGTGGTGCACGCCGACCTGCTGGTCCCGCCGCCCGGGCGCGGCCAGAGCCGGCCCGCGGGGCTCGACGCCGAGCGCCTGGTCCGCTCCCTGAACCGGCAGCTCGCGCCTTCGATCGTCGTCCGTTCGGCGGAGCGCGCCCCCAGCGGGTTCGACGCCCGGCGCTCCGCGACGGCGCGGCGTTACCGCTACCTCGTGTGGAACGCGGCGGTCGACGATCCGCTGCTCGCTCCCGTCGCCTGGCATGTGGCCGATCCCCTCGATCTCCGGCGGATGGCCGCGGCGGCGGACACGGTCATCGGGGAGCACGACTTCAGGGCTTTCTGCCGGCGCCGACCGGGCGCCGGGGAGGGCGAGGCGATCATCCGGTCGGTCACCGCGGCGGCCTGGTCGCAGGAGGAGGGCCGGGAGGTCGCGGACGCGGGGCCGGGCCGGCTCCTCCGGTTCGAGATCGAGGCGGGGTCCTTCTGCCACCAGATGGTGCGCTCGCTGGTCGGCTGCCTCGTCGGCGTGGGCAGGGGGCGGGGGAACGCGGCGACCATGATGGGGCTGCTCAGGTCCACCGGCCGCTCTCCGGGAACGGAGCTGGCCCCTCCTCACGGGCTGTGCCTCGCCTCGGTGAGCTACGGCTGAGGCCGGTCCGTAGGGGCCGGCCGACCCGGGTCCGGGCCCGCGGCTTGCCGCGGATGCCCAGGCGTCGTATCCTCTGGCAGCCTGCCCTCGGCTGATGTGGGGCACGAGCCCACCCGGACCGGGTGACGGCTTCCGCGAACGTAGTGAAGGAATGCACCCTTGCGTACCTACGCACCAAAGGCCAGCGAGATCGAGCGTGCCTGGCACCTCGTCGACGCCGACGGTCTCGTCCTCGGCAGGCTGGCGAGCGAGGTCGCACGGATCCTGCGGGGTAAGCACCAGCCCTTCTTCGCCCCCCACCTCGACACGGGGGACCACGTGGTGATCGTCAACGCTGCGAAGGTGGTCTTCACCGGGAACGCCGACGACAAGCTCGCCTACCGGCACAGTGGCTATCCCGGCGGGCTCCGGAGCCGGAGCTACACCGAGCTGCTGGCCACCCGGCCCGAAGAGGTGCTGCGCCGTGCCGTCCGCGGCATGCTCCCGAAGAACACCCTGGGACGGCAGCAACTCTCGAAATTGAAGGTCTACGCCGGGCCTGACCACCCGCATGCAGCCCAGAACCCGCAGCCTCTCGAGCTGATCTCGGCTCGCCGGCCTGCGTGAGCGGGTTGGGAGGAGCACACTGATGCCTGCACCGATCTCACAGACCACCGGTCGACGAAAGCAGGCGGTCGCTCGCGTGCGCTTTCGCCCGGGTCAGGGTGTGATCACCGTCAACAAGCGCCCGGTGGAGCAGTACTTCCCCTCGGCGACGCACCGTATGACGGTCACCGAGCCGCTGCGCCTCACGAGCACGACCGAGGCCTACGACATCGATGCCACCATCGACGGGGGTGGCATGTCCGGTCAGGCGGGAGCGCTCCGGCTGGGCATCGCCCGGGCTTTGATCGGCCTCGATCCCGAGCTGCGCGCCGCGCTGAAGCGTGCCGGTCTCCTGACGCGAGACGCTCGGGAGAAGGAGAGCAAGAAGTACGGCCTGAAGAAGGCGCGCAAGGCCCCGCAGTATTCCAAGCGGTAGCGCCGTGCCCCGGGCACGTTTCGGAACCGACGGGCTCCGGGGGGTCGCGAACGCCGATCTCACCGCCGAGCTCGCGGTCGCCCTCGGCCGGGCCGTCGCCCGGGTGGTTCCCGCCCAGACTTTCGTCGTCGGTCGGGACACGCGCCGGTCGGGGCCCCTCCTGCAGGCCGCGCTCTCGGCCGGCCTGGCCACCGAGGGCGGCGACGTCACGGACGTCGGGGTGATCCCGACCTCCGGGGTGGCGTACCTCTGCCACCTCCGGGGGCTGCCCGGCGCGATGGTGTCGGCATCGCACAATCCCTTCGCGGACAACGGGATCAAGGTCTTCAGCGTCGGCGGCACCAAGTTGTCCGTCCCCACCGAGGAGGCGGTGGAGTACGAGCTCGACCTCCTCCTGTCGGACCCGGGGCACCCTCCCCGTCGACCGACCGGGTATGGGATCGGGGTGATCCGTACCGACGGGGGGGCCGCCGACGAGTACCGCGGACACCTCTGCGGGGCACTCGAGGACCGCCGGCTCGGCGGGCTCCGGGTGGTGCTCGACTGTGCCAACGGCGCGGCGTCCGCGTTCGCCCCCGAGGTCTTCGCCGCCATGGGGGCCGAAGTGCTGGCCACCGCCTGCGAACCCGATGGTGCCAACATCAACCGGTCCTGCGGCTCCACGAGCCCCGAGGCCCTGGGCCGGACCGTGGTCGACACCGGCGCGGACCTGGGGCTGGCCTTCGACGGCGACGCCGATCGGCTGGTCGCGGTCGACCACACCGGTGCGGTGGCCGACGGCGACGTGGTGCTGGCGCTCTTCGCGGTGGACATGGCCGAACGGGGGCTGCTGCCGGAGAACGAGGTCGTCGTGACGGTCATGACGAACCTGGGGTTCCACCGGGCCATGGCCGGGCGTGGCATCTCGGTCCGCGAGACGCCCGTCGGGGACCGCAACGTGCTGGAGGCCCTCGACCTGAACGGCCTGGCCCTCGGCGGGGAGCAATCGGGCCACATCGTCTTTCGCCGGCAGGCCACGACCGGGGACGGGGTGCTCACGGGGCTGACCCTCGCAGACCTCGTGGTGCGGAAGGGCCGGTCGTTGGCCGCCCTCTCCGACGGTCTCATCCAACGGGTCCCGCAGCTCCTCGTGAACGTGCCGGTCGTGCAGCCGGACCGGCTCGACACGGCCGACGGCGTGTGGAGCGCCGTCGCCGAGGCCGAGGCCGAGCTCGGGGAGACGGGCCGGGTACTGCTGCGGGCGAGCGGCACCGAGCCGCTCGTCCGTGTGATGGTGGAGGCGGCCACCGAGGAGCAGGCCCGGCTCGTGGCGGGCCGGCTCCGTGCGGTCGTGAGCCAGGCGTTGGGCCCGGGGGACGGTTGAGGTGGACGATCCCGGTTCGGCGCCCGGGGGCGTGGTCGGCGTGGGGATCGACGCGGTGGACGTCGACCGCTTCCGGGCGGTGCTCCGCCGCCGCCCGGGCCTGGCCGCCCGGATGTTCACCGATCGGGAGCGCGACGACGCGGCACGGTCGTCCGACCCGACCGAGCGGCTGGCCGCCCGGTTCGCCGCGAAGGAGGCGGTCATGAAGGCCCTGGGCCGGGGGATCGGGAGCTTCGCCCTGCGCGACGTCGAGGTCGTGCGGG
Source organism: Acidimicrobiales bacterium (assembly GCA_035532415.1). GTDB lineage: Bacteria > Actinomycetota > Acidimicrobiia > Acidimicrobiales > RAAP-2 > DATKRB01. The sequence goes on along the minus strand of DATKRB010000060.1, from coordinate 26,307 downwards.
CCGAAGGGAGCGGGTCCAGCGCCGGTGCCCCCTCCCTCCGGCTGCGTGCCGGTGCGGCCCGGCTCGCCGGTGAACGCCGGGTGGGCCGCTGGCACGTCTCGCTCTCCCATACCGCGACCACGGCCATCGCCATGGTGGTGGCCGAGCGGGGAGCGGGCGGGACCGGTGGGTCCGCGGGAGCGGGCGGGACCGGTGGATCCGCGGGAGCGGGCGGGACCGGTGGGTCCGCGTGACCGGGCAGGTGCCGTGCAACCGGTCGTGACGATCGCCCAGATGCAGGCCGCGGATGCCGAGGCCTTGCGGACCGTGGAGGAGTCGGTGCTCGTCACCCGGGCGGGAACCGCCGTCGCGGCATCGGCTCTCGAGATGCTGGGCGGCGCCTACGGGCGGCGGGTGGTGGTGATCGCCGGCCGGGGGAACAACGGGGCGGACGGCAGGGTCGCGGCCGAGGTGCTGAGGCGACGGGGTGCCAGGGTCACCGTGGTGGGCCCCGGTGCCGGCGTGGAGCTGCCCGAGTCCGACCTGGTGATCGACGCGGCTTATGGGACCGGGTTCCGCGGCACCTACGAGGCCCCGGTGGTGCCCGCCCGCGTCCCGGTCCTCGCGGTCGACATCCCGTCCGGGGTCTCCGGCGACACCGGCGCCGCGTCGGGCCGCCCGCTGCGCGCGACCCGGACGGTCACCTTTGCCGCGCTGAAGGCCGGTCTCGTGCAGGGCGACGGGTCCGAGCTGGCCGGAGAGGTCGTCGTGGCCGACATCGGCATACCGATCGGCCCCGTCGACGCCGGTGTGATGGACGACGACGACGTCGGGGCACTGCTGCCGCGGCGCCGGACCCGATCCCACAAGTGGGAGACGGCGGTGGCCGTGGTGGCGGGCTCCCCGGGGATGGAGGGAGCGGCGGCCCTGTGCGCCATGGGGGCCTCGCACGCCGGCGCCGGCATGGTCCGCCTGGCTGTGCCGGGCAGCGCCGATCCGGGCGGCGGCACCCGGTCGGGACCTTGGCCTCTGGAGGCGGTCAGGGTCCCGTTGGGCGAGAGCGGCTGGGCCGGTCAGGTGCTCGAGCTGCTCGACCGCTGCCGCGCCCTGGTCGTCGGGCCCGGGCTGGGCCGGACCGAGGCGACGCGCGCCGAGGTGCGCCGGCTCGTCGCCCACTCACCGGTGCCGGTGGTGGCCGACGCCGACGCGCTGGCCGCGCTCGGCGACGCCGACGCGGCCCGCGAGGTCGTCGCCGGGTTGGAACGGCCGGTGGTCCTCACTCCCCACGACGGGGAGTACCGCAGCCTGGCGGGGCACAGCCCGGGGGCGGACCGGTTGTCGGCCGCCCGCGACCTGGCCCACCGGACCGGCGCGGTGGTCCTGCTGAAGGGTTCGCCGACCGTGGTCGCCCATCCCGCCGACGTCAAAGGGGGCCCGAGCGTGCTGGTGAGCGTCGCCGGCTCGTCCCGGCTGTCGACCGCGGGAACCGGCGACGTGCTGTCGGGGGTGATCGGGGCGTTCCTGGCAAGGGGCATGGGCGCCCTCGCCGCCGCCGCCCTCGCCGCGCACGTGCACGGGAGGGCGGCGGGGTCCGGCCCGGCCGAGGGGCTGGCCGCCGGTGATCTGCCGGTCCTGGTGTCGCGGTGGCTGTCGGACCGGGTGGGCCGTGGCTGAGCGCCGGCGCGTGCTCCGGCAGGGTCTTCGCGGTCCGGTCGAGTTCGGGCGGCCGGAGCCGGCGGCCCCGCCGGGCCGGCGGTTCCGCCCGGCCTGGGCCGAGGTCGACCTCGGAGCCGTCCGTCACAACGTGGCCGCCTTGCGCCGGGTCGCCGGCGCGGCGTCGGTCTGCGCCGTGGTGAAGGCGGACGGCTACGGACACGGCGCCGTCCGGGTGGCCAAGGCCGCCCTGGCGGCGGGGGCGACGGGCCTGGCCGTCGCGCTCGTCGAGGAGGGGGTCGAACTGCGCGAGGCCGGGATCACGGGCCCGGTCCTCCTCCTCTCCGAGCCGCCGCCCGAGGCCTTCGACGCGGTGGTGGCCGCGGGCATCACGCCCACGATCTGCTCGGTGGAGGGCGCCCGCCGGGCGGGCGTGGCCGCCCGCACCCTCGGCGCGAGCCTGTCGGTGCACGTGAAGGTGGACACCGGCATGCACCGGGTCGGCGCGAGCGAGGACGAGGTGGGCGCCATCGCCGCGGCCATCGCCGACGACCCCATCCTCCGGCTCGAGGGCGTCTGGACCCACCTGGCGGTCGCCGACGGGGAAGCGTCGGAGGACCGGGCTTTCACCCGCCGCCAGCTCGAGCGGTTCGACGGGGTGCTGGCGCGCCTCGCCGCCGCCGGCCACCGGCCTCCCGTGGTGCACGCGGCGAACTCGGCCGGGACGATCGCCTGGCCGGCTTCCCGGTACAACCTGGTGCGCTGCGGGATCTCGCTCTACGGCGAGCTTCCCGGCCCTTCGGCCGCGGGGGCCCTCGCCGGCCCGGCCGGCACGCCCGACCCGGCGGGCGCGGTCGGCGGGAGGCGCCTGCGCCCGGTCATGACCCTTCACGGACGGGTGTCGGCGGTCCGAGAGCTCGATGCCGGAGAGCGCCCGTCGTACGGCCGCCTCCGGCCCCTCCCGGTCCGGTCGGTGGTGGCGACGGTCCCGTTGGGCTATGCCGACGGTCTCCCGAGGGCCCTGTTCGACGCCGGCTATGCCGTCCTGATCGGCGGGCGTCGCTGTCCGCTCGCCGGCATGGTGACGATGGACCAGATCGTCGTCGACTGTGGCCCCGGCTCGCCGGTGGCGCCGGGTGACGAGGTGGTGCTCCTCGGCCGCCAGGGGAGCGAGGAGGTCACGGCGGTGGAGTGGGCCGACCTGCTCGGCACCATCACCTATGAGGTCCTGTGCGGGATCGGGCCCCGGGTGCCGCGGGTCTACTCGGGCGACGAGGACCTGCAGACGCGCACGACGGTCCTGCCCCAGCCGGAGCAGTGAGGCGCAATGCGGCGCTGGCGGCGATCGCTGCGGGAGCGACGGCCGCGGCCGCGGGGACGGCCTACGCGCTCCACCGCCGGGCCACCGACGCCGCGGGCACCGAGGAGGCTCTGGCCGCCGCCGGGCGTGCCCTCCCGGCCGATCTGATCCACCGCTTCGTGCCGGTGAGCGACGGGGGCCGCATCCACGTGGTCGAGCGGGGATCGGGCCCGCCCATCGTGCTCGTCCACGGCGTGACCCTCGGGGTGGCCGTCTGGGCACGCCAGCTCCGCCATCTCGCCGGGAGCCATCGCGTGCTCGCCGTCGGCCAGCGCGGGCACGGGCAGTCCTCGGCCGGATCGGAGGGCTACTCGTTCGAGCGGATGGGCCGGGACCTCCTGGAGGTGCTGCGGGTGACCGGGGTTCGAGACGCCGTGCTGGTCGGCCACTCGATGGGCGGGATGGTCGTGCAGGAGCTGGCGCTCCGCCGGCCCCGCGAGCTGGCCGAGCACGTCGGGGGGCTGGTGCTGGTGGCGACGTCCTCGGGGCCGCTGGCGCCCGGTCCGCTCGGTCCCGCGGCGGCACGCGTGCTGGCCGCAGGGGGACGGCGCGGGCTCCGGCGCTCCGAACGACGGGGTCGCAGCGCCCTGTCCCAGCGAGACCTCGCCGCGTGGGCGATCCGGTGGAATTTCGGGTCCCATCCCCGTGACGCCGATCTCGAGCTGGTCCGCTCGATGGTCACGTCGATGTCGCCGGAGGCGATGGTCGGTCTCCTCGGGCCCCTGCTGAGCTTCGACGTGCACCGCGAGATCGGGTCGATCGCCCTTCCGACCCGGGTGGTCGTGGGCTCCCGCGATCTCCTGACACCCCCGCGGGCCTCGCGGGCGATCGCCGAGCAGATCCCCGGCGCGACGCTCACGGTGCTGGCCGGCTGCGGGCACATGGTGATGCTCGAGCGGGCGGACGAGCTCGAGCACCTGATGGCCGATCTGTCGGTGGAGGTCACCGGGTCCCGGGGCCGGCGGTAGGGACCGGGCCGGCGAAGGGCCGGTACGATGCCGGCGTGGGCGACCCTGGCTCACCCGCGGCGTTCGACGCCCTGCGGGCCGAGGCACTCTCGTGCACCCTCTGCCCGCTGTCGGCCGGCCGGACCCAGGTGGTCTTCGGCGTCGGGGACCCCGGAGCCGACCTCATGTTCGTCGGCGAGGGCCCGGGGCGCGAGGAGGACCTGGTCGGGCAGCCCTTCGTCGGCCGGTCGGGGAAGCTGCTCGACCGGCTCATTCAGGAGGAGCTGGGCTTCGACCGCCGGTCCTGCTACATCGCCAACGTGGTGAAGTGCCGACCCCCGCAGAACCGCGACCCGAGGCCCGAGGAGATCGAGGCCTGCCGGCCCTACCTCACCCGGCAGGTGGAGCTCGTCGACCCCGTGGTGGTGGTCACGTTGGGCAACTTCGCCACCCGGCTCCTCCTCGGCACCTCCGACGGCATCCGCCGCGTCCGGGGCCGCGCCTACCCGTTCCGCGACGGGCACCTCGTCCCGACCTACCACCCCGCCGCGGCCCTGCGGTCGGGGGGCCAGGTCGTGGCGGAGATGCGGGCGGACCTGGTCCGGGCCAAGCGCCTGCTCCCTGCACGGCCGGGAGCGTCCCGATGACCTCGGACGGCCCGGAGCCGGCGACGCGCTCGGCCTCGGAGGGCCCGGAGCCGGCGACGTGGTCGGTGAGCGCGCTGTCCACGGGCGCCGACGCGACCAGGGCCCTGGCGGCCTCGTTGGCACCGGTCTGCCGGGTGGGCGACGTCGTGCTGCTGGTCGGGGGCCTGGGGGCGGGGAAGACCACCTTCGCCCAGGGGTTCGCCCGGGGGCTGGGCGTGGCCGGTCCGGTGACGAGCCCCACGTTCACCCTGGTCCGGCAGTACCCGTGCGCGCTCGGTGGGATCCGCCAGCTCCTGCACGCGGACGTCTACCGGCTCGAGTCGACGGCCGAGGTGGCCGACCTCGGGCTGGCCGAGCTGGTCGAGGACGACGGGGTCGCCCTGGTGGAGTGGGGGGACGCCGCCGCGCCTGTCCTGGGGGACAGCTCGCTCACCGTGACCCTGCGCGCCGAGCCTTCCGGTGACGGCGGCCTGCCGCTCGATACCGATGTGGGCGACGAGGTGCGCCGCGTGCTCGTACAGGGCCGGGGCCCGGCCTGGGCCGACCGGAGCGGACCCGTGCAGAGCGCCCTGGCGGGGTTCGCCCCAGGGACCCCGAAGCCTGCGGTGGAGCCGTGATCCTCCTCGGGATCGAGACGGCGACCGAGCTGGTCGGGGTCTGTGTGGCCGACGCCGCCGGCTCGCGGGCCGGCGTCTGGGCGACCGGGCGTCGGCGCCACGCCGAGACCCTGGCGCCCGCCGTCGCCTTCGTGCTCGATCAGGCCGGTGTCGCCCTCTCCGAGCTGACCGCGGTCGCGGTGGACGTCGGGCCGGGCCTGTTCACGGGCCTGCGGGTCGGCGTGACGACGGCGAAGGGCCTGGCGCAGGGGCTCGGGATCGGTGTGGTGGGCATCGGGAGCCTCGAGGTGCTGGCCCGGGCGGCGTTCGACGCGGGTCACGAGGGGACCGCCGTCGCCGTGGTGGACGCCCGCCGCGGCGAGGTGTTCGCCGCCCGCTACCGGCGGCCCCACGACGGTGAGCCGATGGAACTGCTCGGGCCGCCACGGGTGCTCCGACCCGAGGATCTGGCGGCGGAGCTCGCGGCGGAACCGGCCGGGGAGCCGGCCGGCCCCTCCGGTCCGGTGCTGGCGATCGGCGACGGGGCCCTCCGGTACAGGGACACCCTGCGGGCGGTGAGAGGGGTGGTCGTGGCGGGACCCTCGCTCGCCGCACCGCCGCCGCAGGTCCTCGTCACCCTCGCTTCGGAGCACCTGGCCGCAGGAGGGCCGGTGGAGGACCCGGCCCTGGTGGTCCCCGAGTACCTTCGTGGCCCCGACACCCGGATCAACTGGCAGCAGCGCACGGCCCGGGCCGGGCCCGACGGGAGACCCCGGGCCGGGCCCGACGGGAGACCCCGACGATGAACGACCCGTTCTCGCTGGAGATCTCGGCGATGCGACGCCGTGACCTGCGGTCGGTGATGGTCATCGAGCGGGAGGTCTTCCCCGAGCCGTGGAGCCTCAACGTCTTCACCTCGGAGCTGGCCCTCCGGCGCGGTCGGGCGTACCGGGTGGCCAGGGACGGCCGCGCCGTGGCCGGCTACTTCGGGATGATGTTCGTGGAGGACGAGGCCCATGTGACCACCATCGCCGTGGCACCGGCGTTCCAGCGCCGGGGGGTGGCCACGATCCTCATGCTCGAGATCGTCCGCATCGCCCGCGAGCACGGGGCCCGTCACATCTCGTTGGAGGTGGCAGAGGGAAACGCGCGCGCCCAAGCCCTGTACCGCCGGTTCGGGTTCGCCCCCGTGGGCGTCCGGAAGCGCTATTACGCCGTGACCGGTGAGGATGCCTACGTGATGTGGGCCTACGACATCGACGCTCCGTCGTACGCCGACCGACTGGCCTCCATCGAGGCCCGGGTACGCTCCCGCCAGTGAGCGCTGCTCCCCGACCGTCCGAGGCGTCCCCCCCCGGGACGGCGGAAGCTCCCTCGGGGACGGCGGAGGTCGCCGGGGCGCCGTCGGGGTCCCGCACGACCGTGCTCGGGATCGAGACGTCGTGCGACGAGACGGCGGCGGCGGTGGTCGACGGCGGCCGGTTGATCCGCTCGTCGGTCGTGTCGAGCCAGGTGGACCTGCACGCCCGCTACGGCGGAGTCGTCCCGGAGATCGCGGGCCGGGCGCACGTGGAGCTGGTGACGCCGGTGGTGGCCGAGGCACTGGCCGTCGCCGGGCTCGCCGACGTCCCGCAGGGGATGGCGGCGGTCGCCGCCACCTGCGGCCCGGGCCTGGTGGGCTCGTTGCTGGTCGGGATCAGCGAGGCGAAGGCGCTGGCCATGGCCTGGGACGTCCCCTTCGTGGGCGTCAACCACCTCGAGGCCCATCTGTTCGCCTCGCTGCTCGAGGCACCCGGGCTCGGGTGGCCGCTGGTCGTGCTCCTGGTATCGGGGGGTCACACGCTGCTGGTGGAGATGGCCGCCCCCGGGCACTACCGGCTGATCGGCCAGACCCTCGACGACGCGGCGGGCGAGGCCTTCGACAAGGTCGCGCGCTATCTCGGCCTCGGCTACCCGGGGGGCCCGGCGATCGACGCGGCGGCCGGGCACGGGGACCCGGAGGCCTTCGACTTCCCCAGGGCCCTGGCGGGAGAGGGCTTCGACTTCTCGTTCTCGGGCCTGAAGACGTCGGTCGTGCGGACCGTCGAGCGACGGCCCGACGCGGAGACGGCGGACGTGGCCGCCTCCTTTCAGCAGGCGGTGGTCGACGTGCTGGTGACGAAGGCCCGCCGGGCGGTCGCTGCGGTGGGCGCTGCGGGCCTCTGTCTCGCCGGCGGCGTGGCCGCCAACTCGCTCCTGCGGAGGCGGATCGCCGAGGTGTGCGCCGAGGATGGGGTTCCGGCCTACCTGCCGAGCCGCGAGATGTGCACCGACAACGCGGCCATGGTGGCCGCAGCCGGATGGTGGCGGCTCGGGCACGACGGCCCGAGCCCCATGTCCCTGGGCGCCGATCCGAACCTGTTCCTCCCGTTGTCGGGCTGACCCGTGCGGCAACCATCGCCGGGAGCGGGGACGGCGACAGCATGACGGACGGACCGCAGCCACCCGGGAGCGATCTGCCGCAGCCGCAGCCGCAGCCGCAGCCGCAGCCGCTGACCGAGAGCGACGCGTCGCCGGACCCCTTCGCTCAGTTCGGTCTCTGGTTCGACGCCGCGGCCCGATCGGTGCGGGTCCCCGAGGCCGTGGCGGTGGCCACCGCGTCGGCGGAGGGGGCACCGTCGGTGCGCATGGTCCTGATGAAGAGCTGGGACGGGCGGGGCTTCGTCTTCCACACGAATTACGGGAGCCGCAAAGGGCGCGAGCTGGCGGAGAACCCGAGGGCCGCCCTCCTCTTCCATTGGGACCCCCTCGGGAGGCAGGTCAGGGTGGAGGGCGAGGTGGAGCGGATCGCGGCCGCCGAGTCCGATGCCCACTTCGCGACCCGTCAGCGGGGTGCCCGGATCGGGGCCCGCGCTGCGTGGCAGAGCCGCCCGATCGGGAGCCGGGAGGAGCTCGACCGGCGGGTGCGCGAGGTCGCCGAGCGGTACGCCGAAGGGGACGTGCCCCGCCCGTCCTGGTGGGGGGGCTACCGGCTGCTTCCCCACACCTTCGAATTCTGGCAGCGGCGCGAAGACCGGCTCCACGACCGGCTCCGTTACGAGCGGGCCGGGCCGGCATGGCGGATCGAGCGCCTGCAGCCCTGAGGAGCCCGGTTGCCCCGCCGGCCCGCGGCCGCTATCGTTGGCACTCGCAAGGTTCGAGTGCTAACGAGTGCCAAGGAGGCCCGTTCCGATGAAGCTGCACCCGCTCGATGACCGGATCGTCGTCCGGCCCGGCGAGTCTGAGGAGACCACCGCGTCCGGCCTGGTGATCCCAGACACCGCCAAGGAGAAGCCGCAGCAGGGAGAGGTGCTGGCCGTCGGCCCCGGCCGTCGCGCCGAGAACACCGGTGACCTGATCCCGCTCGACGTGGCCGTGGGCGACACCGTCGTCTACTCCAAGTACGGCGGTACCGAGATCACCGTCGACGGCGAGGAGCTGCTGATCCTCTCCGGCCGCGACGTCCTGGCCAAGCTGAACAAGTAGCCGGTCCGCCGGTCCGCCGGTCCGCCGGTCCGCCGGTCCGCCGGTCCGCCGGTCCGCCGGTGCCGGGCACCTCGCGTCACCGCCCGAGGCGGGACGTGGGCGATGCCCGACCGGCGCCTGGGGCGGTGGTCCGAGGCCACCTGGCAGCGCGTCGCACCCGTGCGTCGACGAGGTACCCGGCGGTTGCCGCCGAGAGCGCCTGAGAGCAGTCCAACCGAAGTGCAGTACCTGAAGTCACTTTGTGCAATACCCGAGAGGAGCCCGCGTCACCGATGCCGAAGATTCTGAAGTTCGACGAGGCCGCCCGCCGAGGGCTTGAGGCCGGGGTCAACAAGCTGGCCGACACCGTGAAGGTCACCCTCGGGCCCAAGGGCCGCAACGTGGTGATCGAGAAGAAGTTCGGTGCCCCCACCATCACCAACGACGGCGTGTCGATCGCCCGCGAGGTGGAGCTCGACGACCCGTTCGAGAACATGGGAGCCCAGCTGGTGAAGGAGGTGGCGACGAAGACCAACGACGTCGCCGGCGACGGCACCACGACGGCCACCGTGCTCGCCCAGGCTCTCATCTCCGAGGGTCTCCGCAACGTGGCGGCGGGCGCCAGCCCGACCAGCCTCAAGCGGGGCATCGACAAGGCGGTGATGGTGGCCGTGCAGGCGATCGCCGACCTCGCCAAGGAGGTGGACTCGCGGACGGAGATCGCCCAGGTGGCGTCCATCTCCGCTGCCGACCCCGCCATCGGCGAGGTCCTGGCCGACGCCATCGACAAGGTCGGCAAGGACGGCACGGTCACCGTGGAGGAGTCGAACACCTTCGGTATCGAGCTCGAGCTGACCGAGGGGATGCAGTTCGACAAGGGCTATCTCTCGCCCTACTTCGTCACCGACGCCGAGCGGCAGGAAGCCGTGCTCGAGGATCCGCTCATCCTCTTCTACAACCAGAAGGTCAGCGCGGTCCACGACCTTGTCCCGGTGCTCGAGAAGGTGATGCAGACGGGGAAGCCCCTGCTGATCATCGCCGAGGACGTCGAGGGCGAGGCGCTGGCCACCCTGGTCGTCAACAAGATCCGCGGGACGTTCACCTCGGTCGCGGTGAAGGCGCCGGGCTTCGGTGACCGCCGGAAGGCGATGCTGCAGGACATGGCCGTCCTGACCGGCGGCCAGGTGATCAGCGAGGAGATCGGGCTCAAGCTCGAGAGCGCCACGCTCGACCTGATGGGTCGGGCCCGCCGGGTGATCGTCACCAAGGACGACACGACGGTGGTGGAGGGCGGAGGTTCCGAGGACGAGGTGAAGGGCCGGATCGCCCAGATCAAGCGGGAGATCGAGGACACGGACTCCGACTGGGACCGCGAGAAGCTCCAGGAGCGCCTGGCCAAGCTGGCCGGCGGCGTGGCGGTCGTGAAGGTCGGCGCCGCCACCGAGGTCGAGCTGAAGGAGAAGAAGCACCGGATCGAGGACGCCCTGTCGGCCACTCGCGCCGCGGTCGAGGAGGGCATCGTGCCCGGCGGCGGTACCGCGCTGATCCGGATCCGCAAGCAGGTCGAGAAGTTGGCCGCCAAGCTCGACGCCGACGAGGCCACGGGTGCCCGGATCGTGGCACGCGCCCTCGAGGCGCCGCTCCGGTGGATCGCCTTCAACGCCGGGCTCGAGGGAGCCGTGGTCGTGCCCAAGGTGGAGGCCGAGAAGGGTGCCGTCGGCCTCAATGCCATGACCGGTGAGCTCGAGGACCTGGTGAAGGCCGGGATCATCGACCCGGCAAAGGTCACCCGGTCGGCGCTCCAGAACGCCGCGTCCATCGCCGGCCTCCTGCTCACCACCGAGGCCCTCGTGGCCGACAAGCCCGAGAAGGTGGACCCCGCCGCGGCAGCGGCCGCCATGGGCGGCATGGGCGGCATGGGCGGGATGGGCGGCATGGGCGGGATGATGTGACCACCCGCCGTGCGCGCCGGCACAGCCGGCGGTGCGTCGCCGATCGACCCTGAAGCGATCGATCGGACTCGGCCGGGCCGGCGGGCCCGGCCGAGTCGCGTGCGGCCACCGATCGACGCGGGCCACCGATCGACGCGGGCGGGACGTCCCGAGGCGGTAACCTTGGAGAACGTCGGAAGGTCGGTACGGCGTCCGTTTCGGGCACAGTGGACGAGCGTCGGAGGGCGAGTAGGTGGCAGAGATCGAGATCGGCATCTTCAAGTCGGGCCGGAGGGCCTACGGGTTCGACGACATCGCGATCGTGCCCAGCCGCCGGACCCGGGACCCCGAGGACGTCGACATCTCGTGGGAGATCGACGCCTTCCGGTTCGGGCTCCCGCTGCTCGGCGCGGCGATGGACGGGGTCATCAGCCCCACCACGGCGATCGAGCTCGGTCAGCTCGGTGGGTTGGGCGTCCTCAACCTCGAGGGCCTCTGGACCCGGTACGAGGACCCCACCCGGCTGTTCGACGAGATCCGCGAGCTCGACGACGACAAGGCCACGCCCCGGATGCAGCAGATGTACCAGGAGCCGGTGAAGCTCGAGCTGGTGACCGAGCGGATCCGGCAGATGAAGGAGGCGGGGATCACCACGGCGGCCTCGGTGACCCCCCAGAAGACGGTGGAGCTGGCCCCGGCCATCCTGGCCGCCGAGCTCGACCTCCTGGTGATCCAGGGGACGGTGGTGTCCGCCGAGCACGTCTCCAAGACGGTCGAGCCGCTCAACCTGAAGCGGTTCATCCGCGAATTCGACATCCCGGTGATCGTCGGCGGGTGCGCCTCGTACCAGGCGGGACTGCATCTCATGCGGACGGGCGCCGTGGGGGTGCTGGTCGGGGTGGGTCCGGGCAACGCCTGCACCAGCCGGGCCGTGCTCGGGATCGGCGTGCCGCAGGCCACGGCGATCGCCGACGTGGCCGGAGCGCGCATGCGGCATCTGGACGAGACCGGCGTGTACGTCCACGTGATCGCCGACGGTGGGATGAGCAAGGGCGGTGACGTCGCCAAGGCGATCGCCTGCGGGGCCGACGCGGTCATGCTCGGATCGCCGCTCTCCTCGGCGCACGAGGCGCCGGCCCGTGGCTTCCACTGGGGGATGGCGACCTTCCACCCGACGTTGCCGCGAGGCGCGAGGGTGCGCACCGGGGTCAGGGGCAGCCTGCGCGAGATCGTGCTCGGGCCGGCACACGAGAACGACGGCCGGATGAACCTCTTCGGGGCCCTGCGCACCGCCATGGCCACCTGCGGGTACGAGACGGTGAAGGAGTTCCAGAAGGCGGAGGTCATGGTCGCCCCATCGCTGCAGACCGAGGGCAAGCAGTTGCAGCGGTCACAAGGCGTGGGCATGGGCCATTGACCGCGGTCGACGACGCGGTCCTCGTCGTCGACTTCGGGGCGCAGTACGCGCGGCTGATCGCACGCCGGGTCCGCGAGGCCCACGTGTACTCGGAGATCGTGCCGCCGACGATCTCGGTCGACGAGATCGCGGCGCGCCGACCCCGGGGCATCATCCTCTCGGGAGGCCCGAAGTCCGTTTACGAGCAGCCTGCCCCCTCCATCGATCCCGCGATCTACGACCTGGGGGTCCCGGTGCTCGGGATCTGTTACGGCGCCCAGCTGCTCACCCAGCAGCTGGGGGGCACGGTCGCCCACACCGGGCGCGGGGAGTACGGCCGGACCCGGGTGCAGATCACGGACCGGTCCCCGCTCTTCGGCGACTGGCCGGCCGAGTCCGAGGTGTGGATGAGCCACGGCGACTCCATCACCGAGGTGCCGAGGGGCTTCGTGGCGACCGCCCGGACCGCCGAGGTCCCCGTCGCCGCCCTCCACGACGCGGAGCGGCGGATCTTCGGCGTGCAGTTCCACCCCGAGGTGGTCCACACCGAAAGGGGGACCGACCTCCTCGAGCGGTTCCTGCACGACGTCTGCGGGATCGGGGCCGGGTGGACCCACGTCTCGATCATCGAGTCGCAGGTGGCTGCCGTCCGCCGGCAGGTCGGGGGGGACCGGGTGCTCTGCGCGCTCTCGGGCGGCGTCGACTCGGCGGTGGCGGCCGCGCTGGTCCACAAGGCGGTGGGTGATCAGCTGACCTGCGTCTTCGTCGATACCGGCCTGATGAGGGCCGGCGAGGGCGAGCAGGTGGAGGACACCTTCCGGCGGCAGTTTCACGTCGACCTCGTGCACGTGAAGGCCGAGGACCGGTACTTCAACGCCCTGTCGGGTGTCACCGACCCCGAGGCCAAGCGCAAGATCATCGGGGAGCTGTTCATCCGCATCTTCGAGGAGGTGGCCCGCGACCTCGGAGCCGGGGCCGGGGAGGCGGGTCCCCGCTTCCTGGTGCAGGGCACCCTCTACCCCGACGTGATCGAGTCGGGGAGCGGGGGAGCGGCCAACATCAAGTCGCACCACAACGTCGGCGGGCTGCCCGAGGACCTCGCCTTCGACCTGGTGGAGCCGCTGCGGCTCCTCTTCAAGGACGAGGTCCGGGCGGTGGGCGAGGAGCTGGGGCTCCCTCACGAGATCGTGTGGCGCCAGCCGTTCCCGGGGCCCGGCCTGGCGGTGCGGATCGTGGGCGAGGTCACCCCGGAGCGGGCCCGGATCCTACGGGCCGCCGACGCGGTGGTCGTCGAAGAGGTGCGCAAGGCCGGCCTCTATCGCTCGCTGTGGCAGAGCTTTGCCGTGCTCCCCGCGGTCCGGACGGTGGGGGTGATGGGCGACGGGCGCACGTACGCCTACCCGATCGTGATCCGCGCGGTGACCAGTGACGACGCCATGACGGCGGACTGGGCCCGTCTTCCCTACGACCTGGTGGAGCGGATCTCGAGCCGGATCATCAACGAGGTCGACGGGGTCAACCGGGTCGCGCTCGACGTCACGTCGAAGCCGCCGGGCACCATCGAGTGGGAATGACCGTACCGACGACCGGGCAATTGCCGCCGTACCCCCGGCGCCTACCGTTCGACGACACCGGCGAGACCCCGGCGGGGGACGGGGCCGACGCCCTGTTGGAGGGCCTGACCGGGCCCCAGCGGGCCGCCACCGTCCATCGGGGGGGACCGCTGCTGGTGGTGGCCGGCGCCGGCTCGGGCAAGACCCGGGTGCTCACCCGGCGCATCGCCCACCTGCTGGCCACCGGCGATGCCGCTCCCTGGCAGGTGCTGGCCATCACGTTCACCAACAAGGCGGCGGAGGAGATGCGCCGCCGGGTCACCGAGCTCGTCGGGCCCCGGGCGGAGCGGATGTGGGTCTCGACCTTCCACTCGGCCTGCCTCCGGATCCTGCGCTCCCACGCCGTCCGCCTCGGCTACCGACCCGCCTTCACCGTGTACGACGACACCGACTCGCGCCGCCTCGTCGAGCTGGTCGTCGCCGAGCTCGGTCTGGACTCCAAGCGCTTCTCGCCCCGCGCCGTCGCCGCGGTGATCGGGCAGGCGAAGGCCGAGCTGGTCGATCCACAGGCCTTTCGGGATCAGGGGGGCGACGGCGAGCCCTTCCACCGGCGGATCGCCGACGTGTACGCCGAGTACCAGCGCCGGCTGCTGGCGGCCAACGCCATGGACTTCGACGACCTGCTCATGCAGGCGGTCGTCGTCCTGCGGTCCTGCGACGACGTCCGCCAGGCCTATCAGGCCCGGTTCACCCAGATCCTCGTCGACGAGTACCAGGACACGAACCGTGCGCAGAACGAACTCGTCCTCCTGCTCGGCAGCGAGCACCGCAACGTCTGCGTGGTCGGCGACTCGGACCAGTCGATCTACCGGTTCCGGGCCGCGGACATCCGCAACATCCTCGAGTTCGAGCGGACGTTCCCCCAAGCGGCCACCGTCCTCCTCGAGCAGAATTTCCGCTCGACCCAGACCATTCTCGACGCGGCCAACGCGGTCATCGCCAACAACGCGGGCCGGGTGCCCAAGCGGCTGTTCACCGAGGGGGACCTCGGCGTCCCCGTCTGCCGCTACGCGGCGGAGAACGAGCACGACGAGGGGTGGTGGGTCGCCGGCGAGATCCGGCGGCTCCGCACCGCCGAGTCGCTCGCCGCATCCGAGATCGCCGTCTTCTACCGGACCAACGCCCAGAGCCGGGTGCTCGAGGAGGAGCTGGTACGCGCGGGTGTCCCCTACCGGGTCGTGGGCGGTACCCGGTTTTACGACCGGCGGGAGATCAAGGACCTCCTCGCCTACATCCGGGTGGTCGCCAACCCCGATGACGAGGTGTCGGCCCGCCGCATCGTCAACGTCCCCAAACGCGGCATCGGTGCTTCCTCGGTCGCCCGCCTGGCGGCGTGGGCCGGCATCCACCGGGTCTCCTTCGCCGTCGCGATCGAGCGGGCCGAGGAAGCGGGCCTGACCGGCCGCGCGTTGCGGGGGGCCCAGGAATTGTCGGGCCTGCTGGCCGACCTGCGCGAGGCGCTCACCACGGTCGGGCCGGGGGGCCTGGTGGAGCGGGTGGCCGAGAGGTCCGGTTACCTGGCCGAGCTGGTGGCCGAGCGCAGCCACGAGGCCGACGGGCGGATCGAGAACGTGGCCGAGCTGGTGACGGTGGCGTCGGAGTACGAGGACATCGCCGAATTCCTCGAGACGGTGGCACTGGTGTCCGACGCCGACGAGCTCGACGGGGAGGACAGCCGGGTCTCGCTCATGACCCTGCACACGGCCAAGGGGCTTGAGTTCCCTGCGGTGTTCCTGGTGGGTCTGGAGGACGGCGTCTTCCCGCACCTGCGGGCCCTGGGCGACCCGCTCGAGCTCGAGGAGGAACGCCGGCTCTGTTACGTGGGCATCACCCGGGCCCGGCGGTTCCTCTACCTCTCCTACGCCTGGGTCCGCTCGCTCTGGGGCCAGACCTCGCACAACATCCCGAGCCGGTTCCTTGCCGAGATCCCCGCCGAGCTGGTCCGTGACGTGTCGCCGGTCCGGCAGCAGCGCCCTGGGGGGGACCGGGACCGGTGGGACCCCTGGGACCGGGCGCAGGCGCCGCAGGACGAGGGGGGCCGCACCTTCGGTCGAGGGACCGGGCCGCCGCCGCCGGCCCGCTCCCGCGAGAGCACGGGCGCCGAAGCCCTCGGGCTGCGGAGGGGCGACGCGGTGGTACACGAGCACTGGGGCGAAGGGATCGTGCTCACCACTGCCGGCGAGGGCGCGAAGGCCCAGGCGAGAGTCCGTTTCCCCGGCGCCGGAGAGAAGAACCTCCTCCTGTCCGCGACCCCGCTCCGCCGGGTGTGACGCGGCCGCCGGGGGCGCCTGGCGCCCGACCTCCCCAGCTCGCATATCATCTGAGCCCGATGAAGCGTCCCTACCGGGTGGTCGTTGCCAAGCCGGGGCTCGACGGCCACGACCGCGGGGCCAAGGTGATCGCCCGCGCTCTCCGGGCGGCGGGCTTCGAGGTCGTCTACACCGGGCTGCACCAGACGCCCGAACAGGTGGTCGCCGCCGTGGTGCAGGAGGACGCGGACGCCCTCGGGCTGTCGCTGCTCTCGGGCGCTCATCTGACGCTGGTGCCCCGGGTGGTGGAGGCGCTGGCGGCCGAGGGGCGACCCGACGTCATGGTGATCGTCGGCGGCATCATTCCCGAGGCCGACATCCCGGCGCTCAAGGCGCTCGGGGTGGCCGCCGTGTTCACGCCGGGTGCGGCGCTCGATTCCATCGGGGAATGGCTGGCCGAGGCGCTCGACCAGCGTGAGGAGGCGCTCGGGGTGTAGAGCGCGGCCCGCCCCCGCCCCCGCCCCCGGTCCCGCCGGCGAGGCGACGGCAACAGTGGTCGTGGCGGGCAGGAGCCGGCGCAGGTCGTTCGAGCTCTGGGACGGCCGCCGCCCGCGCCAGGCTGGCAATCGACAAACGGCAGTGACGCATTGATAACCCGGTAGTGACGCAGCGGCGTCGCAGCGGCGGTGAGAACGACGCTGCGACGGGGACGACGACACAGGAGAGAACAGCGTGGACCTCTACGAGTACCAGGGCAAGCAGTACTTCGCCCGCTTCGGCATCCCGACCTCGCCGGGAGGGGCCGCCGACACCGTGGAGGAGGCGGTCGCCCAGGCCGACGCCGCCGGCTACCCGGTGGTGGTGAAGGCACAGGTGAAGGTGGGAGGTCGCGGGAAGGCCGGCGGGATCAAGCTCGCCGCGGACGCCGAGGAGGCCCGCCACCACGCCCAGTCGATCCTCGGGATGGATATAAAGGGGCATGTCGTCCACCGGCTCTGGGTCGAGCACGCGTCCGACATCGCCAAGGAGTACTACGCCAGCTTCACCCTCGACCGCCCCAACAAGCTCCACCTGGGCATGCTCTCGGCGGAGGGCGGCGTCGAGATCGAGGAGGTCGCAGCCACCAACCCCGGTGCCATCGCCCGCCTTTCGATCGACCCGACCGTCGGCTTGGACGAGGAGACGGCGAGGCGCTGGGTCGACGAGGCGAAGCTCGACGAGGAGGCTCGTGACCAGGCGGCCCAGCTGCTGGTCCGGCTCTACCGCTGCTACGTCGAGGGCGACTGTGACCTGGCCGAGATCAATCCCCTGATCCTCACGACCGACGGGCGGGTCCACGCTCTCGACGCCAAGGTGACGCTCGACGAGAACGCCGCGTTCCGCCACCCGGAGTGGGAGGAGTACGCGGACACCAGCACCGACGACGAGCGTGAGCGCATGGCGAAGGAGAAGGGCCTCAACTACATCGGACTCTCGGGCTCGGTCGGCATCATCGCCAACGGCGCCGGGCTGGCCATGAGCACGCTCGACGTGGTCAACCAGGTCGGCGGCTCGGCCGCCAACTTCCTCGACATCGGTGGTGGCGCCAACGCCGACGTGATGGCCTCCGCGCTCGAGGTGATCAACGCCGACCCGGCCGTCCGGTCAATCTTCGTCAACATCTTCGGAGGGATCACCAGGGTCGACGAGGTGGCCAAGGGGATCATCGAGGCGCTCGGCCGGGTGGACATCCGGTCCCCGATCGTCCTCCGGCTCGACGGCACCAACGCGGTGGCCGGACGCGATCTGCTGGCCCCCCACCTGTCCGACCGCCTGGTGGCCGAGCCCACCATGCTCGACGCCGCTCGCCGGGCCGTGGCCCTGGCCGGCAACTGAACCGAGGAGACAACATGAGCATCTTCGTCGACGAGAGCACCAAGGTGGTCGTGCAGGGCCTCACCGGTGGTCAGGGCCGGTTCCACGGTCTGCGCAACCGCGACTACGGCACCAAGGTCGTCGCCGGGGTGACCCCGGGGAAGGGCGGCTCCGACGTGGACGGCATCCCGATCTTCGACACGGTGGCCGAAGCGGTGGAGGCCACCGGTGCCGAGGCGTCGTTCGTCTCGGTCCCCCCGAGGTTCGCCACCGACGCCATCCTCGAGGCGGCCGCCGCGGGGATCGCCTTCGTGGTGTGCATCACCGAGGGGATCCCCGCCCAGGACGAGGCCCTGGCCTACAACCGGCTCCGCAACGAGTTCCCCGCCACCCGCCTGCTCGGCCCCAACTGCCCGGGCATCATCTCCCCCGGGAAGATCAACATCGGGATCACGTCCGGCGACATCGCGCTGGCCGGGGGGCCGGTCGGGATCGTCAGCCGCTCGGGGACCCTCACCTACCAGGCCCTGCACGAGCTCTCCCAGCAGGGGATCGGGCAGACGACCTGTGTGGGGATCGGGGGCGACCCGGTGCCCGGCACCAACTTCATCGACTGCCTGGCCGCGTTCGAGGCCGACGCCGACACCCGCGCGGTCATGATGATCGGGGAGATCGGCGGGTCCGAGGAGGAGCGCGCGGCCGAATTCATCGCCGGGCACATGACCAAGCCGGTGGCCGCCTACGTCGCCGGCGTCACCGCCCCGCCGGGCCGCAAGATGGGCCACGCCGGAGCGATCATCTCGGGGTCGCAGGGCACGGCACAGGCCAAGATGGAAGCGCTGACCGCGGCCGGGGTGGCCGTGGCCAAGAACCCGACGGAATGCGGGATCAAGATGGTCGAGATCGTGCGGGGTCTTCGCTAGGTGGGCCGGCAGTGGGCGGCTGCGCACCGGCCGATGCTCCGGGAGGAGGAGCCGGTCCGGCGGCGGCGGGCCGCCGTCGCACTGACCGCTCTGGCGGCGACCGTCATGGCGCTCGTGGGGCTGGTGGGCGTGACGCCCCCGTCCCACGCGGGCGGATCGGTGCCCCGGGCCGACGTGCCCGTGGTGGGGGCGAGCTCGCCGGCGTTCCCCGGGGACGCCCCCGATCCCGACATCGTCCGGTCCGGATCGACCTACTACGCGTTCACCACCGGGACGGCGCTCGGGAACCACATTCAGGTGCTGGTGGACAACTCGGGCACCCCGGCCTCGGGGTTCGGCTCGTACACGGGGCAGCCGTTCGGGTCCACCGCGCTGGCCAACCCACCGGCCTGGGAGACCGTCAACTCCCAGACCTCGCCCGGGGTCTTCTTTTACGCCGGCCACTGGCTGATGTACTACGACGCGTCCACGGGCGGTCAACCCCAGGGCACCGGTCACGACTGCCTCTCGGTCGCCACCGCCCCCAGCCTCAACCCTCCCCAGTTCACCGATACGTCGAGCGGACCCCTGTACTGCCAGGCGAGCCTCGGGGGATCGGTCGACCCGAGCCCGTTCGTCGACCCCGCCACCGGCATCGCCTACCTGGTGTGGAAATCCAACGACGGCGGCTCGTCCATGCCGGGGATCATCTGGTCGGCCCAGCTCAACTCCTCGGGAACCGGGTTCGTCGGCCAGCCGGCCCAGCTCATGTTCAACGACACCGCCAACCACCCGTGGGAGACCACGGTCGAGGATCCGAACATGGTGTACGCCAACGGGGCGTACTACCTGCTGTTCTCCGGAGGCAGCTACACCTCGGCCGCCTACGCGGAAGGGTACGCGGTCTGCAGCGGGCCGCTGGGTCCGTGCGTGCAGCCCCAGGCCGGCCCCATCCTCGGCTCGTCCGGCTCGATCGCCGGGCCGGGCGGCGGCTCGCTCTTTCAGGACGCCGCCGGGACGTGGTGGATCGGGTACGCGGCGTGGACGGCCGGCTGCACCAGCTACTTCTGCGGTGGCGCCAGGCAGCTGTACACCGCGCCCCTGTCGTTCGCGCCGGCCCCGCTCAACCAGCCCGTCGTCGGGGTCGCCTCCGACACGCCCTCGGGCAACGGCTACTGGCAGGTCGCCCGGGACGGCGGCATCTTCGCCTTCGGCGACGCCCGGTTCCTCGGGTCCACCGGCTCCCTGCACCTGAACCAGCCGGTGGTCGGCATGGCCGCCACGCCCTCGGGCAACGGCTACTGGCTGGTCGCGTCCGACGGCGGCATCTTCGCCTTCGGCGACGCCACCTTCTACCCCTAGCCCGCCGACCGGGAGGACCGCTGCCCTTCCCGGGCATTGGTAGCGTGTCGCTCGTGGAAGTGGCCGTCCTCGTGTCCGGGAGTGGATCGATACTTCGGGCGATGCTCGATGCCGGGGTACCGGTGGGACTCGTGCTGGCCGATCGCCCGTGCCGCGCGCTCGAGATCGGGCTCGAAGCCGGGGTCGACGCAGAGCTGGTGGACCGCAAGGGATTCGGGGGCTTCGGTCCCGGTTTCGACCGCCTGGCCTACACCGTGGGGGTCACCGAGGTGCTCGTGGCCCACCGCACCGACCTGGTCGCAATGGCGGGTTTCGGCACGGTCTTCGACGAGCCCATCCACCGGGCGTTCCCCGGCCGAGTCCTCAACACCCACCCCGCCCTGCTCCCGGCGTTCCCGGGTTGGCACGGGGTGGAGGACGCCCTGGCGGCCGGGGTGAAGGTCACCGGGTGCACCATCCACCTGGCGTCGCTCGAGATGGATGCCGGGCCCATCCTCGCCCAGGAGCCGGTCGCGGTCCTGCCCGGGGACACGGTGGAGTCCCTGCACGAGCGGATCAAGACGGTGGAGCGCCGGCTCTACCCGGCCACGGTGCTGTCCGTGCTGGAGCTCCTGGCCTCGGGCCGGTCGCCCGACGGGCTGCCCCGGGCCGCGGAGGCTCGCACATGAGGGCCCTGCTGTCGGTGTTCGACAAGACGGGCCTCGTCGATCTGGCCAGCGGGCTGTCCGGGCTCGGATGGGACCTGGTGGCCAGCGGGAACACCTCGGCGGCGCTCGAGCAGGCCGGGATCGCCCACCGCCAGGTCGCCGAGGTCACCGGCTCTCCCGAGATGCTCGGCGGCCGGGTCAAGACGCTCCACCCGAGGATCCACGGTGGGATCCTGGCGGACCGGTCGAAGCCCGAGCACCTGGCCGATCTCCGAGCGCAGGGGATCGAGCCCGTCGACCTGGTGGTGTGCAACCTGTACCCGTTCGCTTCCGATCCCTCAGTGGAGCTGATCGACGTCGGGGGCCCCACGATGGTCAGGGCCGCGGCGAAGAACTTCGCCCACGTCGGGGTGGTGGTGTCGCCCGCCGACTACCAGGAGGTCCTGCGCGAGCTTCAGGAGTCGGGCTCGCTGTCCGCCGGTACCCGCCGGCGCCTGGCGCGAGCGGCGTTCGCCCACACCGCGGCCTATGACGCCGCGATCGTCGGGTGGTTCGACGAGACCCCGGTCGCCGCCGGGCCCGCAGCCGGCGAGGTCCCGGCCCCGTCCGACTCGGCGCTTCCCCCCACCATCCACCTCACGCTCGAGCGGGCCGAGGTCCTGCGGTACGGCGAGAACCCCCACCAGGTCGGCGCGCGCTACCGGGTGGCCGGTGCGACGTCGTGGTGGGACGGCGTGACCCAGCACGGCGGCAAGGCGCTCTCGTACCTGAACCTCTTCGATGCCGACGCGGCGTGGCGGCTGGTCCACGAGATCAGCGGCCTGGCGGCCGGCGCCGGCGCGGTGGCGATCGTGAAGCACGCCAACCCGTGCGGGGTGGCGGTCGCCGGAACCCTGGCCGAGGCGTACGAGCGGGCGCTCGAGTGCGATCCCCAGTCGGCGTTCGGCGGGATCGTCGCTCTCGGCGGCCCGGTGACCGCGACCGTGGCGGCGGCCATCGCCGCCGGCCCCCAGGCCGACGTCATCGTGGCCCCCTCCTACGAACCCGATGCCCTGGCCCAGCTCGCTTCCAAGCGCAAGGCCACCAGGCTCCTGTCCGCGCCCGGTCCCGAGCCGCTCACCCGCCAGCTCCGACTCGCCGGGGGGAGCGCCCTCGTGCAGGACCCCGACCGTTTCGCGTCGCCCCGGGCCGGCTGGCAGGTGGTGACCAAGGCGTCCCCGACCGAGGACCAGTGGCGCGACCTCGAGCTGGCGTGGCTGGTCTGCGGCCGGACGACCTCCAACGCGGTGGTGGTGGTCACCGGGGGCCAGGCGGTCGGTGTCGGCGCCGGCCAGCAGTCGCGGGTGGTCGCCGCGGAGATCGCCGTGGCCAAGGCGGGTCCCCGGGCAGCCGGGGGCGCGGGGGCCAGCGACGCGTTCTTCCCCTTCCCCGACGGGCTCGAGGTGTTGGCCCGGGCGGGCGTGGCCGCGGTCGTCCACCCCGGCGGCTCCATCCGCGATGGCGACGTGATCGCCGCCGCCGACACGGCCGGCCTCGCCCTGGTCGCCACCGGCGAGCGGCACTTCCGCCACTGATGCCCGCGATCCTGCTCGACGGTGAGTCGTTGGCAGCCCGGATCCGGGCCGAGGTGGCCGACCGGGTGGCCAGGCTGCGGGCCGCGGGGGTCGCGGTCGGCCTGGGCACGGTGCTGGTGGGCGACGACGGACCGAGCGCCCGCTACGTGGCCATGAAGCACGCCGACTGCGCCGAGGTGGGCATCGCCTCGGCGCACGAGCACCTTCCCGCCGACGCCACCCAGGCCGAGATCGAGGCGGTGGTGCGGCGCTTCAACCAGGACCCGGCGGTCTCCGCGTTCCTGGTGCAGCTGCCCCTGCCCGCCGGGATCGACGAGGAGAGGGTGCTGCTCGCCGTCGATCCCGACAAGGACGTCGACGGTCTGCACCCGGTCAACCTCGGGAGGCTGGTCATGGGCGCGGCCGGACCGCTGCCGTGCACCCCGGCCGGGATCGTCGAGCTGCTCCATGCGAACGACGTTCCCGTCGAGGGCAAGCACGTGGTGATCATCGGCCGTGGGCTCACCATCGGCCGCCCGCTCGCGCTCCTGCTGGCCCTCAAACGACCGGCCTGCAACGCGGCGGTGACCGTCGTGCACACCGGGGTCGAGGACCTGGCAGGTCTGGTCCGGACGGGGGACGTCGTGGTGGCCGCCGCCGGCCGGGCGGGTCTCGTCACCGCCGGCATGATCAAGCCGGGCGCGGCCGTGGTCGGCGCGGGGACGAGCTGGGAGGGGCGCAAGCTCCTTTCCGACGTGGCGGAGGACGTGGCCGAGGTGGCCGGGTGGATCACCCCGCGACTCGGCGGGGTCGGGCCGATGACCCGGGCCATGCTGTTGCGCAACGCGGTCCGGGCGGCGGAACGGGCTTGACCCGGCCGGAAGGGGGGACGTCGAGCGTGCCGATGAGCGCTGCAGGCGAGGGCGGGCACCGGGAGCACGAGGAGCGCCCGTGGGGCACCTACACCGTGCTCGACGACCAGGCCGCCTCGCACAAGGTGAAGCGGATCGTGGTGCGCCCCGGCAAGCGCCTCAGCTACCAGCGTCACGCCCGGCGGGCCGAGCACTGGGTCGTGGTGGAGGGGAGCGCCCTGGTCACGCTCGAGGGCACCGAGCTCCGGTTGGGTGCCGGCCAGGCGGTGGACATACCGACGGGGGCGGCCCACCGGATCGAGAACGTGGGCGACGGCGACGTCGTCTTCGTCGAAGTGCAGTTGGGCGACTATTTCGGGGAGGACGACATCGTCCGGTTGGAGGACGATTTCGGGCGCGCCGGGAGGAGCTGACGGTGACGGCCTGCCGGTCGGACCCGTGCCCGCCGTGGGGATCGCCGCCGGCGTGACCTGCCGGTACGCTGTACCGGCGTGACGCGCATCGCCGAGCTCCTCGAGAAGGGGCCGACGTACTCGTTCGAGTTCTTCCCGCCGAAGAACGACGCCGAGCTGGCCACCCTGGCCAAGACGCTGCGCGACCTCGAGCCGCTCCAACCCTCCTTCGTGTCGGTCACCTATCGGGGCGGTCGGGAGTCCCGGCAGCGGACCTACGACCTGGTGTCGGGCATGTTGCACACGACCTCCCTCAATCCCATGGCCCACCTGATCTGCGTGGCCCACACCAGGCTCGAGCTGGCCGAGATCCTCGTGGCCTACCGCAAGGCCGGGGTGGAGAACCTCATGGCCCTGGGCGGGGACCCCCCGGCGGGCCCCGACGCCCCGCCCGGCGAGCTTCGGCACGCGATCGAGCTGGTGGAGCTGGCCCGGGCCATCGGTGGGTTCTCGGTCGGCGTTGCCGCCCATCCGGCCGGCCATCCCGCGTCCGCGAGCATCCAATCGGACCGCGATCACCTGGCGGCCAAGCTGGAGCTGGCCGACTTCGCCTGCACCCAGTTCTTCTTCGAGCTGGGGGAGTACGAGGGGCTGGTGGCGGACCTGGCCGTTCGTGGGGTCCACAAGCCGGTTCTGCCGGGAATCATGCCTGTGACCTCTCTGGCCACGGTGCCCCGGCTGGCCCGGATGGGCGCCCCCGTCCCGGATTGGCTGGTCGCCAGACTGGACGCTGCAGCGCCGCACGGCGCAGATGCCGTCCGCCGGACGGGGATCGCGTGCGCCACCGAGCTGTGCCGAAGCCTCATGGAGGCCGGCGCTCCGGGCCTCCACTTCTATACCCTCAACAACTCCAGCGCGACCCGGGAGATCTACGCGGCGCTCGACCTAGCGCCACCCGCCACCGGCTGACCGGGGGCCGACGGGAGCCGACGGGCGAGCCGGGCGCTCCGACCGGGCGGGCGGCTCCGCAGCCTCCGGCGTCGCGTCTGCGGGTTCGCCCGCTCCGGGGCGGCCCCGGTAGCCTCGGCACATGGCAACGAAGAACCCTGTTCACGTAACCGTGACCGGCGCGGCCGGCCAGATCGGCTACGCACTCCTCTTCCGGATCGCGTCCGGGCAGCTCCTCGGGTCGGACCAGCCGGTCGTGCTCCGCCTG
Organism: Acidimicrobiales bacterium; assembly: GCA_035532415.1. Lineage (GTDB taxonomy): Bacteria > Actinomycetota > Acidimicrobiia > Acidimicrobiales > RAAP-2 > DATKRB01. Next base: position 1,655 of record DATKRB010000060.1, on the reverse strand, counting down.
CTCGAGATCGAGCCGGCGCTCAAGGCGTTGGAGGGCGTGGTCATGGAGCTCGACGACTGCGCCTTCCCGCTCCTGAGCGACGTCGTGGCCACCTCGGACCTCAAGACCGCCTTTGACGGGTCGTCGTGGGCGCTGCTCGTCGGCTCCGTCCCCCGCAAGGCGGGGATGGAGCGGGGAGAGCTCCTCGGGGTGAACGGCGGCATCTTCAAGCCCCAGGGACGGGCCATCGCCGAAAACGCGGCCTCCGACGTGAGGATCCTGGTGGTGGGGAACCCCTGCAACACCAATTGCCTGATCGCCCGTTCGAACGCGCCCGAGGTCCCGGCCGAACGCTGGTTCGCCATGACCAGGCTCGACGAGAACCGGGCCAAGACCCAGCTGGCGAAGAAGGCGGGGGTGCCCGTCTCCTCGGTCACCAACCTGGCCATCTGGGGCAACCACTCGGCGACCCAGTTCCCCGCTTTCGCCAACGCCCGGATCGACGGGAAGCCCGTGCCCGAGGTGATCGGCGATCAGGATTGGCTGCAGGGGGACTTCATCACCACCGTGCAAAAGCGGGGTGCGGCCGTCATCGATGCCCGAGGCGCGTCCTCGGCGGCCTCGGCAGCGAACGCGGCGATCGACACCGTCGTGGGGCTGCGGACCAAGACCGCCCCCGGGGACTGCGTGTCGGTGGCCGTGGCCAGTTCGGGCCAGTACGGCACCCCGGAGGGGCTCCAGTTCGGGTTCCCCGTCGTCGCCGACGGCACGGGCGGGTGGTCGGTCGCCGGGGGGGTCGAGCACGACGGGTTCGCCGCCTCCCGGATCAAGACGACCACCGACGAGCTGCTCGCAGAGCGGGCGGACGTCACGGCGCTCGGGCTCCTCGGCTGAGCGGCTGAACAGCTCCTCGGCTGACCGGCCGGGCGACGAGGAGCTGCGCTACGAGGACGTGGGCAGGGCCACTTCGATCCCGGCGTGATGGAGGAAGGCCAGCTTCCGACCGACCGTGTCCTGCCAGAGGGTCATCTCCTCGTCGAAGTGCACCCGGTCGCCTTCTTCGCAGGCGTGCTCGAGCTCGTCGAATGCGGCGTCCTCGGCGTCGAGAAGCTCCCGGTACTTGAGCAGGAAATGGTCATCGATCGGCTGCCGCACATGGCCTCCCGTGTCCGAGGCCCGCCCGGCGCGGGCCTTGCGGCCGACACTACCGCCGCCCTCCCGAGGATGCCCGGCAGGCCCTTGAACCGGTATTCCCGCGGCCCGTGCCGGACCCGCGATTGGCCGGGGGGCAGCGGGGCACCGACAGGGGAGACCGGATCGGGCGCCGCCGGCGGAATGGTCGCCTCGGATCGGTGGAGGCGCGGCCTGCGCCGGCACCTACCCGTCGGGCGGCGGCCGCTGGTTGCGCAGCCGGTTGTGGAACCCGCAGAGCAGCCGGCCTTGGCCTCAAGGGGTGAGCGCGACATCTCCTGACAGCGGAGGTGTGACGTGTTCCGACAGGTGGACGAGGAGGCCGTTGCTCGGGCGGTCGAGCTGGCGCCGGCGCGGGGTGCGGGCCAGCTCGCCGGCGCTGGGCTCGCGTCCGAGCCGGGTGCGGGCCTCGGCCCAGTCCGCCTCGAAGCCCTCGCGCTCGAGCCGATCGAGCTCGCCTGCCACGACGGCCCCCGAGATCGGGT
>DATKRB010000059.1:0-3671 GCA_035532415.1 Acidimicrobiales bacterium | reverse complement strand
CACCAACCTGTGGCCGCTGGCGGTCGTGTCGTTCGGTGAGGCCTGGCACAACGTCCACCACGCACATCCCTCGTGGGCCCGCCACGGCGCCTACCGGGGGATGGTCGACCCGTCCGCGTGGCTCATCGCCCGGTTCGAGCGATGGGGATGGGCGACCCGGGTGCGGTGGCCGGTGCCCGGCCCCGACGCGGTGTGACCTCCTGGCCGCAGCCGTCGACGAACGGTGGAGGGCGACGCCGCGCCGGCTACCGGCCGGAGACGTGCTGGACCAGCCAGCCGTTTCCGTCGGGGTCGTGCACCTCGAAGAACGAGTTGTAGTCGCGTCCCTCCGGGTCGGGACCGTCGAGCTGGGTGCCCGCCTCGAAGTGGACGAGCCCGCCCGGTGCCGCACCCCGCTCGTTGAGCTCGGCGTGGGCGCCCTCGATGTCCGGCACGACGAGGTGGAGGCCCTGGGCGGTACCGGCGGCCTCCGGGTTGTGCATCAGGGCGATCGAGCAGGCGGAGCCGGGCGGCGTGGCCTGGATGACCCGGAACGTCGGGCTCCCCTGGTGGTCCACGAGCAGGTCGAAGCCCATGGCGTCCAGGTAGAAGGTCTTGGCGCGGTCCTGGTCGGCGACGGGCACGACCACGAGTTCGAGCTTCCAGTCCATCCGTGCCTCCAGATCCCACCCCTTCAGGGGAGCGCCGAGCTGCCCTTGACGATCAGGTAGGCAGCAACGGCCACCTCGATCGTCACCCCGATCCTACGGGAGCTCGTGCCGACCCAGTCATCGATGCCGTCGGGCAGGGGATCGGCCCCGTGCCCCGTGCCCCGTACCCCGGCGGCCCCGGGGGACCGGGAGGGTTCAGGTCCCGGTGAGCTCCCCGTGGTCGCGGCACCGGGCCCGGTAGCCGCCCGGGGTGACGGTGACGGCGAGCCGACGGCCGCAGTCGGGGCAGTAGCGGGGTGGGTCGAACGCCCGGCTGCACCCGATGCACGACAGCGAGCCGCAGCCGGTGCAGTGCGGCCCGGCCACCGACCCGGCGGGCGTGTCCTCCACGGTGCCCGGCGAGGGACGGCTCACAGGACGCCGGTCAGGGCGCCGACGGGCATGCGGAGATCGGACAGCATCTGGAGGTCCTCGTCGGCCGAGCGGCCGAGCGTGGTCAGGTAGTTGCCGACGATCAGGGCGTTGATGCCCGAGGTCATCCCCATCGACTGGAGCTCGCGGAGGGTCACCTCGCGGCCGCCGGCGTAGCGCAGGATGACGCCGGGGAGACCGAGCCGGAACAGGGCGATCCAGCGGATGGCCTCCCAGGCCGCCACCGGCTGTCCGTCGCCCAGCGGGGTGCCCGGACGGGGGTTCAGGAAGTTGAGGGGGACCTCGGTGGGGTCGAGCTCCTGGAGCTGGGTCAGCAGCTCGATGCGCTGCGCGTCGGTCTCCCCCATGCCGATCAGAGCGCCGCAGCACAGCTCCATGCCGTGGTCGCGGACCAGGCGGCACGTCGCCTCGCGCTCCTCCCAGGTGTGGGAGGTCACCACGTTGGGGAAGAACGAGCGGGACGTCTCGAGGTTGTGGTTGTAGCGGTGGACCCCGCCGTCGGCGAAGCGCCGGGCCTGGTCCTCGGTGAGCAGCCCGGCGCTCACCGCCACGTTGAGGCCGGTGCGCTCCTGGACCATCGGGACCAGCTCGAGGATGCGCTGCATCGTCCGCTCGTCGGGGCCACGTACGGCCAGCACGATGCAGAACTCGGAGGCGCCCGCCGCACGGGTCTCCTCGGCGGCCCGCAGCACCTCGTCGGCGTCGAGGAAGGGCGTCGCCTTGACCGGCGTGTCGAAGCGGGAGGACTGCGAGCAGAAGTGGCAGTCCTCGGGGCACCCTCCCGTCTTGGCCGACAGGATGCCCTCCACTTCGACCTCGGGCCCGCACCACGCCAGTCGGACCTGGTGGGCCAGGGCGGCGAGTGACGTCACGTGGGCGTCGGGCAGGGCGGCCAGGCCGGCCAGCTCGTGGCCGGTCAGCAGGCGCCGGTCGTCGAGCAGCGCCGACTCCGCGGCCCGGATCCGGGCGCGGGCCTCGGACGGATCGATGTCGGGCCGCACCGGCTCACCCCGCCGGGGCGGGGCCAGGGTGACGTTCACGGGTGCGGGGGAGGTGGCGGTGTCTCCGGACATGGCTGCCACGGTACCCGGCCACGCCGCCACCCGGAAACCCGGGGGCGGTCGGGCCGGGCGCCCCCCGGGCGGATCACTCGTAGCGGAGCACGCCCCGGATGTTCTTGCCGTCCAGCATGTCGGCGTACCCCTGGTTGATCTCCTCGAGCTTGTAGTTGTTGGTGACCATGCCGTCGAGGTCGAGCTGGCCCTGGTCGTAGAGCTTGAGGAGGTGGGGGATGTCGTAGCGGATGTTGGCCGACCCGAAGATGGTGCCGACGATCTGCTTCTCCAGCAGGGTCAGCCAGGTCAGCTGCAGGGTGACGTCGGTCTCGTCCATGGGGTGGATGTTGGTGACGACGACGCGCCCGCCCTTGGCCGTCATCTGCATGATCGACTCCATCAGCCGGCCCTCGCCGACGCCCATGGTGCAGATCACCTTGTCGGCGTTCTTGCCCCAGGTCACCTCGTTGACCAGCGCGGTCGCCTCCTCGATGCTCGAGTAGGCGTGCGTGGCGCCGAACTTGAGGGCCATCTCGCGCTTCCACGGGAGGGGGTCGATGGCGAAGATGTGCTCGGCACCGGCGAGGCGGGCGCCCTGGATGGCCGAGGCACCGATGCCGCCGATCCCGATGATCACGACGTCGTCACCGGGGCGGACCTCGGCGGCGTACACCGACGAGCCCCAACCGGTGGTGACGCCGCAGCCGACCAGGCAGGCCTTGTCGAGCGGGTAGTGGTCGAGGATCTTCACGCATGACGCCTTGTTGACGACGGTGTGCTTGGCGAACGTGCCGAGGCAGACCATGGTCCCGATGTCGCTGCCGTCGGCGGCGTGGTGGCGGTAGGTGCCGTCGATCTGAGTGCCCATCATCAGCATGGCGCCCACGTCGCACAGGTTGGAGCGGCCCTTGGCGCACGAGGGGCACTTGCCGCAGGCCGGCACGAAGCCGAACACGACGTGGTCGCCGGGCTTGAGGTCGTCGACCCCGGCACCCACCTCCTCGACGATGCCTGCGCCCTCGTGGCCACCGATGATCGGGTAGATGCCGCCCAGGTCACCCGTGCGCAGGTGCTCGTCGCTGTGGCACATGCCCGAGGCGACGATCCGGACCAGCACCTCGTCCGCCTTGGGGGAGTCGAGCGTGATGGTCTCGACCTGCCAGTCCTGCATCTGTCCCCTGAGGACTGCCGCTTGGGTCTCCATGGTTGTTCCCTCCCTCGTCGAGTCCCGTGGTGCACCGGATCCGTTCCCCGGAGGGGAAGCCCAGGCTCGCGGCGCCCGCAGGTCGGACGGCGGTCCGTCCGTGCACCTCCGATGGTGGCACAGATGGCGGCCGGGGGTCGACCGCCCCCCCGCCCCTCCCACGCCCGTCGCCCCGAGGGGGTACGGGGGGTCAGGCGGGACCGGGCGGGTCCCCGAAGACCGGGGGGCGCTTGGCGCGGAGCGCGGCGACGCCCTCGCGGTAGTCGGGCCCGGCCATCATGGGGTCGAGGAGTGCCTCGGCGGCCCGGACGGCCTCGGCCGCCGTCTGGT
>DATKRB010000058.1:0-34387 GCA_035532415.1 Acidimicrobiales bacterium | reverse complement strand
CGCCGGGGTGTTCTCCCTCTTCGACGCCGTGCTCGAGTCCTCCAAGCTGGGCGTTCGCAAGCCCGATCCCCGCTTCTACCAGATGGCCTGCGACGCCTTGGAGGTGGAGCCTCACGAGGTGGTCTACCTCGACGACCTGGGGATCAACCTCAAGCCGGCACGGCAGATGGGGATGCACACGATCAAGGTCGTCGCCGCGGACGACGCACTGGCGGCGCTGTCGGCGATCATCGGGGTCCCGTTGGGCCGCTCCGTGCCCTAGGGGCCCCGTTTTCGCAGACAGCGGCGGGCTCGTTATCCTTCGTCCATGCCGACTCCCAGCATCTCGTACTCGATCTCCATCCGGGTGGAGATCGACCACAGTCCCGGGAGCCTCGGCCGGTTGACCTCCACGATCGGCCAGGCCGGCGGCAACATCCTCGGCGTGGACCTGGTTGAGGTGTCGAGCGGGCGGATGACCCGCGACGTCACCGTGCTGTGCACGGACGCCGAACACGCCGCGCACATCTGCCGAGTGGTGGCGGAGCTTCCCGGGGTGCGGGTGATCGAGGCACTCGACCGCACCTTCGCCATGCACCTGAACGGCAAGATCGAGGTGAGGTCGAAGTTCCCGCTCCGCACGCGAGACGACCTGTCGATGGCCTATACGCCGGGGGTGGCGCGGGTCTGCCGGTCGATCGAGGCGATGCCCGAGGAGGTGTACCGGTACACGATCAAGGCCAACACGGTGGCGGTGGTCACGGACGGGACGGCGGTGCTGGGTCTCGGTGACATCGGCCCCGCGGCTGCCCTTCCGGTGATGGAGGGGAAGGCCATGCTGTTCAAGGAGTTCGCCGGTGTGGACGCCTTCCCGATCTGCCTCGACGTGTCCTCGGCGGATGAGCTGGTGGAGACGGTGGTCCGGTTGGCCCCGGTGTTCGGTGGCATCAACCTCGAGGACATCGCCGCCCCGAGATGCTTCGAGGTCGAGGAGCGGCTGAAGGGGATCCTCGACATCCCGGTCTTCCACGACGACCAGCACGGCACCGCGGTCGTGGTGCTCGCGGCGCTGAGCAACGCCAGCCGCGTGGTGGGCAAGACGATGTCCCAGCTCAGGGTGGTGATCGCCGGCATGGGAGCAGCTGGCATCGCCGTGGCGAAGATCCTTCACGAGGCGGGCGTGGCCGACATCGTCGGCGTGGACCGCCAGGGTGCGATCCACCAAGGTCGCGGCGACCTGGTGGCCAGCAAGCGATGGATCGCCGACAACACGAACGCCGAGGGTCGAAAGGGCTCCCTGGCCGACGTCATGGCCGGCGCGGATGTCTTCGTCGGGGTCAGTGGACCGGGCTTGATCACCTCGGACGACCTGCGCACGATGGCCGAGCGGCCCATCGTGTTCGCGCTGGCCAATCCGGATCCCGAGATCCTTCCCGAGGAGGCCGAGGGGATCGTCGCCGTCATGGCGACCGGGCGCAGCGATTTCGCCAACCAGATCAACAACGTCCTGTGCTTTCCGGGGATCTTCCGGGGCGCGCTGGACTCGGGAGCGACGGCGATCACCGAGCGGATGAAGCTCGCGGCGGCCACGGCCATCGCCAACTCCGTGCCCTCCGACGAGCTCTCGCCGACGTACATCATACCTTCCGTTCTCGACCGCTCGGTCGCGCCGAGGGTGGCCGCAACCGTTGCCGAGGCCGCCGGCACGGACGGAGTCGTGCGGCCGATGACCCCGTCCGCCCTGACCACCCTCGGGGACGGTGGTTGAGCTCGGACACCTGCGCGGCCCTCCCCCGTTCCGCTCTGATGGGACCGGGGCCGGTCCCGTCAGTGATCGGGTGTGGTGTCGGCCCCGGGCCCGGGTCGGGACTCGAGCCAACGGTTGAAGACGGCCGGGCGCTTCTCGCGGAAGGCCGGTGCGCCGTCGATCGCGTCCTGATGGAAATCGCTGATCGCCGTCTTGGTGGCGATGTCGTCGCCCGCCTGGTCGAACGTGAGGTGGGCGGCGTTGTAGACCGCCTTCTTGAGCAGGCGGGCGGCGACCTGTGGCAACCGGGCCAGCTCGTCGGCGAGCTCGAGCGAGCGGTCCATGAGGGATTCGTCGTCGACGACCTCGTTCACCAGCCCCAGTTGCTGCGCCTCCTCCGCCGAGACGATGCGCTTCCTGAGCAGGAAGTCGAGGGCCCGCTTGACCCCCAGGTGCTGGACCAGCAGCCAATGGCCGCCTTCGTCGGGCTGCCAGCCCATTCGCAACGTGGCGCTGCCGAGTTGGGCACTTCGAGCGGCTACCGCGAAGTCGCACGCCAACACGATCGACAACCCGAGCTGGATGGCGTAGCCGTTGACGGCGGCGATGGTGATCTTGTCGAGCCGTCGGATCGTGCGGACCGGGTCCTGGGCGTGGGTGACGAGCTGGCCGTAGAGGTTCACGGGCTCGTGCTTCGCCGGCGGTCGGCCGGGCACCAGCGTCGGCTCCTCGTCGCCACCCCCGGCATTGTTGACGCCCGCGAGGAACCCCCGGCCCGTCGCCGTGATGAGGACGACCCGGACCTCGTCGTCGAGCTGGGCCAGGACGAGGAGCTCCATGAGGTCCCGTCGCTGACCGAACGACATGGCGTTGAGCCGCTCAGGGTGTTCGAGCGTGATGGTGGCGATCCCGGGTGGGCGGATCGTCACCGTGAGTCCCTGATAGCTGCCCTCGATCACGCGTGTCCCTCCCATCATCTCCCCCGGGCCGGGCGGCCGGTTCGTCGGGGATCGGCGAAGTCGTCAGGGCGAGACTAGCGTCGCACCGGGTCGATCGAAGGAGGTCTGATCGTGACAGAGGTGCCGGTTCGGCTCGACGGCAGGGCCGCGGTGGTGACGGGCGGAGGGACGGGTATCGGAACGGCGACCGCGAGGTTGCTGGCATCCCAGGGAGCGGACGTGGTCATCGCGAGCCGCAAGATGGAGACCCTCCGGCGGGTTGCCGCCGAGGTCGGTGCCGAGACCGGCCGCAGGATCGTTCCCATCGAGGCCGACGTTCGCGACGAGCATTCCTGCAGGGACATGGCCGAACAGGCGGCCGAGATCCTGGGCCGCATCGACATCCTCGTCAACAACGCCGGCGGCAGTTACATGTTCCCCTTCCTCGACACCCCGGTGGACCGGTTCGACAACAACGTGAGCCTCAACCTCCGGGGTCCGTACGTCCTCACCCAGGCCGTGGCGCCCCACATGATCCGCCAGGGTGGGGGCTCCATCGTCAACATCTCCTCGGCGGCCGGTTTGACGGGCGTCCGAGGCGGTGCGGTCTACAGCTCGGCCAAGGCGGGCCTGCAGATGCTGACCCGGGTCGTCGCGGCAGAGCTCGGTCCCTACAACATCCGTTGCAATTGCATCGCGGTCGGAGCGGTCGCGTCCGAGGGTGCCCTGCGGTCGTGGGCCCGGTTCGGCATGACTCCGGAGTCGGTGGGAGAGAGCGCCCCGCTGCGCCGGGTGGGCCAACCCGAGGACATCGCCAACGGCGTCCTCTACTTCGCCAGCGATCTGTCGAGCTGGGTCAGCGGGGAGACGTTGGGGATCAACGGAGGGCCTCTGATGGGAGGGCTGCCCGAGGAGCCGGGTACCGGCCGCCGGTAGGATCGGCCCGTGGGAATCGCCATCGCGGAAGAGCACCTGACGTTGGCTGGGGTTGCCCGCTCCTTCCTCGGGGACCGCCAGGTCCTTGGCGAGGCGCGCGCCGCTCTGGACGCCCCGGCCGAGACGCTCCCGACCTTCTGGGCGGAGTTGGCCTCACTCGGCTGGTTCGGCCTGCACCTATCCGAGGCTCACGGCGGATCCGGGTACGGGCTGGCCGAGCTCGGCATCGTGGTGGAGGAGCTCGGCCGGGTCGTGGCACCGGGACCCTTCCTCTCCACCGTTCTCGCCTCGGCAGTCCTCGCTGACGTGTGCGGACCGGCTGCGAAGGATGACCTCCTGCCGGCTTTGGCGGACGGTTCCCGGGTTGCCGCTGTCGGCCTGACCGGTGCGCTCCGTCTTGCCGGTGGCGTCGTCGCCGGAGACGCCGGAGTGGTGCTCGGCGCGCCCCTCGCCGACGTGTTGCTGCTCGCCGCCGGCGAGGACGTCGTGGTCGTCGACCGGAACCAGCGCGGGGTGGCGGTGGAGCCGAGCACCAGCCTCGACCGGGGGCGCCGGGTGGGCCGGGTGCGCCTGACCGGCTGCACCGTCGACAGCGGCCGGGTCCTCCGGGGTGCCCGGGTGCGGGCGCTCCAGATCGGGCGGGCGCTGGCGGCCGCCGAAGCTGCCGGGGGCGCCGCCGCCTGCACCGAGGCGAGCTCGAGCTACGCACGCGACCGCATCGCGTTCGGCCGGCCCATCGGCCAGTTCCAAGCGGTCAAGCACCACTGCGCCAACATGCTCGCCCAGAGCGAGATGGCCATCGCCGCCGCCTGGGGTGCGTTGCGGGCGGCGGAGGACCCCCGGGACTCGTCGTTGCCCACCGCGGTTGCCGCGGCGATCTCGCTTCCGGCGTTCCTCTACTGCTCCCGGATGAACATTCAGGTGCACGGAGGCATCGGCTTCACGTGGGACCACGACGCCCACCTCTTCCTGCGCCGCGCCATGTCGCTCATCGCCCTGTTCGGCCCGATCGAGGATGCTCGAGAGAGCGTGGTGCGGACGGCACTCGCCGGAGCCCGCCCCGAGGCCCGTCTCCGCCTACCGTCACAGGCCGAAGCCCTCCGTGCCGAGGTGAGAGCCTTCCGTGATCGCTACGAGAGCCTCCCCGGAGCGGCCCGCCAGGCCGAGCTGCTGGACTCGGGCTACCTCGTGCCCCACTGGCCGGTCCCGTGGGGGCGAGGTGCCGGCCCGGCGGAGCAGGTCGTCATCGACGAGGAGCTGGCCGGCATCCCCCGCCGGCCCGGCGGCGGGTGGATCGCCCTCACGCTCGCCTCGGTGGGCAGCCCCGACCAGCAGTCCCGTTGGATCCGGCCTGCCCTCGAGGGCACCTTGTCGATCTGCCAGCTCTTCAGCGAGCCTGACGCCGGTTCGGACCTGGCCTCCATCACCACCAGGGCCGAGCGGGCCGAGGGCGGCTGGTTGGTGAACGGCCAGAAGGTGTGGACCAGTGGGGCCCACACCGCCGACTGGGGCTACGCCCTCGTGCGCACGAACCCCGAGGTTCCCAAGCGGGCGGGCATCACCGTGATGATGATCGACATGAGGACCGCCGGAGTGGAGATCCGCCCGCTCCGCCAGATCACGGGGGACGCGCACTTCAACGAGGTGTTCCTGAGCGACGTCTTCGTTCCCGACGCCGACGTGATCGGGGAAGTGGACCGCGGGTGGTCGATCGCCCGGGCCACCATGGGGAACGAACGGATGGTCATCGGTTCCACCATCACCCATGTGAGCCCCGACGCCCTGCTCCGGCTGACCGCGGCGCGGGCCGCCGAGGGGGCACCGATCCGCCAGGACGTCGGAGCGGTCGTCGCCGAGCATCACGCGTTGACCATGCTCGACCTGAGGCGCGCCATGCGGGCGGTGGCGGGAGGTGAGCCGGGGCCGGAGGGCAACGTCACGAAGCTCCTCGGCAACGAGCTCGACCAGCGCCTGACCGAGGTGGCAATGCGGATGCTGGGCCCCGACGCAGCAGCGATCGACGGGGACGACAGCTTCTGGGGCTACCAGTTCCTCTTCACGCGTGCCTACACCCTCGGTGGCGGGACCTCGGAGATGTCGCGGAACACGATCGGCGAACGCATCCTCGGCCTGCCGCGAGATCCGGGCCGCTGAAGCGGTGGCGCAGGCCGCGGGGATCGCTCCATCGTGGCCGGTCGCATCTCGACCCCGTTACGCAGCTCTCCGGGTGAGCTCGCCGAACTGCTCGAGATAGGACTCGATCAAGTCGGCAGGTATCCGACCGCGGTCCCCGATCTCGATACCCTGTTGACGCGCCCATTCCCTCACCGCTGACGGTCGAGCCAGGTACAGCTCGAGCAAGTCGGCGGGAAGCGGACCTCGCCTACCGATCTCGATACCTCGCTGCCGCGCCCACTCGCGCACGACAGAGGGACGAGCCAGGTACAGCTGGACGAGATGGGCGGGAACCCGGCCCCGCTGAGCCACACCGATGCCCTGTTGCATCGCCCATTCGCGAACTTCGGCGGCAGTCCATTGTGCGTCAGCTACTCTGCTACTCGGCATGGCACCGATATTAGTGGTGACATTGCGTAGTTTTCTAATCGCGCCGACAACGCGCGCAACTCGTGCCGGAGAATTCTGCGTCCGTCCTCCTTCCGTTTGCTTCATTCCCGGACGTACTCGAACGGCCGGACATTCCATCGGTCGCCGGTCGCCGGTCGCCGGTCGCCGGTCGCTGGTCGCTGGTCGCTAGTCGCCCGAGGGAGTGGCCCGCTCCTCGTGATCACCGGTCGGGGCGGTCTCGAGAGGGCCGGGGAAGGCCTGTTCCGCACGCAGCTCAAGCGTCCCCATGCGCCGCCGGAAGAGGATGATCCCGGCCACCACGGCGAGAGAGGCCAGCGCGATCCCGACGTAGGTCACGATCGTGCCGACCCGGTGGATGGCGTCGCCCAGCACGTACGCCCCGACGCCGAACAGCGTGGCCCAGAGGATCCCCCCCACGGCGTTGAAGACGAGAAAGCGTCGCCAGTACATCTTGTTGGTTCCGGCGAGAAAGGCCGCGTAGGTCCGCAGGACCGAGACGAACCGCCCGAAGAGGACCACCTTGCCGCCGTGCCGGTGGAAGAGGTAGCGACCGACTTTGATCTTCGCCTCGTCCATTCGCACGTATCTTCCGTAGCGACGCAACAGCCGGTAACCACCCACCCGGCCGACCAGGTAGCCGATGTTGTCGCCGATGATCGCAGCCGCACTGGCGACGACCACCACCCACACGATGTCGAGCCGGTGAGAATGCCCCGCGTACAGCGCGGCAGCGATGAGGATCGTCTCGCCGGGCAGGGGCACTCCGAAGCTCTCGGCGGCCACCGCCAGGAACACGGCCAGGTACCCGTAGGTCTGAAGCAGATGGTCGATCGTCACGGCGAGCATCGGGAGCCGTCCTGTCGGGCATGGTCCGGTCGGGCATGATCCGGGTGGGCACGTAAGGTCCGGCCGGACCTGTTCCGAACCGGTGGCCCGGACCGTGCCGGGAACCGACCGGGACACCGCCGCCGTGGCCGGAGCCCCGATACCCGGGACGGCATGGAGCCTACATCGGGGACAACGGCCCGCACCGGCGCCGGGTCCCGGGTGGGGGAGAATGAGGGAGGGTGCCGTCCGCAGGCATCGTGATTCCGGAGACGAGGAGGGATCTCATGCAGGGAGTGCTCGACGTGGCGGCGGCCGCCGGTGCCGCCGGACTGGTTGCGATCCTGGTCTTGGGAGCGCTCGCGGCCCGGCGCGCCGTCCGCAAGCTCCGCAGGTTGAGAACGCGGGTCCAACGGCTTCTCCCTCCGGGACTGCAGATGCCGGGGCCCGTGACGCTGGCAACGGCCTGGGCGAATCTCCACCGGTGGTCCTTCGACGCCCGCATGCTGACCGGAACGGGCGCGCGACGGCACGCGCTCGCCATGCGGCGTGACCTCTGGCTCCACGTGGATGCCGCCCGTTCGGCCCTTGAGGCGGGCAGGGTCGCCGACGCGCCACTTGGCGAGCTCCATCACCTCAACGATCAGCTCCGGCAGTTGGCCCGTGATCATGATCAGCGGCTCGCCCTCCTCCCCGAACGTCGGTCGGCGGTGGACTTGGACGGGGCTCGTGCCGAGACGGACCGGATCACCGGCTGCGCCGACGAGGTGGCACGGGCCGCATGGGAGGCGCTGGACTCGGTCACGGCCTGCGATGCCCGCCATCTCGAGTCTCTGGTGGAGCACGAGGCGAGAGCCGTGAGGGAGGGAGCGTCCCGCCTCCGCGCGGTGTCCGGGCCATGATGCAGCGCCGTCCCGGCGACGATGCAGCGGCGCGTCAGCTTCGTGACTCGATACCCTCGAGCACGAACGAGAAGAGCTCATCGGCGGTGTCGTCGAGCGAAGGGGGGTCGGGGTCAGCCGAGCGGACCGCCAGCGCTCCATAAAGCTGCTGGCCGATGAGGGCGGCGGCCCGGCCCGGAGCGAATGGCCGGAAGAGACCGGCCTCGACCCCCTCGGCCGACAGATCGTCGATCATGCGGGCCACGTGGGAGGCGATCAGGAAGAGCTCGGCGTCGATCGCCGCTCCGGTGTTGCCGGCCGTCACCTGGGTGGCGAGAGCCAGCCGGAAGAAGGCGGGGTGCTCGTCCACTCGCTCGAGCAGCGCCCGGATGACCGCTCGCAATCGAGCCGGTGGTGGCGACTCGGCCTCGAGGTCCGTGGCGAGTGACTCCTGCAACTGCTCGTACATTCCGTCGAGGCAGGCCCGCAAGAGGTCGTCGCGGTTGGCGAAGTACACGTACAGGGTGGAACGGGCGATTCCGGTCTCGGCGGCGATCTCGTCCATCGAGACCTCGGTTGTCCGGCGCTCACCGAAGAGCCGTCGTGCCACATCGACGATCTGGTCCCTGCGAAAGTCGCGGATGACGCCTCGGAGAGCGTCGGGGGAGCGGCGTACCACGTCAGCGGGGCTTGACCGTGGCCGTGGGTGGGAAAGCCACCGGGAGGTGCTTCATCCCGTTGATGAAGTTGCTCTGCAGGCGCTGGGCCTTGCCGTTCAGATGGATATCGGGCATCCGGTCGAGCAGGTGCTCGAACATGACCCGGATCTCCATGCGGGCCAGGTTGGCGCCGAGGCAGAAGTGTGGCCCCCCACCGCCGAAGGCGATATGAGGGTTGGGGTCGCGGCCGACGTCGAAGAAGTCGGGCCGCTCGAACACGGTCTCGTCACGGTTGGCCGAGGCATGGAAGAAGATGACCTTGTCGCCCTCACCGATCCTGACGTCGTGTAGGACGACCTCGGCGGTGGCGGTCCGGCGGAAGTTCATCACCGGTGTGATGTAGCGCAGCATCTCCTCGACCGCCCTCGGCAGCAGCGAGCGGTCGGCGACGAGCCGCTGCCACTGGTCGGGCTGCTCGAAGAACGCGTGCATCGCCCCCGACATCAGGTTTCGGCTCGTCTCGTTCCCCGCGACCGTGAGCAGGAGGAAGAAGAGCTCGAGGTCGAGGTCGGAGAGCCTCTCGCCGTCGATCTCCACCTGCGCCAGCGAGGTCATGAGGTCACCTTGGGGCTCGACGCGCTTGGCGGCGAACAGTTCGCCGGCATAAGCGTAAAGCTCCAGGGCGGACTGGGTCGCGCTCTCCGGAGTGATCTGGTACTCGGGATCCTCGCTCCCGACCATACGGTTGGACCAGTCGAACATGCGATGGCGGTCGTCGTGGGGGACGCCGAGCAGCTCGGCGATGACGATCAGCGGGAGCTCGGCCGAGATGTCGGTCACGAAGTCGGCCTCGCCCTTCTCACAGACCGAGTCGATGATGTGGTCCGTCGCCAGGTGGATGCTCGCCTCGAGCTCGCGGATCATGCGGGGGTTGAAGCCCCGGTTGACCAGGCGCCGGTAACGGGTGTGCAACGGTGGGTCCATGTTGAGCATCATCAGGCGTTGCTGCTCGAGCTCGTCGTCGGGAAGCTCCATCGTGAGGGAGCTGCGCCGGAACGAGGAGTAGTGGCTCCAATCGCGGTTGACCGTGATGCAGTCGTCGTAGGTGGTGACCGCCCAGTACCCCGGAGCACCGGCCTGATCGCGCCATTGGACCGGGCTCTCTGCGCGCAGCGCGGCGAAGTACTGGTGGGGGACGCCGTCCACATAGGTCTGGGAGTCCATGAGGTCGAGGTCGGCGAGGTCGAGGTCGGCAATCGTCGGATCGACCATGTCGGACACCTCCACCTATGGATCGGACAATGCGTCCGATAGATGAAAATGCTAGGAGCCCGTCCTGCGCATGTCAACGTGCCGGACCCCTTGGAGGCGCAGCTCAGGACCGGGTCGAGGCCGACGAGCGGCCCATGTGCCAGCCGTCGCAGAAGTCGCACCGATACACCCCGAGCTCGATCCCGGCCTCCCTCGACTGATCGGATGCCGCCGCTGCGGCGTCGCCCTCGGTCGGGAAGCGGGTCTTGGGTCCCCCGTCGGCTCGCCAGTGCGACGAGGCGATCGAGAGTGGCCGGTGCCGGCGTTGCCTCGAGCCCATCCCCCCATTCTGCCCGGGGAGGAACGTCCCTGGGCTCGTGAGGGGCCTCTCAGTTGCGAAAGACCAGCACCGGGCAATGGGCGTGGGCGACGCAATGCTCGCTCACGGAGCCGAGCAGCATTCCTGCGAACTCGCCGTGCCCCCGGCTCCCGACGACGAGCAGATCTGCACCCCGCGATTGCTCCACGAGCGTCGGCGCCGGATGACCCTCAATGACCTTCCAACGGACGTCGAGCCCGGGATGGGGCGACCGAAGCAGCTCGACGGCCTTGGAGACGACCTCCTGGGCGTCGGCAGCCGGGTCGTAGTCGGCGGGGAGGGGAAGCGTCCACCCGTAGTTGGTCGGCCATTCCCACATCATGACGACCTCGAGCCCGGAACCGGTCAGCTCCGCGTACCCTGCCGCCCAGCGCATGGCGTCCATTGACGGCTCGGAACCGTCGAACCCGACCACGATCCTTTGGCCGGCCTTTCCCTCACCATTCGTCAACGACCTCTCCTTCACGGGTTCACGAAACCAGACCGGTTCGCCGACAGGTTACCCCCCGACCCCGGACTCCCCACCTCCCGCCCGGCGATGGCCCGACCGGGCGACCCCTCCACCCGCCGTTCGACCCGCTTTGGGGACTTTGTCCCCTGGCGTCGGGGTCCGTGGCGCGCGATCTTGTGAACGTCGACCCGTCCGACGGGAGGAGCCCGATGGCTGCCGCTATCCACAGGCCCTCGCAGCCGCACGAGTACCCTGGCGAGCTCGAACGTGATCTCGTCACGAGGAACGGGGGGACGGTCCACCTGAGACCGATCCGCCCCGCCGATGCGCCGCGCCTGGTCGAGTTCCACTCCCAGCTGTCCCCGCGCTCGGTCTACCTGCGGTATTTCACGGCACACCCGACCCTGTCCGCGGTGGAGGTCGAGCGCCTCGCCACGGTCGACTACTGGGACCGGTTGGCCCTGATCGCCGAGGACGGGGACCGGATGATCGCCGTGGGTCGCTATGACCGGTTGGATCACGGCGAGGAGGCGGAGGTCGCCTTCGTGGTCGCCGATGATTACCAGCGACACGGGATCGGATCACTCCTTCTCGAGCAGCTGGCGATCGCCGCTCGGGAGAGGGGGATCACCGCGTTCCGTGCCGAGACGTTGTACGAGAACCGGCGTATGTTGGACGTCTTCATGCATTCGGGTCTCGAGGTCCAGTCGACGACGGACCATGGGGTGGTCGAGCTGCGGCTCTCGATATGTTGATCGTGAGTGGCCCGGTGGGCGAGGAAGGGCATGCCAGGGATGGCCACCCGGAACGACCCGCACGGATCGGGGCGGCGATGGGTGGCATCGCCGACCTGCACTTGGGGGAGGAGCTCCGACTGGTGGCGGCTCGGCCCGCCGAGCCGGACCAGCTGCTCCGCGTGCACGAGCTCTCCTACCTGAACGAGTTGGCGATGTTCTGCAGCGCGGGGGGAGGCGATCTCGATCCCGACACCTACGCCGTGACCGACTCGTGGTCGACCGCCCTCGACGCCGCGGGGGCGGGGTTGGGGGCCATCGGGGAGCTGAGGCAGTGCCGGGAGGGCGTTGCGTTCGTCGTGACCCGCCCACCTGGCCATCACGCGTTGCGTGATCGTGCGATGGGCTTCTGCCTCCTGAACAACATCGCGGTGACCGCTGCCGCGCTGACCGACGAGGGCGAGCGGGTCCTGATCGTCGATTGGGACGTGCACCATGGCAACGGCACGCAGTCGATCTTCTGGGACGACCCCGACGTGCTGTACGTCTCGACGCACCAGTGGCCGGCTTTTCCCGGGACCGGCCGGGCAGCCGAGATCGGTGGGGACGATGCGCCCGACCGAACCGTCAACATCCCCCTCCCACCGGACGCCACCGGCGACGTCCTCCTTCGCGCCATGGAGCTGATCGCCTCCCCTGTCGTCGAGCGGTTCGAGCCGACCTGGGTCCTGGTCTCCGCCGGGTTCGACGCCCACCGAGCCGACCCCTTGGCGGACCTGGCCCTTTCGAGCGGCGACTTCGCCGATCTGGCCCGGATGGTCGCCGGCTGGGTGCCCCGGCCCGGCCGGCTGGCGTTGTTCCTCGAGGGCGGTTACGACCTCGAGGCCCTTCGGACCTCGGTGGCGGCCACCCTGAGTGCGCTGCTCGGTGGCCCGTACCGGGCTGAGGCGCCGACGTCGGGCGGGCCCGGCATGGAGGTGGTGGACGGGGTCCTGGTGAAGCGGGCGACGGCGCTCGCTGCTGCCCGGCGGTCGCCCCGGGAAGGATCCCCGCGATGAGTCCGATCCGGACGATCGCCGTCGGTATAGACGGCTCACCCGACGCAGAGGCCGCTCTTCGCTGGGCGGCCGGCTTGGCGCGTTCGCTCGGGGCCCGGCTTGTCGTGGTGCATGCCGCCGGGCTCCTCGAGCATGCGGGTGGAGGAGCGGGTCCTTCGGGGCTCGAGGGGACGGCCAGACGCCTCACCGCCGAGGAGGGCCTGGGTGCCGATCGTGTCGAGTGGTACCGATCGGACGGCGATCCGTGCACGGTGCTCCTTCGATCGACGGAGCCTCCGGTCGCCGCCGACGTCCTCGTGGTCGGCTCGCGGGGACGGGGGAAGCACGCGGGCCTGCTCCTCGGGAGCACCAGCCTCCAACTGGCCGAGCATGCCTCCGTTCCGGTGGTGATCGTTCCGACAGGGGAGAGGGCGGCGGAGTGAGGGCGGCGGAGAGGGCGGGGCGCCGTCCTCAGGACGGGTCCCACCGCCACTGGGCGATCTCCGGCGGGTCCTCCCCGTGCTCCCGCCCGTAACTGCGGGCCTCGAGGCGGGCGTCGACCATCTCCTGACGGAGCCACGCATTCGGCGATCCCAGCCCCGGCACCCGGTCGAGGACGTCGATCACCAGGTGGAACCGGTCGAGGTCGTTCAACATGACCATGTCGAACGGCGTCGTCGTCGTGCCCTCCTCGAGGTAACCCCGCACATGCAGGTTCTCGTGGTTGTGCCTCCCGTAGGTGAGCCGGTGGATGAGAGACGGATAGCCGTGGAACGCGAAGATCACGGGGCGATCGGTGGTGAAGATGGCGTCGAACTCGTCGTCCGAGAGGCCGTGGGGGTGCACCGTGTCAGGCTCGAGGCGCATCAGGTCCACCACGTTGACCACCCTCACCTTCAGGTTCGGGAGATGGCGCCGGAGCAGGTCGGCCGCGGCCACGGTCTCGAGCGTTGGCACGTCGCCACAACATGCCAGGACGACATCGGGCTCGGACCCCTCGTCGTTGGAGACGAACTGCCACACGCCGAGGCCGCGGGAGCAGTGGTCGATGGCCTCCTCCATCGCGAGCCAATCGTGCTGCGGCTGCTTGCCGGCCACGATGACGTTGACGTAGTTCCGGCTCCTGAGGCAGTGGGCCGCCGTCGACAGCAGGCAGTTGGTGTCGGGGGGGAGATAGACCCGGACCACCGCGGCTTTCTTGTTCACCACATGGTCGATGAACCCGGGGTCCTGATGGGAGAACCCATTGTGGTCCTGGCGCCAGACGTGGCTCGACAGGAGATAGTTGAGCGAGGCGATGGGTCGCCGCCAGGGGATCTCGCGGGTGACCTTCAGCCATTTCGCATGTTGGTTGAACATCGAATCGACGATGTGGACGAAGGCCTCATAGGAGTTGAAGAGGCCGTGGCGCCCGGTCAGAAGATAGCCCTCGAGCCAGCCCTCGCACTGGTGCTCGGAGAGGACCTCCATCACCCTGCCGTCGGGTGACAGGTTGTCGTCGTCCGCCACGATGGTGGACTCCCATGTTCTCGCGGTGGCCTCGAAGACGTCCTGCAGCCGGTTGGAAGCGGTCTCGTCGGGGCCGAAGAGCCGGAAGTTCTCCGGATTGGCCCGGATCACGTCGCGCAGGTAGCGCCCGAGCACCTCGGTGGCCTCGCGCAGCACGGCGCCGGGGGACGGGACCTCGGCGGCATAGTCGGCGAAGGAAGGCAGCTCGAGATCCTTCATGAGCAACCCCCCGTTCGCATGGGGGTTGTCGCTCATCCGCCGTCGACCGGAGGGGGCGAGACCGGAGATGACCTCGTTCGGGCGACCGTCGGCGTCGAACA
This sequence comes from Acidimicrobiales bacterium, assembly GCA_035532415.1. Taxonomy (GTDB): domain Bacteria; phylum Actinomycetota; class Acidimicrobiia; order Acidimicrobiales; family RAAP-2; genus DATKRB01. The sequence goes on along the minus strand of DATKRB010000058.1, from coordinate 20,155 downwards.
GGTCCTCGGGGCGATAGCTGCGCATCCACGACTCGAGCTGGGCCAGATGAGCCGGATCGGTCCGTACGTCGGCGATGGGGATCTGATGGGACCTCGCGGTTCCCTCCACCGGCCGGCCGTCGACCTCCTTGGGCCCGGTCCAGCCTTTCGGGCTCCTCAGGATGAGCATCGGCCACCGCGGTCGGCCACGGTGGCCGTTGGTGCGCGCCTCTTGCTGGATCCCGCGGATCTCCTCCACCATCGCGTCGAGAGCGCCGGCCATGCGCCGGTGGACGCCGAGCGTCACCTCACCGGCGGAGGCCTCAACGACGACCGGCCGATAGCCATATCCGGTGAACAGGGCCAACAGCTCCTCGGTCGGGATCCGGGCCAGGACCGTGGGGCTGGCGATCTTGTAGCCGTTCAGATGGAGGATCGGCAGCACCGCGCCGTCGCTCACGGGGTTGAGGAACTTGTTGGAGTGCCAGCCCGTCGCCGCGGGACCCGTCTCGGCCTCCCCGTCCCCCACCACACAGGCCACGACCAGGTCCGGATTGTCGAATGCGGCACCGAACGCATGGGCGAGGGAGTAGCCCAGCTCGCCACCCTCGTGGATCGAGCCGGGGGTCTCGGGCGAGGCATGGCTGGGGATGCCACCTGGGAACGAGAATTGCCGGAAGAGGCGGGCCATGCCGGCAGCATTCCTCGGGATGTGGGGATAGAGCTCGCTGTAGGTCCCCTCGAGCCAGGCGTTCGCCACCATCGCCGGTCCCCCGTGGCCGGGGCCGCAGACGAACAGGGCGTTCAGGTCGTGGACCCTGATCACCCTGCTGAGATGGGCGTATATGAGGTTGAGCCCCGGGCTCGTTCCCCAGTGGCCCAGCAACCTCGGCTTGATGTGCTCGGGCAGGAGCGGCTGCCGGAGGAGCGGGTTGGCGAGGAGGTAGATCTGCCCGACGGCCAGGTAGTTGGCAGCCCGCACGTACGCGTCGAGCTGGTGGAGCTCCTGCGCCGAGAGTGGGGCGGCGTACCGGGTCGTCTCCGGGTCGTCCATGGGTCGCTCCTTTGCGGGGCGGATCGGGTGGTGGTCCGCCATCGCTGTCGGCGTCGGGGCAGAGTGGGGAGATGTGGATCTTGGTGGTCAATGCCGGCTCGAGCTCGCTCAAATTGCGGGTGCTCGATCCGAACGACGCGGTGGTGGCCTCCTCGGATCTTCCCACTTCGGGGGATCCCGAGGGGCTCGGCCCTGCCCTGCGGTCCTTCGTCGAGGAGAGTCCGGTCGTCGATGTCGCCGGCCACCGGGTGGTGCACGGAGGATCGTCCTTCGGTGCGGCCGTCCTGATCGGCGTCGACGCCGAACAGACCCTCGGGGCGCTCGCCGATCTGGCGCCGTTGCACAATCCGTCCTCCCTGGCGGCGATCCATGCGCTCCGATCGCTGTACCCGGAGCTCGCCCAGGTCGCCTGTTTCGACACCGCGTTCCACGCGACGATGCCCGCCAGCGCCGCGACCTATGCCGTACCGGAGGAATGGAGGGAGCGGTGGGGGATCCGTCGCTACGGGTTCCACGGGCTCAGCCACGCCTGGGCCAGCCGGAGGGCCGCCTCGCTTCTCGGCGCCCCCAGGGAAGGCCTGCGGTTGGTGACGGCGCACGTCGGTGCCGGTGTGTCGCTGTCGGCCGTGCTCTCCGGGCGCTCGGTGGAAACCACCATGGGCTTCACGCCGCTCGAGGGCCTGGTGATGGCCACGCGATCGGGAAGCGTCGATCCCGGGGCGTTGCTCTGGTTGCAGCAGCACGCCGGCCTGAGCATCGCGGAGATCGAGAACGCGCTCGAGCACGAATCGGGCCTGTTGGGGCTGTCGGGCCGGTCGGGTGACCTCCGGCAGGTCATCGCGCTGGCAGACGCGGGTGATCGGGCTGCGGGCCTCGCCTACGACGTGTACGTCCACCGGATGCGAGCGGCGGCGGCCGCCATGGCCGCGGCCATGGGCGGGCTCGATGCCCTGGTCTTCACCGGCGGTGCCGGCGAGGCGTCCGATCGCCTGCGCCAGGACGTGTGCAACGGACTGGCCTTTCTCGGCATCGCCCTCGACCCGGCGCGCAACCGCGAACCGGGAGGGGACGCGCTGATCACCCTGCCCGGGGCTCCGGTGCAGGTGGGGGTGATCCGGGCCAGGGAGGATCTCGAGATCGCCCGTCAGGTCCGGTCCCTGTTCGAGAGTCCCCCATCGATCGATGCTCCTCCGTCGGGAGAGGGACTCTGACCCATGCCCAGAGGCCCCGGGTTCCACCACGAGGGGCCTCAGGGCTCCGGTGGGTCGAGGGCCGCTCGGGCCTGCTGGAGCCCGTCGCCCTTCGGGCCGGAGGTGTCCACCACGGTCGCCGACGGCCAGGGATCGGCCTCGTCGGCCATACGGGTGGCCACGGCGACGGTGGCCTCGGACTCGCTGTCGCCGCGGCGGGAACGCCGTTCGATCCTCTCGCGGGCGATCCCGGGCTCGCACCGGCACCGGATCTCTTGAAGGTCCGAACCGCTCAGTCGGGCGAGCCCGGCGGCCCGCTCCCTGGTCGACGCGTCGATCCACGAGCCGTCCAACACCACCGACGTGCCCATTCGGAGACAGGCCTGCCCTCGGGACAGCAACGCGTCGTACACGGCGTTTTTGGCGTCGGGCCGGTAGCGATCCTCACCGAGGGCCAGGCCCATCTCCCTTCGGACCCGGTCGGTCGAGAGCACCTGGGCAGGGAGCACGTGACCAAGGGCAGCCGCCAGGGTGGACTTGCCGGTTCCCGGGAGACCTCCGACGAGGACGAGCCTGACCCGGCCCTGCCGGAGGTGGTGGCGGCACAGCTGCTCGAGCTCCCGAGCGAGCTCCTCCCCTTCCGCCGACCGAGGGTCCTGCTCGGCTCGGAGGCACGCCACGAGCATCCTCACCTGGGCCCGTGCCGCCACGTAGAAGTGGGCGAGCGAGGTGGGGATCTCGTCACCGCTCAGGTCCTCGTAATACCCCAGTACCTGCCGAGCGGCCTCGGGCGCGCCCAGCCGCTCGAGGTCCATGGCGAGGAACCCGACATCGGCGAGCACGTCGCCATAGCGCAGCGAATCGTCGAACTCGAGGCAGTCGAGGATCCGGGGTCCGTCGTCGAGACAGAAGATGTCGTCGGCGAGCAGGTCCCCGTGACCGTCGCAAACGTGACCGGACTCGACGCGCCCGGCCAGAAGGCCCTCGCGCCCGGTCAGGTAACGCTCCGCCAGGTGATTGACCTGCTGTTGCAGGGACCGATGGAGGATCGTTCCCACGAACCGGCTTGCCTCTCGCGCCGTTGCGTTCCAGCGGGCGAGCAGCACCCCGGGTGTTGCCGAGGCCGATATCTCGGGTGATCGATCGGCTCGGCGATGGAAGTCCACCAATCGGGTCACGACCTCGTGAAGCTCGGCGGCGACGGGAAGTCCCGACCGGACGAGGTGGCCCAGGTTTCGATCGGCGGGGAGCCGCCGCATCAGCACCACGTGCTCGAGGACCTCTCCCTCGAGGGTCACCGTCGCCGTCCCCCGGTAGACGTCAGGCGCCAACCGGCGGTTCAACGTCACCTCCCGTTCGCAGTCGAGCCTGCGGGACTCCAGATCCGAGAAGTCCGCGAAATCGAAGCGCACGGGCTTCCGTACCTTGGCGACGGTGTCCCCGGAGAAGAACAACGTCGACACGTGTGTCTCGCGGACTGCGGGCTGGATCATCGGAGGTGGCGGGAGTCGAGGGGGAGGGGGAGGTGATCGGTGCTCACCCGTGCCCGGGCGTCGACGACCACTGCGCCCGAGGACGTGGCGACCACCGGATTGCAGTCGAGCTCGACCACCTCGGGAAGATCCACCATCAGGCGGCCCACTCGGTGCAACACCTCGGCCAGGGCATCGCTGTCCACCGGCGGACTGCCGCGCCACCCGGTCAGCAGCGGGGACCCGCGGAGGCCTCCGAGCATCTCGCCCACGTCGACGTCGGTGAGCGGAGCCAGCCGGAGGCAATGGTCCCCGAGGAGCTCGACATCGACCCCACCGAGGCCGAAGAGCACCTGGGGGCCGAAATCGGGGTCGGACACGGCACCGACGATGACCTCCAGCCCATCCGGCGCCATGGGCTGCACGATGGCGCCGGACATGTCGGGCCCGATCCGCTCGACCAGTGACGAGTACCCGGCCGACACCGCCCCGGGGGTACGGAGGTCGAGGAGGACGCCGCCCCGGTCGCTCTTGTGCAGGATCCCCGTCCCGAGGACCTTGAGCGCCACCGGGCACCCCATCTCCTCGGCTGCGCTTGCGGCTTCGGCAGCCGATCCGATCTCGACGGTGGGGAGGGTGGGGATGCCGTAGGAGCGGAGCAGGTCCATCGCGCCGGCGCCGATGAGCCATCCTCCGTCGCGGGGCACCCTCGCGAGCCGTTCGCGGCCTTCGTTGGCGTCGAGCCCGTCGAGCTGCGGGATCGTGCCGAGGGGTCTCTGTCGCCACGATCCGTACCGGACCGCGTGGCCCAGGGCCCGGATGGCCGTCTCGGGGTAGGTGAACACCGGTACGGGTCGGGAGGATGCCTGCAGGGTGGCTCCCTGCTGATGGGCCCCGAGCAGGCTGACCACGACGGGCCGGTCGATGCCGTCGGCGGCCGCGTCGTCGACGGCCGCCGCGATGGCCTGCCTGACGTCGTCGGTGCGGGTCACCAGCGGTGGGGTGAAGATGGCCAGCACGCAGTCGACCTCGTCGCTCCGCAGAAGGATGCCGAGACACCGTCGGTAGGCTTCGGAGCTGGCCCCGGCGCCGAGATCGACCGGGTTCGCGACCCCGCCCGCCTTCGGGACCACCCCCGTGAGGGCCTGCTGCACCGAGTCGGAGAGGACCGGGACGCTGAGCCCGTTGCTTCCGGCTGCGTCGACCGCCAGCACCCCGGGGCCTCCCGAATTGGAGAGCACGGCGACACGGGGCCCGGCTGCGAGAGGCTGGCCTCCGAGCACCTGGGCGACGTCAAAGAGCTCCTCGATCGTGTCCACCCGGACAACGCCGGTCTGGTGGCACATGGCCTCGACCGCCTCCTCGGGGCTGGCCAACGCCGCGGTGTGCGACGAAGCTGCCCGCCGGCCCACAGCCGACCGGCCGCCCTTCACCGTCACGATCGGTTTGACCCTCCCGATCCGTCTGGCCAGACGGGCGAACTTACGGGGGTTGCCGAACGACTCGAGGTAGAGCAGGACCACGTCGGTTCTCTCGTCCTGTTCCCACCACGCCAACAGGTCGTTCCCGCTCACGTCGGCCTTGTTGCCCATCGACACGAAGCTCGAGAGGCCGAACCCGCGTTGACGCGCCTCGGCCAGGATCGCGATACCGAGCCCGCCCGATTGCGACACGAAGCCGAAGCGGCCGGCGGTGGGCGGGTCGGGGGCGAAGGTGGCGTTCATCGACGTCCCGGGATCGGTGTTGAGAACGCCGAAGCAGTTCGGCCCGACGATCCGCATGCCGTGCCGGTGGGCCAGTCGCGTCAGGGCCCGCTCCGCCTCGGTCCCCGCGGGTCCGGTCTCGGCGAAGCCCGATGACACGATGACGAGACCGCCGACGTGCCGGTTCCCGCACGCGTCGACGGCCCCTTCGACCGCCGCAGCGGGGACGGCCACCACGGCCAGGTCCACCTCGCCGGGGACGGCGTCGATCGAAGGCCAGCAGGGAAGGCTGGCCACGTGGCTCGCCCGGGGATTGACCGGGAACACCGGTCCCTCAAAGCCGCCGCGGACGAGGTTCCGGACGAGCTCGTGCCCTATGGTCCCCGGGCGCCGGGAGGCCCCGAGAACCGCCACCGAACGGGGTCGCAGGATCCGTTCGACGGAGCGGACCACCGCCCGCCGATCGCGCTCCTCGAGCGCGGCGATCGCCTCGGAGGTGGGCGCGATGTCCATGACGACTCGGAGGACCTCGTGGTCGCGGGTGGTCCGGTGGGCGAACCCGGCGTTGAGGAACACCGACAGCATCTGCCGGTTGACGGCCAGGGTGAGCGCCACGAACCGGCTGATCCCGTGGCGCCGACCGATGCTCGCAAGCTGCTCGAGCAGCAAGGTCCCGAGGCCCTTGCCCTGAAAGGCGTCCTCCACCACGAAGGCGACCTCGGCCTCGTCGCTGCCCGGTTCCCTGTCGTACTGGGCGATGCCGATCAGACGATCGTTCCGCTCGGCTGCCAACGCGACGTGGTCAGGGTCCCCGGTGCGGGTCAGGAGGCCGATCTCCCCGTCGGAGAGGATCGGGCGGGAGCTGAAGTACCGGAGCCAGACCGATTCCTGCGACAGGCGGCCGTGCAGATCGACCACTGCCGGGCCGTCCCCGGGAACGAGCGGCCGAATGTGCGCGGTGGTGCCGTCGGCCAAGAGGACGTCGGACCCCTCGCCGCCGCCGGTCCTCGGAGCAACCTGCACGATCCACCTCCTGCGCTCGGCTCTCGCCGTCCTTGCTCGTCCGTAGGCGGCCCGTCGTCCGGCAGAGGGCAACGGGCCGCGACCGGCGGGTCCCTCAGGCGGGCGAAGACGGCACGAGTCGCCTCCCCGAGATCAGCGGGTGGGAGATGGCGACGACGTGGGTGTGCTCGCCGGCGATCACGGGACGGGTCGGCGCTTCGCGGACCTCCTCGGACCATGCGTCGATCCCGTCGGTGACGTCCTCGGCGAAGCCCCTGACCTCCACCACCCAGCCCCTACGGGTGTGGCGATCGATGTGCTCCACCTCGAACGCCACGTGAGCGAGTGAAGCGCCGTCCAATTTCGCTCCCGGGCCCGTGCGGATGGCGATGGTCCGCCCCACGAGCGCGTAATTCACCGGAAAGATCTCCGGTCGGCCGTCGCGGACGACGGCCAGGCGTCCGAGATCCTCGGTGGCCAGCAGCGAGAAGCTTTCGTCCTCGTCGATCTCCTCGAGCGAGAGGGGGCCGGGCCCCTGGGCGTAAACGGTCACCTTGGGGTGGACGATCGCCACCGGGCACGGGGCGTGGTGCAAGCAGCTCTGGCTCACCGACCCGAGGAGGGCGCCCTTCACGCCGCCAAGCCCCCTCGAGCCGACCACCAGCATGCTTGCACCCACGCTCGCCTCCAGGAGGGACAGCGCCGGAAACCCCTCCTTCGCCGTTCCTTCCACCTGGATGTCGGGAGCAGCCCCCGCCGCCCGGGCGACCGCCGCTTCGACGGTCTCCTCTGCGGCTCGCTGGAGATCGGCGGCCGTGGCGAAAACCCCGATGTTGCGCCAGGCGCAGACGACCTGCAATCGGGACCCGCTCCGGGCGGCCTCGGCGACGGCCCAGTCGAGCGCCGCGGTGGCGCTCTCGGACCCGTCGACCCCGACGACGACACGCGCCGGCTCTTCGGGCTCGCCGGGCGCGGGCGGGGCCGGGACGTTCGGTCGCACGACCAGGACGGGGCAGTGGGCGTGGTGGGCGCAGTACCGGCTGACGGATCCGAGCACGGTGCCGGCGAAGGCACCCCGACCCCTCGAGCCGACGACGAGGAGATCCGCACCATCGCTCGCCCGCACGAGGGCGAGGAGGGCCGACCGCTCCGTGACCTCGGCGCGCACCGCCACCCCGGGCGCGGTGGACTGGGCTCGAGCGGTCGCTTCGACCGCGATGGTGTTGGCCTGGTCTTGGACCTTCTCCGTGGGGACGCTGAGGTAGCCCATCGAAACGGGATACGTGCACGAGCTGATGATGTTGAGGTCCGCCCCCCGCTGCTCGGCCTCCCGCGCCGCACAGTCGAGTGCGGCCAGCGAAGGATCCGACCCGTCGACGCCCACCACCACCCTGGGCCGGGCGGCAGGGGTTCGGTCGGGATCCTGAGCGGCCATCGTGGGTTCTCCTTCGGTCGACCGGTGACCCCGCCTGCTTCGCAATGCCTGGGCCTGAGCATCATTGTGGCCTGCCGGAGGGGCCGCCGGGAAGGGCCGAAGGTCCCTGGGCCGCTGCGCACCTGCGGCGTGTGGGGTGTGCCCGGCTCAGGTCGCGGAGGAGCGGACGACGCGGGTGACCTCCGCCACTTCCTCGGGAGTCAACCGCCATCCGCTCGCTGCCGCATTGGCCGAGGACTGGCCGGGCTTGGCGGCTCCGGCGATGACGGTTGCCACACTCGGATGCCCGAGCAGCCATGCAAAGGCCAGTTGCAGGAGGGTGTGGCCGCTCTCGGCGGCGTACGCCTCGAGCGCCTCGAGCCGGTCGAACGTCCGGTCGGTGAAGATGCGCTGCCGAGCCGCCTCCGGGAGCTGATCGCTCAGGCGGGTGGCCGCGGGCAGCGGTCGGCCGCGCCGGTACTTCCCCGTGAGCATGCCGCTGGCCAGCGGGTAATACGGGATGAAGGTCATGCCGAGCTGCTCGCAGGCCGGCATGACGTCGTCGAGCACCGCCCGCTGCAACAGGTTGAGGGGCCCCTGGGTGCTGGCGAACGGGCGGAGCCCGGTCCGGCGGGCGGCACCGGCGGCGTCGTGGAGCGCGCCGGCCGAAAAGTTGGAGCACCCGATCTCGCGCACCTTCCCTTGCCGGACCATTTCGTCGAGCGCGCCAAGAGTCTCCTCAACGGGCACGGCGGGGTCGGGGAAGTGGAGCTGGTAGAGATCGATCCGGTCGGTCCCCAACCGTCGAAGGCTGTCCTCTACCGCCAGATCGGCCCAGCGTCGGCTCGCGCCGCCATGCTCGGGATCGCCGTGGGGATGCACGCCGAATTTGCTCCCGATGACCACCTCGTCTCGGCGGGTCTTCAGCGCCCGGCCCAGGTACTCCTCCGACCTGCCCCATCCCCCAGGGTCGTTCGGATCGGAATAGTTGCTGCCGTACTCGTCGGCGGTGTCGAAGTAATTGATGCCTGCATCGAGGGCTTCGTTGACGATCCGGGTACTCTGCGCCTCGTCGCAGAACGCGGTGCCGATCTGGTTGCAACCCAGGCCGACGACCGACACGGACAGCTGGCCGATCGATCGATGCTCCACCACCGCAAAGTACCACCACCCAGGAATTCGAGCGCCCTTCGACCGGCTAGCGTGCGGCCTGAACCAGCTCGAAGATCTCGTTGGGCCCGAGGGGCGTCCTGGTGATCCGGACGCCGAGATGCGCGAGGGCGTCTCCGACGGCGTTGGCCACTGCTGCATGCGATCCGATGGCGCCACCCTCGCCGATCCCCTTGTACCCGCCCGGATTGCTCGATGACGGCGTCTCGATATGACCGATCTCGATGACGGGCACGTCGGTGCTGGTCGGCAACAGGTAGTCCATGAACGTGGTCGTCAGGGGGTTGCCGCTCCGGTCGTACACGAAGTGCTCGAGCAGCACTCCTCCGATCCCCTGCACGACGCCGCCACTGACCTGCCCCTCGACGATCATCGGGTTGATCATCCGGCCGCAGTCCTCGCTCACGATGTAGCGCAGGACGCGGGGGTAGTAGGTGTCGCGGTCGATCTCAACGACACAGAGATGGGCCGCATTCGACCAGGTGGTCGTCATGGCGGGGCGGAAGCGGGAGGTGAACTCGAGCGTGGCGTCCACGTCCGGGGGGAGGCTGTCGGCTCCGTACAGCGCGGCCTGGGCCACCTGGGCCACGGTGACAGAGGAACCGGGCGACCCTCGGACCGCGACCACGCCGTCGACCAGATCGAGATCGCCGGGGGCCGCCTCCATCAGGTGGGCGGCAACCCGCATCACCTTGTCCCGGACGGCGAGGCTCGCCGCGCGGACGGCCCCGCCCGAGATGACGGCGGTTCGCGATCCTCCCGTTCCCGGTCCGTAGGGCGTGTGGGTGGTGCCCTGAACGATGGTGACCCCGTCGATGTCGACGCCGAGGCTGTCGGCGGCGACCTGGGCCATCGTGGTCTCGATGCCCTGTCCGTGCGAGCTCGAACCGAGGAGCACCGTGACATCGCCGCTCGACTCGATCCGCACGGTCGCCGATTCGGTCGCCAACGAGCCGTGGCGCTGGCCGCTCGGCTCGACGAACACGCCGGCACCGACGCCGATCCACCGGCCTTCGGCCCGGGCCGACTCCTGCTCCCGGCGGAAGGCCTGGTAGTCGAGCATGGTCAGGGCCTGCTCGAGCGTCTCGAGTGGGGTGATCTCGGTGAAGACGAGCTGCGCCGGGTTGGTGAAGGGAAGGTCGGAACCGCTCAGGAGGTTCTTGCGCCGCAGCTCGATCGGGTCCATCCCGATCTCGCGGGCCGCAAAGTCGATGGCGATCTCGCGGGCCGTCGTCTCGAACATCCACGGCCCCCGGTAGGCACCCTTGCCCATGGTATTGGTGTAGAGGAGGCTCGCGGCCGAGCCCAGGCGGGGGATCTTGTAGGGACCGGGCAACAGGGACGTGTTCATCGCAGCAGGTACGACGGGATAGGCCCCGACGTCGGACTTGTTGTCGACGGTGATCGCCTCGATCGTCCCTTCGGCGTCGATGGCCATCCGGAGGCGACCGGTCTCGTTGCGCGCGTGCGGGGCAGCCATCAGGTTCTCGCGGCGATCCTCCACCCACTTCACCGGTTGGCCGAGTGCCCGAGCGGCGAGCGCGACGGCCGCCTCCTCGCGGCCGACGAACATCTTCTGACCGAACCCACCACCGACGTCGGTCATCGACACGGTGACCTTGGCCTGAGGAATGCCGAGGTAATGGGAGAAGAATTCACGCGCCTGGTGCACCCCTTGGGTGGCCATCACGACGTCGAGCTCCTCCCGCCCCGGGACCCACGAGGCCACGATGCCCCGGCCTTCCATGGGGACGTTGATGTACCGATGCGACTCGATGGTCACCTCTACGACGTGCCGTGCCCCGTCGAAGGCCTCGTTCAGATCAGGGTTGGCCGTGGTGAACGGCACCGCCGCCAGGATGTTGGAGCTGGTCTCCCCGTTCACGACCGGAGCGGACGGATCACCGGCCGAGATGTAGTCGACGACGGGGTCGAGCACTTCGTACACGACTCCGATGAGCTCGCACGCGTCCTCGGCCACGTAACGGCTCTCCGCCACCACGAGGGCGACGGGGTCCCCCACGAACCGCACGTCGCCGTTGGCGAGGGGGCGGAAGGGGAGGATCGATGTTCCCCCGAGCATCGACTGGAAGACTTCCCCCTGGGCCTCCTCGAGCTCGCTCCCGGTGAACACGGCCCGTACGCCCGGGAGGGCGACGGCGGCGGAGACGTCGAGCTGTGTGATCCGCGCCCTTGGGACGTCGCTCCGCAGGAAGGCCGCGTGCCACATGCCCGGTACGACCACGTCATCGACGTACCGCCCGCTGCCGGTGAGCAGCCGAGGATCCTCCTTGCGCTTCACCGACTGCCCGATGAACCGCCCTGCAATCGGTGTCGTCGACATGGAGGTCCTCTCACCGCAGCCCGGCGGGCAGTGCAAGCCCGCAGGGAGGAAGGCTAGGTCAAATCGGAGAGGACGGACCGTCGACAGACGCATGGTTCTGGCTCTCTCGAGAACGACCGTCACCGGGTGAGGTCATCCACCCTGCATGTGAGAGAGTGTGCCCCGTGCGAATAGGGGTGCTGACCGGCGGCGGTGACTGCCCCGGCCTGAATGCCGTCATCCGCGCCGTCGTGCTCGCTGGCGACCAACGCCATGGCGATGAGGCGACCGGTTTCCTCGACGGTTGGCGCGGCGTGCTCGAAGGGCGGTCGATCTCCCTCGACCCGGGGAGCTGCCGTGACATCCTGCCGCTCGGAGGAACGATCCTCGGGACTTCCCGCACCAACCCCTTCGCCGCTCCGGGCGGTGCCGATCAGGTCGTCGCAACCATCGGGTCCCTCGGGCTCGATGCCCTCATCGCCATCGGTGGTGAGGACACCTTGGGAGTCGCCGATCGGCTCGGCGAGCACGGCGTCCGCATCGTCGGAGTTCCCAAGACCATCGACAACGACCTTTCGGGCACGGAGGTGACCTTCGGGTTCGACACGGCGGTACAGATCGCCACGGACGCCATCGACCGGCTCCGGACCACGGCCGAGTCCCACCACCGGATCATGGTCTGTGAGGTGATGGGTCGCCATGCCGGGTGGATCGCCGCCCATGCCGGCGTGGCCGGCGGAGCCGCCGAGATCCTCGTGCCCGAAGTCCCCTTCGATCTCGGGGAGGTCTGTGAGCGCCTGGCCCTCCGCCACGAACGTGGACAGTTCTCGTCCATCGTCGTCGTGTCCGAAGGTGCCCTTCCGGCGGACGACGCCGAGTCCGCCCGAGTGGCGACCTCCTCAAAGGAGCTCGACCAGTTCGGCCATGCCCGCCTCGGTGGTATCGGCGCCTGGTTGGCCGGGGAGGTGGAGCGCCGGTTGGGCTACGAGGCGCGGGTGACCACGCTGGGCCACGTGCAGCGAGGTGGGACACCGACCGCCTTCGACCGTGTGCTCGCCACGCGATTCGGGGTCGCGGCGGTCGCGGCGGTCCACGACGGCGAATTCGGCACCATGGTGGCGCTCCAGGGCGGCGAGATCGTGCGGGTACCCTTGGGGGTGGCGGCCGGGACACCGAAGACCCTCGACCTGTCCCTGCTCGAGGGAACCGGAGCCCCGTTCCTCGCGTGAGCCGGGTGGTGCCCCCCGGACTCCCCGCAATTTCGGTTCGGTCCCGAGGTCCGGCTCTTCACGCCAGGCCTGTGGCAATGCTCAGTCGACCGTGACCTCGGTCCCGATCGCGACGAGGGAGCGGACGTCGTCCATGGCGACCTGGAGGTCGGGAAGGTGACGCTCGATCGCGCCCTCGGGCGTGAGGAAGACGAAGGTGACCCGCGTGACCGGCTCTCCGGTGGCAGAGCCCACGGCCAACGCGTACGCTGCGCCCTGAAATCGGTAGGCGAGCACGCGCCGATCGAGCTCGTCGGGGTCGGAGGTCGCCGAGGTCTTGTAGTCGACGACCACCAGACCTTCGGTTCCTCGGTACAGCAGGTCGACGTACCCCTCGACGAGCCGTGCGCCGAGCGGCGTGCAGGCGTACACCTCCCGCCAGTGCGCGTGGGTGGCGGCATCGAGTACCGACGGTGAACCGAGCGCATCGACGACGAGCCGGTGCACGTCGCCGGAACGGCCGGGGATTGCCTCGGCCTCGCACTGGGCGGACACCGTCGCGTCGAGGCCGATGCCACCGGCGAGGTCGATGGTCTGGAGCACGCCGTGCACCGCTCTGCCGACCGCCGTCCCGTAGCGGCCCTTGAGCCAGGGTGGCAGGTCGAGGTCCCGAGGTCGCTTCTGCAGACCCGGATCCGGTTCGCCCTCGCTGTCCGGCCCGCCCTCGTCGGTCAGGGCGGTGGCGGCCACGGTGGTCGAGCGGGTCGCACGAGCGAGCGCCCCGTTCCGCTCGGCGGCCCATGCCTCGAGCGGGGCAGGGGGCTCGGGTGGTTCTACCCGGACCTGCGGGACCTCCTCGGCACCGTCGGCGGCGCCGGGCAGCTGATCAACCACGTCGGCCATTCCGCCGAGCAGAAGCTCGGCGTTCGTCCGCCCGGTCCGGGTGGGTGCTTTTGCCCGTTCCTTGCGGTGCAGCGACACGACGAGATGGTCCCTCGCCCGGGTACACGCCACGTACAGCAGGCGAATGCGCTCGTGAAGGCCCATCTGCTCGTCGATCGGCGCCCAGGTCACGTACTCGTCGGTGGTCACGCTCCTCCCGAACCGATAGCCCACCCCGCCGGAGGTGGGGAACACAACCTCCGCCTGAGCGCGGCGCCCGGACGAGAGCGTCGACATCCCCGAGACGATCGTGATCGGGAACTCGAGTCCCTTGGCGCTGTGGATGGTCATGATCCGCACCGCGTCGTCGTCGGTCTCGGGCAAGATCGACTCGGCCACCCTTGCACCCTCCGCCGTCTGCAGGCTGACCCAGCGCAGGTACTGGCGAAGGTTGCCCCCGGTGGCTTCGATCCATTCCCGGGCCTGGTCGATGACGAAGCGCAGACGCCTCCACACGTCGCGTGGGCGCCCCTCGGCGAAGGCGAGCTCGAATGCACGCCGGTCGCGGGCAATCCGGTCGAGCAGCTCGGAAGGCGCCAGCCAGTGGCGCCGGTCGTGGAGCGAGCGCAGGTACTCGAGCCCGGTCCTGACCGGATCGTCGGCCGGCACGGTCTCGGGCTGGTCGGCGAGATAGCTCCACCGCCCCCTGCGCTCCCATTTGAAGCGGAAGAGGTCGTCGTCGCCGCAGGCCAGCAGCGGTGTCCGCAGAGCGGAGACGACCTGGAGGTAATTGGTCGGGTCGTCGATTGCCCGCAGCACCATGAGGAGGTCGCGAACCGCTCGGCTGGAGTAGACCAGCGAGCTCGTCTCGGCCCGAAACGCGATGCCGGCCCGGTCGAAGGCAGCCTCGAGGAACGGCAGCGACGTGCGGGCCGGCACCAGGACGGTGATGTCACCGAGCCGAGCCGGTCGCCAGCTGCCCGGGCAGTCCTCGACCGCCCACTCCTCGTGGAGGGCCCGGCCTATGGTCGCCGCCACGTCGTCGGCCTCGGCTGCCCGCAGATCGTCTGCCGTGGTTCCCGCCGGGTGACCGGTGCGCCCGAGCACCGAAACCGGCGGACCGGCGCTCGGGGCCGGGCGGGTGGCCGCCAAGGGGATGTAGCGGGGCTGGGACGGTACCGGCAGGGCGATGTCCTCGGTGTCGTTCATCAGGGCGCCGAACGTCGCGTTGACCCAATTGATGATGGGCTCGGCTGTCCGGAAGTTCGCGGTGAGCTCGACCACCCCACCGGACTCGGATCCGAAACGGGCCTCGGCGGCGAGAAAGGTGGCCATGTCGGCGCGGCGGAAGCGGTAGATCGACTGCTTGGGGTCACCGACGACGAACAAGTGGCCATCCGCCACCCGCACCTCGTTCCATGGCCTGCTGCCGGCCGTGTCGCTTCCGGGGTCGGCGGCGGCGATGCGCACGGCGAGCTCGATCTGGATGGGGTCGGTGTCCTGAAACTCGTCGAGCAGCAGCCGCTGGTACCGCGCGTGCAGAGCCGTCCGCACCGCCGGCCCGTGCTCGGGGTGACGAAGGAGGGAGCGGGCGAGCACGAGCAGATCGTGGAACTCGAGCTCTCCGGCACTCCGGCGATCCCGGGCGGCATCCAACGTGAACTGGCGGATGACGCTGCCCAGTCGTCGAGCGCATGCCTCGGAGACCTGGGACCGGACGGCGCTCAGCCCGTCGCCCGCCTCGCTCACGCGGGCCCTCAGCACCTTGAGGTCGCGGTCGAAGGAGGACTGCCTGCCGACGTTGCCGAGCTTGAAGCTGGGGGGCTTCGGCTTCGCATCCGGATGGAGGGCCTCGAGCAGGTCGAGCTCGTCGGGGATGGACCTGATCTCGCCCATCCGCTCGGTGATCGCGTCGAGCCCGAGGCGCAGTCTGTCGCCGGGATCTCGGCAAGGTTCGGCGCAGACCTCGTCGATGAACGCCAGTGCGGGTCGGAGCAGGGTCGCAACCGATGGCGGGTCGGGTTCGTCCTCCGGCACGCGCTCTTGCACGAGGTCCCAGTTGTCGTCGAAGACCTCGGCCAACGAGCGGAGCGCGTCGAATCGGACGCCAGAGGCCAGGAGGAGCAGGATCGTGCGTCGCAGCGTCGGGTCGGCGAGCAATCGGTCACGGAACCCGGACCACCGACGATCGAAAGCCGCCTTGGAGCTGACCTCGTCGAGCACTTCGACCCGGGGCGGCAGGCCCGCCTCGACCGGGTGTTCGGAGAGCAGCCGCCGGGCGAAGGAATGCAAGGTCCCGATGGCGGCGCCATCGAGCTGATCGAGGGCGGCGCGGCAGCGGGCTCCGTCCTCGCTCCCGCTGCCGACCTCGGCACGCTGCTCGAGCTCCTGCCTGATGCGGTCGCGTAGCTCGGCTCCGGCCTTCTCCGTGAAGGTGATGGCGGCAATGGAGCGTAGCTCGGCCCGGCCGGTCGTGACGAGGCTCAGAACGCGCCTGACCAGCGCGGTGGTCTTGCCGGACCCTGCCCCCGCTTCGACGAACAGCGTGGTGTCGAGGTCTTCCTCGACGCGGTCACGGCCGAGCTGATCAGGTGGAGCGGTCCCGTCAGGCACCGGGAGCCTCCGCGTCGAAGAGGACCTCGACCCCGAGGTCGATCTCGGCCAGGGGGGCGACAAGGTCCACGAAGGCCGACATGGCGGGATCGGCTCGCTTGCACTCGAACTGGCTGCGCAGATCGGCAACCCCCAGCCCGTCGGGATCGCAGAAAGGGCACTCCACCCACGGCTTGGTGCTGCTGGCCGTCGGGTGGTTGGGGAAGACACCTGCCTCGATCCCGGCCACCATGGAGCCGACGGTCCGGCTCACACGTTCGATCACCTCGGGTGTGACGGAATACCCGACCCGCTCGAAGTCGCCCCTGGCCGAGGTGAACCAATACTCTGCTCGAACCTGCCCGTCCGGCGAACCCTCGAGCAAGCGGGCGGCCTCCCCGTAAACGGCCAACTGCAACTTGCGGCCCGCGAGGTCAGGGTCGTCCTCGCCCAGGCCCTTGTAGTCGGCCGCTCCGCCCGTCTTGTAGTCGATGACGTGGAGGGATGCATCCGCCGCGATGTCGACGCGGTCAGCCTTGCCCCGAAAGCTCACCGTGCGCCCATCGGGGATGGTGAGGTCGACCGTTCCGAGAACGGCACCGGGCAGCCCGAAGGCCAATTCGGCGGCGATGGGCCGAGTCTGGTGGCTAGAGCGGTGGGCGCTGTCGACGCGGAGGAAGCGCTCGAGGTCGGCGATGATGTGGCTCTTGTCCCTCTGCCAGAAGATCGCCCGCCCGGTGAGGCCTCGCTCCTCGTACTCGGCGCAGACCGCTTCCCCGATCTCGACCATCCGAGCGCGATCCGATTCCGACCATGGCTCCTGGGGGGTCGGCCGGTCAGCCGACGGGCGCGCCAGGACCTCGGAGATGAATTGCTCCAGCACCTCGTGGACCAGCGAGCCCCGGTCCCGCGGTGTGATCCGCAACTGGTCCTCGGGGTTGTCGACCTCCTCGACGCCAAGGAGGTCGCGCATGAGATAGGCGAACGGACAGGCGGCCCACGTCTCGAGCCTGGTTGCCGAAGTGACCCGGTCGGTCGGTGAAGGCACCGTCAGGGCGCCCAGGTTGCCGTCGAACCGGGTGAAGCGGCTACCTCGACGGGCACCCACTGCCTCTACGCCGGCCTTCAGGGCGGGGTCGCCGACGACGGCGAGCGCGGAGGCGCCCGGTCCCATGGGTCCCCGGGCCATCAGGGAGCGCAACCGGTGTTCCTGATCACTGGCCGGGAACTCGACCCGCCGCAGCCCGGCGTCGAAGGAGGCCACGTGTCCGAGCCAGGGCCGCTCGGACCCGAGCAGGTCGCGGGACCACCACCGGTCGCCCGCGATGGCGCTAGCGATCTGCAGGACCCAACGTGAAGGGACGCGCTCGCTGCTCCGTCGCAAGTCGCCGCGGGGTACGCAGAGCAGATGCCGGGAGGCGCCGGCGAGCGCCGCCAGGAGCTCATGGTGCTCGCGCTCGATACGCTGAGAGCGCAAGGGCAGCTCGTCGCCGGTGGACCGGCGCTCGAGGTCAGGGAGTAGGGAGTCGTCGTGCTCGGGTGCCGGGAGCAGGCCTTCGGCCAGGCCGAGCACCACGACCAGATCGAGGTCGAGCCCGACGCCCATGCTCACCGGCCCGACCAGCACCCCCTCGCCCATACGGCCGACTCGACCAAGGTCGAGCTCGAGCTCGAGCTCGAGCGTGCGGGTGAACACGTCGAGCCCGACAGAACCCTCGACGGTCTCGAGGCAGGCGAGCCGATCGATGGCGCGTGTCATCCGTTCCGCCGCCTTCCGCTCGGCCTCCGGCCACTGGGCGCGAATGGACTCCTTGCCGAGGAGCGCATCGAGGTGCCGCCGCGCCCACCCGGCCCGGTCGGCCCAGGAGGTGGGGAGGGCAGCGGCCGCGGCCAGGTCGTCGATCAGGGCCAGGACGAATTCGCGCATCTCCCTGGCCCGGTTGGCGTCGCCACGGAGGCGCTCGGCCCGCCACGGTGGCGCATCGGGGTCCGCTTCGGCCCGGGCGGCTCTCGCGTCGGCGTCTCCGGCGAACGTGGCCAGGAGCTGGTCCCATTGGTTGCGATCGGCGACCACCCCGGCCTCCCGGGACAGGCGTTCCCAGGCGGCGACCGAGATCGATCGACCCTGTCGGTGCAGCTGGGCACCGGCCAGCCAGGCGAAGACGTCGTCGCGCCGGAAGCCTCCTTCCGGCAGTGCCAGGAGGTGCAGCAAGGTGCGACCCGCCACCCTGGCGGCGAGCGGCATGACCGAGGCTCCGTTGTGTCGGATCCCCGCGGCCGAGAGCTGTTCGTGGGCCAAGCGGGCATAGGGCCCGGCACTGGCGTGCAGGATCGCTATCCGGTCGAGCGGGGTCCCAGCCCGGACCGCATCGACCACGGCGCGCACCGCGGCCCTCACCTCCTCGTCGGCGTCCGAGGTGGTCAGGATCTTCGTCCGATCCGCTCCGACGACGTGCATGGGGTCGGTGTCCACCGGGTGCACCTCGGTACCGCCCGCACCCTCGAGCCGGTGGATCGACAGGGTTACCTCTCCGTCGGCGCGGCGATCGCCGGTGGTCCCGGCCACGACGACGATGCCGGCCATCCCGGCGAACGCCTTCAGTAGCCGTGTCCCGTGACCGGACAGGCGCTGGGGGAGATAGACGATGACTGCGCCCAGATCGTGAGCTGCGGACCCGCGTTCTTGCAGGGTGTCGATCGCGGCGCTGAGGAGGTCTTCCTCGTCGTACCAGTCGGACTCGAGCCGAGCTCGGGCCGACCGATGGAGCCGCACGACATCGGCGGCACGATCGCTGCCCCTGGCCAGCGCGTCGAGCGCGTCTTCGGAGACGTCCCGCAGCTCTCGATAGGCGGAGACCAGAGCCGTCTCGGTGGCCGGGTGGGTGGCAACCGGGGCGAAGACCCCAGGCCGTTCGGCAAGCACCGTCCGGATGGCAGCGGCCACAACCGGCGTGGAGACCGGCCGTCGACCGTCCCCGGCCAACCTGGGTGCACCCAGGAGCTCGGCCATCCGGTACGGGGTGAGGAAGGTGACGGCGGCGAGGCCCACCCCACGGCTCGATACAGGCCCGAGGGCACCCGACCCGAGCAGCCGCCGGGCGGCGACCCCGACGTGGTTGGAAGGCACGACGACGGTGACCGGGGTCAACGGCTCGTCGCCCTTGGCCCTGCTGATGGCGGCGCGCAGGGCCTCGGCGGCATCCCGCCCGTACCTGACCCATTCGACGTGCACGCTCACTCGTTGGATGGTAGGCGGTGGTTGTGACGCGAGGCGGTCGAACGGGCGTGCCGGTCCGGATGCCGGCGCCGAAGATCGACCGGACACCGTTTCCCGCCGACGGCCTGGGCGAGCGGAGACCTCGACCCGCTGCCGTGCTCGCGCGGTTGCCGCAGGGGGATGTGGCGCGGACATGGAGGTGAGCGCACGTCTTTGACCGCGCCCGCATGACGCCCTAGGGTTCTGGTGGGTGGAGAGCACGGCAGTTCTACGGGCCACATCGAAAGGTGTGAAGTCCGTTGCCGACGCAGTGCCGGCGCGTACGGCCGGCTGAGACAAGACAGTGGGACAACCGCTCCTATAGGACAACTGCTCCTGTAAACAGCATTCTCCGCTTCTTCCGATTCGGCGAGAACGGCGCGCAGACAGGGCACCGCAGAGCAGACCGGGCACTGCAAACCGTGCCCCTTTCGATCGATGGCGATCCCGACCTACCCGACTGCAAACCAACGAGAATTCTCGACCATTTCACATAGACCATGACCACGATGCCGGAGCAACAGTTGCCGCTGACACCAGGTGCCGGTCGTCCGCGACTGTCGCCAAAGCCAATGCCGGGACTGGCACCGTCGGCCCCATTCCGCACGAACCGGAGGTTCCCTTGAGCACGTCCGCGCGAATCGCCATGCCTCGCAGATCGAAGGCTGCCCGAAGGTTCAATCCGTTCAACCTGCGAGTAATTCTCGTGGCCGCGACGGCGGTGGCGGTGACGGTTGCCGGGTACGCCGGCCTGTCCCGGATGTTCGAGGCCTCGTCGCCCGCGTCGGTCCTCGGCGTGTACGCGGGATCGGAGAACGTCGCCGGCGTCAGGCAGTTCGGACAGGCCGTCGGCGTGCAGCCGGCCAACGCCATGGACTTCCTCGACGGCTCCTCGTGGGCCTCGATCATC
>DATKRB010000057.1:0-4722 GCA_035532415.1 Acidimicrobiales bacterium | reverse complement strand
AGGCTGGCCGTTGGAGGTGAGCGACTGGCTCGCCTGCAGGGTCGTCGGCGCGGCGAAGGCGGCCAGGATCTGGGCACTCAGGTCGCCCGTCGTCGGATGGTAGAAGCCGAGCCCGGGCTGGCCGACGCTCGTGGTGCTCGTCACCGTCACCGTGATCGGCGAGGAGTTGGTGGCGTAAATCGGGACCAGCACGTTGCCGTTGGCATCGGTGCCGGCCCCGATCGTGGTCGGGCCGGTGGGCGAGTCGAACGTCGCGTTGGCGATGGTGAGCAGCACCCCCTGGCCGACCATCGGCCGGCCCGTGCCGGGGAACTGCAGGTGGATGTCGTCGGTCGCCGTGCCGGTGAACGCGGTGGTCGAGCTCGTGAGCCCGACGAAGAGCTCCGGAGGAGCGCTGGCCATCCCGACTGCCTGGTTGAACCAGTTGTCGAAGGCGTCGTAGGCCGCGAGCACCCCGGGGTCCATGGAGGGGACCGGCGATCCCCACACCACCGTGTCGTACAGCAGCTTGGCGGCAGCCGCCGCCTGATCGGCGGTGAACTGGCCGGCCACCCCTCCCCACCACCCCTCGGCCTGACCCTGGCTGAAGGCGAAACCGAGGGCGTTCCAGTCGCCACCCGCACCGGCGGGTTGGGCACCCGGCGTGTAGCCGTAGTCCGGGGCGGGGAACCCCCCGCCGCTCGCCGGGCGCTCGGCGCAGAGCCCGAACCCCTGTGCAGTCGGGAAGCCCGGGCCGTACGTGCCGTACCAGGTGACGTCGCCGTTGTAGTCGGCGCAGAACCCGGCGTAGGGGAACGGCGGCTGGGTGCTCGGGCCGCAGGGGACCGGGCCGTCGGCGTAGGCCGGGGCGGGACGGAAGAGGACCGACACGGCTCCACCGGTCATGGCCAACGTCCCGGTGAGGACCATCGCGGCACAGAGCAGCCGACCGGGCTTGCTCACCCGGGGTTCCCCGGAGCTCCGAGGGCGTGGCCGACCCTGACCGCAAGGAGACCCGCCCCGCTGGCCGAGCCGCCACTCGGGCCGTTCGACCCGTCCTTGATTGAATGCCGCCACTCCATCGGCTGGTCACGGTATTCATGGCGGCGCCCGATATGACAGCTTCTGAATGAATTTTTGTCCACCGAGAGAGGGTGGTGCCGGGATCTCCCCACCGATCTCCCCACCAACCTCCCCGGACCGCTCCTCCCTCGGATCCCCAGTCGGATCCCTGGGCGGGAGGATCGGTCGAGGGGGCGTCGCCTGCATCCCCCCGGGACTTACCCCCGCTCTCACCAGGGCCGGGCCGGAGGTGCCGCCGGAGCCCGTATCGTCGCTCCCATGACCACCGAGAGCGGCCATCCCGAGGAGCCGGAGGGCACTGGGGGAGGATCGCCCGCCGACCTCGCCGTGGGGGCGTTCTCCGACGAGCCGCCGTGGATCGTCGAGCCGGACGCGTTCGCCTGGCGGAGGGGGATCGACGAGCTGCGGGCACGCATCCGCGCGGAAACGCCCGTGCTCACGCGCCGCCGGCGCCTCCCCCCCGGGGTCCGGGTGATGCGGGTGAGCGTGCTGCTGGGTGGCGCCGTCGCCGCCTGGTACGTCTCGGACCGCCGCCGGGGCCGGTCGCAGTCGCGCGCGGGCCTCTCCCGCCGGCTGCGCCGGGCATTCGAGCGGCTGGGCCCCACCTATATAAAGGTCGGGCAGATCCTCTCGTCGGGCGAGGGCATGTTCCCCGAGGAGCTCGTCGCCGAGTTCCGGCTCTGCCGTGACCAGGTGCCCGCAGAGAGTTTCGACGTGGTCCGGAGGACCGTGGAGGAGGACCTCGGCCGACCGCTCGGGGAGCTGTTCTCCGTGTTCGATCCCGTGCCCATCGCCGCGGCATCCATCGCCCAGGTTCACGCGGCCCGCCTCCGTAGCGGGGAGGACGTCGTCGTGAAGGTGCAGCGCCCCCAGATCGGGGTGCTGGTGCGGCACGACCTGGCGGTGATGAGCTGGCTCGCCCCGCTGCTCGTCGGGCGGATACCGGTCGCCGCGCTCGCCAACCCGCCGGCGCTCGTCGACGTGTTCGCCGAGACGATCACCGAGGAGCTCGACTTCCGGCTCGAGGCGCAGAACATGCTCGACGTCGCCCGCGTCCTGGTGGAGACCGACCAGCACGCCCTGGTGGTTCCCCGGCCCCACCCCGACCTCGTCACCCGGCGGGTGCTCGTGATGGAACGCCTCGACGGCTACGCGTGGGGAGACACGAGCACGATGCGCGCCGCGGGAATCGACACCGAGGCCGTCCTCTCGAGCGCGCTGATCGCGTTCTTGGAGGGCGCGATCCTCTTCGGGGTCTTTCACGGGGACCTCCACGGCGGGAACCTCTTCGTGCGTCCCGACGGCAAGGTGGCCCTGCTCGACTTCGGGATCACCGGTCGCCTCGACGAGCCGAGGAGACTGGCCTTCCTGCGGCTCATGATGGCCGGCTCGGTCAACGACGTTCCCGGCCAGGTGGCCGCCATGCGCGACCTGGGGGCGCTCCCCGCGGACGTCGACATCGGGGCGGTGATCCGCGACCTCGGTCTCGACCGCCCCCCGGTCGACCCGACCACCTTGAGCGCCGCGGAGCTCACCACGGAGATCCGCGAGATGACCAAGGCGCTTCTCGGCTACGGCGCACGCATGCCCAAAGAGCTCATGCTCTTCGTGAAGGACATGCTGTTCCTGGACGGCGCCATGGCCACCATGGCTCCGAACGTCGACGTGCTCGCCGAGATCGTGAAGATCTTCACCTACTTTCAGGTGCGTCACGGGGACCGGATCGCCCGCGAGCTGGGGCTCACGCCGGGCGAGGTCCCCGCGGTGGAGGTGGCCGGGATCCGTGCCTCGTTCGGCCTCTCCGATGACGTCGAGCGCCTCACCCATCGCGAGCTGCAGGAGCGGCGGGAGCTGATCAGGCGGCGCCTCGAGCACCGCGAGCGGCGGCGCCGACACCGACGTTGGGGGTCGTCGTCAAGAGGCTGAGTGCGCCTCCGGCGCGCCCTGTCAGTCCTCGTCCTCGCCGTCGGGTTCCGCGAAGGCTCGCAAACTGCCCGGATCGGGTGTCAGGGTGGCCATCCGCCGGCGGCCGTCCTCGGGCGAGACCACACTGAAGTGGATGGCCGAGCGCAGGGCCTGGTCGGCCCGTCCCTTCCAGAGGAGAGCTTCGTGGCTGTTGGGGCCCTCCGTCTCGCTGACTGCACGCCACGAGTCGACGCAGTCGTCCACCTCTACGGCGAGCCAGGCTCGGTCTTCGCCGTTCATCGCCGCCGTGCCGCCTCTACTTCGGTCGCCAACTCCACCACCTCCCGGATCGACGGTATGCCGGCCGCCCCGCAAGGGGCAGGGCCGAACGTCCCGATCACCTCGGCACGGGAGCGCTTCCTCACCCGGGCTCCTCGGGCTCGCTGACCCAGGCGGAGAAGACCGGCAGGCCGTGCCAGCTCCGGCCCGAGGTCCCCTCGCCCGCCCCGAGGTGCCCCCCTTCGGCGGCGCCGGCGACCGCGACGGCGACCACGGCGAAGGGATGCCCGAAGTGCAGCTCGCCGACCCTGCGGAGGCCCGGTCGCCGGTGACGGGCGCTCGTCTTGATCGCGAGCGCGCTCACCGCCGCGGCCTCAAAGCCGACCCTGCCGTAGCGGGCGACCGCGGACTGGCGCGCCTCGTAGCGGTAGTCGTCGAGCCGGAGCGCCTCGGCAAGGGCTCCCGCTGCGGCGGGGAACCCCAGGGCCGGATCGGCGAGGTCGAGGTCGGACTCGGCGGACCAGGCCGGCAGCACCGCCGCGCAGAGCTCCTCCCGCCCGTCGGGCGACGCGGTGTCGACCTGCTCCTCGCTGATCGTCCACAGCGGCGCCTCCCCCACCGGCAGCTCGAACAGCGACCGGCGGGACGCGCCGCCGGAGGTGCCGGCCCCTGTGCAGGCGATCTCGTGGGCGGTGGCGAGCACGTCGGCCGGTGCAACGCCGGTGGCGGCGGCGACGGACGTCACCTCGAGCCCGTCGCGGGCGATGGCGGTGTGGACGGCGACGGTGCCCGCCGCTTCGGTGTCGGCGATGAACGCCCGGTGTCGGGGATCGCCCGGGGGGGCGTGGAGCGCCTGGCCCGGGCGCGCGGACCAGGCGCTGAAGGACCCGAGCGCCGAGGCCGGCACCAGGTCGAACGGGCGGGCCCACGACACCCGGGTCCCGAGAACGCTCGCCATGACCAGCACGGCGCTCCGGTCCACCTCGAGCGGGAACCGCTCGAGGTGCCCGAGGGTGCGCTCCCTCGCCCAGCGGTCGAGCGTCGCCTGGTCCGGGATGTCACCGGTCCCCACCATCGCAGGCAGCCCCGCCTTCCAGTCGCGCAGCTCCTCGGTGTCGAGTGCCGAACGGCTCCACACCGCGGCGCCGCATCCGACCGCAGGATGGGGGTCGGCCAAGAGCCCTGCCGCGAGCGATGCCGCCTCCTCGGGTTCGGTTCCGAGCACCTCGGAGAGCCGGGCGCGCAACGGGCCGCGGGCGAGCGGTGCACACAGGGCGAGGAGCAACCATGCTCCCAGGGGCGAGGCCACGTGATGGGGTCCGTCGGCCACCCCGTGGAGGCCCCGGGCGTAGCGGGCCAGGAGTCGAGCCAACGCCGTGGCGGTCACCCTGCCAGTCTCGCCCGGTCACGCCTCCCGTGCGCGGCTCCGGCCGGCCGAGATCGGAAATGCGACCGAGTCCGCTCTCGGGTCATCCT
>DATKRB010000056.1:0-83522 GCA_035532415.1 Acidimicrobiales bacterium | reverse complement strand
ACAGTCCTGACGCGACGACTGAAGGGCTCGCAGATCTGTTGCACGAGGTCGTGATGCGAAGACGCGAGTTCCCGGGTCTGAGCGGGCACGATGAGTGGCAATGGACACAGCTCGCCGGGGGATCAATCGCAAATCACCCTGGTGAGGTCCTGGACATGGTATTCGACCTCATCGAGAGTCGTGAGCTCATGGTCGTCGGAATGAGCCGAGGGTTCAACATCACGGATACGTCTGGGCAGCTGGTACTCGCTTTGGTTCGAGCTAATCCGCAAGCTGCCTGGGCGGCGTACGTTCAGCGGGTCGAGGCGGGATCCTGGATTCTGCCTATGCAGCTGCGTGGTTGGTTCGCGAGGGAGATTCCGCCTGATGTGATTACCGAATGGGTGGGATCTTCGCTAGATCGAGCCCGACTGGTCGCTTCGGTTATTTCTGTTGGAGACGAGCGCCCGTCTGCCGTCGCTGAAACGCTGCTCGATCGGTTCGCTGGCGATGACGAGATCGAGGGGAGCCTCTACGGGGAGTTCTTGAGCGGAGCTTGGACAGGGCCAGAGTCGGCGCGACTAACAAGACAGATCGAACTCCTCGAAGGTTGGAGGGAGGATGCAACCGTTGGCCCAGGAATGCGAGCGTGGGCAGCGACGGTCGCTACACACCTGATCGAGCAACGTCGGCATGCGTTAGAGCGTGAGGCCGAAAGGGGCTATTAGGACAAGACGGCTTTCAATGTTCTTGTCGTGAGATCCGCTTCGCGTTACATAAGTATTGGGAGGTCCAACCGGGCCTTGGCTTCAGCTGGATTCTGTTCATTTTCAGAGGGAGAGCCACCGTCGACCGGTTTTCTCCAAGCTCGTCGCCAACCTGCGTGAGGGACATTGACCTGACCCCCTGAAATCGGTTCCCCCGTGACGTGAGCCCATTGCCCAGATTCTGGGGCGAAGGGAGGATCGTCACGATGCCGAGACGAAGGCACACCCCCCAGCAGATCGTCCGAAAGCTCCGCGAGGCCGACAAGCTGTTCAACGAGGGCCAGGACCACCCAATGGGACTCGAACCGCGGACTTCGGCCGGGTCGAAGGCCCGGCACCGACTGCCGGAGGTGGCGGCGAAGCCGCCGGCCGACGGTGGGCGGCTTGAAGAAGTAAAGAAGATTGTTCCGAACAACCCTTCTCCTGCTTCCTCAGGGTCGAACCAGATCGATCGGAATCGACTTGGTTCAGTGGTCCACTCCTGCACTGCTGGTCATGGTGATCTGCATGCGATCTGCATGCTCATGACCAGCGTCATCGGGTTGGATCGTCAGTCCGTTCGGTGATCGTCACGGGCTGGTAGCCGCTCGGCGAGGTAGCCGATGCGTGCGGCGAGGTCTTCCATCGAGGCCGGATCGGCCCAGTTGTGCTGGCGGATGAAGGCGACGACCTCGGCCGGTTCCCAGCCCATGTCCTCTTCGAAGCACCCGAGGGCCCACCCGACGACCGAGCCGTCGCGCTCGAGGCCGAGCATCTCGGGGTGCCAGGGTCTGGCCACGAAATCGCACCGGCAGGGATCGGGATTCGGGTCCGCAGGGTCGCTCGAACAGCGACGACTATCGTGCGCCACGTCAGTGCCTCCTTGTAGGTACTGGCCACGCCCCCGGGGCCGTTCGCGCGGTCGCCGGGGGCACATCTGTGTTGTCACCAAAGATCATGAAGTGCCGCCACGACGGCGTCAAGAGCGGCCGCTGTCGCCGATGGGCAACGGTGGCGACGCTCTTTCCCGGGCTCGCGGTTGACCAGGACCTTTCACAAATCGTGTCGCGTTCGCGGTGTCGGGTGACCCAGATACCAGATGAGGGACCGGAACGACCGGCCCCCATCTGAAAAGGGAGCAAGACATGCGACTGCCCGTCGACACCACGGCCGCCCACTTCATGGCGGCCGGTCCACCCGAGCAAACGCTCGACTTCGACACCAAGGTGCCCAAGACCGACGAGAACGGCCAGGTGCTCTACCAGGTGCCGATCCTCTCGGTCAGCGCCGGGACCCGCGAGCTCATCAGCGTCAAGGTGGCCGGTGAGCCCAAGGGGGTGGGCGAGTTCACCCCGGTGAAGGTCACCGACCTCGTGGCCACCACCTGGTCGATGAACGACCGATCGGGGGTCTCGTTCCGGGCCGCCAGGATCGAGGCCATCGGCGCCCGGACGCCGTCGTGATCGCCCGTCTCGCCGTCTTGGTCGCGGTGGCCTTGGGCCTGGTGTGGCTGGTCGAGCACCTGACCGGGGCATTGAGCCTGGTGGTGCTGGTCGCCGCCGGTCTCGCCGCCTACGGCCGGCACCTGCGGCGCACCCGTGCGTGAAGTCAGGCGGGGCCACTCCGGTCTCTGCTCCCGGGCGGGTTCGCTCGCCTGGGGGTGGAGGCTCGAGGCGGGGCTCGGCGTCTTGACCGGCTCGTGGTGGCGCCTCGGTGACCTGGCCGGTGGTCCCGGGGCCGCGGTGCTCGTCCTCGGGACCTGTGGCATCTCGCTCTGGCGGATGCCTACGGCGAAGGCGACCTTGGCCGAATGGCTCTGGGCATCGTCGGTCCGGCGTTGGTTCGCCCGGGCGCTGCGGTTGTGCGGAGTCTGGGGCCCGACCGGGACCGCGCCGGTCTTGCGTCAGGTGACCTCGACCTCGGCCGGGATCCGGGTCCGGGTGGAGGTGCCCCTCGGCACCCACGCCGGCCAGCTGCTCGGGGCCGGCCCCGCCTTGGCCGCCGCCCTCGGGGTCCGCGAGATCCGGGTCACCCGCGACGCCGGCGACGCCTCGATGGCCAACGTGACCGTGGTGCGCCGGGATCCCCTGGCCGTCGGGCCACCCCTCGCCTGGCCCTGGGTGGAAGCGGCTCGCACCTCGGTCTGGGACCCGGTGCCCGCCGGCATCGACGAGGAGGGCCGGGTGGTCACCGTCGCCCTTCCCGAGCACCACCTGCTCTTGGGGGGAGAGCCCGGGGCCGGCAAGTCCGCCGCCCTCTCGCTGTTGGTGGCCACCGCTGCCTTGGACCCTTCGTGCTCGTTGACGCTCCTCGACGCCAAGCAGGTGGAGCTCGCCACCTGGCGGGATGCCGCGGTGCGCTTCGTCGGCCCGGACATGGCCGAAGCCAACGAGGTGCTCGAGTCACTGCGCACCGAGATGGACCGCCGCTACGAGAGCCTGCTGGCCACCGGGCGGCGCAAGGTCACCATCGGCGACGGGTTGGGCATCCACGTCGTGGCCGTCGACGAGCTCGCCTACTTCCTGCGGGCGGGCACCAAGGAGCAGCGCACCGTCTTCGCCGAGGCGCTCCGGGACCTGGTGTCACGAGGACGAGCCGCGGGGATCGTGGTGCTGGCCGCCACCCAGCGCCCGAGCCACGAGATCATCCCCACCTCGATCCG
The DNA here is from genome assembly GCA_035532415.1 of Acidimicrobiales bacterium. Lineage (GTDB taxonomy): Bacteria > Actinomycetota > Acidimicrobiia > Acidimicrobiales > RAAP-2 > DATKRB01. The sequence continues at coordinate 80,135 of DATKRB010000056.1, read as the reverse complement.
TGACCTGTTCTCCTTCCGGTTCGCCCTGCGCTGCACCACGCCCGAGTCCTCCGACACCGTGCTCGGTCAGGGCTGGGCGTCGAAGGGCTATTCGGCGGCCACCATCGATCCGCGCAACCGCGGGGTGGGCTTCCTCCTCCACGAAGGAGGCGTCCCGGTGAGGCTGCGATCGTTCTATCTGGGCGACGACGACGTGGTGGCCCTGGCCCGACGGGCCGCGGCAATGCGGGGCGAGCGGTGAGCCGGGAGGGAGAGCTGCGGGCCGCTTTGGCCGAGGTCCAAGGGGCCGGGCTCTGCTCGCACCCGGTCCGCCTGTTTGGAACCCATGTCGATGGATCCACCGGCGAGCTGCGGCCCGGCCGGCTCACCGTCGCCTGCAAGGACCGCCGGCGCTCGGTCTGCCCGGCGTGCTCCAAGCGCTACCAGGCCGACGCCTGGCACCTGGTGGCCGCCGGGCTCCGCGGTGGCAAGGGCGTGCCCGAGACCGTGGTCGACCACCCGAATGTCTTCGTGACCCTGACCGCGCCGTCCTTCGGCCCGGTGCACTCGCGCCCGGGCGATCGAGCTGCCAGCGCACCGTGTCATCCCCGACGCCGGGCGGTCACCTGCCCCCATGGTGTGGTCCTTACCTGCACCCGGCGGCACCCGGTCGGCGACCGGGTCCTCGGCGAGCCGTTGTGCGCGGGTTGCTTCGACTACGAGGGCGCCGTGCTCTGGAACGCCAAGGTCCCCGAGCTGTGGCGCCGCACCACGGTGGCGCTGGTGCGCGCCCTGGCCAAGGAACAGCACACGAGCGAGGCGGCACTGCGCCGGGCGGCTCGGATCTCCTTCGTGAAGGCGGCCGAGCTCCAGCGCCGGGGTCTGGTCCACCTCCACGTGGTGGTCCGACTGGACGGCCCCGACGGTCCGGGTTCGGCCCCGCTCGTCCCGATCGACGCCGACGAACTGGCAGCGGTCGTGTGCCGCGTGGCCGCGTCGGTGAGCGTGCCGAGTCCCGGGAGCCCGGCCAGAGCGCGGACCCGTTGGGGGACCGAGCTCGACGTTCGGATCCTCGGCGGCGATGACGGCGACGCCGACCCGGTGGCGATCGCCGCCTACACGGCCAAGTACGCCACCAAGTCGGCGGCCGACGCCCACGGGCCCGCCCACCGGCTGCGCCATCTCGGCGAGCTCGAGCGCCTCGGTCTCCGTCCTCACCCGGCCACCTTGGTGCGCACCGCCTGGGCGCTCGGGGGCCGACCCGAGCTGGCGGCGCTCGGGCTCCGGCGCCACGCGCATGCCTTCGGTTTCCCGGGCCACGTGCTCACCAAGAGCCGGGCCTACTCGACGACTTTCGGTGCCCTGCGGGGGGCCCGGGCGAACTTCGCGCACCGCGACGAGACCGACAGCGACGACGACAGCGGTGACGTCGACAGTGCCTTCGACGACGACATCGGTGCCTTGGACCGTGCCTTCGACGGCGCCTGGCGCTACGGGGGCCGGGGCTACGAGCACCCTGACGCCGAGCGCCTGGCCGAGGCGCTGTTCGGTCTCGATCGGACGTCGACGGGGACCTGGACGGGGACCTCGACAGGGCCGTCGACATCGACGGGGAGCTCGACGGGGACATCGACGGGGCCGTTACAGGGCGATGACCAGGGGAAAGGACAGTGATCCCCGTCGGGTTCCCCGCGAAGAAATTCTTTATGTCGCGGGTTCTGTCGGCGTGCTTGTCGCGCGCCGTGTCGAGGGTGCTCAGGCGCGATGGGGCCATGACCCACACCAGCACCCCGAGCACCGCTTCGGCGCCGACCGCGAGCACCACAACGACACCGAGCACCACACCGATCGGGCGCCTCGGCGCCCACCTCGGGTCCCGGTCCAAGGGCCGCGAGGCCCGGGCGGCCATGGCCCGGTTCGCCCGGGCCGGGATCGAGATCGCCGACGTGCACAGCCCGCTCGAGCTCGCCCGGTGGTGCCACGACCACCGCGGTCGTTCTGCTGACGTGGTCGGAGTCCTCGTTCGCCTGGCGCCGGGGGACGAGACGGCCATGGTCTGTGTGCTGGTGGCCCTGCGCCCTGCCCTCCTGCGCACCGCCGGCTACCTCGTGCGCCACGGGATCGAGCGCGACGACGCCGAGACCGAGCTGGTCGGGATCGCCTGGGAACGGGTGCTCGCCGTCGCCGCGGCCGCACCCGCGCACCATGCGGCCAGCGCGGTGGTCGACGGGGTGTGGGACCGGGCCCGGCTCCTCGTGCACCGAGACCGGCGCCGGCGGGATCGTGAGATCGCGCTCGGCGACCACGTCGACCCCGAGGCGATCGACGCCGACCCGGGGGTGCGGGTGACCACGGTGCTCGCCGACGCCGAACGGGCCAAGGCGTTGACCGGTCGTCAGGCCCGTCTCGTCCACGAGACCCGGGTGCTCGGTCGTCCGGTCGGCGAGCTGGCGACGGCCAGTGGCCGAGATCCCCGGGCCGTGCGTCAAGAACGTCGACGGGCCGAGATCGCCCTGCGCCGTCACCTGGCCGCCTCGTTCGCCGAGTCCTCCCCCTACACGGGGTGGCGGTCGTGAACGGTCTTGTTCGAAAGCCGGGCCCCGAGCTCGGCCATACCGGCCTCGTCGAGCACCCGGGCGGCGTCGGCCAGCACCCGGCGCAGGCCGTCGGGATCGCCTTGTCCGTCCTTGGCCCGGGCCAGGTCCTCGAACAACACCAGCTCGAAGCGCGAGATCTCGAGCCCCCGGCGAGCGGCCTGCTCGGCCCCCTCGGGGTCGCCGGCTGCGAGGCGACCGGCCGACAGCCGGTGGGCGCAGTCGACGATGGCGGTCACCATGCCCGAGGCCAGGTACTCGTCGAAGGCCCACTCGTATTGCCCGCCGGGGGTCTCGGCGAACGGCGCACCGCGGACGAGCGAGAGGGCCTGGGACCGGATGCCGTCGGCCTCCGCACCGTCGAGTCCCTTCGCCACCTTGGAGAGCTCGACGAAGCGGTGCCAGTCGGTCACGAAGCCCGAGAGCCGGTAGGTGCGCGAGCGGCCGAGCTTGGGGAGCCGGTCTTCGCCCACGGCCCGGCGCACCAAGGAGAGATAGCTGCGCACGCTGTCCTTGGTCGCGTCACCCCGGTTCCCGTCGAGGGGCCACAGGGCGGCGAGCACGTCGTCACCCCGGACGCCCCGGCTGGAGTGCAGGGCGAGGTAGTAGCACAGCTCGGCCACGACGGCCCGGTCGGGCTCCTCGCGCCAACCGGTGACCTCGACCGGACCGAGGACCCGGACCACCAGATCCCCGGGTGCCCCGAGGGGGAGCGGCTCCGAAGCGAGGACCGAGGTCGGTGCCGGGGGAGACACCGGGCGAGCGACGTCGATCGGGACCGGGACGTCGCCGACGCGTCCGTCCGTTGGTGCGCCGGCCTGACCGGCGTGGGCCCGACGCCGACGGACCACCCGCTCGCCGGCCACCACGGCAGCGGCGAGCACGGCCAGGAGCACGACGGCCAACCAGAGGGGGAAGCCGCCGCCTCCCGTCGACACCGAACCGCTCGATCCCCCGCCCGGCACGCTGTTCGTTTGACCGACGGTTGCCGGCGCCGGGATCGGCTTGCCGACCCAGGGCGGGGTTCGTTGCGGACCCGGGCCCGGCGGCACCGGCGCGAAGGTGACGGCCAGGGTGGCCGGGGCGGTGATGGCCAGCGGCACCGGCGCCCCCCACGAACCCGGTGAACTCCGAACCGGTGACCGGGCCGGTGGTGACCGTGACCGTGCCGGTGGTGGTGGCCGCGGGGACCTCGAAGTAATAGGTGGCGTCGAGCAACCCGTCGTCGCTCGAATCGGTGGTGATCCCCGACGTTCCCGAGACCTCGGTGGCGGTCGTCGGCGCCGCCCCGGGGGCCACGAAGCTCAGCCGATCACCGGGGAGAGGGGAGAGCGAGGAGAAGAAGTCCCCCGAGGGGGACTGGTCATAGGAGGGGTAGTCGCTCGTCACGTCGAGCGTGAGGAAGGCGTCGCCGGGCGAGCCCGGTGTCGTGCCCGCACCGTCGGGGGCGAAGTCCGACAACGTCGCCTTGGTGAGGGTGACCGGCTGGGTGCTGGTGAAACCGCCGGCCGGATCGGCGATGGTGACCGACCCTCCGACCGAGTTGGCGTCGAGGACCACGGGCGAGCTGGGGTCCCGGTAGAGGACGGCGGGCGACGGCCCCACCCGATGGAGGTCCCAGAGCGAGAAGCGCTGGGAGAAGCTCCCCTCGGCCACCACCAGCTCGACGTCGTGGGCGTGGGCCGGCACCGAGGCGACGTAGGTAGCCGTGCCCGTCCCCTGCGTGCCTGGCCCACTCCCCGAGGCGCCTTCGATCTGCTGGTCGATCGAGGTGAGGTCGACTGGATCGCTCGAGCCGCCGGTGGTGAGCGCGGCGGTGACGCCGGCGTTGCCGTTCCCGAGGGGCCCGAGAACATCGGGGCTCTGGGTGACCGAGAGACCGAAGACCACCAAGCGCCGGCCGCCACCCGCCACGTAGGGACCGGCGGACCCCGGCCAGGCCACGCCGGTCACCAACGCCGTGAAGTCCTGGCCCCGCAGCCGGCCGTCGACCGGGGTGGTGACCGACACCGCGCCGGCGCTCACCTGCGCCACCGACCCCGGCTCGAGCACCCGTGCGCCGGTGCCGGTCGCCCCTGCCCAAGGCGCGCGCCAACCAAGCACCGCCATGCCCGCCAACACGAGGAGGACCGTCCGTGACCGCCGCCAACGAGCCACGGAGGGAAGCTAGCAAGACAACACCAGATGATGGTTCGAAGATGGACCGACTCGAGGTCGTCGATCGAGCACGGAAGGCACCGTCCGCCCGACGTCGGGGCCGGCTCCTTCTCACCGTGGAAGAGACCGCGATCATGCTGGGCATCGGGCGTACCACGATGTTCCGGGCGGTGCGCAACGGAGCCGTGCCGTTCCCCGTGCACAAGATCGGTGGCTCCACCTACGTTCCCCGTGCCGCCGTCGAGCGGCTATTGGCGGGCGAGGCGCCGATCGTGGCCGCCGGTTCCCGTTCTGCGCCGGACGATCAGGTCGATACCCGCGGAGCCTGAGGGTCGGCGTCGAGCAGGGTGCCGATGTGCTCGGCCGCCCGGCGGTCCTCGGTGGTGAGGGCATCGGTGTAGTGGCGCGCCATATGGACGGTCGACCACCCGAGCCGGGCCTGCTTCTGGCGTTCGGGGATGACCGTGTCGAGCGAGGTCGCTTGAAAATGTCTGAGCGAGTGGAGGTGCAGATCAGCCGGGAGCCTCGCCGCAGTGCGGGCCTTGGTGAAGGCCCTACTGAGGGTGTCGGGGTACGGGGGAACCTCTCCGCCCGGTTCGGCGGAGAACACGAACCCGTCGTCGGCGAGCGTGGTGCCACATCCCGTCGCCAGATCCCGTTGCTCGTCTCGAAGCACACGAAGCGACGCCGACGTTCCGGGATCGATCGCCACCTGCCGGATGCTGGCCCTCGTCTTGGGCGATTTCACCACCGCTCCGCCGGCGGCGGGCACGACCGACTCGTCGACGACGAGCGAGGAAGCATCCCAGTCGATGTCTGACCACCGCAGGGCGCATGCCTCCCCGCGGCGCATGCCCGAGGCGGCTACCACCCGCAGCGCCACCGCGTACCGGAGGTCGAGCTCCTCGGCTGCGGCGATGATCGCGCGGACTTCGGTGACCGTCGGGGAGCGCACGGGGACCGGTAGCTCCGCCATGCCCCACGAGGGCAGCTCGGTGTCGCTCACCGGGTTGTGGAGCTGGTTCCCGCTCCACTTGCGCGCCAGGCGGCACGCCCGGTGCAGGACCGACCGGACGTAGCGCACCGTCTCTCGACCCGCACCCTTCACTTTGAGCTCACGGAAGAACCGCTCGACGTCGTAGGGGCTGAGCGAAGCGATGCGTCGCTTGCCGATGGCGTCGCGGATGTGGACCTTCCAGACGTTCTCGTAGCGCCGGACGGTGACCGGGCTGAGGTCGTCCCAGCCGTTCGCCTTCCACCCGGCGATGGCGTCGTTGAGCGTGGTCGACGGACCCCACGCCCGGCTGGCCTCGTCGGGGACGACCTCGGGGTGCTCGTCCTGCGCGAGCACCAGGCGGGCGAGCTCTTTCTCCGCGGCCCGCTTCGATCCCCGGAAGAGGCGGCTCGTGTGGCGCACCCTGCCGGCGGCGTCACGACCCACGAACACCCGGAGCTCCCACGCGTTCGGCCCTTTGTCCGGTCGCTGCCGAAGGCTTCCCGCCATGCCCGGTCCTCCTCGCTGGTCCCCCGTGCCCCCCGGTCCCAACAATTGTTGGGACCGCTGTTGGGACCGACGCTAGCTGGAGTTAGCGGCGGAAGTCAACGACCTTCTGACCTGCGCTTTTGTGGTGGGGCTAGCAAGAATCGAACTTGCGACCTCAGCATTATCAGTGCTGCGCTCTAACCGACTGAGCTATAGCCCCTGCTTGCCGGATCCCCTCCGTCGGGACCACCACGGGTGGGCGTCAGGACAGGGGATGGCGTCTGTGAGTGTACGCCGACACGCCGAGGTCACGAACCCCACCGCGGGCCGGGTCGACGTTCCGGAGCTGCGGGACCCGGACGAGGTGTCAGACGAGGGAAGCCACCAGGGCCGCGAGAGCCTGAGGCCCGGGCCCGCAGCGACCTTCGCGAGCCCCGCCGATGGCGCTGGTCGCCTGCCCGGCGACGCCGGGGGACCGCCGAGGATTCCGGCCTCATATTTCTGTGTTCGAGAACCTCAATGGTAGATTTCGCCTCGGAGGAGTCCCGTTCACCTGGGATTCCGTCCGGAGGTGTCCCCGACGGCGGAGTCGGCGGAGATTGGGCCCGCGACGGGCTGGCCCACGCTCCGACCGGCGGCGGTGACCCGATGGGCGGAGCGTGGGTGGAGGTTGCCGATATCGGCCGGGTGCTGCGTGGTCGGCCTGCCGGCTTCGTCGCCCCCACCGACCTGGCGGCGACGGGTCTCGAACGGGCGGACTTGAGCGAGGCGGAGATGAACCCAACGGCGGGAGGTTCCGGAGCGGGCGGTCACGGTCGCGCCCGGGTGCCCGCGGGCGGCGGTGGCTCGGGAGGAGCGGTCGGTTGGCGCGGAGCCCCGTAGCGCTCGCCGGGGAAGCCGCGGGTGCGCAGGAGCACCGATCGGCGTACCCGTCGCTCACCGACGACCCGGGTCCGCGCTCGGCGGCGCCGGGCGGCCTGATCGCCCGCGTCCGCGAGCTCGCGCATCTCGACCACGTCCTGTGGCGGGCTCGGAGGGGCACCGGCAGCGCGGTCGCGCTGCGCGGGGAGCCGGGGGTGGGCAAGAGCGCCCTGATCGAAGCGACGGTGGCCCGCGCCAGCGACTTCACCATCGTCCAATTGCGCGGCACGGCGGTCGCCGACCGCGAGGCGGTGCCGAGGGAGTGGCCGCGCCCGCTCGCCGAGCTGCTCGCCGGCAACGCCCCGGATCCGGGCCCTGAAGCCACGGTCGAGGCATTACAGGCCATCCTCCGGTCGGCGACGTCCTCCCTCCTGCTTGCGGTCGACGACTGTCATCTGCTCCCGCCGTGGTTCCCCGGTGCCCTGACGCGAGCGGTGACGGACAGCCTCGCTCGGGCCCCGCTCGTCCTCGTGCTGGCCTGGCGAGATACACCCCACCGGCCCACCTTCGAGCTGGGCTCGACTGCGGTGGCCGAGCACCGGCTCGGGGGACTCACCCTCGACCAGTCCCGAACCCTCCTCCGTCAGCAGCACCTCCATCTTCCGGCGCCAGCGGTCCTGACGACCTTGGTCGGCGCCACGGCAGGCAACCCCCACGCGTTGCTCGACGTCTGCGCCCGGCTCGATCCGGACGAGCTCAACGGGTGGCGTCCGCTGCCCGAGCCGGTCCCCGTCGGCGACGCGTTGGCGTCGGCCTTCGGTGCCAGCGTTGCCGTGCTGCCGGACGAGGTGCGGAGCGCGGTGGCCGCCGCCGCGGCCGGGCGGGTCCCCCTCGACGTGCTCGAGCTGGTGCTCGACCAGCTCGATCTCAGCTCGGAGGCGCTGATCCCGGCGGAGGAAGCGGGGATCCTGGTCGTCCGGGGGAACCGGATCGACTTCCTGCACCCCCTTGTCCGGGCTGCCGCATTCCGCCTGGCCCCGGAGGAGGTCCGCGCCCAGATCCACCAGGCCACCGGCCGCGCCTTCGGGCGGAGCGGGCACGTGGAGCGCAGCGCGTTCCACGCCAGCCAGGGTAGAGGGGTTCCCGACGACGCGCTGACCCGCCTTTACGGTCAGGCGGCCCGGGTGGCGCTCGACCGGGGCGATCCCGAATCGGCCGCCCGTCACGAGGAGATGGCGTCAGCCTTCGCCGAGACCTCCGACACGAGGGCCCACCACCTGTCTCGGGCAGCCGGGCTCTGGATGACGGTCGGGCACACCCAGCGTTCCCTCGTCTGCCTCGACCGGGCTGCCGACCTGCACCCGTCGGGGTCGGTCCTGGCCGAGGTGGTCTACCAGCGTGCCCGGGCCGATTCGAACCACGACGTCGGAGGTGCGGTGGCCGACGAGATGCTGGCAGCGGCCGCGCTCTGCGAGGCGGAGACCCCCCACCGGGCGGTGCTGATGCTGGCCGACGCCGCCGCCTGCATGGTGCTCGGGGGGAGCTCGACCGGCACCGCTGACGTCGCGGAGCGGGCGGTCGCGTTGGCGGGTGCGGTGAGCAGCCATGCCGAGGCACTGGCCCGGGCGACCCTCGGGGCCGTGGGGACGATGGAGGGTCGGACCCCGACGGCGCACCGGTCCGAGGTGCGGGCGGCCTCCTCGCTCCTGATCGGCCAGACGCAGCGGTTCTCGGGGTCGCCGCAACTGGCGTACGTGATCGGGATCAGCCTGCTGTACGAGGGGCAGCGGGAGCAGACCACCCGGTGGGCCCAGTGGATCGAGCACTGTGCGGAAACGCTCGGTGACCGCGCCCTCGCTGTGGTACCGCCCGCCCTGCAGGCGGCGGTCGCGCTGCGCGACGGCCGGCTGTCCGAGGCCCTCGCCGCCGCCGAGACCTCGGCCGACCGGGCCAGGCGATGCGAGGACCGCCCGCTGGCGGCGCGAGCCCTCGCTCTCGTGGTGGAGGTCCACGCTGCGCGCGGGGAGTACGAACAGGCTTTCCAACGGGCCTCCGGGTTGTTCGCCCTGACGGCGGATACCGGGAGGGAGCCGCGCCTGCAGGCCCTCACCGCCCTGGCCAACCTCGAGTTGCAGCGGGGCCGGATGGCGTCGGCCTTCGCATGGCTGGCGGCGTCCGAAGAGGAGACGCCCGTCGCCGAGGAGGCCGCTCCCGCGTACGATCCGATCCGCGCCCGGTGGGCCCCGCCCATCGCCGAGGTGATGATCCTCGGCCGGCGCGCCGGCGAGGCGACCGCACTGGTGGACGTCGTCGACCGGGCCTCCAATTCCGGTGCCGTCCCACGCTCCTGGTCGCACTGGATCCGGGGCATCGCCGCCGATGAGATCGACGCGGCGAGCGAGCACTTCCGCGCGGTGCTCACTGCGGTCAGGGGCGCCCCGCTCCACGAGGCGCGGGTTGAGCTGCTGTGGGGAGTTCGTCTCGCCGAGGCCGGCCGGCACGAGGAGGCGCGTGCCCGGCTCGGGAGTGCGGCCGAGCAATTCCGGCTGCGAGAGGCCTCGGGATGGTCGGCCCTGGTCGAACAGGAGTTCGACCGGCTGCCCTCGGGCCCGTCCTCCGGGGAGGACGACACCTACGACGAGGGGAGGAGCGGGGAGCCGGCCACGCTCGTGGCGCGGCGGTCCTCCGAGGGCCACCTGCGACGGCCCGGGGCCGCTCCGGCGGTCACGACGCCCCCGCCGACATGGGAGATCTGCCTGCTCGGGTCCTTCGCCGTCCGCCGTCACGGCAAGGACGTCTCCCTTCCCCTGAGCCTCGCCGCCCAGGGGCTCAAGATCGTCACCTTGCGCGAGAGGATCCCGGTGGAGGAGCTGGTCGAGCTGCTCTGGGCCGACGCCGAGCCCGGCGTCGGGACTCGGCGGTTGCGCAACGTCCTCTGGCGGGTACGGGCGGCCTGCGGCGAGCTCCTCGAGCGCGAGGGGAATTTCATCCGGCTCTCGCCCGACGCGGTGACCGACGTGTCGGCCTTCCGGAGCTTGGCGGAGCAGGCCCTCCGGCCCGACGGGGCGGACCCGACCCCTGTTCAGCTGGCGCGCAAGGCGTTGGATCTCTACCGGGGCGAGCTCCTCCCCGGCGACCGATACGCGGACTGGGCCTCCCCCTCACGCGAGTCGTTGGCCCGGCTGCACCTTCAGCTGCTCGAGCTGCTGCTCGCCGAGGCGGTTCGCCACGAGCACGGGCAGGAGGCCCTGGGCCTGCTCGATCGCCTGATCGAGGCCGACCCCTACGAGGAGCACTACTACCTGCAGGCTGCCGAGCTGCACGCGCGGGCGGGCAACCGGCGGCGGGCGCTGTCGATCATCGGGCGGGCCGAGCGGATGCTGGGCGACCTGGGGGTTGCACCGTCGCCGGCGCTCGGACGGGTGCGCAATTCGCTGGGCACGGCCTGAGGGCCAGCCAGGATCCGGCGGTCGCCGGGTGTGCCCGGGGAGCCCTCGGAGATCTCAGCTGGCGAGCAGGCCCTGGTCGGCGAAGTCCCTCAGCGGATCCCGTTCGAGCCGCAGCGCCTCGTCGCGGGCGACCGCCGCCCCCAGCCAACGGGCCAACCCGGCGTCGAACGAGGCCGTCCCGAACCGCTCGGCGAACGACCTCAGAGCCCGCAGGTCCCATCGCCGCTGGAGGACAGCGGTCAGCCCCATGGCCCAGTCGAGCGGGTCCCATCCTCCGACCAGCCAGCCCGTCTCGCGGTGGAGGACGGTCTCCATCGCGCCGCCGGCGCTCGAGGCGACGACGGGTCGGCCGACGTAACCGGCCTCCAGCGGCTCGAGGCCGGAGTGGCCCTGGTCGGGACACAGGACGACGCTGTGTGAACGGTATGCGGCAGCGAGCTCAGGGTCGCTCACCGAGGAGACGAAGGTCACGGACTCGTCGGCCATCTCGCGCAGGCGCCGCTGGTCCGGACCCTCCCCGATCACCGTGAGGGGGATCCCGACCTCGCGGCAGGCGGCGATCGCCACGTCGACGCGTTCTTGGGGGACCAGCCGGCTCACCACCAGGCAGCGGGGGGGCCAGGCCGGTTCGACCAGGGACGGGCCCAACCGAGCCGTGTCGAGCGGGGGATGCAGGACCTCGGGCTCGATGCCGTACCCGTCCCTCAGCCGCTGCGCCGCCCGGTGGGAGCTCGTGGCGTGGACCGCAGGGGCCAGCGCGGCTTCGCGCTCGGAGCGGCGGAGGTGGGCGGCGACGGCCGGAGGCCGGCCTGGCCCGGCCCCGGGCGGCCCGTCGTGCTCGCGCTCCGACTCGGGTGGATCGTGCCAGTAGACCGCCTTGCGGGGGTGACGCACGTGGTGGGCGGCGCCCGTGGTCGACACCACGACGAGATCGGCCCTCGTGAGGTCGAGAGAGCGGAAGGCGGCGGCGCTGGTGAGGGCGTGAGCTCGGTCGGTCGCGCGGCCCGGGCCCTTGTCCCGGGCGTGGCCGTCCATGGCGTGGACCGGGAATCTCGAGAATTCGGGGAAGGTGCCCTCGGGGTCATAGGCGGAGGTGATGATGACCGGGTCGGGGAGGGCCTCGGCCAGGTGCAGGAGGACCCGTTCCGGCCTCCCCCGGCCGGTGAGCGAATCGTGGACGAGAGCGGTCCTCACGATGGGCGCCCCGTCTGTTCCCGTGAGTGGGGATGAGGTCATGGCCCAATGGTGGTGCCCGCCCGTCTCACGAGCGTCACGGGAGCCGGGGCCCGGAGGCGGGACGCCAGTGGGACGGAGGAGGGTCCGAGCCCCGAGGGCGCGGCCGAAGATCTCCTGCCAGGAGCGGGCGACGGTGTGCCGGGGTCGTGGCGCGCGACGATGCCCGAAATGCGGAACATCGGGATCGACGTCGGGACGCCGGGCGAACGCAGGCGGGACTTGCCCCTTCTACGCTCTCGCTCATGACATCTGGTGACGAGCAACTCGTCGAGACATTGCGGCTGGCCCGTGATCTGTGCATCGGAATCGGGGCCTTTTACGTCTCACCCGCAGGGAGGGTGGCCTTCGCCCTCTCACCGGTCGTGACGATCCCCGACGTCGGGAACCGGATAGAGGTGCTCGCCCAGAGCTGCCTCTCCCATCCCGAGGCGCGGGGCCGGGAGCTCTTCTGGAACGCCGAGATGACCGACGAGGGGCAGTCGCCGGACGACTCCCTGGCGTGTGTGGCGGTCCCCCTGAGGGTCAACCGCGAGTGGCTCGGCCTGGTCGGTGTGGTCGACACCTGGTTGCCCGAGCTCGACGACGAGCAGCGGACCGGGCTCCTCCGGTTGTCGCAGGGGCTGGCCCGCCGGCTGGCGGCCGAGCCCGATGCCGCCGAGCCAACCCAGCGGGTGGGGGCGCGCAGCAGCACCGCGGCAGTGGCCCGGCCGGCGGGACCGGCCGGTCCCGCGTACAGGGAGCCCGGCCCGAGCGGTTACCCCGCACTGCGCGGCGACGCCGTCCCGGAGCCGCCTTCGCCCGACGACGCCGCCCCGGGACCGGGCGGGTGGAACGCCATCGCCCGCGGCCCGGCTCCGCGGACCGGCGTCTCCCGGGGGAACGCCGACGACGTCGGGGCGGGGGAGGTGTCGTGGGATCGCTTCGACGACGCCGGTGGCACCGGCGGGGAGGAACGCGCCGGTGAGGGCTCGGGCTTTCTCGGCGAGGTCGCCGACAACCTGCCGGACGGGTTGGTCGTGGCCCGTGAGGACGGCACGATCATCTTCGCCAACGGGACCCTGGCGGCCATGAGCGGCCTCGCGCCCGACGAGATCCTGGGCAGCGACATCGGTGCGCTCCTCGCCCCTGACGAGGACCGCCTCTCTCCGGCCGAGACGGAGCTCGACTTCACCGAGTTCCTCCTGGGGACCCGGCCCCCGGGCCGGCGGCTCCAGCTCATGTCGACCACCGGCGAGGAGCTCGACGTCGACGTGAGCGGGAGCCGGGTCGACAGCAGCTCGGTCGGGGAGTGCTTCGTGGCCCTTCTCCGTGACGCCCGCCGGCCCGTCGCCGGAGCGGGCGGGGGTCTGTCGACCGACCCGAGCCTGGGATCCCTCCTCGACGCCCTCGACGAGGGGATCGTGGTGTGCGATGCCGGCGGCCTGGTCGTCGTCGCCAACCGGGCGTCGCGCGAGCTGCAGGGCCTCCCGGCGGACGACGACATGGCCGGCCATCCGTTTCCCGCCTCGACGGCACTGTGCACGTCGGACGGCTCCCCCCTCACGTTGGCCCACCATCCCCTGTCGCGGGCGTTGCACGGCACCGTGGTCCGCTCCGAGCAGCTGCTCCTCGGGAGCGACGAGGGCACCCGCCGGCACATCGTCGCCTCGGCCCGGCCGTTCGACCTGCAGGGGAGCACCGGGGCGCTGCTGGTGCTCCGCGACGTGACCACGCAGCTGCAGGAGGAGGCCTGGCTCACCCACCTGGCTCTTCACGACCCGCTGACCGGTCTGGCGAACCGCTACCTCCTGCTCGACTACCTCCGGAGGATGCTCGGGGAGTTCCGGAGCCGCGGCGGAGCGGTGGCGCTCGTCTTCCTCGACCTCGACGAGTTCAAGGGCATCAACGACCAGTTCGGGCACGACGTCGGCGACGAGGTGCTGATCGCGGTCAGCCGGCGAGTGCAGGGCACCGTCAGGACGGGCGACATCGTGGCCCGTCTCGGAGGCGACGAGTTCGTGGTGGCGCACACCGCGGCCGACGCCAGCGAGGTGGAGCTGGTCGTGGCCCGCATCCGCAAGTCTCTGACGGCCCCCTACCAGGTGCAGGGCCAGACCCTCTCGGTGGCCGCGTCGATCGGCTGGGTCGTCGCCGATCCCCGCCACGAGGACCCGACGACCCTGCTGGTGCGGGCAGACCGAGAGATGTACCGGCGGAAGAGCGCTCGAAACCGTCCCGGAGAGGCCACGCCGTGACCCCCGGGAGGGGTGGACGGCTCCCGGGTACCCGCCCCTTCGTGCTCACGGTCTCGGGATCCGAGATCCGGAGGTTCGTCGGGCTCCCCGAAGAGGGTTTCCCAACGGGCACGGGCTGGGCGCGTCCCGCCGGGCGGAGGCTGGCCGTCCATCCCCTGCTGGCCAACCCCCGGCCCGACGGTCTGGACGTCGTGCTCGACGTGCTCGAGCAGGCGCGGCCGTTGCTGGTCGCCGTCGGCGTCCGGTTCGACGTGATCCGGATCCGCCGGGGTTGCGCGGTGGTGAGGGCCCTGCCACTGGGCGACCTGAGCTCGGGGGCCGCGTGCGAGCTCAGCAGAGGATTACTCGAGACCGTTCCGGCCATGGCCCGAGGGATCCGCGGAACGGTGGTGGAGACCACGTGCCGTGAACGCGGTGCGGAGGCTTGTCTCTACACCGCTTTGTGGGATGCCACGGTGGGCGTCATGACGCTCTACCGCCCCTTTGCCCGTCACGGGCCCTGGCCGCCGCAGACGGGTACGGCGGCGACCTTCGTGCTCGAGCCGGACCTGGCGCCCCCGTGGCAGTCCCCGCCGGGCTCTTCGCTCCCGGCCGAGCAGCCGCCGCACCCGCCGCCGTCGGACCGGGAGCCGGACAGCCGAGGGGGGACGTAGGGCAGACGACGCCGGGACGGCGTCCATCTACCCTGCAGGTGCACGACGGACGAGGGTCGGGCGGCGAGATCGGCGGCACTCGCTCCGTACGGAGGGCGAAGGGATCACCGGCCCCGCCCGCGGGAGGAGAATGCGAGGTGCAGGTCTCGGTGACGGAGAAGGTGACCATGGACAGCGGTGCGCAGGGAGGTGTCGTCAACCTCCTCCGGATGGCGAGGGCCCAATGCGGGGTGGCGGTCGCCTTCGCCGCGCTGCGCAACGCCGACGGCACGTTCGCGCTGGCGACCTTCCCCCCGCTCGGTGCCGACACGGTGTGGACCGTCGAGGCGGTCGACGAGCTGGTCCACCAGACCTGGGCCGATCCCCACCTGAGCGGAGGCAGGGTGCTGGTGCGCAGTGGCCGGCTCCCCGGAGAGAACTGGCCGGGCCAGAACCATCAGATCAAGCTGGCCGTGGCTCCCCTGAGCGACCTGGCCGCCGCCGACCGCCCTTGGGGCCTGCTGTGCGTGGCCGAACCGGCCAGCGGGCAGTTCGAGCAGGAGCACCTCGATCTGCTCGGCACCATGGCCGCCCGTCTGACCTCGTACCTGCGGGCCCGCCAGGAAGTCGTTGAGAACGTCTTCACCGTGGTGGCCGACGAGCGGCCCGCTCCGGCTGAGGAGTCGGGCGGCGCCGAGGGGTTCGAGCCGAGCTCCCGCATCCTGGCGGCAGCGCCCCCCGCCCCGCCCCCCGCCCCGCCCCGCCCCGTCCGCGAGCAGGCCGCCGTCCACTCGGAGGCGCTCCTCGACGTGGCGGCCTCGGTCCCGGTTGTCGAATGGTACCGAGGGGCCGGCGCCTTCTCGCCGGGCACTCCCCCTGTTCCGGGCACCCCCCCGCCGGCCCCGAGCGAACCGCCGGCCCCGAGCGTCTCGCCGGCCCCGAGCGAACCTCCGGCCCCTCCGGCCCCGCCCCTTGCCCCGAGCGAACCGCCGGCCCCTGCCCCCAGCACGTCCCCTCCGGCCGGGTCGCATCGGCCACTCTCCGTTGAGGCCGTCCCCGAGGCAGGTGACGTCCTCGGGACCATCCTGGGACTCGACCCGCTGACCGGACTGGCCCGGCTGCCGTCGGTGTTGGTGCACCTGGGGGGCGCGTTGGGCGCGTTGCGCAGGTCGGGTGGGGGCTGCGTGGCACTCGTGCTGGTCGATCTCCGGTCTTCCGGACCGACCTCCGAACCGGTGCCCGATCCGCTCCTCAGGGCGGTGGCGGACCGGTTGGGCGATCTCGTGCGCAACGGCGATCTCCTCGGCCGGATCGGGCGCGGCACGTTCGCGGTGGTGGCCGAGGTCAAGACCGGCTCGGGCGACGCTGCAGCCATCGAGCGCCGCCTCGTGGACGCGACCAGGAGCATCGCGGAGGGGACCTCCGGGGTGGCCGTCCGGTCGGCGTTGACGACGGTTGGCGCCGACGGCATCCTCGGGGCCGAGGACGTCCTTCGCCGCGCGATCGCCCAGATGGGTGCGCAATGACGGAGGGTGCGGTGAAGGATCCCGGCGTGGGCGTCCCGACCTGCCGGGTCGCGGTGGACCTGGTACGGGTCCGGGACGTCCGGGGATCGATCGACCGGTTCGGCGACCGCTATCTGCGCAGGGTCTACACCGATCACGAGCTACGGACCTGTGGCAGCGTTCCCGGCGCCGCGAACGCGAACGCGAACGCGAACGCGAACGCGAACGCCGGCCTTGCCACCCGGTTCGCGGCCAAGTCGGCCACCCTGAGAGTGCTCGAGGCCTCGGGGGTGCTTTCCGACCTCCGCTCCGTTGAGGTGCTCCACCACCCCGAGGGTGCCTGCGGGTTGGGCCTGTCGGGTGAGGTGGCCCGCGCCGCGACGGAGGCGGGGATCGGACGGATCGGCGTGAGCATCAGCCACGGCGGCGGGACGGCGTCGGCGGTGGTGACCGCCATGTGCAAGCAGCTCCCCCCCTCGTCGGGCGGCGCCCGTCCGAGCCGGTCGACCGGCCGTGGGGACGGGGACGAGCTCGACGACCGCATCCGCTCGCTCCTCGACGACCATGGTCGCCTTCCCGACGACGTGGTGACGATCGGCGAGGACGACGACCTGTACCGCTCGGGTCTCACCTCCCACGCCAGCATCAACGTCCTCCTCGCCGTGGAGGAGGAGTTCCGCGTGACCTTCCCCGCCCTGATGGCAGCGCGCGGCTCGTTCCGGTCCATCGCCGCCATCAGGGAGGCCGTCCGGGCCGCAGCGTACGGCTGACCCTGGCCGGCATCCCGCCCGAGGGGGTACCGTCGCCGCATGGCTCTCCATACGCGCCGCACCCCTCGCTCGGAGCTGACGGACGCGCTCTTCGCGTCGAAGGACCTGGCCACCGCCCTTCCGAAGACCTCCTTCCCGGAGGCTCAGACCCTCCCGAAGATGGCCTATCAGGCGATCCACGACGAGCTGCTGCTCGACGGCAATGCCCGGCAGAACCTCGCCACGTTCTGCCAGACCTGGGAGGAGCCGGAGGTCCATCAGCTGATGGACCTGGCCATCGACAAGAACCTCGTCGACCGCGACGAGTACCCCCAGTCCGCGGAGATCGAGCGGCGGTGCGTGCACATGCTGGCCGACCTGTGGAACGCACCCGGCGCGGCGAGCGCGGTGGGCACCTCCACCCTCGGCTCGTCGGAGGGGTGCATGCTCGGCGGGTTGGCGGCCAAGTGGCGTTGGCGGGCCCGGCGGGCGGCCGAGGGGAGGCCGACGGACCGGCCGAACATCGTCTGCGGGCCGGTGCAGGTGGTGTGGCACAAGTTCGCCAAGTACTGGGACGTCGAGATGCGCGAGGTGCCCATGGCGCCCGGCCGGTACCGGATGGAGCCCGAGCAGATGCTCGAGCGGATCGACGAGAACACGATCCTCGTGGTCCCGACCTTCGGGGTGACCTATACGGGCCGGTACGAGCCCGTGCTCGAGCTGTCCCAGGCGCTCGACACGCTGGCCGAGCAGAAGGGCATCGACGTCGACATGCACGTGGACGGGGCCAGCGGCGCGTTCCTCGCCCCGTTCTGCGCGCCGGAGGTCGCCTTCGACTTCCGTATCCCCCGGGTGAAGTCGATGAGCACCTCGGGGCACAAGTTCGGGCTCGCTCCGTTGGGCGTGGGCTGGGTGATCTGGCGCGACGTCGGCGACCTTCCCGCGGACCTCGTCTTTCACGTCAACTACCTCGGCGGCGACATGCCGGACTTCCAGATCAACTTCTCCCGTCCCGCCGGGCAGATCATCTCCCAGTACTACGAGTTCGTCCGCCTCGGCCGCGAGGGCTACCGGGCCGTGCACGAGGCCTCCTACGCGACGGGGCAGTACCTGGCCGCCAGGATCCCCGAGCTCGGACCGTTCGAGCTGCTCTGCGAGAGCGACCCCGCGGAGGGCATCCCGGCGGTGACCTGGCGGATCAGGGATGGCCAGGATCCCGGTTTCAGTCTCTTCGACCTGGCCGACCGGCTGCGCGTCCGGGGCTGGCAGGTACCGGCCTACTCGCTGACCGGCACGGCGTCGGACATCGTGGTGCAGCGGGTGCTCGTCCGCCAAGGGGTGAGCCGTGACCTGGCGAGCATCCTGCTCGACGACCTGCAGGCGGCGATCGCCCACTTCGACAAGCACCCGGTTACCGTCGGGATGACCCCCCAGGAGGCGGGAGGCTTCAGCCACCTGTAGGGCCCGGACGAGCTCTCGGGTGCAGGACCTCTCGCGCCCGCATGCCGCGTGGTCAGCGGGCGGCCTCTATGGCGGCGACGATGCGGGCGGGACCCAGGGGCTGGGACAGCGACTCCACGCCGAGCGCCCGTAGCGCGTCGGCTACCGCGTTCACCACCGCCGCCGGAGCGCCGATGGCCCCGCCCTCGCCGACCCCCTTGTAGCCCCCCGGCGTCATCGCCGGGGTCTCGATGTGCCCGTGCTCGATCTCGGGGACCTCGGCGGCGGTCGGGAGGAGGTAGTCGAGGAAGGTGGTGGTCAGCGGGTTGCCGTCGCCGTCGTACACGAAGTGCTCGTACAGGACCCCCCCGATCCCCTGCACGACGCCCCCGTCGATCTGCCCTTCGACGATGTTGGGGTTGATCATGACGCCGCAGTCCTCGCTCACGACGTAGCGCAGGATGGTGACCGTCCCGGTCACCGGGTCGACCTCCACCGTGCAGGCGTGGCAGGCGTTGGAGAACATGAACGGCGGGGCCTGGTAGCGGCTCGAGAAATCCAGCCCGGCGTCCATCCCGGGCGGCAGCCCCGACGGGTTGAGGTAGGCGGTCATGGCCACCTGGGCCAGGTTGACCGAGATGGCCGGCGTCCCGGCGACGGCGATGACCCCCCCCGTCGATGTCGAGATCGTCGGGGGACGCCTCGAGCAGGTGGGCGGCGATCGCCAGGATCTTCTCACGGGCGACGAGCGCGGTCTGGCGAACGGCAGCCCCGAGGATGGGCCCGCTCCGGCTCCCGCCGGTCCCGAAGGCGTAGGGCGTGGCGTCGGTGTCGCCCTGGTGCACCGACACGTCCTCGGGCTCGATCCCCAGGTGCTCGGCGACGATCTGGGCGGTGGTCGTCTCGAGCCCCTGCCCGTGGGATCCCGAGCCCAGGTAGACGGCGACATGACCGTCGGGTTGCATACGGATCTGGGCCGGCTCCGATCCGTAGGGGCCCATGCCGGGTTGGGGCTCGATGTAGAGCCCGATCCCGAGCCCCAGGTAGCGACCGGTGTCGAGCGCCCGCGCCTGCTCGACCCGGAACCCCGGGTGGTCGATCATCGTCATGGCCTGGTCGAGCGTCTCCTCGGGGGACACCTCCGCGATGGGCATCCCGCCCGGCATCGTGTAGGGCAGCTCGGAACGGTGCACGACGTTGCGACGGCGCAATTCCACCGGGTCGATCCCGATCCGGTGGGCCAGGACGTCCATCACCTGCTCGCGGGCGAGGGTCTCGGCCTGCCAGGGCCCCCGATAGGGCGCCCGGGTGCAGGTGTTCGTGTACACCGAGGTGGTCCGGTAGGCCAGCTTCGGCAGGCGGTAGGGCCCGCTGAACATCATGACGACGAAGGCCCCGGCGCCTCCCGAGCCCATCACCGGGTACGCGCCCGCGTCGTCGAGGTGGTCGATGTGGGCGCCCAGCAACTGCCCCGACTCGTCGGCGGCCAGGGTGACGGTCACCCGTTCGGTGCGGGAGTGCGTGGCCGCGACCAGGTTCTCGTGCCGGTCCTCCACCCACTTCACGGCGCGGCCGAGCTTGTGGGCGGCCAGGATCACCACCTGCTCGTCCCGGGCGACGTAGGCCTTCTGCCCGAAGCCGCCTCCGACGTCGCCCATGATCACCCGGATCTGGTGCTCCGGCACCCCGGTGATGCGGCCTGCGGTGGTGCGGACGTCGTGGGGGGACTGGGTGGAGATCCGGATCTCGAGCTGCCCGGTGTGGCGGTCCCAAACGGCGATGACCCCGCGGGTCTCCATGGGGACCGGGAGGTACCGGTGCTGGAGCACGGTCTCGGTGATGACGTAGGGGGCGGTGTCGAAGATCCGCCGGAGCTCGTCGTCGATCGGCTCCTCCATCCGGCTGCAGAGGTTGTCGGACAGCTCGGCGTGGACGACGATGTCGTCGCTGCTCAACGCCTGCTCCATGTCGACGACGGGCGGCAGCGTCTCGTACTCCACCTCAACGAGCTCCGCCGCGTCCTCGGCCAGGTAGCGGTTGGAGGCGACGATCAACGCCACCGGGTCGCCCACGTGGCGGACGTCGTGCTCGGCCAGGGGGAGCAGGGGACCGGGGTTGTCCGGCGAAAGGGTCCCGTGCATGTCGCCGACCAGGTGGGGGTTGAGGTCGGCGGCGGTGAGGACGGCGACGACCCCTTCGGCGGCCCTGGCGGCGGTGGTGTCGATCCGGGTGATCCGGGCCCGGGCGACGTCACTGCGCAGGAAGTGGGCGTGCAGCATCCCGGGAAGCACGACGTCGTCGAGATAGCGGCCGTGCCCGGTGAGCAGGCGGGGGTCCTCCTTGCGCCTCACCCGCTGGCCGACCAGGCGACCGATCGCCGAAGGAGCGCCGGTCCCGCCGGTCGCCGGTGCGGCGGGAGCCGAAGGCGCGGCTCGTTGCGGGCTCTCGGTCATGCCGACGCCCTCGCCGCGGCGCGGACGGCCCTCACGATCCCCTGGTAGCCCGTGCAGCGGCAGAGGTTCCCCGACAGGCCCTCGCGGATCTCCTCGTCGGTCGGGTCGGGGTTCCGCCGGAGGAAGGCGGTGACCGACACGACGAAACCCGGCGTGCAGAAGCCGCACTGGAGCCCGTGGTTCTCCCAGAACGCCCCTTGCACGGGGCTGAGGGTCCCGTCGGGAGGCGAGAGCCCCTCGACGGTGGTCACCTCCGAACCCTCGGCCTGCACGGCGAACAGGAGGCAGGACCGGACGGCCTCGCCGTCGAGGAGGACCGTGCATGCTCCGCACACCCCGTGCTCACAGGCCAGGTGGGTCCCGGTGAGGCCGCCGTCCTCGCGGAGGAAGTCGGCCAGGGTCTTGCGCGCCTCGGCCCGCCCGTGCACGGGCTCGCCGTTCACGGACAGCCGGATGTCGATCTCATCCATGGACCGCCTCCCTGATCGAACTGGCCAGCGCCCGGGCGACCAGGTGGGCGCCGACGCGCCGCCGGTAACTCGCGGGCGCGTGAATGTCGTCGGGGGGCTCGGTGGCGTCGATCGCCTCGGCGGCGACGGCCGCAGGCTCCGCCGAGTCCGGTGCCGACCCGACGAGGAGCGCCTCGGCGGCATGGCACCGGACCGGCGTGTCCCCCATCCCCATCAGGGCGATCGCCGCCCGGTCGATCAACCCGGCGGCGTCGAGCCGGATGCCGCAGACGGTCCCGGCGATGGCGAAGTCCCCCCTGCGGCGCGCCAGTTCCTCCACCGCGAAGCCGCTCCTCGGGCCCCACACCGGGAACGTGACGCCGGTCAGGATCTCGCCCGGCTCGAGCGTGGTGGTCCATGTCGACGAGAAGAGGTCCGACGCCGGGACCGTCCGGGTCCCGGCGGTGCTCGTCGCCAGGACCCGGGCGTCGAGGGCGAGGGCCACGGCCGGCAGCTCGGACGCGGGGTCGGCGTGGGCGATAGAACCGCCGATGGTCCCGCGATTGCGGATCTGAAAGTGACCGATGAACGGGACCGCCCTGGCAAGGAGAGGGACCAGCCGAGCGACATCGCCCGACCGCTCCACCGCGGACTGGCGGGTCATGGCCCCGATCGTCACCGCGCCCTGCTCGTCACCCTGGTCGTCGGTGGAGACGCCCTGCAGCTCGGGGATCCGATTGAGGTCCACCAGGTGCTCGAAGCTGGTGAGTCGGAGCGCGAGCAGCGCGACCAGGCTCTGGCCACCGGCGAGTGGCTTGGCGTCCTCGCCGTGCTCGGCGAGCAGTCCGACGGCGTCGGCGATCGTCCCGGGGCGGTGGTACCGGAAGCGAGAGGGCTTCATTCCCGGGTCCTCCCGATCCGGCCGCCCTGGCAGGTCCCTCGCATCTCGGCAATCCCCTCCCGACCCTGCTCTTCCGCCCTGGTTTCCCGGAGACCACGACGTGGCGCGGCGTGGATGTGGACCCTATCGAACAGGATGGTGACGGAGAGTGCGTACGGCGTCGCTGTGGTGCTCGGCTGATGGCGACGGGTCCCGGGATGGCGCCCGCCGGTGAGGGCTGGGAGCCGCCGCCCTCCCGGTTGCCCTATGATTGCCGAGCAGGTCCACCTCTGACGCGCGTGGTGCCGGGCCACGTCTCGGAGCGCTCCTGGGGACGTAGCTCAGCTGGCTAGAGCACCTGCTTTGCAAGCAGGGGGTCGTGGGTTCGAGTCCCATCGTCTCCACCAAATCGCCGCCGTATTCGAATGGCATGAAGAGGGGCCTCCCCCGGCGACAGCGTTGTTGTCACCGGAAACCCCATCACCAAGGGAGGCCTTACCACCATGTTGCACGCTGGACTGGATCTATCTCGACGTCGCCTCGATGTGCACCTCCTCGCCGAGGACGGCTCGACGCTGGAGGTGACCACGGCACCGCCTGACCGTGACAGCCTGCGGTCGCTCGTCCGCTGTGTCCGAAGGGACCACGGCAACGAGAACGTGCTGTCGGTCATCGAGTCGATGAACGGCGCGCGCTTCGTGCATGACACCCTCGAGCTCGAGTGCTGGTCAGTGGAGATCGCCGGCGCGAGGAAAGTCAAAAACTGGCCCCTCTCGCTGCAAAACGGACCGCGTCGACGCCTGGGTCCTCGCCGAGCTCTCCCGCCGGGATCTCGTCCCCGCCATCTGGCTGCCCGACCCGGCGGTGCGCTCAGACCTCGATATTGCAACAGCGCTGGTCACGGCCGTGTGATTTACGCGGAAAGTGCTCCTCTACCTGGGACGATGTAGGTGCTGACGCCACATCGGTCCCCAGCACAAGGAGCACCTGCCAAGTGGTGTGTCCTGAAAGCGTAGGGCCGACGATGGAGAAGATCGAGGACCCGAAGCGTGCTGTGCCAGTGATGGAGGATGGCTCTCCGGGATCATCGGCGGAAAGCTGTCGTTTGCCAGTACGCACCGAACATTGCACCAGAACGACGACCGTCAGCATCACAGGAGGAGCGCAGAACGGCACGTCGGGGGTGCTCGCCAAGACAGATTCACCTGCTGCTGGAACCGGCCGTTCCGCCGGGGACGGCAACAAGCTCGAGCCGTCATTCGGCGTGTGCCGGGGATATTCGTTGGTCGGTGGTCAGGGCAAGTATTCGAAGGTCACTCGGAGCGATGGCTCGCAGGATGTACGTCAGCTGGCGATAGGGCGCCGCGGGCGCTCCCTCACTTTGACGTCCACCTCACAGCCAAGGACGTAGAGAAGGGAGATCAGCTGCCGTACCGACTTCGAATAGTTCGTAGGATCCAAAAGCCGGTAGAGCTGAGTCGGGGAGGTGCCGAGCCAGCGCGCAACCTCGCGGGCCGAGAGGCCCGAGGCCTCGAACCTCTTGCGCGCATCCTGAGTGAGCCGGTAGAGCGTCAGCTCAGCCATGAAGGAAGGATCCTCGTTGTACTCGAGCACAGCGTCGACGTGCACGCTGCCTTCGGCGCCCGAAGTCAGCCTGTAGGTGAATCCTTCGTTACCGAGCTCAGGGTCCACGAAGACTTCTGCCACCCGATCAGTGGGCAGAGGTGCAGGGTCGGTCTTGGAGTACGGAAGCACGAGCGTCTCGCGGCGCGTCCGGACCTCGAACGCGTGCTTACGATTATTGGCAGCAACACTCAAGATCTTCATAACTTCCCTTCCTCCTCCAGTTCCTTCAGCAGCTGCTCGACCCTTGCGCTGGCCCGCCCCTTCATTGGCTGCCAGTTGTCCAGATCCCACTTCACCACCGGTCGGCCGTCCCGGTACACGTAAACATGACGGGGGCTGTGGTCCCCGATCCATGCGATGAAGATCTAGCCGCCACGACGGACCTTTGACACCAATAGATGTTACCAGCTACGGTTACAGTTCTTCGAGACCACCGGTCGCGGGGCGGGACCGGCAACTATCTCGGGACGCGTGTCCTCGATCCAAGCAGGGGTCCGGCCCGCCGCGCTCTCGTGCCACGGCTGGATCAGGACCGACGTTGGTACTTGCTGGCGACGTACTCGTCGACCCATGCCCGGGTGCTCCGCCATTGGCCGTCCGGTCCCTTCTGCGCCCTGAGGCGGCCGCGCTCGATGGCAGCGCGAAGCATGGTCACACTCTGGGTCTTCGTCGTCAGTGCCACGATGGGAACCAACCGGTGGGGCCCGGCCACGGCGGGGACGACGAAGCGGTAGAGGTTGTCGGTGACGGACCGGGCGATGAGCTCGCCGAGAGGTCCAGGATCGCCGCCGTCGGCGCGCTGCAGGGCGCGGAGATACCGGTTGCGGTCGCGGGTGTAGATGATGGCGGGGGGGTAGCCCAGGCGAACCAGGAGCAGGTTCAAGAGGAGCCGGCCGGTGCGCCCGTTGCCATCGAGGAAGGGGTGGGTCCTCTCGAAGCCGGCGTGGGCGACGGCGATGGCCTCGACGGGACTGTCGGCGGTGGTGACGGCCGGGAGCGAGTCGACCCAGTCGACCATGGCCGCAGGCACCTCGACCCACGACGGCGGGGCCATCCCGCCCGGGAAGGGCTCGATATCGTGTCGCCGGAAGCTTCCCGGCTTCTCCTCGGAAGTGGCGTTGGGGTGGGGGGCGACACCCCACACCGGGCCGAGGGCCAGCTCGTGGACGTGGCGGATCTCGGTCATCGTGAGCGGCGCCCGCGAGGTCCAGTCTCCGGGCTCGAGGGCCTGGCCGTAGACCCACTTCGCCGCGTCGGCGTAGCCGGTCACCTCCATGTACT
Source organism: Acidimicrobiales bacterium (assembly GCA_035532415.1). Classification (GTDB taxonomy): domain Bacteria; phylum Actinomycetota; class Acidimicrobiia; order Acidimicrobiales; family RAAP-2; genus DATKRB01. Next base: position 55,127 of record DATKRB010000056.1, on the reverse strand, counting down.
CCCTGAGCTCCTTGTTTCCGACGGCCCGCCCCTCGGCCAGGAGCGCCTCGACCTGGGCGATGACGAGGGTGTTGCCCTCGAGGGCGGTGGAGTGATGGGCTTCCTGGTGCCAGATCGAAGTCCAGATGCCCTCTGCCTCGGTCGGCGACGGCAGGCCCCCCATGCGTTCGCGGAGATCGGCAATGGCCTCCTCGAGACGTTGGTAGACGAGCCGGCGAGGTGGGCGCCCCCGCCGGGAGTCGTTGTGTTCCACGGCATTGAATGCTAACACAACAATAGTGCCGAGGTTGTGGTGTTGACTTTTCTTTCGGCTCCCCTCGACAAAACGTTCCCTCGCGCGTCCATCGCGCGCGCGGGGTCATTCGCCGAAGTTCGCCGTCGGTCGGCCCATGGCAACGGTCCAGGTCAGGCGGATGGACGGACCGCCGTGAACCACGGCGGACACCCCTGGGGTGAGTTTGCGAGCAGGGGGTCGTGGGTTCGAGTCCCGTCGTCTCCACCGGGCCACTTGTAGGTACATGTGCTACACTGGACCCATGGGAACATCTATCTCCGTCCGCGACCTGCGAAACACCGTGAGCGAGGTGTTGCGCCGGGTCGAAGGCGGCGAACGGCTGACGGTGACGGTCGATCGACGTCCGGTCGCCGAAATCGTGCCGCTGCGTCGCCGTCGAACCGTGCCGGCTGCCGAGGCGCTCAGCATCGCCTCTCGTCACGCCGCGGATTCAGGGCTCCTCAAGGACGTGCGGAGCGTGTTGTCCGACACGACAGACGACGCATGAGGGCGCTGCTCGATACGTCGTTCTTCGTCGCGACGGAGTCGGGGCGACCCCTCGGCGAGATGGATGGCGTGACCGAGACCGAGGTATCGGTCGTCACCCTGGCCGAGCTCACCGTCGGCGTGCTTATGGCAGACGACGCTGACCGCGCGACGCGAGTGGCGACGCTCTCCGCTGTCGAGTCGACGTGGGACCCGTTGCCCGTCGACGCCGAGGTGGCGCGTCAGTTTGCCCGCATCGTGGCTGCCCTGCGGACCAGCCAACGTCGGGTTCCCATCCTCGACGCCCTGGTGGCTGCAACCGCAGTCGTAGAGCAGATGCCGGTCGTCACCCAGGACCGCGACTACGACGCCATCCCAGGTGTCGAGGTCATCCGCGTCTGACCGCCGGCTACCGAACGCACCGACAAGGAGAGAGCGAGCTCAGCCGTTCTCGTAGCTCAGTCCGGTTCGGATAGGACATCGTCTTCTGCCACTCGCTCAGTCCTGTTCAGGGCCCTGCTATGGGGTTTCGCGCTGCCCTGTGGGGGTCGAAATCTGACCTCGGACCACGAATAGACCAGACCACGAATAGACCAGACGGCGCGCTCAGTGGCCTTCTACCGAGCGGTGTTCACCTGAAGCATCCGAGACGACGGCCACTCGCCTGCCTTCGAGGACGGCACCGGCCACGTCATCGGTCACTTCATCCCCGAGATGCCCGCCGCCGGGGACGCGGGCGTCCTGCCCTACGTGTAGGTCGACAACGTCGATGAGACCCTCGGCAAAAACGAGGTTCGGTTGGTCGCCAACAGCGACTTGGCGTCAACCTCCAGCAGCTCAGCGACACCCACCCGATACAATTGGATCACCACGTCGGCCTTCACCACCGGCAGCTTCGAAACACCCGGGTCCAGTCCCCATCCTGATGACCCCGGAGAAGGCCGCCGTCAGCTGCCTGCACGAACCGCGCCGGCGATCAGCTCCTGCACTTACGGGTATGCGAGAATCGGTCGGTGTCCGCTCCCGCTCCGACGGTCGTCGGTCCGATCCTTGGCGCCCAACCACCGTGGGGTGCGCCGAGCGCAGACGTGGCCACACGGGGGTACGTCGTCGAGGAGTACCAGGTCGAAGGCTCGGTCGTCGGCTACCAGATCGCGCCGGGCACAAAGGCCACGATCGACGGGCGGTGGACGGTGGAGGAAGTCGCTGACGCGACGTACCGCACGCGTATCCTCGTCGTGCGCCCGGAGCGAGCGGAGCATTTCAACGGCACCGTCGTGGTGAACTGGCAGAACGTGTCGGCCGGGTACGAGATCGGCAGCCCTTCGGGCGACGAGATCTTCGACGGCTACGCGTGGGTGGGCGTCAGCGCCCAGGAGGTCGGGCTCTACGGCTTCCCCGCGGGCATGGAGCGCTTCGCCAGCCGCCGCGCCCGTCCGCTCGTGGAGCACGATCCGCAGCGTTACGGATCGCTGTTCCACCCCGGCGATCCGGCATCCTTCGACATCTTCACCCAGGCCGGGCGTGTCGTCGGCCCAGAGCGTTCGGGCGACGTCGACCCGATGGGCGGGCTCGACGTGCGACGCCTCATCGCCACGGGTGGCTCGCAGTCCGCGATGCGCCTCGTCGCCTACCTGAATGCGGTCCACCCCTTCACGCGCGTGTTCGACGGCTTCCTGCTGTCGGTATGGGAAGGCCGGGCACCGCGGCCGGAGGAAGGCCCGCTCCCCATGGGGGTCCGCACGTCCATTCGCACCGACACCCCGACACCCGTCCTCGTCGTCAACAGTGAGTTCGAGACCCCGCACCTCGCGGCGATCTCCGCCGCCGACACCGATCACCTGCGCGTCTGGGAGGTCGCGGGGACACCCCACGGTGTCGCGCAGAGCCACGGCGACCACCCTGACAGCCGAGGACGCGTCGTCAACCGCCTCAGCTACCAACCGGTGCACGAGGCAGCGCTGCGCGCCGTGCACCGTTGGCTCGCCCACGGCACGCCGGCACCGCCGCAACCGCGCATCGCCCTTGACCCGGACTCACCCGCGAGCATCCGGCGCGACGGTTCCGGCAACGCGGTGGGCGGGATCAGGCTCCCCGAGCTCCAAGTGCCCACGCATGCGTACTACGGCATGGCCCACGGCACCGGAAGGGCGCCGCTGTTCGGCGCAGCCCGCCCGTTCACCCACGACGAGCTCCGCCGGCTCTACCCGAGTCACGCTGTGTACGTTGGGCGGTGGCACGCTGCTGTGGACGCGCTCATCCAAGCGGGCGCACTACGCCCCGAGCACGCGCCCGCGATGAAGGCGCGGGCGGACGAGGTCACGTTGCCGGTCGACTGACCAGACCGGCTACCAGCGGTGTGTCCCGCATTCGGGGCCCGGTTGTCGACGTTCGTCATCCCGGCCCACAGCAGAAGTGCCGCCCTGGTCGGCGGGCCGGACCGAAGCGCTGGACATGTCGCTCTGTGTCATGGTCGGGCTCGAAGCGGCATGACGGAGCGACCGTACCCCGGGTGCGGCGTCGAAGCCGCCGCACTAGTGAGGCGTAGATCGTACGCGACCGCGGATGGAGTCTTGCATCTCCTCGTCGATCACCAACGGCAACAGGAGAGGATTACCGCGTCCGGGCAGGTCCGGATGCTACCCACCCTGCGTGCGGGTACTCGGGGCGTTCAGTTGACGTCGCTATCGGCTCCGGTGGCAAACCAACTGCTCGCATCGAGGAGCACTGGGCGCAGCGGGTCGTTGTCCCGGCTCATCACCATGAAGCGCACGTCCTGCCGGCGCTTCACGTACCCGAGGGAGCGGAGGGCCCGGTTGGCCCTGAGATGCAGTGATCGGCACACCACGCCGGTAGCACCCGCCGCACGTGCCCGGAGTGCGACCGATCCGAACAGGGCACCCAGATGGTGGGGCGCGACCAGGTAGTCGACGATCGAGAGGAACGGCTCCTCGCTCCTGAGCAACGTTTGCGTAACGACATACCCGACGATCAACCCGCCGATCGAGACGTACCATCGCTGATAACTCGCGCTATCGGGGCATGAGTCGAAGCGCCACCGCAGACACTCGGTGTCGCGCCGGGCGAGTGCCGGGTACGACGGGGCCAGTTGGCACCACAGCGTGTCAGCCCGTTCGTCGAAGCACTGGATCGGTACGAGCTCGATCCGGCGGCTACGGAGCCGGCACAGGCCATACGCGGGCGCCACCGCAGCCCGGGCCAGCGGCCGGACCATTCGAGCGAGCCTCGGTGCAGTGCCGTGCCAGAGTCGGCTTGGATCCGCGAGCCAAACGTATGTCGACATCGGGGGCATGTCCACGAAACCCCGGCGCAGGGCGAAGCGATGCCCTGCTTCGGAGATCCCGAGTGCGCAGTATGTCCGCTGTCCGAGCGCCTGCCGTCGTGCATCTGCCAACTCCTGGGCCGCTCCACTGCCTCGCCACCGCTCGTCAACGAGGAGATCAACCGACCACGCCGCCGGTACCATCTCATTGTCGACCTTCAGGTCAACCAGGATGGCACCGTAGGTTCCGACGATGTGGCCCCCGCGGCGGCATACCCACATCGTCAGCTCATCACCCGGCCGGCATGGGTTCGCACCGAAGAGCCATCGGATCCGCGCAGCATCGAGGGGTCGGCTGCGCTCGGGCTGCACGCGGGAGTGGAACCGGATCAGGTCCTCGAGTTCGTCGTCCGTGCAGCGGGACACGCCGTCGCCGGGCGATCCCTCGCCCTCGCCCTCGCTCTCTCCCTCGCTCTCTCCCATGGTGCGAGTCAACCACACGCTGCCCCACGGCGCGGTCGCAAGCCGGCGGACCATCGTCCGCACAACGATGCGCGACCGGCAGGCCCGTGAGCATGGTCTGCTCGACAATCGGCGCAGACACGATCATCGCAAAGGAATGGGCGTGTCGAACGCCGCTCGCGCCTGAGTCGCCGTCAGGTAGTGGTTCGCCACCAGCTGAGCGAGGACGTGCGACTGTCGCTCCCTGGCGAGGCGGTAGTGATGGATCGGGTCATAGGCAGACGGCGCCTGAAGGAGGCCGGCCAGAAGCGATGCCTCTGCCCAGTCGAGCCTTCCCGGAGTTGTCCCGAAGTAGCCCTTGGCAGCTGCGTCCGCTCCCCAGTAGCCGTTCCCGAAGTACACGACGTTGAGGTACATGTCGAGAAGGCACGCCTTGGAGTAGGTGAGCGCGAGCTTTACGCCGAGCCCGATCTCGGCCACCGTGCCGCCGACGCCGGGTGCATGGGGGTACAGCGCCTTTGCCAGCTGCTGGGCGATCGTGCTCCCTCCCGGATCACCGCTTCGGTGCAGCGTTGCCAGCCCAGCCCGCAGCGCACCTGCCGCCACGTCGAAGAAGACGTTGGAGTAGAAGTGCTCGTCCTCGACCGCCACCGTGGAGTCTCCGAGCTTCGTCGGCGGTGGGAGGGGATGGAGCGTCGCGTGATGCACGGCCGCGAGCGCCCCGACACGGCCCGGTGCGCTGCTGACATTCGGAAGGGTCCACAAGAACGCGGCACCACCCGCCACACACGCGAAGATCAGCACGCCGCCTCCGGTGGCCAATGTCACGACGACCTTCCGGATCCGGATCCGGGGCCTCGCGCGTCTTCCCGGAGCACTTCGCTCCCGCCGACCGGTCTCCCGGGATCGATCTCCCATCCCGTCCGAGACGCCCGACACGCGAGCAACGGTCGGCGGCGCAGGGACGGCCATGTGGACCGTGGGCGGGATCCGGCTCCTCGGCACCGGACCATTCTGCCGACCGCCTTCCCTCCTGTGGCCGCGGCTCGGACCGGCGGCGAACAGGGAGAATGCCGTCGGGCGGCCTCTCGGTCAATCAAGGCTCGGCGGCCGCGACACCACCAGCGGGCGAAAAGCGAATACAAAGGAGCCATGACCGGTCGGGCGGCTGTAACCCGGACCGAGCGTGACCGGACGTGAGGAGCCCCGTGAGCGGCGGCCCCACGCCGTCCTGTCGAAGCGTCCCCGCGCCGCGCCATGCCACAGCGCTCGCCGTCTCTGCGGCCGGAGTCGTGGCCGTGCTCGCCGTGCTCGGGGTGCTGGTGTTGCCGTGCCCTGATGGCGTTGGCGCCGTCGTCCGCCGCCAACGCCTCGACCGGGTCGCGGCGCATCCGACTTGGTACGCTCGACTCGAGGCCAAGGCGACGGCCCGCAAGGTTCCCGGTCACCTCGCTCCCGGCTCGAACCCGGCGGTGCTGCCGGGCCCGGTCCTGATCGCCGACCGGAACAATTCCCGCCTGCTGCTCGTCGATCCCCACGGCAGGATCCTCTGGCAGTACCCTCGGGCGGGCCGCGCCGGACAGAATGCGGCGCACTTCTCCCCCGACGACGCGTTCTTCGGCCCTCACGGCCACCACATCATCGTCACCGAGGAGTCGCAGTTCGTCATATCGGTGATCTCCGTCCCGGGAGGTCACCTCGTCTCGGGCTTCGGCCACCTCGGGACGCCGGGGTCCGCCCCCGGCTACCTCGACAACCCCGACGACGCGATGCTGCTGCCCGACGGGAACGTCGTCGCGGCGGACATAAAGAACTGCCGGCTCCTGTACCTCTCACCGTTCGATCTGGCTCCGGTGCACGTGTACGGAGCGACCACCCCCTACTGCCTGCATCAGCCGCCGACGCGGTTCGGCAGCCCGAACGGGATGTTCCCGATGACCAACGGCGACTGGTCGGTCACCGAGATCAACGGCGACTGGGTGGACGAGATGTCACCGGGCGGCCGTATCCTCTGGTCGGTACACCCGCCGGGGATCACCTACCCCTCGGACACGAACGAGGTGTCGCCGGGGGTCTTCCTCACGGTCGCCTATACCAAGCCCGGCGTGGTCGAGGAGTTCAACGCGAGCGGCCGGGTCCTGTGGCGCTACGCCCCCGCCGGGGCAGCCGCGCTGGACCGGCCCTCTCTCGCGCTCCCGCTGCCCAACGGTGATGTCCTCCTGAACGACGACTGGAACGACCGGGTCATCGTGGTCGATCCGGCGACGAACCAGGTGGTCTGGCAGTTCGGTGTGACCGGCATCCCCGGCGCCGCCCCCGGGTATCTCTTCAAGCCCGACGGCGTCGACCTCACTCCGCCCTTCTCGTTGCTCATGCAGCATGCGAGGACGATAGGCGTACCGCCCTTCCCGGTTCCCCGCGCCGCCACCCCCTGACGACTTCGTCCGGGGGTGGCGGCGCGGTGGATCGTGTCCGGCCGACCGCCGACCGCCGACCGCCGACCGCTGACCCAGGCAGGTGGATGGTCCTGGGTCAGTGCCCGACGTCCACCTTGCCGCCGCGCAGCAGGCGTCCCGGCGTGCGGGCCAGGATGCGCAGGTCGGCCAGGAACGTCCAGGTGTCGACATATTGGCAGTCGAGCCGGCACAGTTCGTCGAAGCGCAGGTCGTGCTGCCCGCACACTTGCCACATCCCCGTCAGGCCGGGCCGGAAGTCGAATCGCTTGTTCGCCCAGCCGGGTAGGTCCGCGCATTCCTCGGGTACGAACGGACGGGGCCCGACCATCGCCATGTGGCCCCAGAGCACGTTGAGCAACTGGGGGAGCTCGTCGATCCCGAAACGCCGGAGAACGCGTCCAATGGAGGTGACCCGCTGGCCGTCCTTGCCGGCATCGAAGAGCAGGTCGCATCCCGGCCGCTGGCGCCGCTCGCGGATCTCCTCCGGGGTGGCATCCCGCATGGTCCTGAACTTGAGGATCTCGAAAGGGACGCCGTCCCTGCCCAGTCGCCACTGACGGAACAGGACCGGACCGGGCGAGGTCATCTTCACGGCGAGCCCGACGACGGTGAGGATCGGGGCAAGGACGAGGAGGCCGAGGGACGCACCGACCACGTCGAGGGCCCGCTTGGCCCCCAGGCTGAAGGCCCCCGGCCGGGACCCCCCCAGGCTGACCAGCGCCAATCCGCTGAGATCGTCCACTACGGCCTCCCACCCGGTTAGCTCGAAGTACCGGGGGACGACATCAATGGGCAACGTGCCCTCCAACGTCCGGAGGACTTCGGCCATCCGGCGGGGATGGCCGCGGGAGAAGGCGACGACGACCCGGTCGACGCCCTGCTCCCGGCAGATCGCCGGCAGGGCGTTGAGGTCCCCGATCACCTCCTGCCCGTCAACCGGATCGTCGTCGACGTAGCCGACCAGCTCGACGTGAGCGGCGCGGGTCAACCGGCTCCCCACGTCGGCCGCGATGGTGCCCGTCCCGACCACCAGCACCTTGGTCGCCTGGGTTCCCGTTCGCTTGTGTATGGCGAGGGAGACGGTCCTGGCTGCGGGGATCGCCGCCAGGCAGAGGGCGAGGCCGAGCAGCACCGAGGAGGTCGGCAGCGACGCGCCGATGGCGTGCGCAAAGAGGGCGCGACCGGCCAGCACGACGAGAAGGCTGGTGAGCACGGCCGCGGCGAGGGCACCCAGATCGTCGGCGGGGGACGGCACGATGTGGCGGCGGGCGCGGACGTAGACGCGCTTGGCCCACAGGCAGAGGAGCACCGACGCCAGGGTGATCGCCGTGAACGCCAGCTGATTGCCGAGGTGATGTCGCAGGGGTGGGGACCAGGACGCGACCGCCGTGAGCACCGCCAGGGCGGTGACGACGTCGGTGGCGAAGAGGATCACCACGGCGGTCCGCCGGTCCGCCAGGCGGCGCGTGGGCGCCGCACGGAAGGCCGGTGCGGCCGAAGCGGGTGCGGGAGGCGTGGCGGGCCCCGTGGCGGGCCCCGTCCGGGTCCGCCCGGAGGCCAAGTTGGGCGAGGTCATGGTGGGACGGTACGGGGGAGACGTCCATCCACCGTCCCTCGGAACGCCTGGACGGCGGAGGGACGCGGCGATTCGCGGCCCGTGGTTCCCGCAGCGCTCGGGCGTGGCGGGGCAAGGCCCTCGCCGACCGAGGTCAGATGCCCATCGCGCTCGCCAGGAGCTCCCGGTGGTAGCGGGCGTCGCCCAGGTTGTTCTCCCAGAACTTGGATCGGCGGGAGAAGAGGGTCAGGTCGTGCTCGAGGATGAAGGCCACGCCGGCGTGGACCTCGTGCGCCTGACGGTGGAGGTGGGCGGCGGCCTGCTTTCCGAAGGCGGCGGCCATGGCCGCTTCGCGCTCGTAGGACTTGCCCGCGTCGATCCGGAAGGCGGCCTGTCTCGCCAGGAGGTCCGCCCGGTGGAGGTCGATCAGCACATCGGTCACCATGTACTGCACGGCCTGGTACTTCCCGATCGGGTTGCCGAACTGCTCGCGGTCCTTGGCGTACTCGGCCGTCATCTCGAGCACGCTCCGGCCGGCGCCCACGATGGTGGCGGTCTGGAGGACGGCGCCCCTGGTCATCGCGGCCGAGAGGGGTGCCCACCCGTTGCCCAGCTCCCCGACGAGGCTCTCGGCCGGCGCCGACACGTCGTCAAAGGTCACGGCGTACAGCGCGTTGCCCGCGATGTTCGGGAGGGCGGTCCACGAGACGCCGCTTGCGTGCGCGTCGAGGAGGAACAGCGAGACGCCGTCCGGCCCGCTCCCGCCCCCGGTCCGGGTGACGCACAGGAAGGAGCTGGCAGACGGCGCGTAGCCGACCAGGAGCTTCGTTCCCGTCACCACGTGGTCGCTGCCCCGCGGGGTGGCCGAGCAACCGATGCCGCCGGGGCCGAACGAGCCGTCGGGCTCGTGGATCGCCAAGCTGACGATGCGGTCGCCCGCGGCGATGGACGGGAGCAGCTCCTCCTTCTGCGCCTCGGTCCCGGCCCGGAGTACGGTCTCACCGGCGACCACGACGGTGTCGAGATGCGGGCTCGGAACGAGGAAGCGGCCCATCTCCTCGTATATCGGGTAGAGGTCGAGGAACCGCCCCCCGGTGCCCCCGTACGCCTCGGGATAGGTGATGCCGAGCCAACCGAGCCCGGCCATCTCCCGCCACATGTCCGGCGAGTAGCCGAGCGTCCCGTCGAGGATGTCGCGCACGACTGAGGTCGGGCATCGGTCCCGGAAGAATTCGTTTGCCGAGGCCTGCACGAGAACCTGCTCCTCGTTGAGCGAAAGATCAATGGCCACCCCGTCCCCCTTCTCGCGATGCGTGCACTATCGGGGAAGGCCGAGGGCGCGGGTCGCCACGACCATCCTCTTGACCTGCGAGGTACCTCCGGCGTGATTGCCGAAGGACCGCCGGTAGATCCGATCGATCTCCCCGGCGAGCGGCGCCCACTCGCCGGACTGGATCTGTCCCAACGGCCCGAGGATCTCGATGCACCCTTGGGCGAACTCGGGCTGGAACTCCTTGGTGACCGCCTGGTGCAGGTGGGCGCCGTACCCGCAGGCGCCCTCGTAGCCGAGCACCTTTTCGATCTCCACGCCGATGGCCAGATCGGCGAGCCGGGCGCGGACGACGGGGTCCTCGCTGAGGGGGCGACCGTTCCGCCTGGTCGTGCGGCAGTAGCGCACGAGCTCGCGAAGCACCCAGGCCTGGCCCGCCTGCTCGGGCTCGTACTCCTCCTCGGGACCCGGGTCGACCGACTCGAACCGGGGGATCGGGTTACCGCCCAGGCCGAACCAGATCTGCTCCCAGCCCCGGTTCAGCTCTCCGAGGAGCCGGTTCCCCGGCACGCGGAGCTCGTCGAGGAACACCAGGTTCTGGCGGCCGTCGGCCAGGTTGTACAGGGGCCGCATCTCTATCCCGGGCCGGTCGGTGGGCGAGAGGAAGTAGCTGATCCCGTTGTGCCGTCGGGCCGCGTCGGGGTCCGTCCGGGCGGCGATGATGATCCAGTTGCAGTGATGGCCGGCCGTGCAGAAGGTCTTCTGGCCGCTGATCACCCAGTCGTCCCCGTCCGGCACCGCACGTGTCCGGAGCGAGGCCAGGTCCGACCCGGAGTCCGGCTCGGTGTACCCCTCGGCCCACATGATCTCGCCTGCCGCCATGCCCGGGAGGAACGCCGCCTTCTGCTCGTCGGTCCCGAGACGCAGGATGGCGGGGCCGACGGACATCCCGATCCCGGCGAAGCCGCCGGCCCGCCGCCGATCGAGCTCCTCCCGGACGATCCGTGCCTCGCGTGCCGACATCTCGGCCCCGCCGTACTCCTTCGGCCAGGTCGGCTCGAGCCAGCGCCTGGCCCCCTGCTTCCTCCAGAACTGCCGGTAGAAGGTCCAGCGCTCAGGATCTTCCTCGAAGTCCCACTGGAAGCCCTCGTACTCCGCCGGGAGCTCCTGGTCGAGCCATGATCGCACCTCGCGGCGCAACGACTCGAGCCTCGGCGTCGTCGTGAAAGTGATGTCCATCGTGGCGTCCCCCGTGTGGTCCTCGCCGCACGCTAGCTGCCGAGACCGCGGCGTTCCCCCTGCGCCCGACGCCGGCACCGTCCCGCCATCCCACGGGGCACGCGCTGGCCGATCCGGCGGGCCGATCTCAGAGGGGGTCGGGTCTCAGAGGGGGTAGTAGCCGGGAACAGCGCCGTGCGGTGTGTCGAGGTAGACCTTGGCTTCGGGATTGCCCCCGAATCGGCCATGGCTCCAGCGGATCTCCACATGGCCCCTGACCTCGCGCACTTCCGCGGAGTGCCGGTCCTCGACGTCAGCGGTCCAGCGGACCCTGGGCTGGCCTCCTGCTTCCGGCTGGCAGTGGAAGCCCTTGAGCCGGTGGTTGAGGCGCCAGTCCCACGGTGTGGCCACGCGGATGCGCAGGGGCTCGGCGGGTGACGCCCCCAGCACGAAGTAGGGAGCGCTGCCCATGCGCAGGATCCGCCAGAGCATGGCCTCGGCGTCCGCCGGCGAGCCCAGGCGGGCCCGCCACCGGCGCGCCGACACCTCGGCGACGGTGCCGGCGAGCTCGCGGTAGAGGTGACCACTCGGGCCCGGCCATCCGCCGCGCAGGGATCCCGCCAGCCACTTCCGATCGGCGGGTCCGAGGTCGGTGGCGGCCGCGGGGAGCTCCGAACATCCGAGCTCCGTTCGGACGGCCGCGTAAAGACCCTGGTACGCCTCTCCGGCCACCTCCTCGAACCAGTTCCCGCCCCTGACGCCGTGTCCACCCTGCAGGAGCCGATCGAAGACGTGTCCGGGCGATGCGTTGATCATGATCTTCGACAGGTACTTGCAGCTCACGAGGAACACGTGGTCGATCCGGAGGTCGACCGGCGCGACCTCGTCCCCGGGCGCCCGGTGGGAGCCCTTCCATTCGACGACGACGGGTCGCCGGCCCCGGAGCCCGTCGGTGGCGGTGAGGAAGGCCTGACCGTTGGCCCAGGCGAGTCGGAACTCTCGTGCGAGGGCGCCGCCCACGTGCGCGCGGCGGAGGATCTCCCAGTCCTCGGGGGCGACGCTGACCATCTCGGCCGGTCGGGATCGCAGCACCTCGTCGATGGATCCGAACCCCAGAGTCCCCAACCCCGTCACCAGCTCCGTGACCGTGGTCCGCAGGTCCGGCACCCTTCAGCCTCCCGGCCGCGACGCTGGCCCGGCACCGAGCGCCTGCGGCACCACCCGGCCGCGACGCGGGCCCGGCACCGAGCGCCTGCGGTGTGCCCCCGACCTCAAGCGCCCGCGGCGCGCCCCGGCAGCAGCGTCACCGCCGGTGCCCACCCTTGCAGAAATCCCGCATGGCGTCGGCAGCCGACGGCTCGAGCATCTCGACCACGCTGTAGATCGGCTTGCCCGGCCCGCAGAGATGCGCCAGGGCCCTTGCCCCCTTGCCCCCGGGGGTCGGGACGTCGGTCGTGAGGAGCACCAGGGGGGTGTCCCCCGTCTCCCGGAGCACTGCCGCCTTGCCCAAGGCCTTCCACAGAGCGTCCGTTCGCTTGAGCCCTGCCCGGTGGACCGTGTAGCTGCCCGGCACGTCGAAGAACCACGGCGCGCCCTTCCGGTCGCGGGCCGTGAAGTCGATCTGCACGCCGCCCGGCCTCTTCTGCCCCTCCTGCACGTCCACGAAGCCCGCCGAGTCGATCAGGGCCCGGGCGATCTCCTTGGCCACCCAACCTTCCCTCACCGAGCGGGAGTGGAGATCGTCGGCCCGGCCGGGCGTCGCTGGAGCCGCCGGCAGGCTCACGCGGGCCCGGCTCGCCGTGCCCTCCTCCTCCAACAGCCGTCGGCGTTCCTCGGCAACGCGCTCCTCGGCCAACTGCACGTAGGACTCGTCGAGGTCGTAGCCCACGTAGTGACGACCGGTCCTCAGGGCGGCCACCGCCGTCGTGCCGGCGCCGACGAAGGGATCGAGCACGAGATCGTCCCGGTAGGTGTACAGCTCGATGAGCCGCGAGGGGAGCTCGAGCGGGAAGGGTGCGGGATGGCCGACCCGGGTGGCGCTCTCGGGCGGGATCTCCCACACGTCGAGCGTGTTCTCCATGAAGTCCTCCCGGGTCATGGACGCCTCCGACGGCAGCTCCTTCCGGTGCCGGTCCCGCGCCGGCACCGCCCGGTCGAACCGGCCCTTGCTCGCCACGATCACCCGTTCGGTGAGATCCCGCAGGACCGGGTTGCCGGGCCGCTGGAAGCTCCCCCAGGCGCACGATCCCGACGAGCCGCGCTGTTTCACCCAGATGATCTCCCCCCGTAGCAGCAGGCGAAGATCGTCCTGCAGGATGCCGATCACGTCCGCCGACAACGACCGGTACGGGCGGCGACCGAGGTTGGCGACGTTGACGGCGATCCGTCCTCCCGGCTCGAGCTTTCGGACGCATTCGGCGAACACTTCCCGCAAGAGCTCGAGGTACTCGAAATAGGTCGCCGGCACGCCGCCTTCGCCCAGTGCCTCCTCGTACTGCTTGCCGGCGAAGTAGGGGGGTGACGTGACGACCAGGGCCACCGACGAATCCGCGACCTCGCCCATCGAGCGGGAATCCCCCCGGATCAGCTTGTCGAGCTCCCGGTCCGAGTGCACCGTCGAGTCCGAGGACAGGTCCGGCGCGGTGAACCGGCTGTAGAACCCGCTGGCATCGTGGCTCTCCCGCCTGGAGACGCCGAACGCAGAAGTTGACGTGGAGCGGTTGACCACTGCCGTCATCGTACGCGACCGGCCCGAGCGCCTGCGCGATCCTCGATTGTCGCCGGCGTCGGGCATCGTCTGCTCGCTTCGCTAAAGTCCCAGGTGGGAGACCCGAGGTCTCGAGGCACCCGCCTGTGGGGCGCCAGGGGCGATGGTATCCGGAGCCTGTATGACCGGACCAGTGTCACGTCAGCGAAGGGCCGTCCCCTCCGGGAGCCGCCCGCCGAGGAGGAGCACGAGCATGCAGGACCTGACGGGCCGGGCTGCGGTGGTGACCGGAGCCGGGAGCGGTATCGGGCCCGGCATCGGGCCTGGGCGGCCTTCGGCCGGATCGACATCCTCGTCAACAACGCCGGTGTGTTCCCACCGCTCTCCCCCCTCGTCGACGCGAGGGAAGAGGACGTCCGATGGGTCTTCGACGTGAACGTCATGGGCGTGTGGAACGGCTGCTCGGTGTTCGGTCGAAGGTTCGTGGACCAGGGGTCGCCCGCGCACATCGTCAACACCGGCTCGGAGAACAGCCTGGGAATGGCGCATACGGGTGCTGCCGCCTATACGGCGAGCAAGCACGCCGTGCTCGGGCTCAGCGACGTGCTGCGTCACGAGCTCCCCGACCACGTCGGGGTGAGCATCGTCTGCCCCGGGATGGTGGCGACCCGTCTGGGGAGCGCCACCCGGAACCGACCCGCCCGGTACGGCGGCCCGCCGGCCGAGGCGGCCGTCCCCGCTTCCGGCTTCGGGATGGATCCCGACGAGGTGGGTCGACTCACCGTGGAGGGCGTGCGACGGGGGGACTTCTACATCGTCACGCATCCACCGGTGCGCGACATCGTGTCTGAGCGCTGCGAGGAGATCCTGGGGGCTTTTGATACCTACGCCCCGCGCTTCGACGGGGACCACCGGCTCGACACCAGAGCGGTCATGCGGCGCATGGAGGAGAGGGGGCGGACCGGGCCGCAGGCGTGAGGACCGCCCGGTCGTTCGCCCAGGGCGCCCTGCGGCTCGGCCATCACCTGCTACTCTGGGTGTCGCCCGGTCGGCGCCGCTGACCGGAAGCCGCTTCGGGCGGTGGGCCGGATTCGATTCCCGTTTTTCGAGTTGGCCATTTCTTCTAACTCGTCGGGAGCCTCTGTGCCTACGTCTTTTCTCGATCTCGGGGTACCCCCCCGCCTGGTGGCCCGCCTTCAGGCCCGAGGGATCGACAGCCCCTTTCCCATTCAGTGCGCCACGATTCCCGACGCCCTCGCCGGTCGCGACGTGTGCGGCCGTGCCCCGACGGGCTCGGGCAAGACGTTGGCGTTCGGCCTGGCAGTGGTGGACCGGGCGACCGGCTCCGCTCCCCGGCGACCGCGGGCCCTGGTCCTCGTCCCGACCCGCGAGCTGGCAGCCCAGGTGCAGCGGGAGCTGGCGGCGCTGTCGGAGGACGGTGGCCGACGGGTGCTCGCCGTGTACGGGGGAACCGGGTACACGGCGGCCCAGAAAGCCCTGGCCAGGGGGGTCGACATCCTCGTGGCGTGTCCCGGGAGGCTCGAGGATCTGGTGGCCCAGAGGGCGGTCGACCTCGGTGACGTCCGGACCGCGGTCCTCGACGAGGCCGACCGGATGGCCGACATGGGGTTCCTCCCCGCCGTCCGGCGCCTTCTCGATGCCACCGCTCCCGACCGCCAGGTGCTCTTGTTCTCGGCGACGCTGGGTCGCGAGATCGAGACCCTGGTCACGCGGTACCAGGACAACCCGGCCCGCCACGACGTGGCGCCCGACGCGGACGCCGCCGGCGACGTGGCGCACCTCTTCTGGTCCACCCCCCGCGAGCAGCGCGTCACCCTGACGGCCCGGCTCGTGGGTGAGCACGGGAGCGCATTGGTCTTCTGCCGGACCAAGAGGGGCGCGGACCGCGTGGCCCGCCAGCTCAAGGCGACCGGCATCGAGGCGGTCGCCATTCACGGCGACCGGACCCAAGGACAGCGTGAGCGGGCCCTGGCCGAGTTCGGCCGGGGACGGGCTCGAGCGCTGGTGGCGACCGATGTCGCAGCTCGTGGGATCCACGTCGACGACCTCCCCTGCGTCGTGCACTTCGATCCGCCGGCCGACCACACCGACTACCTGCACCGTTCGGGCCGGACGGGACGGGCCGGACGGACGGGCACCGTCGTGTCGCTGGTGACCGAGGACCAGCACAAGGCGGCCGGAGCGCTGCAGCGGACGCTCGGTCTGGCCGGGAAGATCCAGCCGCCGGGGACCGAGACGACCCGGGTCGAGACGCCGCGGGCCGACGTGCCGCGGGCCGACGTGCCGCGGGCCGAGACGACCGGGCCGAAGCCCGAGGCGCGCCCGGCCGAGGGTTCGCGGGGGCGCCAGCCCGAGCGAACGGTTCGCCGGTCGGACCGCCCGGTGAAGAACCAGAGGGGCCCCGAGGGCAACACCCACCGAGGCTCGCGTTCGCCCGTCGGGACCGTGAAGTTCTTCAACGCCGCAAAGGGATATGGCTTCGTGTCCCGTCCGGACGGCGAGGACCTCTTCGTGCATCACAGCAATGTCGCGGGTGGCGGGTTCCGGGCGCTCGAGACCGGCCAGCAGGTCGAGTTCGTGATCGCTCCGGGCCGCCGGGGACCCGAGGCCCGCGAGGTCAAGGTCGTCTGAGCGCCGGCGGCGCCATTACGCCGGGCGGCGGACGGCGCTCAGACAGAACCGCATGATCTGGACGGCGTCGGCGTTCGTCGGTTGCGAATGACGCCAGAGGAGCTCCTGCATGCGCCCCATGACGGCGTGGCACATCAGGGCGGCGTCCCGGTCGGGATCGGGGCTGCCGAGTTGGGAGAGCGGCTCGCGAAGCTGGGCGGCGAGGATCTCGTGATCGGGGGTCAGCTTGCCTCGTAGGCGATCGCCGAGCTGGTCGGCGTTCCACAGGACGGAGCGAGTGGCGTGCGCCACCTCGCGGTCGCCCGCTTGTGCGAGCACGCCGTCCACCCACCGCCGGACCTTGGCCTCGGGGCCCTTCCCCTTCTCCATCTGGTGCTGCAGGTAGCCGGCCAGGCGCTGCCGCCCGGCTTCCACGATGGCCGCCACCAGGTCGTGCTTCGTCGCGAAATAGCGGTAGAAGGCCTGGTTCGACGAGCCCGCCTCCCGAACGATCTCCGCGACCTTGGGGGTCGTGGTCGTCCCGCACCGCCGCATCACCTCCAACCCGGCGTCGAGCAGCCTGCGCACCTCGTCGGCGCTCGCCTCCTCCCGATCGGCGAGCGATCGCCGCACGGCCAGGTCGGTCAGGGTGAGCCGGGTGGGCACCGGGGGGACTCCGTCCGAACTTGCGTTCTCCATTGTCAGAATTCTATTCTGACAGCACGCCGACCGCCATCTCCGGCAGCCGACCGCCGTCGGGCGACCAACCGGGATCGACGTCTCGACGCCGCAGCGGGCCATCGAACAGATATCGAACAGATATCGAACGGGTACGGAACACCGAGAAGGGGGTCTCCAATGGGATGGGATTTCGAGACCGAACCCGAGTTTCAGGAGAAGCTCGATTGGATGGACGCGTTCGTGCGGGACGAGATAGAGCCCATCGACGCGCTGTGGGGTGACGAGGTCTACGACCGGCCGATGAACCCCGCGGTGGCCAAGATCATCGAGCCGTTGAAGAAGAGGGTGCAGGAGCAGGAGCTCTGGGCGTGCCATCTCGGTCCGGACCTCGGGGGCCAGGGGTACGGGCAGCTGAAGCTGGCCCTCATGAACGAGATCCTCGGGCGCTCGTCGTGGGGTCCCACGATCTTCGGTACCCAGGCGCCCGACACGGGGAACGCGGAGATCATCGCCCACTACGGCACCGAGGAGCAGAAGACCAAGTACCTCCAGCCCCTCCTCGACGGAAAGATCATCTCGAGCTACTCGATGACCGAGCCCCAGGGCGGGGCGGACCCCAGGGTCTTCACCACCCGGGCCGTGCGCGACGGTGACGAGTGGGTCATCAACGGATGGAAGTTCTTCTCTTCCAATGCCAGGTGGGCCACGTTCCTGATCGTCATGGTGGTCACCGAACCCGAAGTGGAGATCTACCGGGGCGCGTCGATGTTCCTGGTGCCCACGGACACGCCCGGGGTCAACATCGTCCGCAATGTCGGGCTGGTCGGCGAGCCGATCAACGATGGCGGGCATGCCCTGATCCACTACGAGAACGTCCGGGTCCCCGCGGACAGCATGCTCGGGGGAGAGGGGCAGGCATTCGCCATCGCCCAGACCCGGCTCGGGGGCGGTCGGATCCATCACGCCATGCGCACCGTGGGCCAGAGCCAGAAGGCGCTCGACATGCTCTGCGAGCGGGCCCTGAGCCGGCACACGGCAGGAAGCCTGCTGGCCGACAAGCAGACGGTGCAGAACTACATCGCCGACTCCTACGCGGAGATCATGCAGTTCCGGCTCTTCGTCCTGTACGTCGCCTGGCGGATCGACCGCATGCGCGACTACCAGAAGGTCCGGCACGACATCGCGGCGGTGAAGGTGCTCACCCCCCAGGTGCTGCACAACGTGGTCCAGCGTTCGTTGCAGGTTCACGGAGCGCTCGGCGCGACCAACGAGCTACCGCTGGCGCGGATGTGGCACTCGTCGGCCGTGATGGGCCTGGTGGACGGGCCGACCGAGGTGCACCGGGTCACGGTTGCCCGCCAGCTGCTTCGACGCTATAAGCCGGCCGAAGGCCTGTGGCCGAGCGAGTGGATCCCGGCCAAGATCGAGGCGGCCTCCGAGAAGTTCGCCGCCTACCTCGAGCACGAAGTGGCCAATCTCTGACCGACGACGTCCCCACGGGGAGGGAGCATCGATGACGACAGATCCCACGCCGAGCGCGCTCATGGATGCCGAGCGGCTCGGTAGATGGATGGACAGCAAGGGGCTGCCCGGGGCCGGTGAGCCGGTCGAGTTCACGTACGTGACGGGCGGGAGCCAGAACGAGATCTTCGAGATCCGCCGGGGTGACCTGCACTGCGCCCTTCGCCGCCCGCCTCAGAACCCCCCGCCCGGACGCAACGAGGGGATCCTGCGCGAGTGGCGGATCATCGAGGCGCTCGACGGCACCGACGTCCCCCACACCAAGGCGGTGGCGGTCTGCGACGATCCCGGTGTGCTCGGCTGCACCTTCTACCTCATGGGGTTCGTCGACGGTTGGTCGCCGATGGGTATGAAGGAGTGGCCCGAGCCGTTCCTGACGGATCTGGCGGCTCGCCGCGGGCTGGCGTTCGAGCTGGTCGACGGCATCGCGAAGCTCTCCAAGGTGGATTGGCGGGCCAAGGGGCTCTCCGACCTCGGCCGCCCCGACGGGTTTCACGATCGCCAGGTGGAGCGCTGGCTGCGGTTCCTCGACCGGGTCAGGACCCGGGAGCTCCCCGGTCTCGACGAGGCGACGGAGTGGTTGCGCCGGCACCGGCCTCTCGATTTCATCCCCGGATTGATGCACGGCGACTACCAATTCGCCAACGTGATGTTCCGCCACGGGGCCCCCGCCCGGCTCGAGGCGATCGTCGACTGGGAGATGGGCACCGTGGGCGACCCCAAGCTCGACCTCGCCTGGGTGGTGCAGGACTGGCCGGAGGACACGAGCGAGGCGGCCGGCCGCGGCTACGTCGACATCACCGGCATGCCCGGGCGCTCCGAGCTGCTCGACTACTACTCGCGCGAGTCGGGGCGACAGGTCGACGACATCGACTATTACGTGGTGCTCGCCCGCTGGAAGCTCGGGATCGTGCTCGAGCAGGGCTACACCCGCGCCATTCAGGGGGATGGCGACAACGAGAAGTTGCTCGGTTTCGGGGACGTCGTGCTCGACCTGATGAAGCGGGCTGCCGAGCTGGCCGAGTCGAGCGACTACGCACCGGTCGGCGGCGCGGCCCGGTGACCGGGAGCGGAGCCGCGGAGGGCATCCTGGCGGGGAAGGTGGCGGTGGTCACCGGCGGGAGCCGGGGGATCGGCCGGGCGGTGGCCGAGGGAATGGCTCGCGCGGGGGCGGCCGTCGTGATCGCCAGCCGCAAGGCCGATGCGTGCGAGGCGGCCGCCTCGGAGATCGCGAGATCGACCGGTAGGGAAGCGTTGCCGGTCGCTTTTCACGCCGGTCGCTGGGACGACTCCGACCGGTTGGTCGACGCCGTCTATTCCCACTTCGGCCGCTGCGACGTGCTCGTGAACAACGCCGGGATGTCGCCGCTCTACCCGGACCTGACCTCGGTCACCGAGGATCTTTACGACAAGACCCACGCGGTCAACGCCAAGGGGCCCTTCCGCCTGGCCACGCTCCTCGGTGCCCGCATGTACGCCGGCGAGGGCGGGTCCATCATCAACGTCAGCACGGCCGGGTCGCTCCGGCCCGGCGCGCACGACCTTCCCTACGCGATGGCCAAGGCGGGGCTCAACGCCCTGGCGCTCGGCCTGGCCGGGGCCTACAGCCCGAAGGTCCGGGCCAACGTGGTCATGCCGGGCGCCTTCAACACCGACATCACCAAGGCGTGGGCACCGGGCACCGTCGACCAGGCCGCGGAGATGAACCCGCTCGGTCGTATCGGCGAGCCCGGGGACATGGTCGGCATCTGTGTCCTACTCGCCAGCGATGCCGCCGGCTATATCAACGGCGCGCAGATCCTGGTGGACGGGGGTGCGTTCCGCACGCTGTGAGCCGGGACGGCCACCGACCCGGTTCCCCCGTGCGCCGGGCGTGCCTGCCCGAGGGACACGGGCCGAGGGACACGGGCCGTAGCCTGCACCCATGACCGACCCCGATCAGGCCCCGCAAGGCTCGCCGGCCACCCGGCGCTTCGCCATCCGGGTGGACCCGCAGTTCCGCGGGCTCTTCGTGTTGTTCGGCGCCGGCCGGCGCCATGACTACGTGCAGATCGGCGCGGGATCCCTGACCGTCCGGCTCGGATGGCTGTTCCGGGCCGAGATCCCGAGCTCCACGGTGATCGGCGTCCACCATCACGCGGACATGGTCGGGGGGTGGGGTGCCCACGGCTGGCGGAATCGGTGGCTGGTGAACGGCTCCTCGAGGGGCATCGTGGAGGTGGACCTCGGCTCGCCCCAGCAGGCCTGGGTGGCGGGGTTCTGGCCGGTCCGGCTGCGGACCCTGTACGTGAGCCTCGAGGATCCGGGGGCCTTCCTCCGTGAGACGGCGATCCGGGCCGGCCCCGCACCGAGGAAAGCTGACTGAAGTGGTCATGAACAGCCCTCGCCCGTCAGCGGTGTCCGGTGCGGGCCGCAGTTGCCGGCACGTCCAGGGTTGGCCCGCCCGGCCCGGCTGGGGACCCGGCAGGACCGGCCGATCCTTCGCTAGGATCGGCGGGGTCGGTCGGCGGTCCTTCATCGTGGCCTCTGCCCAGATCATCGATCGAATGAGCCACGTATGAACATCGTCGTCAGCAACGTGAAGGGTGGGGTGGGCAAGACCACCACGTCCGTCTACCTCGCGGCTGTTGCCGTCGAGCGGGGGCACGACCCAGTCGTGCTGGTCGACGCCGATCGACAGGCGTCGTCCGCCGAATGGTTCGAGCAGAGAGCGGTCGAGGGAGTCGAGCTCGTAGAGGCTCCCTCGGAGCGGACGGTGACCAAGGCCATGAACCGCCGGGCCGGCATGGTCGTGGTGGACACCCCCCCGGGAGACGAGCGGATCGTGCGGGCGGCCCTCGGGAAGGCCGACGCGGTCGTGATCCCGACCCGGGCCGGAGGTGTGGAGTTCACCCGGGTGGCTGCCACGCTCGAGATGGTCGACGATGGCACGCCGGTGGGCATCGTCATCTGCGGTGCCCGCATCGGGACGAACGATCTGGCCGAGACCATCGACTGGTGGACGGGCCAGCAGATCCCGATCTGGGGGGTCGTCCCCGAGCGCGTCGGGATCGCCGCCGGGCCCGAGGCTCGGCTGTACCGCGAGGGGCTCGACGAGTACGGCGTCGTGCTGAAACGGGCGCTGCGGAAGCGGGCTCGCTGACCCTCGTAGTCGGAGGGCCCTGCGGCTGCCGCTGTGGTTGAGACGAGGTTGCCCCGCCGTCCGCTTCGCGCCAAATACGCGCCAAACGTCTCCCGGGAACAAGAGAGCCGGGGCTCGCACCCCGGCTGACCTGTACTTTCGTGGTCGGGCTGCCCGGATTTGAACCGGGGACCTCTGCGTCCCGAACGCAGCGCGCTAACCAAACTGCGCCACAGCCCGTAACCGACAGCCAGCGGCCGGCCGGATCGCCAGCCTAGCCCGAGTCCCCGCCGGTCCCCGTCCCGCCGGTCCCCGGCTCGACGGCCGGCTCCGATCGGCTCTCGGCTCCCGAGGTGACGGCCCCGTTCGTGCCGTCCGGTCCCGGCTCGGGGTCGTGCCGGGCCACCACCTTGGCCACGCGACGCTTGTCCATCTCCACCACCTTCAGCTCCCACTCGCCGACCGGCAGGGTCTCGCCCTCCTCGGGGATGTGGCCGAAGCCGTCGAACAGGAGCCCGCCGAGCGTGAGGTACTCGCCGTCGGGGAGCTCGACCCCGAGCCGCTCGCGGACCTCGTCGACGCTCGCCCGCCCGTCGAGCAGCCACCGGCTGCGGTCGACCCGGACGATGGTCGCCTCCTCCTCCTCGTCGAACTCGTCGCGCAGGTCGCCCACGAGCGGCTCGATGAGGTCCTTCACGGTCAGGACCCCGGCCACGCCGCCGTACTCGTCCACCACCACGGCGAAGGCCCGACGTTGGCGTCGCATACCAGCGAGAGCCTCGAGGATCCCGAGCGACTCGGGCACCACATAGGCCGGGCGGACACGTCTGGAGATGTCGAGCGGGGTCGGCTCGGAGGCGCTCTCGGGTCCGCTCGGTCGACCGGTCCGGAAGAGGTCGTTCACGAAAAGGACGCCCACCAGGTCGTCGAGGTCGTCGTTGACCACGGGAAAGCAGCTGTGACCCGATTCGCGCACCGCTCGAGCGACGTCGTCGGCATGAACGGGGATGATCAGCGGGACCACGTCGACCCTCGGGGTCATGACCTCGCGGACGTCCATGTCCCGCAGGTCGGCCAACGCCTCCAGGATCAGCCGCTCCTGCTCGCCGGTGGAGCCGTCGTTCTCCGGTGCGCCCTGTCCGGGCCCCGCCGATCCGTCGTCCTTGCGCCAGAACCGCGGGTGCCGGGCCCCTGGTGGAGGACGGTGCTGACGTCGCCGGCGCATACTGCCCGGCTCAGGGGTCGGCGGGGCTCGGGCCGGTCAGCCCGAGCTCGCCGCCCACCAGGACTGGCACCGGCTGGTAGGAGTCGTCCTCGTAGGACCCGCCCTCCAACAACGATGCGACGGCCCGGCGGAGCCGGATGGGATCGAGCGGTTTGACGAGCCATCCCTCGGCCCCCGAACGGCGGGCGAGGAACACGTCGGGGCGCCGGTCGAGGAGCATGAGCACCGGGACGTGGTCGACGTCCCGGTAGCTCTCCTCGAGCCGCAGCTCGAGGCAGACGGCCATCCCGCCCATGTTCCCCATCTGCATGTCCACGACGACGAGATCGGGCTCGTCCTCGCGGACGAGGGCGATGACCTCGGGACCCGAGGAGGCCTCGTAGGTCGTGTTGCCGGGCCCCTCCACCACGGACACGATCTCCCGACGCAGGCTCGGCGCGTCGCTGGCCACCACGATGCTGCGCACCCGATGAGGTTATCCGACGTCGCCCTCGCCCGGCGAGGTGGGCGCCGGGCCGAAGAGATGGTCTGCCACCTCGGCCACCCCCTGCACGTCGTGGACGTCCGAGGACAGGAGCGGGACTCGTCCGACCGGAGCCGGATCCACCATCTTCACGAGCCCGGCGTAGGTCTCCTCCTCGCCGGCGGCTACCGCCCGCAGCTCTCGGAGGTTGTCCACCATTGCCCGCAGCTCGCTTCCCTCGGGAGCGTCGGGCAGGTCGTCGGAAAGGGCGTCGAAGCGCGGTTGGACGCGGTTGACCACGAGCGCTGCAGGCGTGACGCCCCGGTCCCTCAGGCGCTCGGCGAAGAACGTCGCCTCGGCGACGGCGTCGGGGCGGCCCGAGGTCACCACCACGTACGCCGTCGCCGGGTCGGCCAGGAGGGTGCGCACGGTCCCGGCCCTGGTGCGGAAACCCTCCTCCATCCCCTGAAAGGCCTGAAAGAACGCCACGGCGTCGTGGACGATCTCGGCTCCCGCGACGGTCGAGATCGTCCTGAGGAGCGTCCGTGTGGCCACGCTGACCGCACGCAGGTAGGCGCGGGTGGGAAGGAGCAGGGCCCGGAACAGCCGGTTCTCGAGGAAATGGGTCAGCCGGCGGGGGGCGTCGAGCAGATCGAGCGCGTTCCGGCTCGGAGGGGTGTCGACGACGACCAGGTCGTAGTGGCCCGACCCGGTCAGCTCGTAGAGCTTCTCCATCGCCATGTACTCCTGCGTACCGGACAGGGCGCCCGAGAGGTTCTGGTAGAGGCGGTTGGCCGCGATGGCTTCGGCCTGCTCGGGGCTCCGGGCGTATCGGCGGATCAGGTCGTCGAACGTGCCCTTCGTGTCGAGCATCACTGCATCGAGGTGTCCGGGCCACTCGCCCGGAACCTCGGTGGGGACGTTGGCGAGGGACTCGAGCCCCAGCGAGTCGGCCAGTCGGCGGGCGGGGTCGACCGTGACCACGCAGGTACGGCGGCCCAGGCGGGCGCCCTGGAGGGCGACCGATGCCGACACGGTCGTCTTGCCCACTCCTCCGGGTCCGCAGCAGATGACGACCGCCCGCTCGGCCGCCAGCGCGGTCAGCGTGCGGGGACCGGGCGGGCCAGGCACAGCGAGGGGGTCCGCCGCGGGCGGGTCCGCCGGGGCAGGGTCCGACGGGAGCGGACGGGTCATGCGGCCGGGACCTCGGGAACGAGGTCGGCGACCCCACGGGCCAGGGAGTCGCTCAGGATGTCGAGCTGGGCCGACCCGATGACCGGGGCGGCCAACGCCGGCACCCTGATCTGGGGGAGGGGCAGCTCTCGCCCCAGTCGCGCCAGTTGCTCCGCCTCGAGCTCGGCCCGCTGGAGCCGGAACCGCCGGGCCGCGTTCAGGGCTGCGAGCTGGTCGTCGGTGCAGTGGACCCCGACGGCCCCGGCTGCTGCCTCGGCGTCGCCGGCGAGCCCGAGCGGCAGACCCGCGACGCCGTTGACGATCACCGGACCCAGCCGCAACCCGGCCCGGTCCTCCAACTGATAGGCGGCCTCGACGGTCTCGCTGACCGGCATCTCCTCGGCCAACGTGACCAGCATCACCCGGCAGCGCTCCGGGTCGCGGAGCAGTCCGTCCACCTCGGCCGCCTGGGTCCGGACCGGTCCGCTCCGGGCGATCCCGAGTAACCCGCCAGCCGAGGTCAGGAACGTGACGGCGTGCCCGGTGGCCGGAGCGTCGACCAGGATCAGGTCGGCGGCCCGGTCCCGTTCGAGCCCCTTCACCTTGCCCAGCACGAGGACGTCACGGATCCCCGGGATCGCCGTCGCCACGACGTCGAGCACACCGGTGGAGAGCAGTCGCTTCGACACCCGGTGCAGGCCGTGGTCCGCCAGGTACTCGAGCAGGGCGTCGTCGGGGGTGATCCGGCGTGCCCGGACGGCGTTGGCACCCGAGGCGGTCGGAGCCGCCAGCAGGGACTCTTCGTACAGCAGCGGGCCGCGCCGGTCGAAGGCGGCGCTGATGCCCGGCTTCCCCTCGAGCTCCACGATGAGCACGGACATCCCGGCGTTGGCGGCCATTCTCGCGAGTGCGGCCACCATCGTGCTCTTGCCGACGCCGCCTTTGCCGGCCACCACCAGTACCCGGCTCTGTCTGCAGAACGAGGCGACGTCCATCTGTCGGGCAGCGTAGCGCCGGGGCTCGTCGGTGATGCCATGCGCCCGATGAAGTACCTGGTAGGGGGACTTGTTTGCCGGAGGAGCCCGGCGCTACCCTGGCCAAGACGGGGGAGGGGGTTAGCTGAATGGTGGCAATTCGCCAGTCAGGAGAGACGTGGCAGGCCAAGGCTGCCTGCCGGGGTCCGCAAGCGACGGCGTTCTTCCCGCCGTCCCGGGCGGAGCGAAAAGACGAGAAGGCAGCCCGGGAGTCCCGAGCCAAATCCATCTGTGCCGAGTGCCACGTCCGGCGGGACTGTCTCGAGTACGCGATACGCATCCGCGAGCCCCACGGCATCTGGGGCGGGCTCAACGAGGTGGAGCGGAAGATCCTGCTCGAGCGCCGCGCCGGCTGAACGAGGAGGGGGCGAGCCCGGGCGACCCGTCAGGCCCGCTCGGGCGAACCGGGGGCGATCCAGCCGAGCGCTCTCGGGCTCGCCGTCATCACCACCACGAACAGAAGGAACGTGATGACGTGCACGGCGGTGCACCAGATGCAGATGCTGCCGATGATGAGCAGCTCGGCGGAGACCAGGTACAGGGCGAACGCCATGCCCACCGCCATCAGGACCATCCGGGCCACGTGCACCCGACGGTCGCACGTCCGCCACGCGGCCGGAAGGTCGAGGGCCACCATCGCCACGTAGTACGCCAGTCCCAGCACGGCCACCGGCATACCGAGGAAGTGGGACTGGGCGCTGGTCGTCACCTTCTGGCAGTTGATCAGGCCGTTGTCGGAGCAGACCAGCGCCTGGGCACCGACGTAGTGGGCCACGGTCAGGTAGATGGAGACACCCAGACCCGCCAGCGCCAACACGAGGCTGAGAGCGAGGAAGGCCGTACCCGGCACTTCCCCGCCGCCCCGCCCCGCCCCGACTGCCGGTGCCATGCTCAGGCGGACAGCTTGAGCGCCTTGGCCGCCGCCGTCACACCCTTGCTCGAGCACACCGACGACGGCTGCTGACCGTTGGTGGCGCAGATCCCGGCCGAGAGGTAATTCGACGAGGCGATGATCGCCTGGGTGACCGGGTTGGTCGGGTCGCTCAGACCCGAGGCGATCTGCTGGCGCGTCAGTCCCGCCAGGATCGTCGGCGAGAACTGGGAGGACTGGTAGACGAAGACCTTGTTCCCGATGTCGACGAAGGGGATGCCGACCTGCCCGGAGGTGATCCCGGGCAGGTACTTGGTCGTGTAGTAGGTCTTGAGGAGCTTCTGGTCGGCCTTGGTCAGCGGTTCGAGCTGCGTGTAGTAGCCGGTGGCGGTGTCCGGGACGTTGCTGTAGTGCTCGACCGGCCGGAAGCCGAGGTACGTGCTGGCGAAGGTGGCACCGTGAAAGGTGAAGGTCTGGGTGTTGGGGGCCAGGTCGGTGGGGCTCGATTCCATCTCCCCCAAGCCGGAGAACTTCCCGAACCGGGCCAGGGCCGTGACCATCGCCCACCGCTCGGCGGCGCAGTACGGGCAGAACTCCCCGCCGAGGTAGAACATCCCCGGCTTGCCGGCGATGGTGAGGCCCGGTGTGGTCTGGCCGGCGACCGTCGGCGGGGTGATGGATGCAGGCGACGTCACGCCCACCTTGTCGTACACCGACGTCGGGACGGAAGTGATGTCCTGCATGATCGAAGCCGGGACCGGGGTGATGACGGTGCTGGTCGGGGGGGCGGTGCTCGAGCTGAACACCTTCACGATCACCAGGACCGCGACGACCACGATCACGAGGGCGATCGTGCCCCAGGTGAACAGGGTTGCCCGGGACCTGCCGCCCAGGCGGCCCGGCCGGCCACCCGGCCTTCTGCCACCGCCCCTTCTCCGACCGCCGGGCCTCGAGCCGTTCTTCGCCGACGGACGATTGCCCGGACGGGTTGCTGCCGGCGCCTTCGAGCCCGGGGCCTTCTCCGGTGGCCGTTTGGACGCGGGACCTCGGGGCGAGCCGGTCGTCGTGCCCCTGCCGTTCTTCGGTGCACCGGTCGCCGAGGTCCCTGCCTTGCCTTTGCCCTTCCGCGGATCGGCGCCCACCGATCGGGCGGCCTGCTTGCCCGAGACGGCGCGG
Organism: Acidimicrobiales bacterium; assembly: GCA_035532415.1. Classification (GTDB taxonomy): domain Bacteria; phylum Actinomycetota; class Acidimicrobiia; order Acidimicrobiales; family RAAP-2; genus DATKRB01. The sequence continues at coordinate 27,520 of DATKRB010000056.1, read as the reverse complement.
CTCTGGCGGCGGCTCTCCTCTTTGTCCGCCGGCGATCGGGATGCCCTCGGCTCGTTGTCCTCTACCATCGCGCGGGCGCTCTTTCTGGGAATCCCGAGGGTGATCAGGGGCCGTGCGCCGGGAGCGACATCGCGTGCTCGAGAGGCGCGCGGCCAGCGTAGACCAGCCGCCACCGGGAGCGGTGTCGCCGGGATCTCCCCCGGGTAGCCTCGCCTCGTGGTGAGCAACTGCCGATGTTCCCGGTCGCCGGTCGCCGGATGAACCCCCCGGTCGAGCCGCGGCCGGCGTCCACGCTGATCCTGGTGCGCGACGGCGACGGCGACGGCGACGGCGACGGGGCCCAGGACGCCGGGCGGCTCGAGGTGCTGCTGGTCCAGCGCAACGTCCTGGCCGACTTCGTGGGTGGGGCGCACGTCTTCCCTGGCGGCGGGGTTGATGTGGAGGATGCGTCCGAGGAGGCCCGCGACCTCTCGGCAGGCCGCAGCGACGCCGAGGCGAGCGCCCTCCTCGGGACGCCCCCCGGCGGCATCGGGTACTGGGTGGCCGCCCTGCGCGAATGCTTCGAGGAAGCCGGGATCCTGCTCGCGTACCGCAGTGCCGAGCCGGCAGGCGGGCCCGGCAGGGTCCGGTCCCTGCTCTCGCTCGACGACCCGGACGACTCGGGCCGGTTCCACCGGCTCCGGGCCCACGTCAACTCGGGCCGGCGCTCCTTTTTGGACGTCTGCCGTTCCGAGGGACTCACTCTCGCCTGCGACCTCGTCCACTACTTCGCCCACTGGGTCACGCCCGAGATGTCGCCGCGACGGTATGACACCAGGTTCTTCGTCGCGGCAGCCCCGACGGGGCAGGTGCCGCTCCGCGACGAGCGCGAGATCGTCGGCGAGATCTGGATCTCCCCCGGCGAGGCGCTCCGGCGCCGACGCGAGGGGGAGATCGACCTGGTCCTGCCCACCGTCCGGTGCCTGCAGGCGATGAGCCGGTTCCCGACCGCCGGGGCGCTCCTGGCCGCGGTGGCCCTGGCGGGCGCCGCGAACGGCCCGACCGAGCCCCAGGACGGCCCACCCGGCGCGCCGCGGATGGTCCGGGAGGGCCAGGGTCTGCGGATCGCCCTCCCCGGCGACCCCGGGCCCCTCACGGCCGGCAGCGCCCAGATCATCCGATGAGGGCGGCACGCGACCTCGGGGTCGGGGCCGCGGTCGTGCCGGGCGACCCGGTGGAGCTGGCCCGAGGGGTGAGGCGGCTGACCGCACCGAACCCCGGCCTCATGACCGGGCCGGGCACGAACTCCTACCTCGTCGGGTCCGCCGAGGTCGCCGTGGTCGACCCGGGTCCCGACGAACCCGCCCATCTCGACGCCCTTGCCGATCTGGCGACCCGGGGCCCCGGGTGCGTCCGCTGGGTACTCGTGACCCACACCCACCCGGACCACGCGCCCGGCGCCGCCGGCCTGGCGGCGCGGACCGGAGCCGAGGTGATCGGGTTCGACGCCCGCGACGGGTTCTCGCCGGACCGATCGGTCGGCGACGGCTGGACCCTGCAGGGTCCGGACTTCACGCTGCGGGCGGTGCACACGCCCGGGCACGCGTCCAACCACCTCTGCTGGCTGGTGGAGGCCCATTCGATGCTGCTCTCGGGTGATCACGTCATGCACGGATCGACGGTGGTGATCCACCCGCCGGACGGGGACATGGCCGTCTATCTGGCGAGCCTCCGGCGCCTGCTCGCCCTGTCACCGTCCCTCGAATCGATCGGCCCGGGGCACGGCCGGCTCATCGGGGACCCGGCCGCCGCGATCCGCGGGATCGTCGACCACCGGCTCGAGCGCGAGCAGGTCGTGTTGGACGCCCTGGTGGAGCTGGGGACGGGCACGGTGGACGATCTCCTCGCCACCGTGTACGCCGACGTGGACGAGGACCGCCGGAAAGTCGCCCGGTACTCGTTGTGGGCGCATCTTCGGAAGCTCTGCGACGAGGGGAGGGTCAACCGGGCCGACGCTGCCGACGAGGGCCCCCCGGACGGGCCTGGGCTCGTGGCCGGCACCGCCGCCGCGGTCCCCGACGATCCCGAATTGCGGGCGGAGTGGTCGCCCGCGGATTGACTCAGGCCTCGGCGGCCTTGGCCGCCTGGGCGGCCCGGACCATCTGGCCGAGCATCCTGCCCGTGCAACCCGAGGCGTCCATGACCGGGGCAATCTCCTCGGCCAGGGACCGGGCCAGCTCGGCGAAGACGTCGGCGAGCTGGCCCTCGCCGAGAGCGACCGGCGTGCCGGCGTCCCCTCCGGCGGTCACGTCGGGATGGAGCGGGATGGTTCCCACCAGGGGGACTCCGAGCTCGGAGGCGAGACGTGCCCCGCCCCCCGAGCCGAACAGGGCGTACTTGGTGCCGTGCTCGCAGGTGAAGTCGCTCATGTTCTCGATCACGCCGGCCACCCTCAGGTAGCCGCGACGCGCCATGTCGGCGGCCCTTGCGGCGACCCGTTGGGCGGCGACCGGTGGAGTGGTCACCACCAGCATCTCCGTGCGCGGGAGCATGCGGGCCAGGCCCATCTGTACGTCACCGGTGCCGGGGGGGAGGTCGATCAGCAGGTAGTCGAGCTCGCCCCAGTGGGCGTCCTGCAGGAACTGTTGGACCGCCCGGTTCAGGACGAGGCCCCGCCACATGATCGCCCGGTCCTCGTCGGCGAGGAAGCCCATCGACAGCACCTTCAGCATGCCGGTGCCGATCGGAAGCTCGAGGGGGACCATCTTCCCGTCCAGCGCCTCCACGCCGCCGTCCATCCCGAGGAGCCTGGGGACCGAGAACCCCCAGATGTCCGCGTCGAGAACGCCCACCACCAGACCCCGCCGGGCCAGGGAGGCAGCGAGGTTCACGGTGACGGAGGACTTGCCCACCCCGCCCTTTCCCGATGCGACCGCCAGCACCCGGGCGGTGGGGGGGACGGCGGTCGCCGGGGCCTGCTCGCGGGCCTTCCACCGGGCCCTGGCCATGACGGCCGTGCGTTCGGCCTGGTCCATCTCGCCCATGGTCACCTGTACGGCGGTGACCCCGACCATCCCCGACAGCCGCCCGACGACGTCCCGTTCGATCTGGGACCGCAATGGGCACCCGGCCACCGTCAGTGCGACGCCCACCCGCACCCGCCCCGAGGGGTCTACCTCCACCGATCGGACCATCCCGAGGTCGACCACGTTCTCGCCCAGCTCGGGATCGATGACCGCCCGCAGGGCATCACGGGCCTCGCCGGGTGTCGGCGGCGGTACCGGCCGGCTGGTCCCGTTCTGCCCGGTGGGTACCCCCGGTGCACCGCCTGTGGACGGATCGAGAGCCACGTCCATATCCTACTTGGCAGGCCCGTCCAACCCGCCGGGGGAGGTCGCCGACGACGCTGATGTGCCGGGACGGAAGCGGGGCCGGTATCATGGGTGCCGAGCACCCTCGTCCCCGACCGGTCGTCCCAGACCCGATGGGCAGCGGCGGCGCTCGACCGCGGCGGGCCAGGGAGGCCAACCGGCAAGGAGGCAATTGCGATGAGCATGGCGACCGCTGTCAGCATCGGGAAGAAGCCGTCTCCGGTGCTGCTCACAGACGTGGCCACGGCCAAGGTGACGGAGCTGCTCGCGCAGGAAGAGGGTGACGGGCTGGCGCTGCGCGTCGCCGTCAAGCCCGGTGGCTGCTCGGGCTACAGCTACGAGATGTTCTTCGACTCCGAGATCGCGGGCGACGACATCGTTCGGGAGTTCGGCAGCGTGAAGGTCGTGGTCGACCCCGCAAGTGCCGAGCTCCTCAACGGCACCACGCTCGATTTCAGCGACGGGCTGCAGGGCGCAGGGTTCCACATCACCAACCCGAACGCCTCGAGGACCTGCGGCTGCGGTTCCTCGTTCAGCTGACAACGGAACGGCTCTCGGGCCCACCGGGTGACCCCACGGTGGCCACGTGAGCGGCGCCGGAGGACCTGTCGGTCCCTACTCGCCGTGCCGGCGGGTGGATGGCTGGGTCGTGACCTCGGGTCAGATCGGTATCGGGCCGGGTGTGACCGGGCTGGTCGAAGGCGGGACGGGGGCCCAGCTCCGGCAGGCCCTCGCCAACCTCTCCACCGTGCTCGCGACCCAGGGGGCCACGCTCGCCGACGTGGTGAAGACGACGGTTTTCGTCGCAGACATGGACGATCTCGCCGTGGTGAACGAGATCTGGGTGGAGGTCTTCGGGGAGAACCGCCCCGCCCGGTCGGCAGTGGGGGCGGCCCGGCTGCCCCTGGATGCCCGGGTGGAGGTGGAGGCCTGGGCGGTGCTCCCGCCGGCGTGAGCCCTGCGGCCGGGGGTCAGCCCCCGTCCCGCTGCGGCTGCGAGCCGAGGCTCGCAGCCCACCCGGCCTGACCGAAGCGGTAGCCCACTGACCGGACCGTCTGGATCAGATGGGCGTGCTCCTCGCCCAGCTTGGCCCGCAGGCGCCGGACATGCACGTCGACCGTCCGGGCGCCGCCGTAGTACTCGTAGCCCCAGACCCGGCTCAGCAGCGCCTCGCGGGTGAAGACCTTGGCCGGGTGCCCGGCCAGAAATCGGAGCAGCTCGTACTCCATGTAGGTCAGGTCGAGGACCCTCCCGGCCACGGCGGCCTGGTAGGTCTCGACGTTCAGCTGCAGCGGCCCGTACTCAATCAGCTCGCTGCGCAAGCTGCGACCGGTCCGCCAGAAGAGGTGCTCCAGACGGGCCGCGACCTCGTCGGCTCCACCGGGCAGCACGCAGAAGTCGTCGAAGAGGTCGTCGCGGAGTTGCAGGTCCCCGATCTGGTCGGCCGAAAGGACGAGGAGCAGGGGAGCGAGCGGTACCTCACGCCGCCGGACGTGCTGGCACAGGGCGATGGCCCCGGCAAGGTTCCCGATCGCCGAGACGACCCCGCCCAGCCATCCCGCCGCCTCCGGACGCTGCTCCTCCGTCTCGACGTCAACCGGCGTCGAGACGCACCGGCAGGCGTATCCGGTCCGCTCGAGGGCGAGAGAGAGCGCTTGGGGCAGGGGCTCCGGGTAGCAGAGGAGGGGTTCCATCGGTCCTGATGGGCCCCGTCAGCTCGGTCCGGCCGGCTCGGCCGGGTACGCGCCGCCGGGAACGGTCACAGGAGCGGGAGGTAACGGTTGAGCTCGAACTGGGTGACCTCGGCCTCGTAGGCGCTCCACTCCTCCCGCTTGTTCCGGATGAACCATTCGAAGACGTGGTCGCCGAGGGTGTCGGCGAGGAGCGTGGAGCGCTCCATCTCGTCGACCGCTTCGTTCAGGCTGCTGGGCAGCGACTCGATTCCCTGGGCTGCGAGCTCCTTGGCGGTGAGGGTGAACAGGTTGGCCCCCGCCTCCGCGGGGAGCTCGTACCCTTCCTCAATGCCGCGCAGGCCGGCTGCGAGCACCACCGAGAACGCCAGGTAGGGGTTGCAGGCGCTGTCGGGCGCCCGGTACTCGAGCCGGGTCGAATCGGTCTTGCCCCGCTTCACCACCGGCACCCGTACCAGGGCCGAGCGGTTGTTGCGGGCCCAGCTGACGTGGATCGGCGCCTCGTACCCGCTCACCAGGCGCTTGTAGGAGTTGACCCACTGGTTGGTCACCGCCGTGATCTCGCGTGCGTGCCGGAGCAGTCCGGCGATGAAGTGCCGGGCCACCGAGGAGAGCCCGTGGGGATCGTCGGGGTCGACGAACGCGTTGCGCTCGCCCTCCCAGAGGGAGAGATGGGTGTGCATGCCCGACCCCTGCACGCCGGCGAGGGGCTTGGGCATGAAGCTGGCGTGCACGCCCTCCTGGCGGGCCAGCTCCTTCACCACCATGCGGACGGTCATCACCGTGTCGGCCATCGTCAGGGCGTCGGTGTACCGGAGGTCGATCTCGTGCTGGCTGTGCGCGTCTTCGTGTTGGGCGTGCTCCACCGGGATGCCCATCTCCTCGAGCATGAGCACGGAGCGCCGGCGCAGGTCGCTCGACAGGTCGGCCACCGTCAGGTCGAAGTAGGACCCCGAGTCGAGGCTCCTGGGTGGCTTCTCCGGGTCCGCGCTGGCGAAGTAGAAGTACTCCATCTCGGGCGAGGCGAAGAAGGTGTACCCGGCGGCGCGGGCCCGCCGCAGGGTACGGCGGAGGGTGTGCCGGGGGTCACCCTCGAACGGCGTGCCGTCGAGGTTGGCGATGTCGCAGAACACCCTGGCCACGGTGGCGTCGCGGCCGTGCCATGGGAGCAGCTGGAACGTCTCGGGGTCCGGCCGGGCGAGCACGTCGGACTCCTGCACCCGGCTGAACCCGTCGATGGCCGAACCGTCGAAGGTCATCCCCTCGCTGAGCGTGTTCTCGAGCTCGGCCGGGGTGATGTTGAACCCCTTCGGCGTCCCGAGGACGTCGGTGAACCAGAGCTGTACGAAGCGGACGCCCCGTTCTTCGACCGTACGCAGCACGTAGTCCCGCTGGCTCTGCATCAGGCAAGTCTCGCAGGTTCGGCGCGCAGGTCGTTTCCCCGGTCATTCCGCGGACGGTCCCGATGCCCGCCAGGGGCACGCATGCGCTCAGTCGCCGGCGGCGTCTCCGCAGACGGTCTTGATCAGCAGGCCTGTCACCACGTACGGGTCCATGTTGGCGTTCGGGCGACGATCCTCGAGCCAACCCTTCTTCTCCTTGGCCACGGCCCAGGGGATCCGGATCGACGCTCCGCGGTCGGAGGTCCCGTAGCTGAACTTCGAGAAGTGGGCGGTCTCGTGGGCACCGGTGAGGCGGAACTCGATCCCCACCCCGTAGTTGTTGACGTGCTCGTCGATGTTCTTCCCGAGTGCCTCGCACCCGGCGACGATCGCGTCCCACCCGCCGTCGGCGCGCATGGCCTTGGTGGAGAAGTTCGTGTGCGCCCCGGCACCGTTCCAGTCGCCCAGGACCGGCTTGGGCTCGAGCGTGGCGTACACGCCGAATTCCTCGGCGATCCTGAAGAGCAACCAGCGGGCCACCCACAGGTGGTCGCCGATCAGCGGGGGCGGGAGCACGCCGATCTGAAACTCCCACTGCCCCATCATGACCTCGGCGTTGGTCCCCTCAATTCCCAGTCCGGCCTGCATGCAGGCCAACGTGTGCCGCTCGACGATGTCGCGCCCCGGCATCTTGTCGCCACCCACGCCGCAGTAGTAGGGCCCCTGGGGGGCCGGGTACCCGCTCGCCGGCCAGCCGAGGGGACGCCCGTCCTGAAAGAAGGTGTACTCCTGCTCGATCCCGAACCACGGCTCCTGGTCGGCGTACCGCTCCGCGATCGCCAGCGAGGGGGCCCGGGTGTTCGTCGGGTGGGGCGAGAAGTCGGTCAGCAGCACCTCGCACATGACGAGCTTGTCGTCGGGGCCCCGGAGCGGGTCCTTGCAGACGAACACCGGCTGAAGAACGCAGTCGGAGTCGTGGCCGAGGGCCTGGTTCGTGCTCGAGCCGTCGAACCCCCAGATCCCGGGCTCCTTGCCGTCGGCCACGATCCGGGTCTTGCTGCGCAGGAGGGGCGACGGCTCGGTGCCGTCGATCCAGATGTACTCGGCCTGATAGCTCACTGGCGCTCCATTCTGTGAATCCCGCCCTCTCGGTGCCGTTCCGTCCGACGGGGCACCGCAACTTTGCCAGGCTTCTTCGCCTGGGAGGGCTCAACAACTCTGCCAGCGTCCGGTTTCCCGGCCGTTACCCAATTATGAACACGTCGTGAACAGGTCCGCGACGACCACCCGGGAGCGGGCCGAGCCGACCGCCCGGGAGCGCGCCGAGCCGACCGGCCCCGGCGGGACCGTGGGCCCGAAAGCCGAGGCAGGAGGCCCCCCGGTAGGCTGGTGACCGTGCCCTACCTCCGGCTGGCGGCCGCACAGCTCGACACCGTCGTCGGAGATCTCGACGGCAACGTCGACCGCGTCATCGAGGCGCTCCGCCGATCCGAAGCCCTCGGGGCCGACCTGTGCGTCACGCCCGAGCTGGCCGTCACCGGGTACCCACCCGAGGACTTGCTGCTGAAGCCCGGGTTCATCGCCGACAACCTGGCCGCGCTGGACAAGATCGCCGCGGCGACCACCCGCTGCGTGACGGTGGTCGGGTTCGTCGACCCGCTCGTCGACCCGCTCGGGACCCCGCCGGGGGATCGTGGCCGCCTGGCCAACGCGGCCGCGGTCTGTGCCGGGGGCCGGGTGGTCGGGGTGTACCACAAGCGACTCCTCCCCAACTACGGGGTGTTCGACGAGCAGCGATGGTTCGAGCCCGGGTCCGACCCCCCGGACCTCTACGCGATCGCCGGCGGTTCGGTCGGCGTGTCCGTCTGCGAGGACGTCTGGCCCCCGGGCGGCCCCGTCGCCCGGCTGGGCGCCGGCGGCGCCGATCTCGTGGTGAACCTCAATTCGTCGCCCTACTCCGCCGGCCGACGGGCGCAGCGCCTGGCCATGCTGCGGGAGCGTGCCGCCGAGGCCGGCTGCGCGATCGCCTACGTGAACCAGGTCGGGGGACAGGACGAGCTGGTCTTCGACGGGGCGAGCCTGATCATCGACGCGGAGGGGAACCTCCTCGGGGCGGGGCGCCAGTTCGCTCCCGACCTGCTCGTCGTGGATGTTCCGCTGCCGGCGCCCCGGGGGCGCGCAGGCGCGCAGGCGGGCCCCGGGCTTTCCGAGCCGCTCCGGTCGGTGCCGGTCACGGGGTTGTCGCGACACCCCGGGGCGGGCGAGCGCCGCGGACCCGTCCCCGAGCCGCTCGACCGGGCCGCCGAGGTGTACGAGGCCCTCGTCCTGGGCACCCGCGACTACCTGGCCAAGAACGGTTTCACCGATGCCGTCGTCGGGCTGTCGGGCGGCATCGACTCCTCCCTCGTCGCCGCCGTCGCCGTCGACGCGCTGGGGGCCCGCTTCGTGCACGGGGTCTCGATGCCGTCGCGGTACTCGAGCGAGGGATCGATCTCCGATGCCGCCGAGCTGGCCACCCGGCTCGGCATCGACCTCGGCGTCGTCTCGATCGAGGCTGCTCACGTGGCGATGGCCGAGCTCCTCGCTCCCCTGCTGGGAGGTCCCCCCGCGGGTCTCACCGACGAGAACCTGCAATCGCGCCTGCGGGGCCTGATGCTGATGGCCGTCTCCAATGCCAGGGGTTGGATCGTCCTGACCACGGGGAACAAGAGCGAGATGGCGACGGGCTACTCCACCCTGTACGGAGACTCGGCAGGGGGGTTCGCGGTGATCAAGGACGTCCCCAAGACGCTCGTGTACGAGCTCTGCCGCCACCGGAACGGCGTGGCCGGGTCGATCGGGCCCATCCCCGAGGCGGTGATCGACAAGGCCCCGTCGGCCGAGCTGCGGCCGGACCAGCGAGACGATCAGTCGCTCCCTGCCTACGAGGTGCTCGACCCCGTGCTGAAGGCCTACGTCGAGCTCGACCAGACGGCGGGCGACCTGGTCCGATCGGGGTTCGACCCGCGGGTGGTGGACCGGGTGGTCCGGCTGGTCGACGGGGCGGAGTACAAGCGCCGCCAGATGCCGCCCGGGGTCCGGATCTCCACCAAGGCGTTCGGGAAGGATCGAAGGATGCCGATCACCAATCACTACCGGCCGGCGCCGTCCGAGGAGGCCTCCCGTGGATGACGGCCCGACGCTGACGCTCGCCGACGCCGGCGCTCTCGTGGGCGGCTACCGGTGGATGGAGCACCGGCTCTTCCGGATCACGGGTTCCTGGGCCGCCACCTGCACCGACCCGGCCGTTCAGCTGCACCTTCTCGAGTCGAGTCATCAGCACGCCTGGCACGCCCGCCTGTGGGCGGATCGGCTCCCCGCCCTCGACCACGTCGACCCCGAGGCGCTCACCGCTCCCTTCGGCGCGGCCGCCCGCCCGCTGTTCGATGCCGTCGAGACCCTCCCCGGCACCCTGCTGTCGCCCGACGCGCCCGGCACCCGGTCGGGATCGATCGGCGGATCCGTCGACCCCCTCGACGTGCGGCGGCTGTCCGCGCTCTACCGGGTGACGGTGCCCCGGCTGATCGCCACCTACGGTCGGCACCTCGCCAGGGCGTCCGCGGTCACGGAGGCGCCGACGATCCGTGCCCTCCGCCTCGTGCTGCGGGACGAGATGGAGTCGTGGCAGGCCGGCGAAGCGCTGCTCGAGGCGCTCCTCACGGTCCCCGGGCTCGCCCTCGTGGCGGCCGAGACCCAGCGTGGGCTCGAGTCGATCGTGGTGGAGGCCGGCATCGGCACCGGGCTCGCCCCGTGGCCCGACGAGGTCGGCGGGCCCCCGCCCCGCTGACCGGGGACCAGCGGCCGGCGGTCGCGGGCGGGGGAGGGTCGCGTCCCGATCAGGTGAACGGCAGTGGGCCCGAGGTGGCCACTTGCTCGAGGAAGCCGAGCGAGACCCCGAGCTCCTCGGCCGCCGTCCGGCACGAGGCGAGATCTTTTCGGATGTACGGAACTGCGCCATTGCGGTTGCCGCCGGAGGCGACGCTCACCTGCGAGTAGCGCAGCGCGTTGCTGCCGCCGCTGCACACCGCCAGGGCGTCGAGCAGCTTCGCCTGATCGACGCCCAGCTCGCCGGCCAGCCTGAGCGCGTCCTCGGCGACCTGGGCGTGCGCGGCGAAGAGCAGGTTGTTGACCAGCTTCACGAGGGTGGCGCTGCCGGTGCCGCCGGTCGGCAGGATGGTGTCGCCGTAGGAACGCACGGCCGGGGTCACCTGCTCGATCGTCTCGGGGTTCCCGCCGACCAGGACCCGCAGGCGTCCCTGGGCGATCTCCGCGGCGGTCCCGCTCACGGGAGCATCGACCACTCGGTCCTCCCCGAGGACGTCGACGAGGTCGCGAACGACGCCGAGGGTCACCGTCGTGTGGTTCACCAGGACCGCCCCGTCGCCGAGACGGGACAGTGCCCCGTCGGGCCCGAGGGCGATCTCGCGGACCTGGGCGTCGTCGAACATGCACACGACCAGGATGTCGGATCCGGCTGCAACGGCTCCGACCGTGTCCCCGAGGTCGGCGCCCGCCGCGGTCAGGCGGGCTCGGACCTCGGCGCGACGGGCGAACGCCAGCACGGGCCATCCGTCGGCCAGGAGCCGATGGACCATGGGCTCCCCCATCTGCCCGGTGCCGACGAAGCCGATCCGCATCCGTTCGTCACTGGTCATCGCCGTACCTCCGTGGAGTGCTCGAACCCGGGGTGCTCGAACGTGGGATGCTCAGATCACCTTGCCTCTGACCAGGATCTCGGGCTCGTCCGAGCCCCGACCACCGGCCCGCCCGAGGTGACGGGCCTCCCGGTGCCGGGAGGCCCCTGCCGGGAGGCGATCGCACCCTTGACGCGCCCTGTAAACTGTAGTCGCACGGGTCGCGCGCTTTGGACGCCCCGGCTGATCCAACACGATGTCCCCCGGCGGCAACCGCCGCCTGCTACGGCCATTGTACTAGGGAAAGAGCGGGAACCTTGGCAAAGGAACGAATTGAGCGCGATGACGAGGACCTCGTCCGGCTCTATCTGACCGATATCGGCCAGTACCCGCTGCTGACCAAGGACGACGAGGTCCGCCTGGCCCAGGCTATCGAGGCCGGCCGGGACGCCGAAGAGGAGATGGGGAAGGCCACCAAGGCGCTCACTCCTGCCAAGAAACGGGAATTCAGGCGGGCGGTGCTCGACGGCGAGCAGGCCCAGCAGACGTTCGTCCAGTCGAACCTCCGCCTCGTGGTGTCGATCGCCAAGAAGTACCAGGCGTCGGGCCTGCCGTTGCTCGACCTCATTCAGGAGGGCAACCTGGGCCTCATGCACGCCGTCGAGAAGTTCGACTGGCGGAAGGGCTTCAAGTTCTCCACCTACGCCACCTGGTGGATCCGCCAGGCCATCACCCGGGGAATCGCCAACACGGGCAGGACGATCCGACTGCCGGTGCATGCCGGGGACACGCTGGCCCGGGTCCAGAAGGCCCAGGCTCGTCTGGAGCTGAAGCTGGGGCGCCCTGCCACGCTGGCGGAGCTGGGCGCCGAGGTGGAGATGCCCGAGGACAAGCTCGTCGAGGCGCTCCGGTTCCGAGCCGAACCCCTGTCCCTGTCCGAGCCGCTGCGCGAGGACGGCGACGCCGAGCTCGGGGACGTGGTGGAGGACCGTTCCGCGGAGTCGCCCTTTGAGGTGGCGGCGGTGTCCCTCCTGCCCGAGGAGATCGGCCGCCTCCTCTCTCCGCTCGACGAGCGCGAGCGTGAGATCCTCCGGCTCCGCTTCGGTCTGGACCGGGGGGAGCCCCGGACGCTCGAGGAGGTCGGGGAGCATTTCAACCTGACCCGTGAGCGCATCCGCCAGATCGAGGCCCGGGCGATGTCGAAGTTGCGGCATCCCTCCTCCGACACCGGCGCGCGCGATCTTCTGACCGTCTGAGACTCGAGCACGGGCCTGCACGGGCCTGCACGGGCCTGCACGGGATCTCGGTGACCCCCCGGACCGGCGGGGTGGGGGCCCTGAATGGCCGGGCCGTGCGGAGTACGATGGCGGGATGAAGAAGCTTCTCGTCGTCGCCGTGCTCGTAGCTCTCGGTCTCGTCGCTGCCAAGCGGCTGCGCACGGCCTGATCGTTCCCGCGGAGCCCCGGGAACTGCGGGGTGCCGAAGGCGTAGCCGTCAGGCGGCGGCGCTGAACGTCGCGGTGGACCGGGTCCTCTGGCCGTGGCGCCAGATGAGCACGACCGCGCCGGCGAGCGCCAGGCTGGTGGTCACCACCGGCGCGGTGCGGGTCATGCGGTTGGCGATGCGAACCGGCTTGGTGAACTGCCGCTCCTCCCAGCCCCGCTCGCGAGCGACCTTGGCGAGCGCCCGATCGGCGTTGACCACGACGGCGCGACCGACCGACTCGAGCATCGGGAGGTCGGTCACCGAATCGGAGTAGGCGGTCGACGCCTGCAGGTCGATGCCGGCGCTCGCGGCCAGCTCGCGCATCGCCTCGGCCTTGCCCGGCCCGTAGGCGTACAGGGCCATCTCTCCCGTGTAGTGATCGGTGTCGTCGGTCATGCCCCGGGAGGCGATGGCGCCGTCGGCCCCCAGGAGCTCGGCCAACGGCAGGACGATCTCCTCGGGCGACGCCGAGACGAGGTAGACGCGGTCCCCGGCCAGGCGGTGCCGCTCCATCAGGTCGAGCGCTTCTGCGTAGATGATGGGCTCGATCGTCTCGAGCAGCGTCTCCCGGACGATCTGGCGGACGCGCTCGCGTTCCCAGCCCTTGGTGAGGCGCAGCATGGTCTGGCTCATCCGGGCCAGGCGCTGTTCGTCGGCGCCGAGGTGAAGGTAGATCAGCTGCGAGGCGACGGCCCGGAGGACCGTCCGGCGGTTGATCAGGCCACCCTTGCGGAAGGGGCGGCCGAATGCGGCGATGGAGGCGCGGTCGATAACCGTCTTGTCGAGGTCGAAGAACGCGGCGCGAGCGAGCTCGTCCCCGGCCCCGCCTGCCACGCTGCCGACACCTTCACCGTCAACCACGCCCACCATGCTACGGGGTGCGCTGTGCAATACCTCTGCACCGGCCCTGCGTGGGGTCACTCCCGGGTGAGCGTCCGGTCCCCGACGAAGAGGCCCTCCACCGATTCCTCGGCGTCGGCCGTCACCAGTACGAGCACCTCGTCGCCGGACTGCAGCACGGTGTCGCCCCTCGGGACGACCAGCCGGTCGTCCCGGACCACGGCGACCACGGTGGCGTCACGGGGGAACCCCAGATCGGCGATGGCCGTACCCGCTGCCGGCGAGTCCTCCGCCAGGGTGACCTCCACGAGGTGGGCGCTACCACCCTGAAACTGCAGCAGGCGGACCAGCGAGCCGACCGAGACCGCCTCCTCCACCAGCGCGGTGAGGAGCTGGGGGGTCGAGACGGAGACGTCGACCCCCCAGCTCTCGTTGAACAACCATTGGTTCTTCGGGTGGTTCACCCGAGCCACTACCCGGGGAACGGCGAACTCCTGCTTGGCCAGCAGGGAGATGACCAGGTTGTCCTCGTCGTCCCCCGTCGCCGCCACCACCACGTCCACCGTGGCCATGCCCGCGGCGTCGAGCGAGGACACCTCGCAGGCGTCCGCCGCCACCCAGGTGATGTCGAGCGTGTCTCGCAGCCGTTCGACCAGCTCGGGGTCCTGTTCGATCACGAGCACGTCGTGCCCGTTCGCGTGCAGGTCCTTGGCGATGGCGGTCCCCACGCTTCCCGCACCGGCGATGGCCACCCTCACCGGCTCATTCTCCCTGCAACCTGTGGGAGAGCACCAGGGCACCCTCGTGGGTGACCGCCAGATGGAGCACGTCGCCCTCCTGGCCGACCAGCTCGCGGGCATCGAGCCGGGGCTCGCCCGCCCGGGTCACCGCCACGAGGCCCACGAGGGCCGGCTCCTCGAGGTCGACCAGCCTCCGACCGGCCCACCGCTCCGGCAGCGAGCGGTCGACCAGCGACAGCTTGCCGCTGGCGTCGGTCCATTCGTCGGTCATGGCCTCGGGGACGAGCCGCCGGTGGACCTGGTCGATCGTCCAGGTGACCGTGGCCACGGTCGGGATGCCCAATCGCTGGTAGATCTCGGCGCGCCGCGGGTCGTAAATCCGGGCCACCACATTGGGGATGTGGTACGACTCGCGGGCGATCCGGACGGTGAGGATGTTGGTGTTGTCCCCGCTCGTCACCGCGGCCAACGCGTCGGCCGCCTTCGCTCCGGCCCGCTCGAGATCGTCGCGGTCGAAGCCCGACCCGACGATCTGCTGGCCTGCCCAGTCGGCCGGCAGCCTCCGGAACGCCTGCTTGCGCCGGTCGATGATGGCCACCGTGTGGCCCTCGCCGACGAGTGCCCGTGCCAGGCCGGAACCGACTCGGCCGCAGCCCACCACGATCACGTGCATCCGGACAGTGCAACACGGTCCGGAGCCGGATGCAAAGGTGGCTTCGCCCGTCCGACCCTGAGGCATGTACGTTAAGCAGGTGGAACCCCCGCTCGCCGCCGGTGGGACGGACCCGGTCTCGCCGGCGGGCGGGAGGGTGACCGAGGTCGATCGAGGCGGGCCGCCCGGGCCGCCCGGGCCGCCTCCGGGCCGCCGGCGCCCGGTCGCCATCAGGGCCGACACTGCGGCGCAGTTTCCCGAGTCCTTCCGGTACCGCCTGAAGAACCGGCTGCTCGGCCCCGCGCTGACCACCGAGCAGCTGAGCTCGGAGCGCCTGGGCAAGACGACGGCGCTGGCCGTGCTGTCGTCGGACGTCATCTCGTCGTCCGCCTACGCCACCGAGCAGGCGTTGATCCCCCTGATCAAGGTCATCGGGGTGGCCGCCTTCTCCCTCATCGTGCCGATCAGCGTCGCGGTGATCGTGGTGCTCGCCTTCGTCACCCTCTCCTATCTCGAGGTCGTGAAGGTCTACACGAAGGCCGGAGGAGCCTACGTCGTGGCCCGGGAGAACCTCGGCCACAACGTCGCCCAGGTCGCGGCGGTCTCGTTGTTGATCGACTACACGCTGACGGTCGCGGTCTCGGTCGCCGCCGGCGTGGCCGCGGCGACCTCGGTGTTCCCCGCCCTCACGCCGGAGACCACCCTGATCGCGATCGTCCTCGTGGTGCTGATCGCCTTCGTGAACCTGCGTGGCGTGCGCGAGGCCGGCAAGGTCTTCGCCGTCCCCACGTACCTCTTCGTGGCCAACATGGCCGTTCTGATCGCCGTCGGCTCGTTCAGGGCGGTCGACGGCGGCCTGACGGCCCACTCCATCCACGTGACCGGCGCCGTGCCGGTCGGGCAACCGGGGAGCGGGCTCCTCTTCGGCGTCGGTCTGTTCGTGCTGTTGCGCTCGTTCGCCTCGGGAGGCTCGGCCCTGACCGGTACCGAGGCCATCTCCAACGGGGTCAGCGTGTTCCGCCGGCCCGAGGCGCGCAACGCCCGCATCACCATGGTGGTCATGAGCCTCATCCTCGGCTCGCTGGTGATGGGGGTGAGCGCCCTGGCCGCCCTCGTCCATCCGGTGCCCTACGCGGTAGGGACGCCCACCGTGGTCTCGCAGATCGCCAAGTACGTGTACGGGAACGGCGAGCTCGGCCGGGCGCTTTACATCCTGCTGCAGGCCAGCACCGTGCTCATCCTCGTCCTCGCGGCCAACACGAGCTTCACCGGGTTCCCCTTCCTCGCCAGCTTCGCGGCCGAGGACTCCTACCTGCCGAGGCAGTTGACGAAACGGGGCCACCGCCTGGTCTTCTCCACCGGCATTCTCCTGCTGACCGTCGTCTCGGTCCTACTCCTCTTCGTCACCGGCGCTCGGGTGGACAGCCTGATCCCGCTGTACGCGATCGGCGTCTTCACCGGCTTCACCATGGCGGGCGCCGGGATGGTGAAGTTCCACCTGGTCCACAGAGAGCCCCAGTGGCGCCGGCGCGCCGCGGTCAACGGGACGGCAGCGGTGCTCTCGCTGATCGTCGACGTCATCATCGTGGTGACCAAGTTCACCGAGGGCGCCTGGGCGATCGTCATCATCCTCCCGTTGGGGGTCATCCTCCTCCTGCGGCTCCACCGCCAGTACATGGGCGAGGAGCGCCAGCTCGAGGTGGGGGCGGCCCGGGCGTGCGAGGCACCCATCCTGCGCCGGCACGTGGTGGTGGTGCTGATCGACCGCCTCGACATGGCCGTGGCGCGGGCCATCCAGTACGCCCGGACCCTCACGCCCGACGACCTCCGGGCGGTCCACTTCGACATCGACAACCAGGTATCGCGCTCGCTGCAGGAGGAGTGGGGCCGCCTGGGCCTGTCCCGCCTCCCGCTCGACGTGGTCGAATGCCCGGACCGGCGCCTCGCCCGGGCCGCGATCGAGCTGGTGGCCGACGCGGTGGCCGACGGCGACACCGAGTGCACCGTGCTGCTCCCGAGGAGGGGGTACACCTCGGCATGGGAACGGTTCCTCCACGACCGGACCGCCGACAAGGTCGCCGCCGTGGTCAGCCAGGTCCCCCACGTGAGCGCCACCATCGTCCCTTTCAACCTCCGGGGACTCTGGGTGGAGCGCGGGCGCCGCTACCGCTCGTCGGCGGAGGTGCGGGAGGTGCGGGTGCGGGAGGCGCCGAGGGCGAAGAAGACGTCCGAGGCGGACCAGGCCCTCGCCCTCCGGTCGGGCGGGACCGAGAAGATCGGGGACGCCCGGTGGCGCGAGCGCATCCGGGTGGCCGGCAGGATCAGGTCGGTGCGGGTTCAGCCAAGGTCGGGCACGTCCAACCTCGAGTGTGTCCTGGCGGACGGCTCCGGGGGGTTGCTCCTCGTGTTTCAGGGGCGACCGAGGATCCCCGGCATCGAGCCGGGGGCCCGGCTGGTCGCCGAGGGAATGGTGGGCGAGTGGGGTCGTCGGCTGGCCATCCTCAACCCGGATTACGAGCTGGTGTCGGGTCCCGAACGCGAACCCGGGGCCGGGACTCCGTGAGGCCGGGGCCTGGGGGCACGGTCGTCCAGTTGCCCCGGGCCAGCTCAGTCGCTATCGTCCCCACGGCCCGCCGGGCTGCCGCGCCGCCGATGCGGCGCGGCGCGACAGGGACGCACCCGATCAGTGGCCGGGGGGCAGCCCGCCCCCGCCTTCGTACAGGAGCAGAAAGGGAACACCAGGCATGATCCACGCCCTTGTCGCTGAAGGGGGGTACCAAGCCTTCCACCTGGGTGGAACCGACAAGGTCTGGCTCGGGGTCGCCCTCTTCGCCGGAGCGGTCGGCATCGTCGCCGGTTTGCTGCTGGCCCGGAGCGTTCTCGCGGCCGACCAGGGCACTGCCAAGATGAAGGAGATCGCCCGGGCGGTGCAGGAGGGCGCCGAGGCGTTCTTGAAGCAGCAGTTCCGCACGATCCTCCTCATCGTCGTGCCGCTTGCCATCCTGATCTTCTTCACCGCCACCAAGGTGACCCGACCCGACGGGAGTGTCGCCCTGAGCTTCGGCCAGGCGGGGGCCTACCGGGTCGTCTGCTTCCTCTTCGGCGCCGCCTTCTCCGGGCTCACCGGGTTCATCGGCATGAGCATCGCCGTACGGGGCAACGTCCGGACGGCCGCGGCCGCGGCCCGGGGTGGCAAGATGGCCGGAGCGCTGAAGGTCGCCTTCCGGACGGGGGCGGTGACCGGCATGCTGTGCGTCGGTCTCGGCCTGGTCGGCGCCACGGCCATCGTCATCATCTTTCAGAACTCGGCGACCGCCGTCCTGATCGGCTTCGCCTTCGGGGCTTCGTTGCTGGCGCTCTTCATGCGGGTCGGCGGGGGCATCTTCACGAAGGCGGCCGACGTCGGGGCCGACCTGGTCGGCAAGGTGGAGGCTGGGATCCCCGAGGACGACCCGCGCAATGCGGCCACCATCGCCGACAACGTGGGCGACAACGTCGGCGACTGCGCCGGAATGGCCGCGGACCTCTTCGAGTCCTACGAGATCACCATCATCTCGTCGTTGATCCTGGGGTATGCGGCCTTCCGGTCGATCCACCACAACCCGACACCGGCGATCCTCTACCCCCTCATCGTGCCGGCGATCGGGATCATCGCCTCGTTGATCGGGGTCATGCTGGTCCGGGCCCGTGACAAGGACCGCAACGCGATGTCTCCCATCAACCGGGGATTCTGGACGGCTGCCTTCCTGACCGTGGTCGGAGCCTTTCTGGTCGCGCAGTACTACGTCCACGACCTGAAGGTCTTCTGGGCCGTGTTGACGGGTGTCGTCCTTTCCCTGGTTGCCAGTCAGATCACCGAGCAGTTCACCTCCACCGAACGGGGACCGGTCCACGAGATCGCGGAGTCGGCCAGAACCGGCCCGGCGACGACCGTGCTCTCGGGCTTCGCCATCGGCCTGGAGTCCTCGGTGTGGGCGATCATCGCCATCGCCATCGCCATCGCGGTGGCCGTCGGGCTCGGCGGCGGGAACATCGAGCTGTCGCTGTACCTCGTCGCCCTCATCGGCATCGGCCTGCTGGCCACCACCGGCATGGTCGTGTCGGAGGACAGCTTCGGCCCGGTGTCCGACAACGCCGCGGGCATCGCGGAGATGTCCGGTGAGTTCACCGGCGAGGCCGAGCGCATCATGGTCAGCCTCGACGCCGTCGGCAACACCACCAAGGCCATCACCAAGGGAGTGGCCATCGGTTCGGCGGTCATCGCCGCGGTTGCCCTGTTCGCCTCCTTCATCGAGACGATCGGATCGCAGCTGCACCTCCCGAGCGTGGGCCTCTTCTCCAATCCGCTCACCCAGATAAACGTCTCCAACCCGACGACGTTCATCGGCCTGCTCATCGGCGGCTCTGTGGCGTTCCTCTTCTCCGCCCTGGCGATCCGGGCGGTCGGGCGGTCTGCCGGAACCGTCGTGCAGGAGGTCCGGCGACAGTTCCGTGAGCACCCCGGGATCATGGACTACACGGAGAAGCCCGAGTACGGCCGGGTCATCTCCATCTGCACCGCCGCCTCCCAGCGGGAGCTGGCGACACCGGCGCTGCTGGCCATCCTGACCCCGGTCATCGTCGGGTTCGGCATCAATTATCTGGCGCTCGGGGCTTTCCTGGCGGCCGCCATCCTCACCGGCCAGCTCATGGCGAACACGCTGTCCAACTCCGGGGGAGCGTGGGACAACGCGAAGAAGTTCATCGAGGACGGGAACGAGGGTGGCAAGGGGTCCGAAGCCCACAAGGCCGCCGTCATCGGCGACACGGTGGGCGATCCGTTCAAGGACACCGCCGGTCCGGCCCTGAACCCGCTGATCAAGGTGATGAACCTGGTCTCGCTCCTGATCCTGCCGGCGGTCATCACGCTGCGGCACAACCAGGGAGCCCGGTACGCCATCGCAGCGGTGGCCCTGGTCGTCCTCCTCAGCGCCATCGCCTTCTCCAAGCGCAAGTCCGAGGGCATCGCCGGCGGCGAGACGCCGGCCGCCGTCCAATCGTCGGCGCCCGTCCCCAGCCCCGTCGACTGATCTGCTCAGCCCGGCGCTCCGGCGCCAAGCCGCAACGACGAGGAGTGGCCTTGACAGCGCCCCCTGTTGCCGAGAGCCTGTCGGCAGTATGCCGCCAGAAGATCGCATCGAAGGCGTGACGGACCCCGTCCCGTCCGGCGCCGGACCGCGGCGCCGGGGGGGCGGGGCCGTGGCGACCGCCGGGAGAGCCGACCATGGGTAAGGCCCTGGTCATCGTCGAGTCACCGGCCAAGGCCCGGACGATCGGCGGGATGCTCGGGCCGGACTTCATCGTCGAGTCCTCGGTCGGCCACATCCGCGACCTGCCCCGGGGCGCCGACGAGGTGCCGGCCGCCTACAAGGGCGAGGACTGGGCGCGGCTCGGGGTGGACGTCGACAACGGGTTCAAGCCGCTGTACGTGGTGTCCAGCGACAAGAAGTCGGTGGTCGCCAACCTCAAGCGGCTGCTGAAAGGGGCGGACGAGCTGTACCTGGCCACAGACGAGGACCGCGAGGGCGAGTCCATCGCGTGGCACCTCTTCGAGGTCCTCTCCCCCCAGGTCCCGGTGAAGCGGATGGTCTTCCACGAGATCACCCCGGCCGCCATCAGCAGGGCGGTGGAGGAATGGCGCGAGCTCGACCGGCGCCTGGTCGACGCGCAGGAGGCCCGCCGCATCCTCGACCGGCTGTACGGGTACGAGGTGTCGCCCGTCCTGTGGCGCAAGGTCATGCCGCGGCTGTCGGCCGGCAGGGTTCAGAGCGTGGCCACCCGGATGGTGGTCGAACGCGAGCGCGGGCGGATGCGGTTCCGGGCCGCCAGCTGGTGGGGGGTGGAGGGCCGGTTCAGTGGGCCCGGGACCTCGGCGGGCTCGCCGCTACGGTCCTCCCCGGACGCTGGGGAAGCGGTGGCCTTTGCCGCCTCGCTCGCCGCGGTCGACACGACGCCGCTGGCCAGCGGGCGCGACTTCGACGAATCGGGCGAGCAGACCTCGCGGGTTCAGGTCCGGGTGCTGGGCGAGGTGGAGGCCCAGGCGCTGGCCGACCACCTGGTGGGCACCGAGTTCACCGTCAGCTCGGTCACCGAGCGCCCGTACCGACGATCGCCGGCGGCGCCGTTCATGACGTCCACCCTTCAGCAGGAGGCGGGCCGGAAGCTGCGCTTCAGCTCCCAACGGGCCATGCAGGTGGCCCAGCGGCTGTACGAGCAGGGCTGGATCACCTACATGCGGACGGACTCGACCACCCTTTCGGACGAGGCGCTCGCCGCCGCCCGATCGCAGGCCACGGCTCTGTACGGCAAGGAGTACGTGCCGGCGGCACCGCGACGTTACGAGCGCAAGGTGAAGAACGCGCAGGAGGCGCACGAGGCCATCCGGCCCGCGGGGACGACGTTCCGGACCCCCGAGGAGGCCGGCCGTACTCTGGGCGGGGACGAGCTGCGGCTGTACGAGCTGGTCTGGAAGCGGACCGTTGCGTCGCAGATGGCCGACGCGACCGGTACCAGCGCCCAGGTCCGGCTGTCGGCCACGGTCCCCCGGGAGGCCGGCCCGCTGGCCGGGGTGCCGGTCGAGTTCGCGGCGAGCGGCCGGGTGATCAGTTTCCCGGGGTTCCTGCGTGCCTACGTCGAGGGTGAGGACGACCCCGAGGCGGAGCTGGCCGACCGCGAGGTGGTCCTCCCTCCCCTCTCGGTGGGCGACCGGGTCGTCCCGCTCTCGTTCGAGCCGGGCTCGCACAGCACGCAGCCCCCGGCCCGTTTCACCGAGGCCTCACTGGTCAAGACCATGGAGGAGCTGGGGATCGGCCGGCCGTCGACCTACGCCAGCGTCATCGCCACCATCCTCGACCGGGGTTACGTGTGGAAGAAGGGCACGGCGCTGGTGCCCAGCTTCACCGCGTTCGCCGTGGTCGGGCTGCTCGAGCGGTACTTCGGCGATCTCGTCGACTACGGCTTCACCGCCGCCATGGAGGACGATCTCGACGAGATCGCAAGCGGTCGGGGGGAAGCCCTGCCTTGGCTGACCAGGTTCTACTTCGGCGGTGGGGGCGCCCCGGGAGCGGGAGCCGCCGCAGCGGGAGCGGCACCGGCGGACGGCGCGTCGGGGGACACCGGCCGGCTGGGGCTGAAGAGAGCGGTGGCGATGCATCTGGGAGAGATCGACGCCCGCGAGATCAACTCCATCCTCCTCGGAAAGGGGTCCGACGGGAGCGAGATCGTGGTGCGAGTGGGCCGGTACGGTCCCTACCTCCAGCACGGGGAGGACCGTGCCTCCATTCCCGAGGACCTCGCGCCGGACGAGCTCACCATCGAGCGGGCCGAGGAGCTCATCGCCGCCCCGTCCAACGACCGGACCCTGGGCGCCGATCCCGAGACCGGACTTCCCGTGCAGGTCCGCACCGGCCGCTTCGGCCCCTACATCCAGCTCGGGGAGACGGGGGAAGGGAGCGCCAAGCCCCGCACCGCCTCGCTGTTCGCGTCGATGACGCCGGAGACGATCTCGCTCGACGACGCGCTCGAGCTCCTCCGGATCCCCCGGGTCGTGGGCATCGACCCTGACAGCGGGGAGGAGATCGTCGCCCACAACGGCCGGTTCGGCCCGTACCTCAAGCGCGGCTCCGACACCCGCAGCCTGGCGAGCGAGGACCAGCTGCTGACCGTCACCCTTCAGGAGGCGAAGGCGATCTTCGCCCAGCCGAAGGCCCGGCGCGGCCGCGCTGCGGCGGGCCCGCTCAAGGAGCTCGGGGCCGACCCGGGGACCGGGCTGCCGGTCGTGCTGAAGGAGGGCCGGTTCGGCCCCTACGTGACCGACGGGACGACCAACGCATCGCTGCGCAAGGGCGATGACATCGAGACGATCGACATCGAGCGGGCCGCAGAGCTGCTTGCCGACCGCCGCACGGCGGCTCCCGCCCGCCGCCGAGCCTCGCCGGGCCGTGGAAAGGCGGTCGGCACCAAGAAGACCGCAGCCAAGAAGACCGCAGCCAAAGGAACGGCGACCAGGAAGTCCGCGACCAAGAAGTCCGCGACCAAGAAGTCCGCGGCGGGCCGGGAGGCATCGACGGGAGGGACGGCCGCAGCGAAGAAGGTGGCGCCGGCCAAGCGGGCAACCAAGCGGGCGCCGGCCAGGCCGCGAGGTGACGGAGCGACCTCATCGTCGGGATCTGGCTCGCCGGGAGACGGGTGAGCACGCCCCCCCGAGGCGGGGGGCCCGGGCGGCTGATCGCCCTCGAGGGCATCGACGGCTGCGGAAAATCGACCCAGGCCCGGCTACTGGCCGAAGCGGTCGGCGCACAGCTGACGTTCGAGCCTGGTGACACCCGTCTCGGCCGCGTCCTCCGGGCGGTGATGCTCGGCGATGATCGGATCGCCCTGTCGGACCGGGCCGAAGCGCTGCTCATGGCGGCCGACCGAGCCCAGCACGTCGCCGAGCTGATCGGGCCGGCGCTCGGGGCAGGCCGTTGGATCGTCACCGACCGTTTCTCCGGATCGACCCTGGCGTACCAGGGTTCTGGTCGGGGGCTCGACGTAGTGGCCCTCCGGGCCCTGGTCGATTGGGCCGCGGCCGGGCGGTGGCCCGATCTGTCGGTGCTCGTGGACGTCCCGCCTGACGTGGCCCGCGACAGGATGGAGGCATCCTCGCCGGACCGGCTCGAGCGGCTCGAGCCCGATTTCCACCGTCGGGTCCGCGAGGGGTTCCTCCGCCAGGCGTCGGAGGAACCGCGGGCATGGCTGGTCGTCGACGGTACCGCGACCGCCGATCGGGTGGCGGTGGCGGTCGCCCAGGGGGTCCGTGAGCGCCTCGGGTGGCCCGAGGAGGCGATCTCGTCGTGAACGTCGAGCGATCCGCCGGCCCGGTGGCTTCGGACGCCCCCACCCCCGCCGGCCCCGACTCCGGTGCTGCCGACGTGCCGGTACCCGCACTGTTCTCCGAGGTAGTGGGCCAGCCCGGCGCCGTGGCCGTGCTGCGAGCCGCGTCCCGGGCACCCGTCCACGCGTACCTGTTCCGGGGATCCGGTCCGTCGACCCGGCTCGCGGCCCAGGGCTTCGCGGCCGCGCTCCTCTGCCCGAACGGCGGCTGCGGCCGGTGCGAGCACTGCCGTCGCACGCTGGTAGGGACCCATCCGGACCTGGTGACGGTGGAACGGACCGGAGCGTCCCTCAGCGTCGACGACGCCCGACGCCTCGTCGGGCTCTCGCAACGCCGGCCGCTCGAGGCTCACCGGCAGGTCCTGGTGGTGCCCGACGTGCATCTCGCCACCCGCGCCGCGCCCGCCCTCCTGAAGACGGTGGAGGAGCCGCCGCCATCGACGATCTTCCTCCTCCTGGCTGAGGACATCCCCCCCGAGCTGGTGACGGTGGCGAGCCGCTGCGCCGAGGTGCTGTTCCCCCCGGTCCCCACCGCGGTCGTCGTCGACTGGCTCACCGCCCGGGGCGCCGACCCCGGGACGGCCGCGGCGATCGCCGAGGGGGCGGCCGGCGACATCCACCGGGCGGCGCTGCTGGCGGAGGACGAGACCTACGCGGACCGGTTGGAGCTCTGGCGCTCCATCCCGACCCGGCTCGACGGCAGCGGTGCGACCGTGGGCGAGCTGAGCAGCGCCGCGCTGGCGGCGACGGAGTCGGCCCTCGAGCCGCTTCGGCGCCGGCATGCCGACCAACTGTCGGATCTCGACGCCGAGGCGAAGTCGCTCGGCGAGGCGAGCGTCCCCGGCCGGAAGGACATCGTCGATCGCCAGCACCGTGAGGAACGTCGCTGGCGCACCGACGAGATCCGGGCCGGCCTCGCCGTGCTGGCCCGGGCGTACCGGGCGCGCCTGGCCGGCGCCCTCGAGCCACAGGCCCGTCCGTCGTCGGCCCAGGGGTTCGCCCGAGCGGTGGATCTGATCGACGACGCCGCTGCGTCGCTCGACCACAATCCGAATGAGACCCTCATGCTCGAGGCGCTGTTCGTACGGCTCGGCAGGATCGGCGGGTGAGGATGGACCCCGCCGGTGCGCCCCGGAGATTCGGTTAGCCTGACGGGGTTCCGGCCTGGGTAGCTCAGCTGGTAGAGCAGCGCATTCGTAATGCGCAGGTCAGGGGTTCGAGTCCCCTCCCAGGCTCCATCTCGACGAGTCGAGCCGGGCCTGGGGACCGACGACAACGGTCAGCAGGCCGCATTCGTCCAGCGCTTCGCCTGACACTGGTACATCGCGGCCAGGCCGAGACAGAGCTCCACCAACTCGACGTCCGGCGCTGCGTCTCGACGGGCGCGGATTCGGCGATCTACCCCTACCGGTGGGCGGTCCTAGCCTTGGGGCATGCGCCGAGCTGCAGCAGCGGTTGACGTGGTGGCGGTCGTCCTGTTCGTCGCCATCGGCAGGACGTCGCACCACCACGGCGAGAATGTCGGAGGATTCGTTTCAACGGTGTGGCCGTTCGCGCTCGGCCTTGGCATCGGCTGGCTCTGCGTTGCGCGTCGGGCGCCAGGGTCTCTTCGGACAGGTCTGGTCGTTTGCTCGTCCACAGTGGCAGTGGGAATGGCCCTACGGGTTCTCGCTGGTCAGGGCACCGCAGCGGCGTTCATCGTCGTGGCGCTGAGTTTCCTTGGCGCACTCATGATCGGCGGGCGCCTCCTGCTCAAGCATGCAAGGCGGCCAGCTGCCTGACGAAGAGCACGGAACGCCTGCTGCGACAAGCCCGAGTCGTCGTTTTGCGCTGGCTTCGGTCCGCATCCGCAACGTGTCGGACGCGCTCAGATGTGATGTTCGGGCGTGCTCTCAACGGTGAGCAAATTGGCTGCCAGCCCGGCATCACTGTCTCTCCGAGCCGGCGAGAGGTGGCGGTTCGCACAGGGCAGCGCTCAGCCAGGTGGCGCGAAGAATTCCAGTGCGATGTTGTCAGGATCGCGGAACGACAGGCCTGAGCCATAAGGGGCATCGACGATGCCGCCGTTCTCGATCCCGAGGTCATTCAGCCTTGCTTCCCACCGCTCGAGCTCGGACCGGCTGGCGCAGGCGAAGGCAAGGTGATCGAGGCCTGGTCTCCGCTCGTCGAAAGGCTCGGTCCCGTGTGGATCGGGAAACTGATGGATTCCAACCAGGGTCTGGCTGCCGAGCAGCCAAACAACGTGGTGGAAAGGACCGGTGTCTTCGTCGATCACCGGCTTGGCGCCGATCAACTTCTCGTACCACGGCCGGCTGCGGCCAAGGTCACTGACAGTAAGCGCCACATGGGTGACGGAGGGGAACTCAGGCACAACTTCCTCCCTTGTTTGTCAAATGGAACTTCCCGATCACCTGACGGCCGCGCCGTCCGTGCGTCCACCACCCCGCTGCCCGGTGGCGGACGACAGACGGTCGGCAGTTCGGAATTACGCCAGACCCCGGCCCGCTCAGTAACTGAACGTGACGGCGTTATCGTTGCCGATCCACTCCCACATCGGGATCGTGCCGCCGATCTCCGCTCCACTGATGAGATTGCCCTTGTCGAGGCTCTTCGACTCGAAGCAGATGGGGCAGACCAGATACCGACCACCGGCAGCTGCATAGCGCCCCACGAGGCTCGGCAGCGACGGGCACGCCTCACAGGCCACGCCGGTGGCAACCCCTTCCAAGGCCAGGCGCACCGCCTCCTTCGTGAGGAACATCAGCGTTTCTCGGCCCTGTTCTGCCGCTCCGACCGCCACCAAGAAGGCCACCGTGACCTTTTCAGCGTCCTCGAGCCCCGTCGTCAAGCTGATGACCGCCTTGTTTGCCACTCGATCCCCCCTTTGAAAGGCACGACCCTTGGCTCTGGAGTAAGAGTACGACCGATCGTGCTAATGTCAAGGGTGGTCGAGAGGAGACAGCGCCGTACGCGCCCGGACGGGGAGCGCACCCGCCGGGCGATCCTGCGCAAGGCCGTGGCCCTGTCGACCGTCGACGGTCTCGAGGGGCTGTCGATCGGCAACCTCGCGAACGCACTGGGCATGAGCAAGAGCGGGCTGTACGCTCACTTCGGATCGAAAGAGGAGTTGCAGCTGGCCACGGTGGACGAGGCCGGTCGTATCTTTCAAGCAGAGGTGGTCGACCCGGCATTGGCGGCTCCCGCCGGCGTGGCCCAACTCGTCGTCGTCTGCGACGCCTTCTTCGACCATCTGCAGCGCCGTACGTTCCCCGGCGGCTGCTTCTTCGCGGCGGCGGCCCTCGAGATGGGCACCCGTCCTGGGCTGGTCAAAGAACGCGTCGCTGCGTTCCAGGGCGGTTTCGTGGGACTGATCCAGCAGTTCGCGGCCGCTGCACTCGAGCAGCAGGAGCTACCCGCCGCTGAAGACCCGGAGCAGCTGGCCTTCGAGCTCAACGGCATCATCCTCGCCGCGGACGTCAGCTTTGTCTTGAACGACAACCCCGTGGCACTCGACCTCGCCCGACGAGTCGTCCGTCGACGACTTGGCGTCCTCGGCCAGGGCAAGCAGCTTCGAGAAGAGTCCAACAGCTGATCTGCCTTCGTACCTGGCGCCTCCTCGGTCACGGCACCGTGATGTGGCTCGCTGCGGCACCGTTGGAGCCATTGGGGCGGCGAAGCGGGATCGCGACGCGGACGACGGCACCGCCGGCGGGTCCGTTCTCCACCACGGCAACGCCCTCGTGGGCCTCGGTCAGCGACTTCACGATGGCCAGCCCGAGCCCCGTTCCACCCCG
>DATKRB010000055.1:0-100159 GCA_035532415.1 Acidimicrobiales bacterium | reverse complement strand
TGGGCGTGCACGGTGCCGGTCGGCAGCTTGAGGGTCCACAGGTTCTCGCCGCCGGCCACCCGGTCCTCGCGCCGCCGAAGGGTGATGCCCCGGCGGAGCAGCTGGAGGTCGGGCGTGTCGTAGTAGGTGGCGGCCAGGCGCTGGACGGGCAGCGGTACGAGGGTGCAGCCGCTCGCCAGGGCGGAGAGGTCCGGCATCTCGAAGCGAAGGTCGACGTCGAGCTTGATCTCCCGCTCGAGCGACTCGATCGCCATCTGCCCGCCACCTTCGTTCGATCCTGAGGCCGGGACCGACCTGGCCATCCGGCCACCGTTGTCTCCCCACCCTAAACGAAGGGTGGCCCCCGGGTTTCGGCGGCCGTCGACCGTGCGCGTCGGTGCCTCCCCCGGGTGGCAGGCTCGTGGCGTGGGTCGCACGGGCCGGGCGGATCCGTGCCCGCCGTCCGGCCCGCCGTGGGCCGGTGGAGGCCGGACACGCGACGAGAGCGAGGTGGGCAGATGGCCGACGGGAACCCCGGTACCGGAGCCGGCGCGTCGGACGGGATCGTCGACATCATCGTGGAGATCCCGGCCGGTGGCCGGAACAAGTACGAGTACGACCACGACCTCCATGTGATCCGGCTGGATCGCCGGCTCTTCACGGCGACCGCGTACCCGACCGACTACGGGTTCGTCCCCGAGACACTGGCGCTCGACGGCGATCCGCTCGACGCGATGGTGCTGCTCGCCGACCCGACGTTCCCCGGATGCATGGTGCGGATGAGGGTCCTCGGCGTGTTCTGGATGCGCGACGAGAAGGGTCCCGACGCCAAGCTGCTCGGCGTGCTCGAGCACGATCCGAACTGGGACCACGTAGTGGACCTCGAGGGGCTCCCCGACCACCTGTTGGCCGAGATCGAGCACTTCTTCACCATCTACAAGGACCTCGAGCCGGGCAAGACCAGTTATATCGGGGGGTTCGAAGGCAAGACGGAGGCCCTGAGGGAGCTCGACGAGTGCCGGGTGCGCTATCGCACTCTTCGGGCCGAGGGCCCGTCCGAGACCAGGCCCGAGGGCCCGTCCGAGACCGGGTGCGCCGGGCCGGCCTGACACCGCAGCGCACGGTCGTCGGGCGCTTTCCGTCTGCGGTTCGCGCTGCCCGCCGAGCGCCCGCGTGCGCCTGCGACAATGACGTGATGCAGGTGGCGATGATCTGTCTGGGGAACATCTGCCGTTCGCCAATGGCGGCGGCGGTGGCCGGGGCCATGGTCGAGCAGGCGGGGATGTCCGGCCTGGTGGTGGTGGAGTCGTTCGGGACGGCGGGCTACCACGTCGGCGAAGGTGCCGATCCGCGGGCCGATGCTGCGCTGCGCCGTCGGGGTTGGCCGGTAGGCGGGCACCGAGCTCGCCACCTCCGCCCGGCGGACGTGGCTGCCGCGGATCTCCTCCTGTGCGCGGACCGGGCGAACCTGACCCAGGTGCGGCGAGCGGCCGGCACGGGGACCGACGCGGCCAAGGTCCGCCTGTTGCGCTCGTACGATCCGGGCTCCTCCCCCGCCGACGACGAGGTGCCGGACCCTTGGGGTGGGGACGACGCCGAGTTCGACCTCACCCTGATCATGATCGAGCGGGCGTGCCGTGGCCTCGTCGGACATCTGGCTGCCGCGCCTCGTTGACGCCCTCGGCCCGGCCGGGGTACCGCGACCGCTCGGAGGTGCGGTCTGGCAGGTGACGGCAGGCGGTCGGGCCCTGGTGGTGAAGGTAGATGCAGGTGTGCTCGACGAAGCCGCGGGGCTGCGCTGCCTGGCCCGGGCGGCGGGGGCGCCGCCGGTTCCCGAGGTGGTGCTGGCCGAGCCCGACCTGCTCGTGACCACCTGGGTCGAGCAAGGGGTCCGGACCGTCGCCCATGAGGAGGCGCTGGGACGGACGCTGGCCGCCCTGCACGCCGCTCCCTGGCCGGAGTGGGGCGGCGGGTCGTCGCGGATCGGGGCCTGCCCCGTCGATCCGTCGTTGGCGCCCGATGCCGCCGGCTTTTACGAGATCCGCCTCCTCGAGCTGGCCCGGCGCTGCGGGCTGGAGCGCTCGGTCGCCCCGTTGGCGGCCCGGTTCGGCGATCTGCTCCCGCCCGACGGGCCGGCGCTCGTGCACGGCGACCTGTGGTGGGGGAACGTGTTGTGGGGAATCGACGGGCGGCCGTGGCTGATCGACCCCTCGGTCCACGGGGGTCACCCGGAGGAGGATCTGGCCATGTTGGGCCTGTTCGGTCTCGTGCCCGACCGCCTCCTCCGGGCGTACGCCGAGGTCCGGTTCCTCCAACCCGGACGGGAGGAGCGGGAGCCGCTGTTTCAGCTGTACCCCTTGCTGGTGCACACCGTCCTGTTCGGCGGCGGTTATCGGACCCGGCCCGAGGTCGTCATCCGCCGATTCACCTGACGAAGCGGGACCGGCCCGCTGGGCGTGGCGCCCCCCGTCGGCCTTCGACGCGGGGCCGCACCTCCGTGGTAAATGTGCGGTCAATCGTGCGGGTACCAGGTCTGCTCCGGCGCGTGTCACCGACCACCCGGGTGCGCGGTAGCGTGACCGCCGCATGTCCCGCTTCATCGATATCGAGCTGACGAGCCGGGCCGCCGACGGATCGTGGACCTGGCGGGCCGTCGGCGCGCGCCAACCGAGGGGCGCGCTCGTGCCCGAGACGGTCCCCGAGGGCGCCTCGGTCGGCGACACGTACCGGGCCGAGGTGGAGTCGGGCATCGAGGGGATCGACGTCATCGGCCTCCTTCCGCCGAAGGCCTCCCGTACCTCGGCGAAGCCCGAGGGGCGAATAGAGGTGATCGGTGCACCTCGCAGAGGGAGCGACATCTCGGTGACCCTGGCCCCTGGGTCGCGACGGCGCCGGGACGAGGGCGACCGCCCACCGCGCCGGGACGGTCCGGGGCGCGGCGAGGGCCGCAGCCGCGGCCCCTCCGCTGGGCGGGGGCGTCCCGAGGGAACGGCTGCGGGGAGAGATCGATCGGAGCGTCCCGGCGATGGGGGAAGGAGCGGCGAGGGTTACCGCCGATCACCTGCCGATCGTCCGGGCGATCGCGGCGCGCCGGCACGCCGGGAGCGCGAGCGTCGCCCGACCGTCTCGATGGCGCACCGTAACGCTGCACTCGCGAGCCTCCGACCCGAGCAGTTGCCGATCGCCGAAGCCGTGCTCCGTGGCGGGATCCCTGCCGTCCGGCAGTCCATCGACGAGCAGAACGCATCGGCGCGCGCGAGCGGCAAGCCGCCCGTGGCCGCCGACGCGATCCTCAAGATGGCCGAGGAACTGCTGCCGGTGGTCAAGCTGGCAGAGTGGAAGGACCGTGCGACCTCCGCTCAGGCCGCGGGTCGTGACCTCCGCCTCCGCGAGCTGCGGGCCGTCGTGGCGGCCTCGCGGACGGTGATCCTCGATGAAGAGGGTCGCGCTCTCGCCAAGGCCCTTCAGGAGTCGCTCGACGGCCGGGTGACCGCCCTCAGGGACGAATGGGTCGGGAGGATCGCCTCCGCTCTGGACGATGGTCGGACGCTCGATGCGCTGCACGTCACCGGACGGGCTCCCGAACCGGGCACCCGGCTGTCGGCGGAGCTGGCGGTCCGGTTGGCCGAGGCAGCCGGCGCGGCGATGACCCCGGACCTCGGGGCCGAGGAGTGGTTGGCGTTGCTCGACGCCGTGGTCGATTCGCCGGTCCGGCGCAACGTCAAGCCGGCGGGCATCCCGCCGATCGAAGGGGTGGGGGCGGCCGCCCTCAATGCAGCCGGGCTGGTGCCGGAACTGGCCAAGCTCCTCGGCCTGCGAATCCCTCCCCCACCGCCACGCCGCACGATGGTCCGGCGCTCGATCAGCTCGGTGACCGGTGGAGGACGAGCAGCCGGGTCTTGAACCCGGTCGCCTCCAACAACTGCTTCATCGATCGGTCCCCCGGGAGCGCCAGGGCGTCGACGTCGGAGCACTCTCGTTCGCCGAACCAGGCGACGAGCGCCGTCACGAGCCCGGACCCGACCCCGACCCCGCGTGCGGCCGGCTCGACGTAACAGCATTCGATCCGACCGACGGTCCGGTCCCCGCTGACGACCGTTCCCGCGGCAAGCCCGACGACCACGTCGTCGATCGTGCCCACCAGAAGGGTGCTCGACGTGGTCGTCCCTGCCCCGAGCCAGCCGCCGACCAGCTGACCGGGATCCACGAGCGCCGTCCCGACCCCTGCCGCCGCACCGGCCCCTGCCCCCGCACCGAGACCTCCGAAACCGCCGAGGGTGGCGAGAAGCCTCCCCCCGCGGGCGCTGTCGGCCGCCAGCGAAGCCTCGGTCACCAACTCCACGCACCGGGGTAGGTCCGCCGCCGCCGCCGCACGCACCGCTTCCACGGGTTGGGGATCCCTCGTTCCGGTCTCAGCTCGGCACGCCGGGCTGACCGGGTTCGTCCTCGGCTCCCAACAGCTGCTGCACCCGGTGCAGGATCGTCCGCCGCCCCCGGGTCTCCACCTCGTACCGGCTGACGGCCTGCAGCTCGTGGATGCCGAGACCGTCGAGCCGCCGGACCACCTGAGATGCAGACAACGTGTCATATCCAGGGATGGCCCAGTCGGCGGCGGACGGGGCCGCCGGCCCGGTCGACGGCGGCGGCGAGGTGCCGGTCGACCCGGACCCGTCGGCGGGGCCGCCGAAGGCGGAGGCCTGCTCGGCGCCGAGGTCCGCACCGGGCGTCGGCGGGTAGTCGGTCGGTCGCGCCGGCCGGGACGGTCGCACGGCGTCCTGGGCCGCGGCGGGTCCCTCTCGGGGCCCGGTGAACCGGGCGACGCGATCGCGCAGGTGCACCTGCCCTGTCGTCACGACCATCTGGCCGACGAACCTGGCGTTGCGCAAGTGGACCTCAAACCGGGTACGACCCTTCGCCGCCAGTTCTGGGAGCTCCTCCACCGCGGTGACCAGCAAGCCGGCCGGCGCGAACACCAGGAGGTCGAGCGCCTTCCGCCCGGGCGAGCTCACCGGCGCCGCCCGGCCGGTCTCGGCGCCGGCTTCGCCTCCGCGAGGTTCAGACACGGGCTCGACCGCAGGGAGGTTCAGACACGGGCTCGACCGCAGGGAGGTTCAGACACAGTCTCGGCAGAGCATCTTCTTCTTGTCGGCGAGCTGGCTCGGATGCTTGACGAGGAAGCAGGAACGGCACACGAACTCGTCAGGCTGCTTCGGCAGCACCCGCTCGGAAGGCTCCGAGCGGTCGTCGACGTCGGCGAGCTCGTCGTCCTCGGGCTCGTCCTCGACGACCAGGCGCTCCTTCAGGATGACATCGAGGCTCGCCTCGACGTCCTCGTCCTCGGGCTCCTCGTCCTCGTCCTCGTCCTCCCCGTCCGTGGACTTCTCCACCACGGCTCCGGGCTCGGCAGTGAGGACTTCGGGGCCGACGTCGACCTCCTCGTCGACGTCCACCTCGTCCTCGTCGTCGGTCAGTGCTACGTCGTCGTTGTCCCCCTCGACACCCAGGCCTTCCCCCAGGTCGTCGTCGAGCGAGTCGAGGTCCACCTCGAGCTCCTCGAGATCATCAGGTGCGGGAACTTCGTCGAGATCGTCTGCCATGGCCACCTTTCGAGCGGGCGTTTGCCGCGGGAGCATAGACGTTTCGGGCGTCGCGTCGAGCACGCCCGAGAGCAGGTTCCGGATGCCCCGAGGAGCATCGACCGGGTCGGGCGCGGACCGGACGGCAACTGCCGGCCGGGGCCGGAGCCGGTTCCGCGAACAGCTCGGAATGGACACCCCAACAGATCTGGGCCAATCCCCGGTGGAGCTCGGAGCGTCGGGTCCGGCGGGTGCTCCTGAGCGCCGGATCATTATTGGAGGCGGTTGGGCCCGGGGGTCTTTGGCGCCGTCAGGATCGTCGGCCGAGCGGCCATTCGGACGATCGAAACGTTCTCTACTCGAACCCCCGGGCCTTCCTCCGCCTCTTGACATCCCACCGGCCGGGTGCCGCAGTCTGAACCGCGCCTTCCCCTTGGGGCGTTTGGGACTGCCGTACATTAGGCAAGGGAATGCCCTCGCCGTCAAGGGAAGAATGTTGACTCTGACCAGGGAAGATACTGGTTCTCCCTGGTCACGAGGGCGCAGATTCTCCGACTTCTCGAGAACCGCGCCGGCGCTCGGCCCGCCGCTCGGCGTCGAGGCGCTCGAGGTCGGTGGCGCCATGGTCGACGTGCACCATCGATCGGGCGATCCCACCGTGCCCGGCCACCTCCTCGATCGCCCGGTGCATCTGCTGGGCCACCCGGCGGTAGGCGGGGTGGCCCTGGGGGCCGGACCGGAGCTCGATGAGGTGCATCGCCTCCCTGGCGTTCATCTGCAGGATGAACCTGATCCGGAACCCGAGCGCCACCGCGTACGGGGCCTGGGCGGGGAACTGCGGCGCCAGGAGGCTGTGGAGCTCGCGGGAGCGCTCGATCGACTCGACGAAGGGCTGCTCGAGCCCGGCCTCGACGACGACCGCGGGGAGGTCGTGGCCGAGCGACACGCCGAGGGGTTGCCACTCCACGGTCAGAAGTCGGTGTCGCTGGAGGTCGCGGAACGCCCCGTAGTCGGTGGTCACCTCGAACCGGTACTCGGTCCGTTCGAAGGCCCGACCCGGACGGTGCCGCCGGTTGCGCCGTTCGCCGACGTAGGCGGCGAGGAGCGCCGCCCGGTCCTCGGTCGACAACGAGCCGACCCGGCGCAGCGCCTCGGCGTCGGACATCGCCGTGTGCGGGAAGCAGATCGCGGCGAGCACCTTGTCCTCGCCCTCGGGGTCGAAGTCGAGCAGCGTCACCTCGGGCACCTCGGGCACCTCGGGCAGCTCGGGGCCACCGGCCGTCCCGCCGGTGGCCGGGCCCGCACCGTCGGCGGCTCCGGGCCAGAGCCGCTCGACCACCCGTGCCGTGTCGTCCCGTGTGGCCGCCAGGTAGCCGGACCACTCCCCTCCCCGGTCGGGCTGGTCGATCCGCTGGAGGAACGAGGGGATCACCTTGCGCAGCTCGGCCAGCATCATGTCCGCATAGTGGCGGGCCTCGGGCAGCGGGTGGGTCCGCATCCGCAGCAGCAGCAGCTCGTAGGACTGCCCGGTCCCGTACATCCCGATATTGGAGAGGGACGCCGCCGGCAGCAGCCCCCGGATCGCGTCGAGGGCCTTGGCCCGAACGGCCCGACGGTGGACGAGGTCCGAGTCTGCCGGGTCCCGGGGGTAGCGGGCCGACAGCCACGTCTGCACGCGGGGCAGCAGGTCGGCGTAGGTGTCGAACATGCGGTCGAGGTCGCCCACGTAACGGGCACCCAGCGCCGACTCGAGGATCTCGGGGGGCCGGTAGTAGCGGTAGTGCCCGCTCGGGAGCCGGGAGTCGTACCCGATGTAGCGGGTCGACTGCTCGAGGTAGGCCATCAGCCGGCCGCGCTCGAGCACCTTGCTGAGGACGTTGGAGGACTGCTCGCAGGCCAGGTGGACCCCGCCGAGCTGGGCCACCGAGTCGTCCCCGTACTCGAAGAACACGCGCTCGTACAGCTCCTCGGCCCGCTTCAGTCCGACGGTGGCGTCGACGGTGATGTCACCGGTGACGTCGAGGTCGCCCACGAACTCGTCGAGGAAGAGACGGCGCAGGCTCTTGGACGACCGGGAGTACCGGGCGAACAGCGCACCCTTCACGACCTCGGGAAGGTTGACCAGGGCGAAGACCGGAAGGTCGAGGTTGGTCACATAGCGCCGGAGGATCGCCTCCTCTGCAGCGGTGAACGACTCCTCGACGTAGGGGAACATGCCCGTCTCACCTTAGGACCGGGCTGTGTCGGGGTTGGCGGATGCCGACAGCCCCCCGGCTGCCACGACGCCCCGGACCAACATGGGGAGCGCCTCGCCCGCCGCAGCGGCCGTCGCCCGGTCGGGCGAGACCATCGAGACCTGCCCGACCAGGTCGGCGACCTCCTTCACGGTGCGGACGAAGTCACCGGGGGCCAGCTCACCGGCGTCGCGGGCCGCCACCTCGAGTGCCGTCCCGAACGATGCCCCGCGGGCCCACGACGTGATGGCGCCGGCCAGGCCGCCCTCGGGCTGGCGGGTCCGGGGGACGAGGTGCACCTCTTCGAGCCCCCGGACCCGCTCGGCGAGGTGCTCGAGGGTCGTCAGCCGTTCCCCGAGGTCGGCACGCCGTCGCTCTCCCAGCCGGTCCCCCCCGGCTCCCTTGGGCCGTCTCTCCCCTCCCCGCGGGCCCCTCCGTGTGGGCGGGCGGTCACGGTGGGCTCCCTGTCCCGTCGCGCCGCGGGGCCCGCGGCCGGGGACGTGCCGGGCCCGTCGCCGCTCGAACACGAACGCCGACACCACGCCGGCCAGGACCGAAGGCTCGGCGCCCGCGAGCACCCCGTCACCCATCGCCTCGGCGACCAGCAGGTCGGACGCGTGGTAGACGCGGGAGAGCCGCGTCCCCGACGGCGTCAGCCGCCAACCGTCGAGGTAACCCAGCTCCTCCAGGACGGCCAGGCGGCGACCGAGGAGCTCGCCCATGGCGTTGGGGGCGGCGCGGTCGGGGTCCCTCGCCGCCGCCTGCCACTGGGCGAAGGAACGGCGGAGCATCTCGAGCGCCTGGGGACGGTCGAAGCGGCGCACGAGGTTGACGGCAAGGTTGTAGGTCGGCCGAAACGCGGACCGCAGATCGGGCGGCGCGGCGACGGCCACCCGGGCCATGTCGGCGATGCTCGTCTCGGGTGACCAGGCGACGACCGCGTGGCCCTCGGCATCGAGACCGCGCCGGCCCGCCCGCCCGGTCAACTGTGCGTACTCGCCCGAGGTGAGCGGCGCCCGGCCCGACCCCCCGAATTTCGTGAACCGCTCGATCACGACGGTGCGCGCCGGCATGTTGATGCCGAGCGAGAGCGTCTCGGTGGCGAAGACGACCCGGAGGTGCCCGGCAGCAAAGCAGGCCTCGACGGCTTCGCGGTATGCCGGCACCAAGCCGGCGTGGTGTGCGGCGATCCCGGCCTCGAGTCCCTCGAGCCACTCGGCGAAACCGAGGACGTGGAGGTCCTCGTCCGAGAGGTTCTCGACGTGTGCCTCAGCGATCTGCCGGATGGTCGACCGCTCGCTCCGGTCGGCCAGGTGGAGGCCATCGCGCAGGCACTGGCGCACCGCGTCGTCGCACGCGGCGCGGCTGAAGATGAAGACGATGGCCGGCAGCAGGGCGGCGTCGTCGAGCACGTCGATGAGCTCGGTGCGCCGCGGGCTACGGAAAGGCAGGCGCGGCCCGGAGGGACCGCGCCCGCCTCGCCACTGCGGCACCCTCGTCCGGGTCGCCCGCCGGACGGCCTGGTCCACCCGGAGCGCCTCGTTGTCGGTCCTGCCCTCCGAGAGCAGGGGGAGCAGGAGG
This sequence comes from Acidimicrobiales bacterium, assembly GCA_035532415.1. GTDB lineage: Bacteria > Actinomycetota > Acidimicrobiia > Acidimicrobiales > RAAP-2 > DATKRB01. The sequence continues at coordinate 90,789 of DATKRB010000055.1, read as the reverse complement.
GTCTGGTCGTCCTCGCGGCGGTGCACCGCGAAGTGGTGGCGCAGGGTGATCGGCCGGCGCCGCTCGACCACCACGTCGGTCGGTCCCCGCACCGAGCGCAACCAGGCACCGAGCTCTCCCGCGTTGTTGACCGTCGCCGACAGGCAGACGAAGACGACCTCGGGTGGGCAGAGGACGAGCACCTCCTCCCACACCGCGCCCCGGTAGGGGTCCTGCAGGTAATGGACCTCGTCGAGCACGACGGTCCGCAGCCCGGCGAGCAGATCGGAGCCGGCGAGCAGCATGTTGCGCAGGACCTCGGTGGTCATCACCACCACCGGTGCCTCGGGGTTGACCGCGGTGTCCCCCGTGAGCAGCCCGACCCGGTCGGCGCCGTAGCCGGCCACCAGCTCGCCGAACTTCTGGTTGGACAGCGCCTTCAGCGGAGTGGTGTAGAAGGCCTTCCCGCCGTCGCACACGGCGCGATGGACCGCGTAGGTGGCCACCAAGGTCTTCCCCGACCCGGTGGGCGCCGAGACGAGGACCGAGCGACCGAGGTCGATGGCGTCGAGCGCCTCGGTCTGGAACGGGTCGGGGGTGAACGGTAGGTCGCCGAGGAACCGGTTTCGGATGGTCACCGCTTGAGGAGCCTTCCGATCAGGATGGCGAGAAAATAGAAGGCGACCAGGGGGGCCGCCAGCGCCAGCATCGAGAACGGGTCTGCCGTCGGGGTGAAGATCGCGGCGACGACCGTGATGATGATGACCGCCCACCGCCACCAGGCGAGCAGCTTGGCCGACGTCACGATGCGGGCCAGCTGGAGCGAGACCAGCACGACCGGGAACTCGAAGGCCATGCCGAACAGCACCATGAGCAACAGGATCAGCCCGAGGTAGGGAATGGGGTTGTAGATCTCGTGGAGGTCGGGGCCGCCCACCGCCTTCAGGAAGCCCAGCGCGTGCGGGAGCGTGAAGTAGGCGACGGCGCATCCGGCGGCGAACAGGGCCAGGGTGGTGACGACGAAAGGGATGGCGTATCGCTTCTCTCCCGCCCGGAGGCCCGGCGTCACGAACCGCCACGCCTCCCAGAGGAGCACGGGGGAAGCCAGGAACAGGCCCCCGAACGCGCCGATCTTGATCCGCAGGGAGAGCCCGTCGAGCGGCGAGGTCACGTACAGCGTGCACCGGCCCTGGTTCACGGAGCACAACGGGCGGAGCAGCAGGTGGAGGATCGGTTCGTAGAGCACCACCGCGACCCCTGCGGCGATGGCGAACGCCACCACCGAGATGATGAGCCGGTGGCGCAGCTCGCCGAGGTGCTCGACGAGGGTCATGGCATCGGGCTTGGGCCGGCTCTTCCGACCGCCCAGCAGGGGTACCGCCACTCGGGTTCCTCGTTCAGCTCCGGACAGGGGACCGACGTCCGGTCAGTTCATGCTCGGGTCGGCGGGAGGCGTGCCCATCGCGCCGACCCGCTCCGCCGACCCGGGCTCGGGAATGGTCGGGCCCCCGGTCCGGGGCGGTCCCTCCGCCGCCGCGGCGTCGGTGGGCCACACGTCGGTGCGGGCCCCCGGTTCTGCGGCGGGGTCGGGCACGGCCGCGTCGTCCCCGGGCAGGTCGGCCAGCTGGTTCAGGAACGCGACCGGCGACCGGGCCATCCTGGCGATCTCGCTGCTCGAGGGCAGGTCGGGGATGGTCTCGCGTACCTCTTGCTCCACCCGCTGGTGGAACTGGCGGAACGCCCGCCACGCTGCCCCCAACTGCTTCGCCACCTGCGGGAGCCGGTCGGGGCCCACCAGGATCACCGCCACCACGAGGACGATCAACAGATTGAGCGGCCTGAGGGTCAGCACCCGGCCGATCCTACCGCCGGGCCGCCCCGGCTCCCCTCCGGAGGGGTCCTCAGAGGGAGGCGATCAGGCGCTCGACCCGCTCGTCGTGGGACTTGAACGGGTCCTTCAGCAGCACCGTCCGTTGAGCCTGGTCGTTCAGCTTCAGGTGGACCCAGTCGACGGTGAAGTCACGACGGCGCTCCTTGGCCCTGCGCACGAAGGCGCCCCGCAGCCGAGCCCGCGTCGTCTCGGGGGGTTGGGTCATGGCCTCGGCGATGTCGGCGTCCGAGCAGACGCGCTCCATCTGGTCGCGTCGCTGGAGCTTGTAGAACAACCCTCGGGTCCGGTCGACGTCGTGGTACATGAGGTCGACCATCGCCACCTTCGGGTGCGAGAGCGGCAGGTCGTGGCGGTGTCGGACCTCCTCGACGAGCCGGTGCTTGGCCACCCAATCGCACTCCCGCCACAACGACAGGGGGTCGGACTCGAGCCCTTTGAGGCAGTGCTCCCACATGTCGAGAGCCTGGTCCTCTTCGGGGGACAGCCCGTGGCGGTCCCGGAAGCGCAGGGCACGCTCGAGGTACTCGATCTGGATGTCGAGCGCCCGCATCTCCCGGCCGTTGGCCAGACGGACCCGGCGCTGGCAGGTCACGTCGTGGCTGATCTCGCGGATGGCGCGGATGGGGTTCTCGAGCGTGAGGTCCCGGAGCACGGTGCCCTGGTCCTCGAGCATGGCCAGCAGGATGCTGGTGGTCCCGACCTTCAGGAAGGTCGCGTACTCGCTCATGTTGGAGTCGCCGACGATGACGTGCAACCTCCGGAACCGCTCGGCGTCGGCGTGGGGCTCGTCGCGGGTGTTGATGATGGGACGGCTGCGGGTGGTCGCCGAGGAGACGCCTTCCCAGATGTGCTCGGCCCGTTGGCTGATGCAGAACACCGCTCCGCGCGCGGTCTGGAGGACCTTGCCGGCTCCCGCGAATATCTGGCGGCTCACCAGGAACGGGATGAGCACCTCGGTATAGCGGCTGAAGTCGTCGTTGCGCTCGGTGAGGTAGTTCTCGTGGCAGCCGTAGGAATTGCCGGCCGAGTCGGTGTTGTTCTTGAACAGGAAGACGTCGCCCCTGATGCCCTCCTCCCCGAGGCGCGACTGGGCGCCGGTGACCAGTTGGGAGAGGATCCACTCCCCCGCCTTGTCGTGGGTCACCAGGTCACGGATCCGGTCGCACTCGGGGGTGGCGTACTCGGGGTGGCTCCCGACGTCGAGGTAGAGCCGGGCCCCGTTCTCGAGGAAGACGTTGGACGACCGGCCCCAGCTGACGACCCGGCGGAACAGGTACCGGGCGACCTCGTCGGGGCTGAGGCGCCGTTGGCCGCGCAACGTGAAAGTCACCCCGTACTCGTTCTCGAGGCCGAAGATCCGACGCTCCACGATTGCCACCGTAGCGGCAGGGTGCGGCGAACCGGCCGACACCCCTCGGGCAGGCGGGTCAGGCCCCTTCGGGGGTGTCCTCGGCGGCCCCGGTGCCCGAGTCGCCGTCCCTGCCGGAACCGTTCCGGCCGGCAGCGTCGGTGCCGGCTCCACCCTGGCCGGCAGCGTCTTCGCCGGCATCGGAGGCGGCGAGGGCCTCCGATGCGTCGACCCCCGAGGCCAGCAGGGTGGCCAGCTCCTCGTCGGCGATCCGCCGGAAGGTCCGTCGGCCGTTCTGCCTGCTCAGCACCGCGACCTCGAGGTCCCCGTCCCTGAGGACCCGGTCGGGACCGCCCAGAGCGCCGGCCATGGCCGTCAGTGCCGAGGCGAGGTCCCAGCCCTCGCGCCAGGCCGCGGTCACCCGCTGGTTGATCGTCTCGGCGTCGCCGCCCAACACCGCGAAATGGTCCTCGTCGGTGATCGTCCCCTCGTAGGCGATGTGGTAGAGCTGGTCCGGGCGGCCGTCGGCCCCGAGCTCGGCTACGAGGATCTCCACCTCGAACGGCTTCATCTCGTGGGTGAACACGTTCCCGAGGAACTGCGCGTAGACGTTGGCCAGCGACCGGGCGTCGACGTCCTCGCGGCTGAAGGTGAACCCCTTGGTGTCGGCGTGGCGGACCCCTGCCACCCGGAGCTGGTCGTACTCGTTGTACTTCCCGACCCCGGCGAAGGCGATCCGGTCGTAGATCTCGCTGATCTTGTGGAGCGAGCGGGAGGGGTTCTCCGCCACGATCAGGAGTCCCTGGTCGTAGGTGCTCGCCACCAGCGACCGGCCCCGGGCGATGCCCTTCTGGGCGTACTCGGCCCGGTCCTTCATCACCTGCTCGGGGGCGACGTAGAAGGGCATGCTCATCCCGGTTCGCCTCCCCCGCTCACGCCGCCGGGCCGTTCGCTGCGCTTGCGCTCGATCAGGGTGGCGAACCGCTCGGCGACCTCGGGCTCACCGGCCTGCTGGTACCCGTCGGCCGTCACCACGGCCACCAGCGGGAAGATGCCGCGGACGAGGTCCGGCCCTCCCGTCCCCGCGTCCTCGTCGGCCGCCTCGTAAAGGGCCTCCACCGCCAGCTCCACCGCTTCGGCACGCGACAGGCCCTCGCGGTAGCCCAGCTTGATCGTGGTGCGCGCGTCCCTCCCGCCCGACCCGGTCGCCTGAAAGTCGGCTTCCTCGTAGTGACCGCCGGTCACGTCGTACGTGAAGATCCTCCCGATCCCCCGCCGCCGGTCGAAGCCGGCGAAGAGCGGGACCACGGCCAAACCCTGCATGGCCAGGGGAAGGTGCTCTCGCACCATCTGGGCGAGCTGGTTGGCCTTGCCCTCGAGGCTCAGCGAGACCCCCTCCACCTTTTCGTAGTGCTCGAGCTGCACCTGAAAGAGGCGAACCATCTCCACCGCCGGCCCGGCGGCACCGGCGATCGCCACGGCCGACCACCGGTCGGCGGGGAAGACCTTCTCCATGGCCCGGTGGGCGATCGAGTAACCCTCCGTGGCGCGGCGGTCCCCGGCCATGACGACCCCGTCGGCGAACCGGAGGGCGACGACCGTGGTGGCGTGGCGAAAGGGCGCGGCGCCCTCGGCGACGATCGGCCCCGCCGGCGAACCGGAGCGACGGAGCAGCGCGGCGAAATCGGGACCCGGGTCGTCACCGGGTGAGAACATCGGGAGCAGCACGGGGAGCTACTGCCCCCCCTTCTGCACGTAGTTCCTGACGAACTCCTCGGCGTTGTCCTCCAACACCTCGTCGATCTCGTCGAGCAGGTCGTCGAGCTCGGCCTTCAACTTGTCGCCGCGCGCAGAGGTTGCCGGGGCGTCGTCGACCACCGGTACCTCGGTGCGCTCGGGGGCGCTCTTCCGTTTCTGCTCTCGCTCAGCCATGTCCTCGTCCCCTCAGGAGCTCAACCTCTCCAACAGCTCGGCCGGATCGGCACTGCTCTCGAGCAGCGCCGCCGTGTGCTCGGCAGTTCCCTTGAGGGGGTCCATCATAGGGACCCGGCGCAGGGGATCGGTACCAAGGTCGAAGACGAGCGAGTCCCAGTTGGCGGTGATGACCGCGTCGGGCCATCGGGCCAGGCAATTGCCCCGGAACCAGGCCCTGGTCGAGCGGGGGGGCGTGGAGACCGCCTCGCGGACCATCTCGTCGGACACCAGACGCTCCATCCCGAGGCGGGCGTGAAGGGAGCGTTCCGGGCGCAGGTCGTGGTACTGGAGGTCGAGGGCGGCCATCCTGCCGTCGTCCCACCTGCAACCGTGCCGATCCCGGTAGGCCTCCATCATCTGGTGCTTGGCCACCCAGTCGAGCTGCTTGGCGAGGCTTGCGGGATCGGACTCGAGCCCGTGCAGGACCGCCTCCCAGCGGTCGAGCAGGCGGCCGGCGACGGCCTCGTCGCCCAGTGGGCCGAGGCCCCGCTCCTTGGCGTACCGGCGGGCGGCTCCGAACAGCTCCCACTGGATGTCGAGGGCGGTGGCCGACGACCCGTCGACGAGGTCGATCGGGAGAGAGAGCGCCAGATCGGCCGACACGTGGTGCATGGCACGGACGGGGTCGGCGGGGGTCAGCTCGCGGGCCGGGAGTGCTCCGTCCTCGAGCATGGCGAGGACGAGCGCCGTCGTCCCCACCTTCAGGAACGTGGCGACCTCCGAGAGGTTGGCGTCGCCGATGATGACGTGGAGTCGGCGGAACCGCCGCGGGTCGGCGTGCGGTTCGTCGCGGGTGTTCACGATCGGGCGCTTCAGGGTGGTCTCCAACCCGACCACCTCCTCGAAGAACTCCGCCCGTTGCGAGATCTGGAACGGCACCCGGTCCGGGTCGAGCGCAGAGGTCTCCACCCCGACCTTCCCGGCGCCGGCGAAGATCTGCCGGGTCACGAAGTGCGGGACGATGCCGGTGACGACCTGCGCGAAAGGGACCTCGCGGTCCATCAGGTAGTTCTCGTGACAACCGTAGGAGTTGCCCTTCCCGTCGGAGTTGTTCTTGTAGACCACCACGGCCGGGTCGTCGGGGAACATCGCCGCGGCCAGGAGCATGGACCGTCGGAGCACCTCCTCCCCCGCCTTGTCGTGGACGACGATCTCCATGGGGTCCGCGCACTCGGGGGTGGAGTACTCGGGGTGCGCGTGGTCGACGTAGTACCGGGCCCCGTTCGTCAGCACCGTGTTGGCCAGATGGGTCTCGACCATCGGCGGCATCGACCCCTCTCGGGCGAACCCGCGTGCGTCGTTGCCCGGGGTCTCGTCCTCGAAGTCCCATCCGGTGCGCCGGTCCACACCCGAGGCGTACGCGTTCACCAGGACCGACGACGCGGTGATGGGGTTCCCCTCGCCCCCGACGGTGTGGATGCCGAACTCGGTCTCGATCCCGCAGACCTTGGGAATGGCCACGCGCCGACCCTAGTTCGAAGGCGCCCTAAAGGTACTGCCCGGTCCCCACCCGCTCGATGGAGCGGCCGCCGTGCACCTCGCGCTCGTCGGTCAGCAGCGTGCGGACGTAAACGATCCGCTCGCCCTTCTTCCCCGAGATCCGGGCCCAGTCGTCCGGATTGGTGGTGTTGGGCAGGTCCTCGTTCTCCTTGTACTCCTGGCGGATCGACTGGAGCAGGTCCTCGGCCCGGATCCCGGAGCCCGTGGAGGCGATCTCCCGCTTGATGGCGAGCTTCTTCGCCCGTCGCACGATGTTCTCGATCATCGCTCCGGAGGCGAAGTCCCGGTAGAAGAGGATCTCCTTGTCGCCGTTCTGGTACGTGACCTCCAAGAACCGGTTGTCGTCGTCGGAGCGGTACATGTCGGCCACCGTCTCCTCGATCATGAGCTGCACGGCCTTGGACGGATCGCCGCCGCCGAGGCGGTCCACCTCGCGCGCTTCGAGCGGCAGATCCGGGGTCAGGTACCGGGCGAAGATCTGGGCGGCGGCCACCTCGTCGGGCCGCTCGATCTTGATCTTCACGTCGAGCCGGCCGGGTCGCAGGATCGCCGGGTCGATCAGGTCCTCGCGGTTGGAGGCGCCGATGACGATGACGTCCCGGAGGGCTTCGACCCCGTCGATCTCGGCCAGCAGCTGCGGCACGATGGTCGACTCCATGTCGGAGCTGATCCCGGTTCCCCGTGTGCGGAAGAGCGAGTCCATCTCGTCGAAGAACACGATGACCGGAACGCCCTCGTCGGCCTTTTCCCTCGCCCGCTGGAACACGAGGCGGATCTGGCGCTCGGTCTCCCCTACGTACTTGTTCAGGAGCTCGGGCCCCTTGATGTTGAGGAAGTAGCTCCGGATGTCCTTGTTCCCCGTCGCCTCGGCCACCTTCTTCGCCAGCGAATTGGCCACGGCCTTGGCGATGAGCGTCTTGCCGCAGCCCGGCGGGCCGTACAGGAGGATCCCCTTGGGTGCCGGCAGCCGGTAGGTGGTGAAGAGCTTGCGATGGAGGTACGGCAGCTCGACCGCGTCGGTGATCGCCTCGATCTGCGTGTCGAGCCCGCCGACGTCGGCGTAGGTGACGTCGGGAACCTCCTCGAGCACGAGCTCCTCGACCTCGGGACGGGGAAGCTTCTCGATGAGGAGCTGGGTCCGCGAGTCCATCAACACCGCGTCGCCGGCCCGGAGGTGCACGCCCAGGAGCTCCTCGGAGAGCTCGACCACGCGCTCCTCGTCGGCCCTCGCGTACACGAGTGCCCGCCGACGGTCCGCCAGCATCTCCTTGAGCGTGACGACCTCGCCGGCCATCTCGCCCTCGCGCACCAGCACCACGTTGAGGGACTCGTTGAGGACCACCTCGTTGCCCTTGCGGATCACCTCGGGGTCGATGTCAGGGTGGAGGGCGACCCGCATCTTGCGCCCGCCGGAGAAGACGTCGACGGTGCCGTCCTCGTTCGGCGCAAGGAACGTCCCGTAGGCAGCGGGAGGCTGTGTGAGCTTCTCGACTTCCTCCCGCAGGGCGTTGAGCTGCTCCTTCGCCTGCTGCAGGGTGAAGGTGAGCTTCTCGTTCTGCGAGACGGCGTGGGCGAGCTGGCCCTTCGACTCGAGGAGGCGCTCCTCGAGCGCCTGGACCCGGCCCGGACTGTCGTGCAGGCGCCGCCGGAGGGCGTGCACCTCCTCGTCCGCCTCCGCCAACCTGATACGCAGGATATCGAGCTCTGCGCTGGTTTCGGCTCCTGAATCATGCTCTGGACCAGGCGTCGGACTCACCTCCCAACAGGGCGATCACGGCTCACCCTATCGGCCCCCTGCGCGCTGCGTGCGACGCCCCGCCCCGGCTGCGGCCCGGCCCCGCCGCGGATGGGACGGACGTGGGAGTGCGCGAACATGTCGACATGGCAAACCGAAGGGTCGAGCGCCGGAACAACTCCTCCGGCCGTGCCACCCGCGAGCACATCATCCTGGTCGCCGAGGCGCTCTTCGCCGAGCGGGGCATCGAGGGCGTGTCGTTGCGGGAGATCGGTCAAGCCGCCGGGCAGCGGAACAACGCTGCCACGCAGTACCACTTCGGGGACCGGGCGGGCCTGGTCGCGGCGATCGTCGGCCATCGGGCCACGCGCAACGACCCGATGCGCCAGGCGCTGTTGGAGGAGATAGCGCATCGGGGGGAGATCTCGCTCGACGAGGTGGTCGCCGCCCTGGTCGTGCCGGTGGTCGAACATGTCGCCGAGCCGGGCAATCACTACGTCGGTTTCCTCGATCGCTGGTACAGCTCGTCGAGGAAGTACGGCCAGCCCATCATCCCGGGCCCAGAATCCCCGGCCATGGACGAGATCGCATGCCTCCTTCGCCGGTGCCTGCCCGAGCTCCCGACCGAGGTGGTCGACCGGCGGCTGACGATCGCCGTGTTGTGGATGGTGCGCTCCCTCGCCGCGTACGAGCGGGCCGTCATCGCGAACCAGCAGGTGCAGCCATTGAACGAGGTGACGGACGAGCTCATCGTGATGCTCGCGGGGGCGATCGGCGCCCCCGTGCTCGAGCGAGCCGGGGTGGACATCGCGGAGGGCCCTGGGCGGACCAGGGCGAGGGGCTCCCCGAAGGCCCCGGCAGAGCCCCGCTGAGCCAGGTCACCGCCGAGTCAGGCGCCGGCGGCGCACCACCTGTTCCCGGCTCCGGGACCGAGGGGTTCGAGCCCGGGGCCCGATCGGACCCGGGTCGGGTGCACGGCACCGTGACGGGTCCGTACTACGCTGGAGGCCGACGACGGGCGGCCGCCGTGCTGGTCGTCGGCTCAAATAGGTACCCTCGGTGGGCACGATGCAGGTCGCGCAGCAGTCGTGAGGACCGATGGCGACACCGACCGCGACGAGGAGTGGGAGAAGGCGACGCATGAAGGTCTGGATCGACCAGGATCTGTGCACGGGCGACGGCCTCTGTGAGGAGATCGCCCCCGCGGTCTTCACGCTGCTCGACGACGGCCTCGCCTACGTGAAGGAAGGCGACGCGGTCCGGAACGAGCCCGGCGGGTCCGCCGGGATGGCCCTCGTGCCCGAGGACATCGAGGACGCGGTGGTCGAGGCGGCCGAGGAGTGCCCCGGCGAGTGCATCTTCATCGAGCGGGACTGATCCACCGCTCGGGACCGGTTCACCGAGCCTGAGCAGTGCCTCCGGCCAGCCTCCGGGCGGTGGTGAGGAACCCGGTGTGCCCGACCATACGGTGGTCCGGACGTACCGAGCGGGCTTCGATGTGCCAGGTCCGCCGCAGGATCTCCACCGATTCCGGCAAGCCCCAGGGGCCCTCGGCCAGCGCGCTCCGTAGTTGAGCCGTCTGGTTGATCGTGGGCAGGTAGGCCAGAAGTATCCCGCCAGGTCGCAGCGCCTCGAGGGCGGGTGGGAGGACTCGCCAGGGCTCGGGCAGGTCGAGGAGGACGCGATCGACGGAGCGTTCGTCGACACCCTCGGTCACATCCCGCACCTCAACCCGGTACGGGGCATCCGGGCCGAGCAGGTCCGCCACGTTGGCCTTTGCCCGGGCGGCGAAGTCCTCGCGGATCTCGTATCCCACCACCGACGCCCCGGCCCGGAGCACGGCCATCGACAACGCCCCCGAGCCGACCCCCGACTCGAGCACGCGCTGGCCGGGGCCGATGTCGGCGGCAATGAGGATCGCCCCCAGATCCTTCGGGTAGATGACCTGGGCGCCTCGTGGCATCTTGAGCACGACGTCGGCGAGGGTGGGCCGCAGCACGAGGAACGACCGTCCCGTGGAGCCCTTCACCGTCGTGCCTTCGGGCTGTCCGATCATCTCGGCGTGGGCGACGATGCCGGCATGCGTGTGGAAGGAGGACCCGATCGAAAGGGTCAGCAGGTACCGCCGTTCCTTGGCGTCGATCAGCAGCACCCGCTCCCCCGCGGCGAGCACCTCCCGGCCCGCGGGTGGTCCCGGCTCCACCCCCGGTCGCCTAGGCGTCCGTCGCCGGACGCGTCGCGGTGGGATCCGACAGCGTGACCGTGAAGCGGTCGCCGGACCTGATCGGGAGCGACAACGCCACCGGGTCGCCGGTGCGCCGGGCCCGGCGCAGCACCAGCGCGGCGAGCGCCAGCAGCAGCCATCCCCAGTGCTCCCGGCCGAGGCCATGCTGCAGGCCGGATCGGGTCAGCCGGCGCAGGATGCGGTCCACCAGGGCCCTCAGATCCGGCGGACTTCGAGCACGGCGGTCCGCCTCCGGCCCCGCCGCCGCCCGGCCACGTAGGCGAGAGTGAAGAGGGCGAGTGCCACCGCCCCGGCCACCACGATCGCCTGGGGAGCAGCAGCCCTGGCTGTGGCCTCGCCCTCCCCGAGCAGGTCGGAGAAGGCGGCGTGCAGATCCTCACGGGTGACGCGGGCCCCCTTGGTGCGTACCGCCATCAGTGGACCTCTCCTTCGGACGTCGGGAGCCGGCGCCGCGCCGCACCGGCGGTCACCCGCCACAACGACAGCGCGATGATCACGGCGGCCAGGACGAGAACGATCACATAGGGGACCCAAGAGAGGTTCCCGTGAAACGCCCCCGTCTCGGTCTGGAGCAGCCGGAGCACGGCGACCAGCAGGATCACCGTCCCGATGGCGATCGCCAGGGACCCGGCGATGCCGTACAGGAGGAACCTCCCCAGTCCCGACAGTGGCTCGAGGGTCTCCTGCTTGAAGTAGGCGATCACCATCTGGACGGCGTCCGCGCCGCTCTCCCGGACGCCTCTCCGCGGGCCCTTGTTCTTCTCGCTCTTCCTGAGCCGTGCCACTCGACCTCTGCTCCTCCGCCCCTTTCCCCCCTGCGGGAAGACCGGCCGAGCGCTTCCGCACCGGCACCAGGGCTGGGACATCCTCCCTTGACCCGGTGCCGGACCGCAAGCACCAGACGGCGGCGCACCGCCCAGGGGGGCCGGCGGTGTTCGATGCCGGTGCGCGTTCGACTGGCGTGGGGCGCGGCCTGTTCCCCCGGCATCGCGATGGGTAGGGTGAGTTCATGCCCGGCCTGGCCATTCCGCCCGCGGACGACGCCCTCGTCGAGCAGCTGGGGATCAACGTGATCCGTGGGTTGGCGATGGACGCCCCCGCGGCGGCCGATTCCGGGCACAGTGGCACTGCCATGGCGTTGGCCCCGCTCGCCCATGTCCTCTTCACGAGGGTCATGCGCCACGACCCGACCGATCCCACGTGGCCGGACCGGGACCGTTTCGTCCTGTCCAACGGGCACGCCTCGGTCCTCTTGTACTCGATGCTCTACCTCACCGGGTACGGGCTCACTCTCGACGATCTCCGTTCGTTCCGCCAGTGGGGAAGCCGTACCCCCGGCCACCCCGAGCACCGCCACACCGCGGGCGTGGAGGTCACCACGGGCCCCCTCGGCCAGGGCATCGCCAACGCCGTCGGGATGGGCGTGGCCGAGCGTTTCCTGCGGGCACGCTTCGGGCCCGAGCTGTGCGACCACCACACCTTCGTGGTGGCCGGAGACGGTTGCTTCGAGGAGGGGATCTCCCACGAGGCCGCCTCACTGGCCGGGCATCTCGGACTCGGGCGCCTGATCTGCGTGTACGACGACAACCACATCAGCATCGACGGTCCGACCGAGCTGGCCTACGACGACGACGTCCCCGGACGGTTCCGCGCCTACGGCTGGCACGTCGACCCGATCGGCGAGGTCGCCAACGACACCGGTGCGCTCGAAGCGGCGCTCCGGCGGGCCATGGCGGTGGAGGACAAGCCCTCGCTGATCGTTCTCCGGAGCCACATCGGCTGGCCGGCGCCACACCTGACCGACTCCAACAAGGCCCACGGCGACGTCTTCCCCGCCGACGAGATCCGGGCGACCAAGGAGATCATGGGACTGCCTCCGGACGAGGCGTTCTGGGTCCCGGACGAGGTGCTCGACCACTACCGGCGCTGCGTCCCGAGGGGGGAGGCGCAGCGGGCCGACTGGCAGCGCCGCCTGGCCGCCTACCGGGGGGACCGGGCGGCCTGGGACGCGGCGATGGCGGGTCGCGGGCTGGCGGGATGGGAGGCCAAGCTGCCCACCTTCCGGTCCGGCGAGAAGCTGGCCACCCGGAAGGCGATCAACGCCTGCGTGGGCGCGACGGCCGATCTGATCCCCGGGCTCATCGCCGGAGCAGCGGATCTGACCGGAAACACCGGCATGCAGATGACCGACAGCGAGCCCCAGTCGATCGGGCACCCGGGCGGGCGACAGCTCTACTACGGGATCCGCGAGCACGGCATGGGAGCGGTGATGACCGGCATGGCCCACCACGGCGGGGTGCTGCCCGTGGGGGGCACGTTCTTCGTCTTCAGCGACTACATGCGGGGCGCCGTGCGGTTGGCCGCCCTCTCCCGGGCCCACGTCATCTACTCGTGGACCCACGACTCGGTCGGCCTCGGCCAGGACGGCCCGACCCACCAACCGATCGAGCACCTGGCCTCGCTGCGGGCCATGCCCGGGCTGCTCGTCGTACGGCCGGGCGACGCCAACGAGACGGCCCAGGCGTGGCGGGCGGCGGTGGACGGGGACGTCCCGGTGGCGTTGGTCCTCAGCCGCCAGGACCTCCCGGTGCTCGAGGCGGCCGCCGAGCGCGGGGCGGAGGGTGTCCCCCGGGGGGGTTACGTGCTGGTGGACGAGGAAGGCGGCCCGCCCGACGTCGTGCTTGTGGGGACCGGGAGCGAGGTCCATGTCTGCGTCGCTGCAGCGGCTCTGCTGGCCGAGCGCCAGGTGACGGCGCGGGTGGTCTCGCTCCCCTGTTGGGAGTGGTTCGAGGAGCAGGACCGCGCCTACCGGGACTCCGTACTGCCCCCCGGGGTCCCACGACTGTCGGTGGAGGCGGCCTCCTCGTTCGGGTGGGACCGCTACACGGATGCCCACGTGGCGATCGACACCTTCGGGGCTTCTGCGCCCGGGCAGGTCGCACTCGACAATTTCGGCTTCTCGCCCGACCACGTGGCGGAGCAGGCGGCCCTCCTCGTGGGGTCGACCCGAGCACGGTGACCCATTCGACGGAGAGGAACCGCCCATGACCCGCTTGCACGAGCTGCACGACAGAGCAGGTCAGAGCCCCTGGCTCGACAACCTCCGGCGCGATTGGATCCACGATGGCCGGTTGGCCGGGATGCTGGCCGACGGCGTGCGCGGGATCACCTCCAATCCCACCATCTTCGCCAAGGCGATCGAGAGCCGGGACGAGTACGACGGGCAGTTCCGGCAACTGTCCGCCGACCACACCGTCGTGGAGGCCTACTGGGAGATGGCGATCACCGACATCACGGACGCCCTCGGTCTGCTCCGACCGGTTTACGAGCAGGCGGGTGGGGCGGACGGTTTCGTGTCGTTGGAGGTGTCCCCCGATTCGGCGCACGATACGGCGGCGACCGTCTCGGAGGCCCGCATGCTCCACCAGCGAATCGGCGCGCCGAACCTGTTCGTGAAGGTACCGGCCACGGCCGAGGGCATCCCTGCCATCGAGCAGCTGATCTCCGAAGGCCGGAGCATCAACGTGACGTTGATCTTCGGGTTGGAACGCTACGACGAAGTGATAGAGGCCTACCTGTCCGGCTTGGAGGCCTTCGCCGCGACCGGTGCCGCCGATCTCTCCTCGGTGGCCAGCGTGGCGTCGTTCTTCGTCAGCCGTGTCGACACCGAGGTCGACCGGCGACTCGAGGCGCTCGCGGGAGGCCCGGGCGGCGATGCGGCGATCCTCGGCCTGCGGGGCAGGGCGGCCGTGGCTCAGGCACAAGAGGCCTACCAGCATTTCGTGCATGGCTTCTCGGGTCCCCGCTGGGCCGCGCTGGCCGCCCGGGGCGCCCGCGTGCAGCGCCCGCTCTGGGCCTCCACCTCCACCAAGAACCCCGCGTACCCCGACCTGCTTTACGTGGACGGGCTGATCGGGCCCGACACGGTCAACACGATGCCCGATGCCACGCTCGACGCCTTTGCCGACCACGGCACGGTGGAACGGACCGTCGATGCGGATCCGGCCGGAGCCCGGGCCGTGCTCGACCGTCTCGCGGCGGTCGGGGTCGACTTCCCCGACGTCGCCGAAACGCTCGAGGCGGAGGGCGTGGCCTCCTTCGCCAAGTCCTTCGACCAGCTTCTTCAGGTGCTCACCGACAAGGCGAGCTCGTTCACGGCGCCGAAGGGCGCGCCATCGGACACGGCGCCGAAGGGCGCACCATCGGACACGGCGCCGAAGGGCGCGCCATCGGACACGGCGCCGAAGGGCGCGCCAGGGTGAGCTGCTCGTCCGGCCGAGCCGAGGTCGGGCGACGAGCCGGGAACTTCCTCGGTGGACGACCTCCGTCCGGCAACCCACGACCCACGACGAAAGAGGGAGCGCGACGATGAGGATCGGGATGGTCGGCCTGGGCAAGATGGGGGCCAACATGACCGAGCGGCTGCTGCTCGGTGGGCACGAGGTGGTCGCCTTCGACCTGTCGGACGCGGCACGGGACGCGGCGGCGGCCAAGGGAGCGGAGCCGGCGGGGACCCTGAGCGAGCTCGCCTCCAAGCTCGAGCCACCGCGGGCCGCGTGGGTGATGGTCCCGGCCGGCAAGCCCACCGACGACACCATCGCCACGCTGGGCGAGCTGTTCGAAGCCGGCGACGTGATCGTCGACGGGGGTAATTCGAACTACCGGGAGGCTGCGCCGACCGCGGCCAGGCTCGAGGCGAAGGGTGTGGGCTTTGTCGATGCGGGAACCTCGGGCGGGGTCTGGGGGCTCACGGAGGGCTACTGCCTGATGGTCGGGGGCACGAAGAAGGCCGTGTCGGTCGTGGAGCCGGCACTGCTCACCCTGGCCCCCGAGGGCGGGTACGCCCACGTCGGACCCGTGGGGGCAGGGCATTTCGTGAAGATGGTGCACAACGGCATCGAGTACGGATTGATGCAGGCCTACGCCGAGGGGTTCGCGATCATGGGCGCGGCCGACGAGTTCGACCTCGACCTGCACGAGATCGCCTCCATCTGGCGCTACGGGTCGGTGGTCCGCAGCTGGCTGCTCGACCTGACCGAGCGCGCACTGGCGCCTGACTCGGGCTTCGACCAGATCAGGGGGGTCGTGACGGACTCGGGCGAGGGCCGCTGGACGGTGGAGGAGGCGATCGCCCGAGCGGTGCCGGCACCGGCGATCTCGGCGGCGCTGTACGCCCGCTTCGCCTCTCGACAGACCGACTCGTTCGCCGACAAGCTGCTCGCCGCGCTCCGCAACCAGTTCGGTGGCCATCCGGTGACTCTCCAATCGGGCCAAGCGGGGTTGGAGACGTCCACCCCGCGCGGTGAGGGTTCGTGACCCGCTCCGAGGACCGGCCCCAGGGCGGCACCGGTGCGATGGGCACGACCGGCGACCTCCGCGCGACCGACGTGCTCGACGCGGCGGAGCTCGACGCCACCGACGTGCTCGACGCGGCCGTTCCTCCGCGCCAGACGCCACCGCTCGCCCTGGTGATCTTCGGGGCGTCCGGCGATCTCACCTCGCGCAAGATCCTTCCCGCTCTCGCCAACCTGGCCGACCGGGGACGCCTCAGCGACCGGTTCAACGTGATCGGTGTCGCCCGCACGCCCTGGAGCGACGAGGATTTTCAGAACGCTGCCCTGAGCGATGTGCCGAACGCCGGTGAGACCTGGCGGAGTCTGGTGAAGCGGTTCCGCTACATCCCGGGTGAGTACGCGGCGACCGAGACCTTCGACCGGCTGAAGGAGCTCCTCGACGAAGCCGATCGAGACCACGGCGCCGGCGGGAACCGCGTGTACTACCTGGCGACCATCCCGAGCATGTTCGCGACCATCGCCGAGGCGCTGGCCAAGGAGGACTGCAATCGCCCGGGTGAAGGCGGGTCGTTCGCCCGGCTGGTGGTGGAGAAGCCCTACGGGCGGGACCTCGGGAGCGCTCTCGACCTCGACCGGTCGGTGCACGCGGCCTTCGATGAGGACCAGATCTTCCGGATCGACCACTACATGGGCAAGGAGACGGTGCAGAACGTCCTCGCCCTGCGTTTCGCCAACGCCATCTTCGAGCCCATCTGGAACCGCCGTTACGTCGAGCAGGTGCAGATCACCGTGGCCGAGAGCATCGGCGTCGAGCACCGGGGAGGGTTTTACGAGACGGCCGGAGCGCTGCGCGACATCGTCCAGAACCACGTCATGCAGGTCTTGGCCCTCACCCTGATGGAGCCCCCGACCAGCATGGACGCCCAGCAGATCCGGGACGAGAAGGTCAAATTGCTCAAAGCGGTCGCCATCCCGAGCCCCGACGAGGCGGTCGACAAGTCGGTCCGGGGGCAGTACCTCGCGGGCGTGGTCGACCAGGTGGAGGTCCCCGGGTACCGCGACGAGGACGGCGTGCCGCCCGACAGCGAGACCGAGACCTACGTCGCCCTCCGCCTCGGCGTCGAGAACTGGCGCTGGGCGGGTGTGCCCATATACGTCCGGACCGGCAAGCGCCTGCCGGCACGGGTGACCGAGGTGGCCCTGCAGTTCCACAACGTGCCGTTCCTGGCGTTCGAGGGGCTCATGAGCCGACGGCTCCGGCCGAACACGCTCGCCCTGAGGATCCAGCCGAACGAAGGGATCAGCCTGCATTTCGGAGCAAAGGTGCCGGGCGAGGCGTTCAGGGTGCAGTCGGTGGCCATGGACTTCCGTTACAACTCGGCGTTCACGGATTCGGGCATGGACGGGTACCCGCGACTGTTGCACGATGCGATGAACGGCGACCCCACCCTGTTCATCAGGTCCGACGAGGTGGAGCAGGCCTGGAGGATCGTGGACCCCTACCAGCAGGCGTGGTCGGAGCCCGGGGGCAGCCTGCATTTCTACAAGGCCGGAACCTGGGGACCCCACATCGCCGACCTCCTGCTCGAGCGGTCGGGGGACTCGTGGAGGATCCCCGAGCTGTGAACCTCCGACGTGGTCTGGACTCGCCGGTCGACGATGTCGCCGCGGCGTTCGCCGCCACCGTCCGGGGCGCTTTCGCCTCCCGGACGGGCGAGCGCTTCACCCTCGTGCTCTCGGGCGGGCCCACGGCCCGCAGGTGCTACGGGAAGCTCGCCGAGACCGGCTCGGAACCGCCGGCGATCGACTGGTCCGTGGTGTCGGTGTACCTGGGCGACGAACGGCTCGTGCCGGCCGACCACCCCGAAGCGAACCAGCTCCTCGTCCGGGAGTCCCTGCTCGACCGGATCGGAACGGTCGCCGCCTTCCGGCCGATGCCCACCGGAGGTCCGGCCCGCGAGTGCGCTGCCGCCTACCAGCGGACCATCGCGGAGCTCCTGCAGGGCGACGGCATCGATCTGATCCATCTGGGCTTGGGGTCCGACGGGCACACTGCGTCGCTGTTCCCGGGTTCGGCGGCCCTGGCGGCCGGGCCCGGCGAACTGGTGGTGGCCACGACCGACCCGAACGGCCAGAACCCTCATGCCCGCCTCTCCCTGACCCTCCCGGCCATCAACCAGGCGCGCCTGGCGGTGTTCACCGTTGAGGGTGAGGCCAAGCGGGATGCCGTGGCTGCGCTCCGATCGGGCGAGGAGATCCCGGCCGCCCGGGTCGCGGCGGGCGAGGTGCGATGGCTGATCGACATCGCCGCCTTCGGCGACGCGGATCCCGGCGGGCCCCGACGTGACGATCGACCAGGGAACGACCAGGAGGCAGTGCTCCGATGACCAACTCGATCCCCGACGCGTTGATCGACATGCCGTTGCCCGAGCTGACGGGCGAAGCCCGACGCGTCCGGGACGAAGCGCACGGGAACCGGGTGACCTTCTCCCCGAAGGTCTTCATCCCGCTCACCATGTTGTGCCGGGACCGTTGTGGGTACTGCACGTTCGCCAAGGCACCGGCCCGTCTGGCGAGCCCGTTCCTCTCCAAGGACGAAGTGCTCGCGATCGCCCGGCAGGGTCGGGAGGCCGGCTGCCACGAGGCGTTGTTCACCTTGGGCGAGCGGCCGGAGCTCCGGTACCCCTCGGCCCGGCGGTGGCTCGACGAGCACGGGTACGAGTCGACCGTCTCGTACCTGGCCGACGTGTGCGCCACGGTGATGGAGGAGACCGGCCTCCTCCCCCACGCCAATGCCGGAGCCCTGTACCCCGAGGAGCTGACCGAGCTCCGTGCCGTCACCGCCAGCCAGGGGATGATGCTCGAGACGCTCGCTGAGGTAGCGGCCCACCGTCGTGCCCCCGACAAGACGGCCGATCGCCGCCTGGCCACCCTGCAGGCGGCGGGCGAGCTCTCGATCCCCTTCACCACGGGCATCCTGGTGGGCATCGGAGAGAGCCGGGCCGAGCGGCTCGACACGCTGCAGGCCATCGCCGAGGCCCACCGACGGTCCGGTCACGTGCAGGAGGTGATCGTCCAGAACTTCCTGCCGAAGCCCGGCACGACGATGGCGGCGCACCCGGCCTGCCCGCCCGAGGAGCTCGAGTGGACCATCGCCGTCGCCCGTCTGCTCCTTCCGCCCGACGTGCACGTGCAGGCACCCCCGAACCTCTCGGACGACCTGGCACCGCTCCTCGGCGCGGGCATCGACGACTGGGGCGGCGTGTCGCCGGTCACGGCCGACCACGTCAACCCGGAGCGGGCCTGGCCGGCGTTGGAGGCTCTCCGCCAGGCCACCGAAGCCGCAGGTCATGTGCTGGCCCCCCGTCTGACCGTGTACCCCTCCTTCGCGCTGGAGCCCGAACGCTGGCTCGATCCGGCGGTCCGGTTCCCGGTGCTCGATGCGAGCGACGCGGAGGGTCTCGGCCGCGACGCGCCCTGGTGCTCGGGCGGCGACACGCCCCCGCCGGACCTGCTCCCGGTCGACCAGCCCGCGTCCGGAGCCCTCCCCTCCCGGCGGCTCCCGTCGGGGACGGTCGCGTCCCCCGGCGGAAGGGTGGCCGAGGTCCTCGCCGGGGTGGCCCTCGGGCAGGAGGTCGGCGAGGAGGAGATCGTCGCCCTGTTCGCGGCGCGCGGCCCCGAGGTCCGGGCCGTCGCCGGGGTGGCCGATCGGCTCCGGGCCGACCAGAACGGCGACGACGTCACCTTCGTCATGAACAGGAACATCAACTACACCAACGTGTGCACCTTCAAATGCAGGTTCTGCGCGTTCTCCAAGGGTCCGCTCTCGCTCAACCTACGGGGCGCCCCCTACCTGCTCGACCTCGACGAGGTGACCCGCCGGGTGGTCGAGGCGGAGGAGACGGGGGCCACCGAGGTGTGCCTGCAGGGAGGCATCCACCCGAAATTCGACGGCGACTATTACCTCGACGTGCTCAGGGCCGTCCGGGCCGGGTCCGAGCGGATCCACATTCACGGGTTCACCGCGCTGGAGGTCACCGAGGGGGCGAAGCGCTCGCAGGTCCCGCTCGCCGACTACCTCCGGGAGCTGAAGGCGGCCGGGCTCAAGACGTTGCCGGGCACGGCGGCAGAGATCCTTGACGACGAGGTCCGGGCCGTTCTCTGCCCCGACAAGATCAATACCGAGGAATGGCTCGAGGCGCACCGCACCGCCCACTCGGTGGGCCTGCGCTCCAACGTGACCATCATGTTCGGCTCGATCGAGCAGCCGGTCAGCTGGGCCCGGCACATCGTCCGGACCAGGGCGTTGCAGCGGGAGACGGGCGGCTTCACCGAGTTCGTCCCGCTGCCCTTCGTGCACATGGCCTCGCCGATCTACCTGCAGAAGCGTTCGCGGCGCGGACCGACCTTCCGCGAGGCGCTGCTGATGCACGCCGTCGGGCGGATCGCCTACCGGGGCGCCATCGACAACGTTCAGGCCAGCTGGGTCAAGACCGGGGTGGAGGGCTCGCGCCAGCTCCTGCAGGCCGGGGTGAACGACCTGGGCGGGACGCTCATGGACGAGAACATCTCCCGGGCCGCCGGGGCCAGCCACGGCCAGCGCATGGGGGTGGAGGACCTCGAGGCCCTGGTCGCCCCGCTCGGGCGGCCCCTGGTCCAGCGGACGACGCTCTACGACCGGCCCGCCGCCGCCTTGTCGGTGTGAGCGGCTCGTCACGGGCCCGCGGGGGCGGCAACACGGACGGCTCGGTCCCCGCCGTCCGCCCCGACCCCGCTCCCACCGTGGCCGAGGTCGTCCCGGGAGCCGAGCGGCCGCCTCCGGAGCTGGTGGAGACGGCGTTCGGCGTCCTGACGGCCGGCCGCTCGCTCGGCCGGGGTCAGTCGGACCTGATGCGTTCGATGCTGGCCACCTTGTGGGACCTGGCCCGCGAGGGGACCGGGGTGGGCGACCTCAAGATCGTCGACGCCGCCCTGGCGGAGATGACCGAGGCGTTCCGGGTCTTCCGCCCCTACCGCTCCGTCCGCAAGATCACGATGTTCGGCTCGGCCAGGACCCTCCCCGAGGACCCGGTGTACGTGATGGCCCGGGACCTGGCCGCCAGGCTGGCCCAGGCGGGATGGATGGTGGTCACCGGGGCGGGGCCGGGGATCATGGCGGCCGGGACCGAAGGTGCCGGAAGGGAGCAGTCCTTCGGCGTCAACATCCGGCTGCCCCACGAGCAGGGGGCCAACCCGTTCATCGCCCAGGACCCGAAGCTGGTGGAGATGCGGTACTTCTTCACCCGCAAGCTGATGCTGATAAAGGAGTCGCACGCCTATGCGGTCCTGCCGGGCGGGTTCGGGACCCAGGACGAATGCTACGAATTGCTGACCCTCCTGCAGACCGGGAAGGCCGAGCCGGCACCGGTCGTCCTGGTGGAGACGCAGGGCGGCACCTACTGGCAGGGGTGGGACCGGTTCCTCCGGGAGGAGGCCATCGGGCCGGGGTGGGTCTCGCGCGAGGACGTAGCCCTGTTCAGGGTGGTCGACTCGGTGGAGGAGGCCGCGGCCGAGGTGCTCGGTTTCTACCGGAACTACCACTCGTGCCGGTGGGTGGGCGATCTGCTGGTGCTCCGGCTGCAGGTCTCGCCGAGCAGGGCCGAGCTCAAGGACCTCTCCGCCCGCTTCGGGGACATCATCACCTCGGGGTCGATCCGATCGGTGGAGCCCCTGCCACCGGAACGATCGACCAGTGACGTGCTCGAGCTACCGCGAGTCGCCTTCCGCTTCGACCGCCTCCACTACGGCCGGCTCCGGCTGCTCATCGACGCCCTCAACGGGTGCACCGGCGCGTAGGGTCTGCGGTTGCCGACCCAGCAGTTCGGAGAGGAGCGCACTCGTTCGCTCGTGGTCCTTCGAGCCGCGTCTGGCGACCGGGATCGGCACGAGATCGGTGACCCCGGCGAGCTCGAGTGCCCGGACCTGGTCGGCCACCTCGTTCTCGGTGCCGGTGATCAGCGCCGGTCCGCCCTCGCGTCGCAGGGCCGCAGCGTAGGAGGGCAGCAGGGCCATCGGACCGGCGACCTGCTCGGCCCGGGCCCGGGAAGCCTCGACGTCCTCGGTGACGCAGAAGGCGAGGAGTGCGACGATCCGGGGTGTGGCCCGTGCGGCACGCTCCGCGGCCTCGTGGATCGTCGGGCACGTGAGGTCCACCAGCGTGCGCGGGCCGGTCATGAAGGTGATGGCGCCGTCGGCCAGCCGCCCCGCGAGCTGCAGCATCTGAGGGCCGAGCGCACCGAGGAGGACCGGAACGGGCGAGCCGCCCTCCACCAGGACCTGCCCGTGGGCGGACACCGTCTCCCCGTCGAACGAGACGCTCCCCTCGGTGACCAAGGGTCCGAGCACCGAGAGGTACTCCCGCAGGTGCCGGATCGGACGCTCGAACGAAAGGCCCCACGTGCCCTGCACGGACGGCTGGTGCGACGGTCCGATCCCGAGGGTCAGCCGGCCGCCGACCAGGGCGTTGACCGTCAGGGCGTGTTGGGCCATCGCCATCGGGTGCCGGGGGTGGGTGCGGACCACCGCGGTGCCCAGCTCGATCTCGGGGACCGCTCGCCCGACCGCCGCGAGCGTCGTCAGGGGCTCCATGCCGACCCCGTCGGTCAACCAGGCCGAGGTGTAGCCCGACCGCCGGTACCCGGCCACGTTCTCGACGATCTCGTCGATGGTCGTGCCCCGGATCAGGGTCCCGACCCTCATCGTGGCGTCGGGTTCGGCCGAGCCCCGGCAGCACTCGTGGTCATCCCTCGTCGCCTTCGGGCTCCCGCGGCTCCGACAACAGCACCGCCGCCTTCTCCACCGAGCGCCGGGCCCTGGTGATCCGGCGCTCGGTGCGCGCGACGGCCGCCGACTCGTGGTCCCCCAGCTCGACGGCGGCCCGGAGGTTGTCGATGGCGAGATCGCTCAGCTGCTCGGCGATCACGGTCAGCTGCCGGGAGAGCTCCGACAGCCGGTCTTGTGCGGAGGACACGGGACGGTCAGGCGGGCGGGAGGTCGACGGTGAGGACGTCGAGCGCTCCCTCCGCGTACCGGGAGCGCAGGAGCTTCTTGTCGAACTTGCCGACCGACGTCTTGGGGATCGCGTCGACGAACGCCCAGCGTTCGGGGAGCCACCACCGCGACACCCGGCCCCCGAGGAACTCGAGGATCTGTCGGGGTTCCGGCGACCGGCCCTCCTCGGGGACGACGCAGACGAGGGGCCGTTCACTCCAACGGGCGTCGGGGACGGACACGACGGCGGCCTCGTACACGTCCGGGTGGGCCATCACCTCACCCTCGAGCTCGACGGAGGAGATCCACTCGCCTCCGGACTTGATCACGTCCTTGGTGCGGTCGGTGATCTGCATGTAGCCGAGCTCGTCGAGCGTACCGACGTCGCCGGTCCGCAGCCAGCCGTCGTGGAAGCGCCCGGGATCCTCCTCCTTGTAGTACGAGCCGGTGACCCAGGGGCCCCGGACCTCGAACTCACCGACCGCCTCCCCGTCGGCGGGAAGGACCTCGTCGTCGGGACCGACCACGCGGACCTCCACGCCGGCGACGACCCGTCCGGCCTTCAGGCGGTAGTGCATCTCCCGCCCGGGAGGGCAACCGACCGGTGGGAGGGCGACCGCGGCGAGGGGGCTCGTCTCGGTCATCCCCCACCCTTGCACGATGGGCACGCCGACATGCTGCTCGAACCCCTCGACGAGAGCCCGCGTGAGGGCCGCTCCGCCGCAGTTCACCTGCCGGAGGGAGGTCAGGTCGGCGTCCGAGCTCTGGGCGACCCGGAGGACGTCGTTCCAGATGGTGGGCACGCCGCACGCGACGGTGGGACGCTGTTCGGCGATGATCCGGACCAGATGCTCCCCCTGCAGGAACTGCTGGGGCAGGACCAGGTCGGCCCCGACGGCCCAGGCGCCGTAGGGGGTCCCCCAGGCATTGGCGTGGAACATGGGCACGACCACGAGGACCCTGTCGCTGCCGGTCATCCCGAGCGACCCCGCCGAGGTCTCGGCCATGGTGTGCAGGTAGGTCGACCGGTGACTGTAGACGACCCCCTTGGGGTTGCCGGTCGTGCCGCTCGTATAGCACATGGCGGCCGCTGACCGCTCGTCCAGCTCCGGCCACTCGTAACCCGGCTCCTCCGCGGCCAGCAGGTCCTCGTAGGCGAGGCTCTCCCCGATGGTCGAGGTATCGGCCGCTCCGACCACCACGATGGTCTCGACCGTCTTGAGGTCCCCGATGATCCTCGCCAACAGGGGCAGGAGGGATCCGTCGACGATGATCAACTTGTCCTCGGCGTGGTTGACCACGTAGCTCAGCTGCTCGGGGAAGAGCCGCACGTTGAGGGTGTGGAGAACGGCGCCCATGGAGGGAACGGCGAGGTACGCCTCCATGTGTGACTGGTTGTTCCAGGCGAAGGTGCCGACGCGGTCGCCCTCGCCCACCCCGACCCGGGCGAGGGCCTTTGCCAACCTCTCGGAGCGGGCCGCCACCTCGGCAAACGTGGACGAACGGTACCCGTCGGGCTCGACGGTGATCACCTTGCGATCGCCGTGCACCTGCTGCCCGTGGCGGAGGATGCTGCTCACCAGGAGCGGAGCATCCTGCATCGTGCTTCGCATGACACCCCCAAATGCGTGATCCCCGTCCCGACGGGCGGAGCCAGGGTTCAGCGTAGTGGCTGGCCCCGGAGCCCTCCTACCGGTCTCGTCCCCGGGGCGACCGTTCTTCAGCAGCCTGTTCGGTTCAGCAGCCGGCCGGCGCGGTCACGGGTGATCGCCGGGAGAGCGGTCGCCGGGGAGGTGGAGCCGTTGGGACGTGTCGGGTTGGGGTTGGTGGCGGTGCTGGTCGCCGTGACGATCGGGCTCGGAGGATGTGCCGTCCTGCTCTCGGATGGGTCCCAGGCCTCGACCGCCGACGGTGGCTCCGTGGCCGGGTCCACCGGATCCTCGGCTGCGGGGTCGGCTGCGGTCCCATCCGGGTGGGAGCTCCTTGACGAGCAGGCGGCAGCGACGTGCGCGGGGCTGCCCTGGGCGGTCCTGGCCGCCATCGGTCGCATCGAGAGCGACAGCGGGCGCAGCGCCGCCCCGGGCGTCGCCTCCGGGGCGAACGCCGCCGGGGCGGAGGGGCCGATGCAGTTCGAGCCGGCGACCTTCGTGGCCTTCGCGACCGTCGGGCCGGACGGGGAGGTTCCGCCCTCTCCCTACGATCCGGTCGACGCGGTCTACACGGCGGCGAAGCTGCTCTGCGCCGACGGTGGCGGGACCCCCGGCGGGTTGGCCGGCGCCGTGCTCGACTACGACCACTCCCCCGCGTACGTGAACTCGGTGCTGGTCCTCGCGACCGCTCTCGAGGAGGATCCCCGGCTCGGCGCGGTGCCGGCAGGTGCCCTGCAGTTCGCGGCGGCCCAGATCGGCGTTCCCTACCGGTGGGGTGGGACCGGGACCGGCGGCTTCGACTGTTCGGGCCTCGTACAGGCCGCCTACCGGGCTGCCGGCGTCGCTCTGCCACGGGTGGCCCAGAACCAGTACGAGGCCGGACCGAGGCTCGCCGACGGTGCGTCGGTCCGGCCGGGCGACCTCGTGTTCTTCGGCGGCTCGGTGGACGGGATCGACCACGTCGGGATTTACGTGGGTGCGGGAGAGATGGTCGATGCGCCCCATACGGGTGCCGACGTGCGGGTGGAGGGGGCGTCGTGGCCCGATCTGATCGGTGCCACCAGGCCCGGGTGATCCTCCACGAGGCATGCCGGTGGGCACCGTTACCCGTGGTGTCCGGCTTCGGGCACCGAGACCCGTGGTGTCCGGCTTCGGGCACCGAGACCCGCGGGCGCCGCGTCAGTCGGCCCCGCGTAGCTCCCGGTAACGCCGCACGAGGTCGACGGTCGAGGGGTCCTTGCCCGCGAGGTGCTCGGCCGACTCCGCGGTGCCGCGGGCGATGAGCGCCGGCGCGAGCTGGCCGGCCATGGCCTTGCCCAGCTCGACGCCCCACTGGTCGAACGAGTCGATGCCCCAGATCACCCCTTCGGTGAACACCGTGTGCTCGTACAGCGCGACCAGCTGACCGAGCACCGACGGGGTGAGCTTGCGGGCGAGGATGGTGGAGCTGGGCCGGTTCCCCGGCATGACCTTGTGGGCGACGAGCTCGGGCGGGGTTCCCTCGGCGGCCACCTCCTCGGCGGTCCGGCCGAAGGCGAGCACGGCGCTCTGGGCGAAGCAGTTGGCCACGAGGAGATGGTGCTGGTCGCCGAGGTCGTGGTTGGACTCGGCGAAGGCGATGAAGTCGGCCGGCACCAGCTTGGTCCCCTGATGGAGCAGCTGAAAGAAGGCGTGCTGACCGTTGGTCCCGGGTTCGCCCCAGTACACCTCGCCGCTCTGGGTCTGCACGGGCGAGCCGTCGCGTCGCACGGACTTGCCGTTCGACTCCATGGTGAGCTGCTGCAGGTAGGCGGGAAAACGGGCGAGGCGCTGGCTGTAGGGCAGCACGGCATGGGTCTGGCTTCCGAAGAAGTCGTCGTACCAGACGTTGAGCAGTCCCTGCAGCACCGGCATGTTGGCACCGAGCGGTGCTGTCCGGAAGTGCTCGTCGATGACGTGAAACCCGGCGAGCATGTCGTCGAACGCGTCGCGACCGATCGCCACCATGAGCGAGAAGCCGACGGCCGAGTCGTACGAGTACCGGCCGCCGACCCAATCCCAGAACCCGAGCATGTTGGCCGGGTCGATCCCGAACCCCATGACCTCCTCGCGGTTCGTGGACACCGCCACGAAGTGCTTCGCCACGGCATCCTGGTGGCCACCGAGGCCGTCGATGACCCATCGGCGGGCGGCGTTCGCGTTGGCCAGCGTCTCGAGCGTGGTGAACGTCTTGGAGCACACCACGAACATCGTCTCGGCCGGGTCGAGGTCTCGGGTCTGGTTCCACAGGTCGAGCGGGTCGACGTTGGAGACGAACCGGCAGGCGACCTCGGCCGACGCGTAATCGGCCAGTGCCTGGTAGGCCATCGCCGGACCCAGGTCGGAGCCGCCGATGCCGATGTTGACGACGGTGGTGATCCGGAGCCCGGTGTGCCCGGTCCACCGCCCGCTCCGGATCCGCTCGGCCAGGTCGCCCATCTGGTCGAGCACCCGGTGGACGTCGGCTACCACGTCCTGGCCGTCGGCGACGAGGGAGGCCCCGGCCGGCATGCGCAGCGCGACGTGGAGCACGGCGCGGTCCTCGGTGGTGTTGACGTGCTCGCCTGCGAACATGGCGTCACGGCGACCCTCGAGCCCCGCCCGTTCGGCCAGCCGGACCAGCAGCGCGAGGGTCTCGTCGGTCACCCGGTGCTTGGAGTAGTCGAGGTGGAGGTCGCCGGCCCCGACGGTCAGCCTGCGAGCCCGGTCCGGGTCCTCGGCGAAGAGGTCGCGGAGGTGCACGCCGCCGATCGCTGCATGGTGCTCGGCCAGGCCCCGCCACTCTTCGCTCCCGGTGACATCGGTGACCTCCGGGGCCGCGTGGCGGCTCATCGCAGTGCGAGCTGCCCCGGTTCGACCGGCGCCGGCAGGGCGGAGTCCCCCATGAGCCACCGGTCGACGCTCCTGGCGGCGGACCGGCCTTCGGCGACGGCCCACACGATCAGGCTCTGCCCGCGGGTCATGTCCCCGCAGACGAAGACGCCGGGGACGTTGGTCGACCAGTCGGACGAGGCGACGACCGATCCTCGGTCGCCGACCTCCACCCCGAGCTCGCCGACCACTCCGTTCCGCTCGGTTCCGAGGAACCCCATCGCGAGCAGCACCAGATCGCAGGGCAGCTCGAACTCGCTGCCGGGGACCGGGGTGAAGGTCGGGCGCCCGTCACGGGTCTCGATCTCCACCTGATGGCCCCGCAGGGCCTGAACCTGTCCGGTCCCGTCGTCGACGAACGAGGTGGTGGTC
Source organism: Acidimicrobiales bacterium (assembly GCA_035532415.1). Lineage (GTDB taxonomy): Bacteria > Actinomycetota > Acidimicrobiia > Acidimicrobiales > RAAP-2 > DATKRB01. The sequence continues at coordinate 62,884 of DATKRB010000055.1, read as the reverse complement.
ACCGAGAAGAGCCGGTGGCCGCCCTCCTCGTGCGCCGACGACGTCCGCAGGATGATCGGCCAGAGGGGCCAGGGATGCTCGTCGGACCGCTCGCCCGGTGGCTCGGACAGGATCTCCAACTGGTGCACCGAGGCCGCCCCCTGCCGGTGGGCGGTGCCCAGGCAGTCGGCTCCGGTGTCCCCTCCCCCGATGATGACGACGTGCTTGTCCTCCGCCGAGATGGGCGACTCGGCGAGGACGCCCTCCTGGACCAGATTGGACGGCTTGAGGTACTCGAGCGCGTAATGGACGCCCCGCAGGGAGCGACCCGGGATGTCGAGGTCCCGTGGAAGCGTTGCTCCCCCGGCGAGGACCACCGCGTCGAACCGCTCGCGGAGCTCCTGGGCCGAGATGACGGTCACGTCCGGTGCACAGGCGACCGTGTCGCCGCGTTGCTCCCCCGGCTCGGGCGCCTGCGCCCCGTCAACCGGTGGCCGGAACCCGGGCGGGCGTCCCACCGAGGTGGCGCACTGAAACGTGACGCCCTCCGCCGTCAGCTGGGCGAGGCGGCGGTCGAGGACCGCCTTCTCCATCTTGAACTCGGGGATGCCGTAGCGAAGCAGCCCGCCGGGCTTCCCCGCCCGTTCGAAGACCACCGCCGAGTGGCCGGCCCGGGCCAACTGCTGCGCGCACGCCAGGCCGGCCGGTCCCGACCCGATCACGGCGACGTGCCTGCCGGTGCGCTCACGTGGGACCTGGGGCCGGACCCAGCCCTCGCTCCACGCCCGCTCGACGATCTCGTACTCCACCCGCTCGATCGTGACCGGATCGGAGTTGATGCCGAGCACGCAGGCCGCCTCACAGGGCGCCGGGCACAGCCGCCCGGTGAATTCGGGGAAGTTGTTGGTGGCGTGCAGCCGCTCGATCGCCGCGTACCAGTCGCCCCGGTACACGAGGTCGTTCCACTCGGGGATCAGGTTCCCGAGTGGGCAGCCGTCGTGGCAGAAGGGGATCCCGCAGTCCATGCAGCGGGCGCCCTGCCGGCGCGCCGACTCCTCGTCGAACGGCTCGTAAACCTCGCGCCAGTCGCGCAGCCGCACGGGGATGGGGCGGCGACGCGGGAGCTCGCGGTCGAACTCCATGAACCCGGTGGGCTTACCCATGTGCCGCCGCCATCACCGCTTCGTCGACCGACCGGCCTTCTTCCTGGGCCCGCAGGGTCGCCTCGAGCACCCGGCGGTAGTCGCGGGGCATGACCTTCACCAGGTCCCGAGAGGAGCGCCGCCATTTCCCGAGGATCCGACCGGCCACCGCGGAGCCGGTCTCCTCGCGATGGCGCATCACGATGCCGAAGACCCATTCGTGGTCGTTGGCGTCGAGGGGCTCGACGTCGACCATCTCGGGATTGAACTGTCGTCCGAACGTCCGGTGGGGGTCGTAGATGTAGGCCGTCCCCCCGGACATCCCGGCGCCGAAGTTCCTCCCCGTCGGACCGAGGACGACCACTCGACCCCCGGTCATGTACTCGCACCCGTGGTCGCCCACCCCTTCGACGACGGCCACCGCGCCCGAGTTGCGAACGCAGAACCGCTCGCCCACCTGGCCCCGGATGAACACCTCACCTGCGGTCGCCCCGTAGAGGATCACGTTGCCGGCGATGATCTGCTCCTCGGCCGCGAACGGGGCGTCGTCGGGCGGGCGCACGACGAGGCGCCCGCCCGACAAGCCCTTGCCGAGGTAGTCGTTGGCGTCCCCGTGGAGCCGCATCGTCACCCCCCTCGGGACGAAGGCGCCGAAGCTCTGCCCGGCCGAGCCGTTGAAGGTGAGCGAGATGGTCCCGTCGGGAAGGCCTGCTGCGCCGTGGCGCTTGGTGATGGCCGAGCCGAGGAGGGTACCTACCGTCCGGTCGACGTTGGCGATGTCGAGCTCGGCGCGCACCGGTGTCGCGTCGTCGATCGCCGGCCGGCACGCGGCGAGGAAGCGGTGGTCGAGCGCCCGGTCGAGGCCGTGGTCCTGTTCCCTGGTCTGGCGGGGCGCCGTCTCGTAGGGGGAATCGGGTATGGCGAGGATCGGGGCCAGGTCGAGTCCGGATGCCTTCCAATGGTCGATGGCCCCGGCGGTGTCGAGGAGGTCGGCGCGACCGATCGCCTCGTTCAGCGAACGCAACCCGAGCGACGCCAGGTGGTGCCGGACCTCCTCGGCGATGTACTCGAAGAAGGTGGTGACGAATTCGGGCTTGCCGTTGAACCGCTTGCGCAGGACCGGGTTCTGGGTGGCGATGCCCACCGGGCAGGTGTCGAGATGACAGACGCGCATCATGATGCAGCCGGAGACCACCAGGGGCGCGGTGGCGAAGCCGAACTCCTCGGCACCGAGGAGGGCGCCCACGACGACGTCGCGGCCGGTCTTCATCTGGCCGTCCACCTGCACGACGATGCGGTCCCGGAGACCGTTGATCATGAGCGTCTGCTGGGTCTCGGCCAGGCCCAGCTCCCATGGGATCCCGGCATGCTTGAGCGAGGTGAGTGGAGCGGCACCGGTGCCCCCGTCGTGCCCCGAGATGAGGACGACGTCGGAGTGGGCCTTCGCCACGCCCGCCGCCACCGTGCCCACCCCGACCTCGGCCACCAGCTTGACGTGGATCCGCGCCTCGGGGTTTGCGGACTTCAGGTCGTGGATGAGCTGGGCGATGTCCTCAATGGAATAGATGTCGTGGTGGGGTGGCGGCGAGATGAGCCCCACGCCCGGGGTGGAGTAGCGGGTACGGGCGATCCACGGGTAGACCTTGGCCCCGGGCAGTTGCCCTCCCTCACCCGGTTTGGCACCCTGGGAGATCTTGATCTGGATGTCGTCGGCGTTCACCAGGTACTCGCTGGTGACGCCGAAACGGCCGGAGGCGACCTGCTTGATGGCGCTGCGGCGCAGGTCGCCGTTGCCGTCGGGGACGAAGCGGTCGGGGTCTTCCCCTCCCTCGCCCGTGTTGGAGCGACCGCCGATGCGGTTCATGGCGATGGCCAGGTTCTCGTGCGCCTCGGCGGAGATCGACCCGTAGGACATGGCGCCGGTGGAGAACCGCCGGATGATCGCCGCCGCCGGCTCCACCTCGTCGATCGGGACCGGGCCACCCGGCAGCGGCTTCAGGTCGAGGAGGCCGCGGACGGTGCCGAGCTTGGCGGACTGGTCGTCGACGGCGCGGGTGTACTCCTGAAAGATGTCGAACCGCTTGGACCGGGTGGCGTGCTGCAGCTTGAACACGGTCCGGGGATTGAACAGGTGGTGCTCGCCGTCGCGCCGCCATTGGTACTCGCCGCCGGTCTCGAGCTCGCGGTGGGCTCGCTCGGTCGGCCGGTCGAGATGGGCCAGACGGTGACGGGTCGCCACCTCGGCGGCGAGCACGTCGAGGCCGACCCCGCCGATGCGGCTCGCGGTTCCCGTGAAGTACTCGTCGACCAGGGCGCGGTCGAGCCCGATCGCCTCAAAGACCTGTGCACCGGTGTAGGACGCCACCGTCGAGATCCCCATCTTCGACATGACCTTCAGGACGCCCTTGCACGATGCCTTTATGTAGTTCTGGTGCGCCTGGCGCGGCGACACGCCCTCGAGCTGGCCGGCGGCGATCATGTCGTCGATCGACTCGAGTGCCAGGTAGGGGTTGACCGCCGCCGCCCCGAAGCCGATGAGGAGCGCCATGTGGTGGGTCTCGCGGGCGTCGCCCGACTCGACGACCAGCCCGACCCGGGTGCGGGCGCGCTCGCGGACCAGGTGGTGGTGGACCGCGGCCACGAGCAGCAGCGACGGGATGGGTGCCAGCTCGGTCGTGGAGTTGCGGTCGGACAGCACGATCAGGTTCGCGCCCTCTGCGATGGCGGCGGAGACCCTTCGCTGCACGTCGGCGATCGCCTCGGCCAGCCCCTGCCCCCCCTCGGGGGTCGGGTGACCCTCGTCGCCGGCGGCCGCCACGGGGAACAGCCCGTCGACCGCGAAGGCACGGAACCCGGGGGTCTCCCCGTTCTCGTTGACATACATGAGCTTGGCCAGGTCGGCGCGGTCGATCACCGGCTGGGGCAGCACGATCTGCCGGCAGGATCCCTGCGTCGCCTGGAGAAGGTTCCCCTCCGGTCCGACGGTGGCGGCGAGGGAGGTGACCAGCTCTTCGCGGATGGCGTCGAGGGGAGGGTTGGTCACCTGGGCGAAGAGCTGGGTGAAGTAGTCGTACAGCAGCCGGGAGCGATCGGAGAGGACGGCGATGGAGGTATCCGAGCCCATCGAGCCGATGGGCTCCGTGCCGTTGCGGGCCATGGGGGCGAGGATCACCCGGAGCTCCTCGGTCGTGTAGCCGAAGAGCCGCTGGTGGGCCACCACGCTCGCGTGCTGCGGGGTCAGCATGGCCCGCGGCGGCAGCTCGTCCAGCGGGACCTGGTCCCGCTGGAGCCACTCGGCGTAGGGGTGCTCGTCGGCGAGCGACGCCTTGATCTCGTCGTCGTCGACGATGCGCCCCTGGGCCGTGTCGACCAGGAACATCCGGCCCGGTTGCAGCCGGCCCTTGCGCACGACCGAGGCGGCCGGAAGATCGAGGACGCCCACCTCGCTCGCCAGCACGACGAGGTCGTCGTCGGTCACCCAGTAACGCGCCGGTCGGAGGCCGTTGCGGTCCAGCACCGCGCCGACCACGGTGCCGTCGGTGAAGGCCACCGCGGCCGGGCCGTCCCAGGGCTCCATGAGCGACGCGTGGTAGCGGTAGAAGGCGCGGCGGGCCGGGTCCATCGACGCATGGTTCTCCCACGCCTCGGGGATCATCATGAGGACGGCGTGGGGCAGTGAGCGGCCGCCGAGGTGCAGCAGCTCGAGCACTTCGTCAAAACTGGCCGAGTCGCTGGCGCCAGGGGTGCAGATCGGGAAGATCCGGTCGAGATCGCCCGGGATGAGATCGGTCTGCAGCAGCGCCTCGCGGGCACGCATCCAGTTGCGGTTGCCGGCGAGCGTGTTGATCTCGCCGTTGTGGGCCAGGTAACGGTACGGGTGGGCCAACGGCCAGCTCGGGAAGGTGTTGGTCGAGAAGCGCGAGTGCACGAGCGCCAGGCCGGACTCCACCCGCTCGTCGGACAGCTCGGGGTAGAACTCGCGGACCTGTCCCGGTGTCAGCATGCCCTTGTAGACCAACGTGCGAGCCGACAGGGACGCGAAGTACATGCCGTCCACGGAGTGCTCGGCGCGCTTGCGCACCACGAAGGCCAGGCGCTCCAGGGCGAGCAGATCGGGGGCCGTTCCCGAGGCCGGGGCCAGGAAGGCCTGCTCGATCCGGGGCTGGGCCCGCCGGGCCGTCTCCCCGAGCGTGCTGCTGTCGGTCGGGACCACCCGCCAGCCCAGCACCGCCAGGCCCTCCTCGTCGGCGGTGGCCGCAAGCTGGGCCCGGGCCTTGTCGGCGTCGTCGGGGTCCCTGGGGAGGAAGCCGATACCCGTCGCGTACCGGCCCGGCTCGGGCAGTTGGAGGCCCGCGTCGGCGGCGACGTCGCGGAGGAACCGGTGCGGGACCTGCAGCAGCACCCCGGACCCGTCGCCGGTGGCGGCCTCGGCCCCGGACGCCCCCCGGTGGGCGAGGCGGTCGTTGACCGCCAAGGCCTGCATGACCAGGCGGTGGCTCGGGCGGCCCTGAAGGTCGGCCACCAGGCCGATACCGCACGCGTCGTGCTCGTGTGCCCCGTCGTACAGACTGCCGACGGCGTATGCGCCACCAGGGTCCGATCGGGCCATGGTCGTCCTTCCGGGCTCGGGCCAGCTGCGTCGTCCGACCATGCAGGTCGCTCCACAGGTAGCTCTCAACTGTTGGAGATCCTGCCGCCCGGGACGACGCTGGCCCTGGAGCAGTCGACTGAGACTATCAGCCCCCACATCGGTTCCTGGCCGCCCGGCGGCGGCGGGCGCCACCCTAGGATCGCCGGGGTGACGACCGATGCGGTCTTCGTCGGCGGCGGGGTGATCGGGCTGAGCAGCGCCTGGGTGTGCGCCCGCCGCGGGTTGCAGGTCACGGTGGTCGACCCGGCCCCGGGCCGGGGGGCGTCGTGGGTGGCCGCCGGGATCCTCGCGGCGGTGAGCGAAGTGTCCTTCGGCGAGGAGCGCCTGGCGGACCTGCTGGCAGCGGGCGCCCGACGGTGGCCGGCGTTCGCCGAGGAGCTCGAGGCCTCGGCCGGTCTCCCGGTCGGGTACCGGACCTGCGGGGCGATCGCCGTCGGGGTGGACGCCTCGGACCGGGCGGCGATCGACGACCTGCTGAACCTCTACCGGGAGCTCGGTCTCCGGGCCTCGAGATTGAGCGGGACCGAGTGCCGGCGGCGGGTCCCCGCCCTCTCCCCGGACGTCCGCGGCGGGGGCGATCTTCCCGCCGACCATCAGGTCGACAACCGGTTGCTCGTGATGGCGCTGCTGGCCGCGTGCTCACGAGCCGGCGCGAGGGTGGTCACCGCGGCCGTCGACCGGGTCGTGCTGGGAGCAGGTGGTGCGGCCGAGGGGGTCCGCCTGTCGGACGGCTCCGAGATCCGTTCGGGAGCGGTCGTGCTGACCGCCGGCTGCGAGACGGGCACGGTGCGCGGGTTGCCCACCGGGGTGCTGCCACCGGTGCGGCCGGTGAAGGGCCACGTGGTGCGCCTGCACGGCGACCCCGAGGTGCCGCTCCTCACCACGACGGTCAGGGGGCTCGTGAGCGGTCGGGCCTGCTACCTGGTGCCGAGAGAGGACGGCTCGATGGTGATCGGTGCGACCGTCGAGGAGCGGGGCTTCGACCGGAGCGTTCAGGCGGGAGCGGTGCACGACCTTCTCTGCGATGCCCGGACCCTGGTCCCGGGGATCGACGAGCTCGAGCTGGTGGAGTGCATCGCGGGGCTCCGGCCGGGCTCCCCCGACAACGGGCCCTTCGTCGGTTGGACCGGCGTCGATCGGCTGGCGGTGGCCAGCGGCCACTACCGCAACGGCATCCTCCTCGCGCCGATCACGGCGGAGGGTGTCCTGGCCCTGCTCACCGGCGGGGAGGGCCCCGACGCGCTCGGCCCGTTCGACGTGGCCCGCGCCGAACGGGCCGGTTGGATGTCGGCGTCCTCGTCCTCGCCACCACCGTCGTGAGCGCCGGGGCCGGGGTGGGTCCAGCCCGCGTCCGGGCGACCGTCAACGGGAAGGCGGTGGAGGTCCCTGCGGGCACCACGCTGGCGGAGGTGGTTGCCCGAACCTGCCCGAGCGAACGCGGCGTGGCGGTCGCCCTCGATCGGTCCGTCGTCCCGCGCTCGCAGTGGAGCTCGGTGCTCCTGCCCGAGGGCGGGTCGGTCGAGATCGTCACCGCCGCCGCCGGCGGGTAGACGACACCGCCGCCGCCGGCGGGTAGACGACACCGCCGCCGCCGGCGGCTAGACGACACCGCCGCCGCCGGCGGCTAGACGACACCGCCGCCGCCGCCGGGTTTCACGGGGGGTCGCCCGGATGGGAGACTCGAGGGTCATGGACCAAGTGCGGACGGCGTTCGTGCTGGCAGGGGGGGGTGCCAAGGGAGCGTTCGAAGCCGGGGCCATCAGGTTCCTGGTGGAGGAGCGTTCCATCACGCCCGACGTGATCACCGCATCGTCGGCCGGGGCCATCGCCGGATCGGTCATCGCGCAGGCCCGGACGCCGGCCGAGTTCGTCGTGCGGACCCGCGAGCTGCGCGAGGACCTGCTGGCGATGACCCACACCGAGCTGCTGTTCGGCACCCAGCCGTGGGTCACCGCGCTGAACGGAACGCGTCTCGGGACCGCCATCGGTAGCTTCATCACCGAGCGCATCCGCCCGCCCCTCCCGGGTGAGGGCCTGGGGCCGATGGTCGGGGGCGTCCCGACGAGGCCGGTCGCCGGTCGGCGGGGGCTCGATCTCGTCACCGAGCTCGTTCGGATCCTGTCGTCACTCCCCCGGGCGCGCAAGGGGCTGAAGGGCAACAGCGGCTCGCTCCTGACCCTCAACCCGTTGGCCGCAGCGTTGCGACAGGGGGGTCCGAGTGGCATCCGCGCCATCGACCCTCGACTGATCGCCCGGCCCGGGCTCGACCTTCGCCTGGCCGTGGTCGCCCTGCAGGCGGGCCGGCTCCGGTACGTCACCGAGGACGGCACCATCGTCGAGGACGACGCCGTGACGCCGGTGGCCGAGGCCCGAGGGGCTGGGCCCGTCGACTTCGTCGAGGGCGTGCTCTCGTCGGCGAGCGTCCCCATGATCTTCCCGCCGCGGCCGATGGCCGACGATATCTACATCGACGGCGGTGTCCTCCAGAACGTCCCGGTCCGGCCGGCGGTCGGGCTCGGAGCGAACCGGATCTTCGCGATCCTGGCGGTTCCCCTCGTGCAGCCGCGGGACGACCGGGACTTCACCTCGGTCAACGGCGTCGGCGTCTTCCTGCGCGCGATGAGCGCCGTCTCGTTCACCGAGCGCCAGAGAGCGGACATCGCCCATCCCCTCCCGCCGGGGGTCACGCTCACCGTGATCGATCCGACCGTCGACGTGGTCGGCCCGTTCGAGGTCTCCCAGGGGCTGATGCTGCTCGACATGGACTACGGCTGGTGCCGCGCCGCAGACCTCCTGGCCGACGTGGACGAGGCGACGCGATCAGAAGCCGTTGCGGCCACGGATGCCATCGTCACCGCGAGGACGCTCGCCTGGCATCGCGAAGAGGAGCTCTGGGCCCGAGGTGCTGCCCGCCACAGCGACGTCCAGATGCTCCGGACGATCAAGCGCACCGTGCGCGAGGCGGTGGAGAGGCGCGAGAAGCTGGGTCTGCCCACACCGCCCGATGCCGATCGCTGGTGGTCCCATCACGAGGTGCATGCCGCCGCGAGGCCGAATGACGTTCCTGCACAGGTCCTGGCCGACGATCGCTGACGCGGGAAAGGCCCGGCTACTGGCCGGCGCGCATCCCGGCCGGGGCCACCCGGGGGCTCGAGGCGCGGTACCGGTCCATGAGCTTGCGCCCGTGGTGCTCGCAGGCGTCCGCCTCCCAGCACAGCCCGTTGCGGGTCGTCTTGAGCGTCCCGCGCCAGACGACCGCTCGCGGGCAGGCTCGAGGTACCCCGTCCCGGAGCACGGTGCCGAAGCAGACACCGGGAGTCGGGGCGAGCATGCTCATCGGTCGATCGTGCGCCTGCCGAGTTGCCGTTCCGTTGCCCTTGGGGTGCGGACCGGTGGGGGTCGCCGGGTTCAGCGAAAAGACCCGTCCACGGCCGGACATCCGGGACGTCGACGGGACGGCTCGGGGACGCACCCTCCGTACTGTGCGTTCTGCAGCACAGTTCCCAGCCTGCTGCAAAACAAAAGGGGAGGAGCCGCCGCTCCTCCCCTTTTGGCATCTCCGGGGGTCGTCGTACCCGGGGACGAGCCACGGCACCACGAGCCGCACCCTTCTGGTAGACGGGTGGGGTGGGCGCTCCGGCCGAGTCGATCGAGGGCTGCCGGTTCTCGCATGCAGCGCTGCTCTCGTCGATCGAAGGCCTGACCGACGAGGAGGCGAGGTCCCCGTGCCGCCTGCCGGGCTGGACGCGCGGCCATGTCCTGACCCATCTCGCCCGCAACGCCGACAGCGTGGTGCGTCACCTGGGCGGAGCGGCGCGCGGGGTGGTCCTCAACCAGTACCCGGGGGGCATGAAGGGGCGGGCCGAGGCGATCGAGGCGGGGGCCGCCCGCCCGGCCGCCGACCTGATCGCCGACGTCCGTTCGAGCGCAGCGCGGGTGGAGCGCGCGTTCGCCGATCTCCCCGAGCGGGCCTGGGACAACCTCGTCCGGAGCTCGCGCGGCGTGGAGTACCCGGCCAGCTTCGTCGCGTTCGCCCGCTGGCGTGAAGTGGAGGTGCACCATCTCGACCTCGGGCTGGGACGCGCCGCCTCGGACTGGCCAGGTCCGATGGTGACCAGGTGGTTGGAGCTCGAGTTGGCGGACCTCGGGGACCGGGCCGGGCCGGGCGCCCTGCTCGCCTGGATCATCGGCCGCGGCCCGGCGCCCGAGATCGGTCCCTGGTGACCGGACCCTGGTGACCGGACCTCGGTGAGGCGCTGGGCGCGGGCGGACCCGAGCGCTCGGGTTCGCGTCAGCGCTTGCGCAGGAGCGTCAGGCCGTCGCCGACGGTGAGCTGCACGCAGTCGACTCGCGGGTCGGAGGCGACCAGGTCGTTGAACGACCGGAGGGACGCGGTCTGTTCATCGGTCACTGCCGGGTCGTTGATCCGCCCCCCCCACAGCGTGTTGTCGACCAGGATCGTGCCGTTGGGCCGCAGGCGTTTCAGGATCTCTTCGTAGTAAACGGGATACAGCGGCTTGTCGGCATCGATGAACGCGAGGTCGAAGAGCTCGCGTTCGGGAAGCGCCCGCAGTGTCTCGGCTGCCGGCGCCAGCTTCAATTCGATCTTCCCGGCTACGCCGGCCCGCTCCCAGTACCGGCGGCCGACCGATGTCCACTCCTCGTTCACGTCGCAGCAGAGGAGATGACCGTCGTCGGGCAGCCCCCGGGCGATCGACAACGCCGAGTAACCGGTGAACGTGCCGACCTCGACCGCTCGGCGTGCCCCGACGATGCGGGTGAGGATCGTCATGAACGCGCCCTGTTCCGGTGAGATCTGCATTCCCGCGTTGGGAAGGCGGGCGGTCTCGTCGATCAACGATCGCTGTACCTCGTCGATCGGGGTGCTGTGGGCGAGGACGTACTCGTGGATCTCGGGGGTGAGGAAGAAGCTCTTCGGTCCCCTCGCTCGACCGTCGCTCCCGGTGTCGCGTTCCTCGGTGTCGCGCTCGATCATGGTCCCTCCCTGTGTGCTCGGCCGCGGTAGACGAAATCCTCGATCAGCTCCGACAAACGGTTGGGCTGGTCGCTCTGCACGGCGTGGCCCGCACCGTCCACGACCTCCACGCGGACATCGGGCTTCATCCGGCGGAGCTCCGCCACGTGCTCGTCGAGGACGAAGGTCGAGAGGCCGCCGCGGACGAGCAGCACCGGCATCTTCAGTCGCGCCACCTCGGGCCACAGGTCCGTGAACGCGCGTTGTTCGGGTACACGGCCTGCTTCCTCACCCTCGGGCGCCCCACCGATGTCGTACCGCCAGCGCCAGCGACCGTCCTCGAGCGGGCGGGCGTTGTGGAGCACGCCGCGCCGGACCGCTGCCGGCGTCCGCAGCGGGCTGAGCTCAAGGGTCTTCTCGTACATCTCCTCAAAGCTGTCGTAGATCTTCGGACCCCCGACCAGGGCCGTGGTCCCCCGCTCCTCCAAGGTCATCTCGATGGCCCGCTGGAGGACCCCGGGCGTGACGTCCACCACCACCGCCTCGGGCACCAGGTCGGGTCGGGACGCCGCCAGGCGGATGTTGGTCAGTCCGCCCAGCGACATCCCGATGCTGGCCATGGGGTTCGACTCGAGGTCGTCGAGCGCGTGGGCGACCGCCTCGGCGTTGCGCCAGGGTCCGTAGTCGCGGTCCTCCCGCCAGTCGGAGTGACCGTGGCCGGGCAGGTCGAACGCGATGGCGGGTCGACCGAGCCGGAGGATGACCGTGTCCCACGTATGGGCGTTCTGGCCGCCTCCGTGCAAGAACACCAGCTCGGGCGGGGCGTCACCCCACACGAGGGCACTGAGGCGCCGACCAGGACCCACCTCGAACGAACGGCGCTCGACCCGGGGCTCCCCCTGCCACGGGATGCCGGCCTCCTCGCAGTTCTCCCGGAACATCGAGAACTCGTCGTACGGCACCGGGGCGGCCATCGGGCTCAGCCCCCCATCTTCCGGAAGTCCCAGGTCACGACCTTGTCGGGGTTGAGCCGCAACCACGCGTGACGGCCATCGGGCGTGAAGCGGTCGGTGCCGGCGTACTTCTCGGCGAACAGCCGCTCGGGCCCCGTGAGCTGCGGCTCGGGGGCGGCGGTGCGGGGAGCCTCGCCCACCTGGGCCAGCGAACCGATGAGCTCGGCCCCCCGGAGCTCGCTGTAGTCGACACCGGCGTCGACCACCACGCTGACCCGCGGGTCGCGGCCGATGTCGACCCAGCGCTGGCTCTTCACGACGGAGTTCAGCCACAGGGAAGACCCGTCCCACACGAACCACAGGGGCACGTTGTGAGGGGCTCCGTCGGCCCCCACGGTCGCCACCCGGCAGGTCCGTTCCTCGGCGAGGAACCCGTCGAACTCCGCCGGGGTCATGGCGATCCGCCGTCCGCGGCGTTGTTCCCTGGGCATCGTCTCTCCTGACGTCGGTCCGACCCGCCGGCATCGTACGACGACGGCGGGTCGATCGGGCACGGGTGTGCGGACCTCAGCGTGCCTCAGGTGCAGGCGCGGCGTCGAGTTCGTCGGTGCAGACCGGCCGGGTATGTGGGAAGGGCGGAGAAGGTCGGATCGGCGTAGCATCCGGAACGTCACCGAGGGGAGGGTCAGTCATGAGAATGTTGTTGGAAGTCGAATTTCCGATCGAGCCGTTCAATTCGATGGTCCGGGCCGGAACCATCGGAGAGACCATCGGGAAGGTCCTGGCCGAGATCAAGCCGGAGGCGGCGTACTTCTCCGAGCGCGATGGGCGTCGCGGCGCCATCATGGTCGTCGACCTGCAGGATCCGTCCGGTGTCCCGGCGCTGGCCGAGCCGCTCTTTCTGGCCTTCAACGCGGCAGTGAAGTTCCGGATCTGCATGACGGCGGACGACCTGGGGCGTTCCGGGCTCGACGAGATCGGCAGGCGATACGTCTGATCAGGCCGGGACCACCTGGTCGGCCCGGACCGGAGCGCCCGCGTCCACCTTTCGGTCGACCGAAAAGAGCGCCCTTCGGGGACACCCCCGAAGGCATCACAGGCGATGGTGTCAGACGACCGACGCCTCGTCCTTCAGGTTCGTCCGTAGCCAGGTGCGCAACTCGTCGGTCTCCTCGTGCCCGTGGGCGGAGACGGCGTGCTGCACGGCGGCGGTGAGCACCTCACCCTCCTCGCCCGAGATCGTGAGCGTGCAAGCGTTCTCGCTCGGGAAATCCCTGCAGTCGGCGACTTTCCGGCTCATGGCCCCTCCCCTCCGTCGGCGCCCTGGTCGGCGCCCCTGATGGTCAATCCCGGTAGGCCCGGTACACGTCGAGATCCCGGAACGCCGGCGGACCGTCGCAGAGCTCGGCGATGCCTTTGGCCAGGGCGGCGGTCTCGGGCAGCGCCGAGTTGGCCATGGCCTCCTCGTAGGAGGGGAACTCCACGATGTTCAGGTACGTGCTCGGCTTTCCACAGTCCCGGGTGAGCGTGCTCCGGCGGGCGTTCCTCGTCCCTTGCGTCTTGGCCCGCCATTCGTCCACCAGCGCCTCCACCTCGTCGATCCGAGTCGTCGTGAACTCGATGATCTGGACGAACTCCATCGTTCCTCCTATGGCGGGGTTTCGAGCTATGGCCGGGTTTCGAGCACGAGGTCCGTGACGGCCACTTTCCCTCTGGTTCAGTCGTAACGCCGATCGCCGGGCCCGCTCAATACGTCATCTCGCGTATCGGCATTCCCGGGTAGCGTCGTAAGGAGCGAGGGGTGGACATGGGACAGGTCGACCTTCGAGGGGTGCTGTCGGCGATGGGCAGGGTCGCCGAGGCCACCACCGCACAGGAGCTCGCCGAGGCCACGTTGGCGTCAGCGGTGGCCGTCCTGGGCGCGGACAGTGCCGTCGTCTCCCAGTTCGGGTTCTCCGGGCCCACGGTCCGGTCCTGGCCGGACGGCTTCCTCTCGGTCGTCGATCAGATCACCTTTGAGCGCATCGATCGGGTCGAACCATGGCCCCTTGCCACGCACACCCGCGGTGGCCCGGGGTACCCGCTGAGGATCTCGGACCTCATCAGCAGGAGCGAGTACCACCGTCGGACGGTGTACGGCGAGCTCTTCCGCTCGCTCGGGGTCGAGCACCAGGTCGCGTTCTCCGTTCCCGTCGACTCCGAACGCCTCCTGTGCGTGGCCGTCGATCGCAAGAGGAGAGACTTCTCGGCGGCCGACGTCGATCGGCTCGACGCCCTGCGCCGTCCTCTGGCTGCCGGCGCTGCCCGGGTCGGACATCTCGACCGCCTCTTCACCGACGCGCCCGCCGCCGCGGAGCTCAGCTCGCGCGAGGCCGACGTGCTATCGCTCGTGGCCAGCGGGCTCACCAACGACCAGGTCGGTCGGCGCCTCGGGATAAGTGCTCGCACGGTGGACAAGCATCTCGAGCACATCTACACCAAGACCGGCCTCAGGAACCGGACCGAGGCCGCTGCACGATGGCACCGGGCGGCAGAGCCCCTTGCCGCCCGGAGGAGACCGGTCTGGTCATGACCCTGCGCCGGTCGGACGATCCTGTAGAAAAGAGGGGTGCAGCACAGGGCCAGGGCGAGTCGTCGCGTTCGGGTTCGGAGACGCCGGTTCCTTGCCGCACTGGTGTCACTCGCGATCCTGGTGGGGGCGTTGACGGTGGCGGTCTCCGGCGGCGGGTCGACCGCACCTTCCCGCGCGACGTCGACCGCACCTTCCAACGGGATACCCGGCTCGCACCCTCGCCGCGCGACGCTCGCCGGCGGCCCCCCGTCCCTCGAGGCGGGCATCGAACCATGGCAGCTCGGTGCACCGATCTCGCGCGAGGCGGTCGTTGTCGATCGGGGCAAGCTCGACATCCTCGGGGGCCTGGTCCCCTCGGGGGCCTCGGTCAGCGGTGCCTTCAGGCTGGACCCGGCGACGGGGATCTCCACGCCCGTCGGGTCGTTGGCAGCAGCAGTACACGATGGAGCAGGTGCGATGCTCGGCACGTCGTCCTTCGTGTTCGGCGGCGGCTCCCCGGCCACGGTCGCGAACGTGCAGTCGATCACCCTTCCGCCCGGGTCGGGTTCCGGGACCGTCACCGGCCAGGTGGTCGCTCAGCTCCCCCAGCCGCGTTCCGACCTCGCCGTGGCCACCGTCTCGACGAGGACCAGGACGAAGACCAGGTCGTCGACATCGACCACGGCGTACCTGATCGGCGGCTACGACGGGCAGACCTATCTCCCGACGGTCCTCGCCACCACCGACGGCGTGCGGTTCTCGGTGACGGCGAAGCTCCCCGTCGCCGTCCGGTACCCCGCCGTCGCCGCACTCGGCGGTCAGGTGTACGCCTTCGGCGGCCAGACCGCCACCGGGAACGGCGGGGCAGCGGTCGTCACCGCCGACATCCAGAGGATCGACCCCACGACCCACTCGGCAAAGGTGGTCGGAAAGCTCCCCCAGCCGCTGTACGGAGCCGCCGCCTTCGTGATCGACCAGCACCTTTACCTTGCGGGCGGCCAGACCGCCGGTGGCCAGACCCTCACGCAGATGTACGAATTCGACCCCTCGACGGGCAAGGTGCGCGACGCCGGCCTCCTCCCCCAGGCGGTGGCCTTCGCCGGTTACGCGACCGTGGGCGAGGGAGCGGCGGCTGTCGGTTACCTGGTCGGCGGCGAGGTGGCCAGTCAATCGGGACAGGACCAGGCGGGCATCGCGTCGGGGTCCCTGCAGTCGGTGATCTCGCTGCGACCGAGCCGCTACGGCGGCCCGGTCGGCGGGGCGGCAGCCGGGGCACCGTTCAGTGGGCGTCTCCTCATCGCCGACCGGGGGAACAACCGCCTCCTGGTCATGGACGCTGCCCGCAACCTCCAGTGGCAGTACCCGTCGGCCACGATGCCCCCGCCGCCCGGCGGCTTCTACTTCCCCGACGACGCGTTCTTCTTCGGCAAGGGAACCGGGATCATCTCGAACCAGGAGAACAATGACACGATCGTGAAGATCGCCTTTCCCTCCGGGAAGCTCCTCTGGCAGTACGGCCATCCAGGGGTACCCGGGACCGCCCCCGGGTACCTCGACCAGCCCGACGACGCGTACCTCCTGAAGAGCGGTGTCGTGACGGTCGCTGACGCGTCGAACGACCGGATCCTGTTCATCTCGCCGAGCGGCACCCCGATCAGCCAGATCGGCACCAACGGCGTGGCCGTCCACAACCCGCCGCAGAGCGTCGGCTACCCGAACGGCGACACCCCGCTCGCCAACGGCGACGTCCTGGTCTCCGAGATAAACGGTTCGTGGATCACCGAGTACACGCAATCGGGGCAGATGGTCTGGACGTTGCAGCTGCCAACCGTCAACTACCCTTCCGACCCCCAGCAGCTCGGGCCCGACCTCTACCTCCTGGCGGACTACGACCCCCCGGCAGAGGGCCGGATCCTCACCTTCACCCGCGCCGGGCAGATCACCTGGTCCTACGATGTGAAGGCCGGTGACGGCATGCTCAAGAGGCCCTCGCTCGCGGAGCGGCTTCCCAACGGGCTGATCATGGTGAACGACGACTACCGGAACCGGGTCGTCGTCATCGACCCGACGTACGACACCATCGTCTGGCAGTACGGCCTGACCGACAAGGCGGGCACGGCCACCGGTCTCCTCAACACCCCTGACGGCTTCGACATCCTGCTCGCCAACGGGACCACCCCGACCCACCCGCAAACCGGTTGATCCCTCACGGGCCCGCTCGGCCCGTCGTGCCATACTCTGGCGATGGAGAAGGTCCCCCCCGAGGGAGCCGGGGGACGATCCCCCGGCGATCGGTCGCGGGGCGGGCGCGGAGTCGGGCGCGGGCGCAACAGGACGGGCGGCGGACCTTCACGACGCCCCGCCGGCCCCGCCGGCAGTCAGGGCCGGCGACCTGACAAGCCCCCGGCACGGAGCGCTCCACCGGAGGATCGCCGGTGGCTCTCTCTCGCTCCGCCGCGCCGCTCCCTGGCGCTGGCCGGGTGGGCACTGCTGCCGTTGCGGGCCTTCCTCGGCTTCACCTTCTCCTTCGCCGGCCTGCAGAAGCTCGCCAATCCGAACTTCTTCAACGCCAACAGCCCTTCGAGCATTCAGGCGCAGCTCATCGCTGCTGAGCGGGTCAGCCCGCTGCACTCGTTGCTCGGGCACTTCCTGCAATTCGCGACCCCGATCGGCGTGCTCATCGCCCTGGGCGAGCTCGCCGTCGGCATCGGCACGCTCGTCGGCCTCTGGAGCCGTGCGGCCGCCATCGGCGGCCTGGTCCTTTCCTTCACCCTCTTCCTCACGGTCAGCTTCCACTCGTCGCCGTACTACACGGGGGCCGATATCGCCTTCTTCTTCGCGTGGACGCCGCTGATCCTGGCCGGCTCGGGCGGGGTCCTCTCGATCGACGCGCTCGTGGCGTCGTGGAGCCGCCACGAGCAGAACCTCGGGCCTGCGAACCTGGTGGCGGTCCCGTTCACGGTCATACAGGGTGTCTGCGGGAACTACGAGGACGATCGGTGCCGGGCCCTCCGCAGGGCACCCTGCGACGTGGCCCGATGCCCCTTCCTCGCCGACGAGCGCAAAAGCCTGCTCAGCCGGGGACCCGACGACCTCGACCGGCGCCAGCTGGTGCTCGGCGGGATGGCCGCCGTCGCTGCAGGTGCAGTCAGCCTGGTCGTCGCCGGGGCGGCCGCCGCCGTCGGGCGCGCCGTCGGGGGCGCGCCGTCACCGAGCTCCCATTCGGTCACCCTGCCCGGTGGCCGGCCTGGGTCGGGGACCACCACCACGACCGGTCCGGCCACGACGCCGTCGACCGCGACCGGTCCGACCACGACCGTCCCGGCCAAACCGCCGGGGACCGCGACCGGTCCGACCACGACCGTCCCGGCCAAACCGCCGGGGACCGCGGTCGGTCCGGCCAAGGACGTCCCGGTCGGCGGGGCAGCCAGCTTCTCGGATCCCCGGACCGGAGACCCTTCTCTCGTCCTGCATCCGGTTTCGGGCAGTTTCGTGGCCTACGACGCGGTCTGCCCGCATGCGGGGTGCACGGTCGGGTACGCCCGGTCCGCCAACCTTCTGGTCTGCCCCTGCCACGGCTCGCAGTTCAACCCTGCGAACGGCAACGTCGAGATCGGGCCGGCGCCGACCGGACTACGGCGTCTGACCGTGGCCGAGGGCCCCGACGGTCTGCTGTACGTCGTCTGAACCGTCGCCGTCCTGCCGGTCGGGTCGTCGCGTCGGGATCGGTGGCCGCCGTATTGCCCGTGTTTCCCGGGCATCCGAGTCCACCCAGCTCAACCGTGATTTCTGGCCGATCTGGCCGCTCACGTTGCCATGGTCTTCCCGGCGTCACCGTCTAGATTGACGACGGTGCACGAGCCCCGCCCCTGCAGCACGACGGACTGCCGCCCGTCGTGAGGGTGCTCGTAGCCGAGGACGACGCCGCCCTGCGAGCGGTGTTGGATCGCGGACTCCGGGAGAACGGCTACGTGGTCGACGCCGTGGCCGACGGCGGTGCGGCGTTGAAGTGCCTGCGAGCCTACGAGTACGAGGTGGCCGTTCTCGATTGGCGCATGCCCGACAGGGGCGGGATCGAGGTGCTCGAGGAGGCCCGGCGCCTGGGTGTGCGGACGCCCATTCTCATGCTTACCGCACGGGATGCCCCGGCCGACCGGGTCAGCGGGCTCAACAGCGGTGCCGACGACTACCTGGTGAAGCCGTTCGACTTCTCCGAATTGCTCGCTCGGCTCCTGGCTCTCCAGCGTCGACCGGCCCTCAGGCTCGACCCGCAGCTCCAATGCGCCGACCTGCGGTTCGATCCGGCCACCCGGGAGCTGACGAGAGACGGCGAAAGGGTCGCTCTGACCGCAACCGAGTGCGCGCTCGTAGAGCTCCTCCTCCGGCGCGCACCCTCGGTGATCACCCGGCGGACCATCGCTCTGCAGGTCTGGGACGAAGAGTCCGACGGGGTCGGCTCCAACACGATCGACGTGCATATCGCCCGCCTCCGAGCGAAGCTCGAAGGGAGCCGAGCCCGTATCGAGACGGTGCGGGGCAGCGGCTATCGCCTGGTGGCATCGTGAGTGCCGGCCGAGCCAACCGATCCCATGCCGCCAAGGTCGCGGCCGTCGCGACGCTGCTCGTGATGGCGTGCTACGTCGTCGCCGTCGTCGTTCTCAATCTCGTCGTGGTCCATCGGCTCACGACCGAGGTGGACGTCCGCCTGTCCGAGCGGCTCGTGGGCGCGAACGCCCTGACGTTGCCCGCCGGCGATCCCAAGTTCTCCCCGACCGTCGCCGGGGGTTCGGACATCGACGACGCGCCTTCGTTCGTCTGGAAGGTCGCGCCGAGCGGGGCGGTCACGGCACTGACCGCCGGCGCTCCGACCCTGCCGCGCCGGGGCTGGAGCACCGTCCCGACCACGATGCCCGTCGGCCAGACGCAATTCCGGTTCCGGGCCGTGAAGGTCGGGTCCGACTGGCTGGTCGCCGGTCAGAGCGTTGCCGAGATCGAGCACGTCCGGGCCGTGCTCTGGGTTCCCGAGCTCGTCTTCGGGATAGCGCTCCTCGTAGCCGTGTTCGGAGGTGCCTTGGCGATCGGCCTGCGGGCCTCCGCGCCCCTCGAGCTGGTGCGGCGTCGCCAGGCGGCGTTCACCGCCGACGCCTCACACGAGTTGCGGACCCCGCTGAGCGTCATCGAGGCGGAGGTCGACCTGGCCCTGAGCCGTCCCCGGGACACCGAGACCTACCGGAGCGTCCTCACCCGGGTGGCCGGGGAGGGCCGGCGTCTCCGACGGATCGTCGACGACCTGATGTGGTTGGCACGGGCCGACGGCGAACAGGCCGAGACCCGCCCGGGCGAGAGCTCGGATCTCGCGGCCGTCTCCGCCGCATGCACCGACCGGTTTCAGGCGGTGGCCGAGACCCGTGGCGTCGAGCTGCGATTCTTCGGGACGGGTGAGGGTCCGCTGATCGTGCAGGCCCCGGCGGACTGGATCGACCGGCTCACCGGGGTCCTGGTCGACAACGCATGCAAGTACGCGGGAGCCGGCGGCCGGGTGGAGGTGCGGGTCCGGGTTTCGGGCAACCGGGTCGGGATGCAGGTGGACGACACCGGGCCGGGCATCTCGGACGACCAGCGCCCGTTGATCTTCGATCGGTTCCACCGAGCGACGGAATCGCCGGGCGGCACCGGCCTCGGCCTGGCCATCGCCGACTCGGTCGTCCGGGCGACGCAGGGAACCTGGTCGGTCGGCCGGGCACCGTTGGGCGGCGCCCGCATGGAGGTCTCGTGGCGCAGGGGGACACCGCGACGCGAGCCGTCGCCGGCCCCGCACGGGCGGGTGGCCGCCGGCGGAGGGCCGGGGGACGTCCCGGGCCCCGGCCGCGGGGCGGACGCCGAGGGTGCCCGGCGCCTTTAGGAGCTTCTTAACTCCAGGCGGGACGGTGTCATCTGGTCGTCAGGATCGGTTTGTACGCTGGATCGGTGACCCCCATCCGCCACGAACCTCCCGGGGCACGCGAGCGTTTCGCGCTGGGCCGCCGTGACGCGTCCCTCGTCCGGGTGGGTTCGATCACGAAGAGCATCGGGGTCGGCGTCGTCGCCGCCGTCGGCGTTCTCGGGCTGTACGTCAGCAAGGCCCTCCCGGGCCATCATGCCAGCGTGCCGGCGACGCAGACGCCGGCCGCCTCCCAAGGGTCGTCCGGTCCGACCACGCCGGGAAGCTCCTCGCCCGCGTCGTCGTCGGCTCTGACGCCGCCCACCAGCCCGCCCGCCCGTACCCGCGCGCCGGCGCCGGTGACGAGTGGGGCCAGCTGATGGAGCTGGTCCGCCCGGCCTCCGGGGACCGTCCCGCCCTGTACCGCACCGCCGCCCTGGGCACCAGAGCCGAGGTGATGGTCACGGACCCCGGTGCTCTGGTCGCCGCCGTGAGGATCCTCCACCGGGAGCTCGACCGGATCGACCGGATCGCCAGCCGTTTCCGCGCCGATTC
Source organism: Acidimicrobiales bacterium (assembly GCA_035532415.1). GTDB lineage: Bacteria > Actinomycetota > Acidimicrobiia > Acidimicrobiales > RAAP-2 > DATKRB01. Next base: position 42,158 of record DATKRB010000055.1, on the reverse strand, counting down.
GGAGATCTCCCGGCTGCACGGGGCGGGCGGACGTCCGGTCCGGGTCAGCCCGGAGCTTCTGCAGGCCATCCGATTGGCGATGCGCATGGCGGAGGCGACCGACGGCGCTCTGGACCCGACCGTCGGGGCGGCGCTGTGCCGGCTCGGGTACGACAGGGACTTCTCCGCGATCGCGGCGGGCGTTCCCGGGCGCCTCCCGCCCGCCCGAGCGGTCCCGGGTTGGCGGAGCATCGAGGTCGACCCGGGGAGGGGAACGGTCCGGCTGCCCGAGGGCACCCTTGTCGACCTGGGCGCCACCGCCAAAGCCCTGGCGGCCGACCGGGTGGCCGAAGCGGCGGGCACGACCCTCGGTTGCGGGGTGCTCGTGTCCTTGGGAGGGGACGTGGCCGTCGCCGGGGCCCCTCCCCCGGGCGGCTTTCCCATCGGCCTGGGCGACGTGTGCACCGCCACCGGGACGGCGGAGGCGGTGACCATACGGTCGGGTGGGCTGGCAACCTCCGGCATCGGAGCCCGCCGGTGGAAGCTCGGCTCCGAGGTCGTCCACCACATCATCGACCCGGCCAGTGGTCTGCCGGCCACGGTGACGTGGCGGACCGTCTCGGTGGCCGCGGCGACGTGCGTCGAGGCCAACGCGGCGGCCACGGCCGCCATGGTGAAGGGACCCGACGCCCTGGCCTGGCTGTCGTCGCTCCGGCTCCCGGCGCGGCTCGTCGGGACGGACGGCGCGGCGCGCTACGTCGCCGGGTGGCCCGAGGACGGCCGACCGGGTGCGGAGATGGAGGTCTCCGCATGAACCCCTTCCTCGCCGCCGCGGCCCCCCACGGCACGACGGCCCTTTGGTACCTGACCCGGGCGACGGGTCTCGTCTCGCTGATCCTTCTCTCGGCCACCCTCGTCCTCGGCATCGTCTCGTCGGTGGGATGGACCTCCGAGCGCTGGCCCCGGTTCCTCTCGCAGACGGTGCATCGCAATCTGTCGCTCTTCTGCGTGGCCCTCGTCGTCGTGCACGTGGTGACGACCGTGGCCGACGGCTACGTGCCGATCGGAATTGCCGATGCGGTGATCCCGTTCCGCTCTCCGTACCGTCCGATCTGGGTGGGGCTCGGCGCGTTTGGCTTCGACCTCCTCCTGACGGTGGCGGTCACCAGCGGGCTGCGCCGGCGGATCGGGGTACGCGCCTGGCGCGGGGTGCACTGGCTGGCCTACGCGTGCTGGCCCATCGCCCTGGTGCACGGCCTGGGGTCCGGGAGCGATACCAGGTTGCCGGGAGCGCTGACCGTCGACGTCCTGTGCGTCGTCGCCGTGGTCGGTGCGGCCGGCTGGCGCCTGGCGGCCCGCCGCACCATACGGCCCGGGCGGCGCGTCGGCGCCGCCGCGAGCGGGGCCGTCGTGCTGCTCGGGATCACCGTGTTCGCGCTCACCGGACCGATGCAGCCCGGCTGGGCTCGGCGCGCGGGCACGTCGACGGCGCTCCTCGCACAATTGGGCTCGGGCACCGGCACCACTTCGTCGTCGGGTCGGGCGCCGGGCCCGGCCCCGACCACGGCACCGGCACCGGCGGGTTCGACGGGATCGGCTCCGGCGACAACGTTCTCGAGCGCGCTCAGCGGCACCTATTCGGTCTCGGGTCCCGACGGTGCCGGACTGTTGAAGGTCGTGATCTCCATGCGCGTGCAGGGCGATGGCCTGCCGCTCGTGGTGACCCTCATCGGCCCGGCGGTCGACGGCGGGGTGTCCATGACGTCGAGCCAGGTCACCTTCGGGGTCCAGCAGGGCGTCGTGACCTCGCTCGAGGGCTCGACCGTCGCCGCGACCGTCGGTGGATCGGGCGTGTCGGAGAACCTCACGATGCAGCTCGCGCTCGACCGGGCGACCGGCGCGGTAACCGGTACCGTGTCCGGTACCGCAGCCGGCCGATCCGGTGAAGGCTCGGGCCGGTGAGCACCCCGGTGAGGACGCGCCAGACCCGCGGTCCGCGTGGTGGCGTGTTGCCGCGGCTCCTGGCCGGGTTGGAGCCGGCGGGAGGAGAGCCGGTCGGCTTGGGGGAACATCTCGCCCGTTGGGGTTCCCTCGACCTCGGACGCCTGAGGGGTGGCCTGGTCGACGAGCTCGAGGCCGGCGGCCTCGTCGGTCACGGCGGGGCGTGGTTCCCCGTGGCCACGAAATGGCGCTCGGTGGGCGCCCGACGCCTACGGCGACCGGTGGTGGTGGCCAATGGCGCCGAGGGTGAGCCGGCAAGCATGAAGGACGCGCTCCTGCTCGCCCGGCTGCCCCACCTCGTGCTCGACGGTGCCACCTCCGCCGCCGTCGCGCTGGGCGCCACACGGGTCGTCGCCTACGTCCCGGCCGGCCTCGTGCCGGGCGTGCAACGAGCCGTGGCGGCGCGTCGCCACCACGGGTTGGACCCGGTGGAGATCGAGGTGGTCGACGCCCCCGACGCCTTCCTCGCCGGGCAGGAATCGGCCGTGGTGAGCGCGCTGGACGGCAGACACGATGCCGTGCCGTCCTTCGTCGGGCTGCAGCCGGTCCGTGAGCGGGGCGTCGGGGGCCGGCCCACACTGGTGCAGAACGTCGAGACCCTGGCCCATGTCGCCCTGATCGCCCGGCTCGGTGCACCGTGGTTCCGCTCCCTGGGCACCGATCGAGCTCCGGGCACCATGCTCCTGACCGTGACGGGCCGTTCCGAGGAGCCCACTGTGGTGGAGGCGCCGCTCGGGGCTCCCCTCCGGGACGTGCTGGGGTTGTCGTCCGGAACGGCGAGCGAGTACCGGGGAGCCCTTCTCGGCGGCTACGGCGGCGGCTGGGTTTCGATGTCGACGCTGCTCGAGCTCGACCTGACCGAGACGTCCGCCCGACATCGCCGGTCCTCCCTCGGCGCCGGGGTGGTCGCCCTCCTCCCCCGTTCGGTGTGCCCGCTCGCCGAGATGGCTCGCGTGGTGCGGTACATGGAGCAACAGGGGGCCGGGCAGTGCGGGCCGTGCGTGCACGGCCTGGGGGCGCTCGCCGAGGCGGCCGAGGCGCTCGCCTTCCGCCCGAGGTCGCCGGGCGCCAGCGTGGAACGCATTCGCGAGCTCTGCGCCCTGGTGGAGGGGCGAGGAGCATGCCGTCACCCCGACGGGGTCGCCCGCTTCGTGCTGAGCGCGTGCTCGGTGTTCGGTGACGAGGTCGCCACGCACCTGCGCCACGGGCCGTGCCAGATGACCGGCGCGCGGGGCTTCCTGCCGTTGCCGGCTTCGCGCTCTGCCCGCACGAGGGTACGGGAGCTCCGGGCATGGTGAGGTGGCATGTGTCGCTCGTGATCGACCCCACGTCCTGCGACGGTCGCGGGCTCTGCGCCGAGCTCTTTCCCGAGCGGATCGCCATGGATCCCTGGGGCTATCCGATCGTCGACGGCGGCGACATCCCCGTTTCGCAGCTGGAGCATGCTCGGCGCGCCGTCCTCTCCTGTCCCCGGTTGGCCCTGCACCTTCTGGAGCGTCGCCAGTGATCCCGACGACCGGGCGATCGGATCGATGAGCACCCGCTACCCCGAAAGTCGCCCGGGACTCGGCGTCCAAGGACCGCGGGGGCGGCGCCGGCGGCGGACCGGCGTCGAGGGCAACGCCCGGCTCACCGGCTCCACGGCCGCCGTGCTCCTGGTCCTGCTCGCCGCCGAAGGGGTGACGGTCCTGCAGATCCGGACGTTGATCACCCCACACGTCTTCATCGGCATGCTGCTCGTGCCGCCGGTGCTCCTCAAGATGGGCAGCACCATGTGGCGATTCGGCCGGTACTATCTCGGCTCCCCCGAGTACCGCCGCAAAGGGCCGCCGCCGGCCATCCTCCGCCTGCTCGGTCCGATCGTCGTCACCCTGACGCTCGCCGTGTTCGCGACCGGGATCGTCCTGCTGCTCGGGCCTACGGCGTGGCGCTCACAGATGCTGTTCCTGCACAAGGCCACCTTCGTCGTGTGGCTTGGCGCCATGGCCGTGCACGTGCTGGGCCACCTGCTCGACACGGCGCGACTGGCGCCTCGCGACTGGGTCCGGCGGACCCGGCGCCAGGTGGACGGGGCCGGGCTGCGCCAGTGGGCCATCGCCGTGAGCCTGGCCTTCGGTTTCGTGCTGGCCGTCCTCGTGGTGCCCCGGGTCGGAGCGTGGTTGGCGTCGGGCTATCCGGTGCACGGATGACGGCCGATCGATCGGTGCTTCGCTCCCGCGAGATCGGCGCCGACGAGCGCGGCCCCCGACCGCACGGCACACCGCCGCGTCACCGGAGACGGCAGCGGTCCTACCGCCGCCGGCAGGTCCTCGCCGCCGTCACCCTGGTGCTGGTGGGGGTCCTCGTGTGGGTCGCCGTCTCCCTCGGAGGAGCGCTGACCAACCCGGCACTCGGCAGCTCGCTGCCCGCCCGCTTCGCCGAGTGGGCCCGGGGTCACGGGGCGGCGAGCGTCGTGAACTGGGCGGAGAACGAGTGGTACAGCCACCATGCCCCGAGGGTGGGTGGAAAGCTCCCAACCGGGTCGATCCGTCGCCCTGGTGCCGCGCCGGTGGCGGTCAGCACCGGGCCCGCCCACCTCCCGCCCCCCGCGCCCATCGTGCCCTTCGCCAGCCCGGCCGTCCCCGGCGAGGGCCAGTGGTCGCCGGCGGGGCGCCGGGTCGGCGGGCTTCCTGCGGTCTACGAGACCACCTTGCGACCCGATGCGATCCACACGAGCTACGTGGTCGGGGTGGCCTGGATGGACACCAAGCTGCTGAAGGCAACCTTGTACTCGGGCAGCCAGATACCCGGTGGGGGGCCCTATACCCACACCGCTCCGATCCAACCGGCCGCCGCCGGGTCCCTGGTCGCCGCGTTCAACGCCGGGTTCCTCATGTCGGCGGCCAACGGCGGGTACTACACCGACGGGAGGTTGGTGATCCCCCTGCAGCCCGGGGCGGCCTCCTTCGTCGTCTACCGCAACGGCAGCTCGACGGTCGGCGCGTGGGGGCGCGACGTGACCATGACCCCCAACGTCGTATCGGTGCGCCAGAATCTGAGCCTCCTGGTCCAAAACGGCCAACCGGTTCCGGGGTTGAACTCCGCCGACACCACCCAATGGGGTGCGACATTGGGCAACGCGGTGTACGTCTGGCGCTCGGGGCTGGGGATCACCGCGAACGGGGCCCTCGTGTACGTGGGCGGCCCGGGCCTCAACATCACCGACCTGGCCAACCTGCTCGTGCGGGCAGGCGCGGTCCGGGCCATGGAGCTCGACATCAATACCGACTGGGTCAACCTCAGCACGTACCAGCCCGCCACGCCGACGGGCCCGGCCACCCCCGCCAACGGTACCGAGCTGCTCCCGAACATGACCGGGACGCCGGGGCGGTACTTCGCGTCATGGTGGGTACGGGACTTCATCACCATGTCCTCGGCACTGGGCGGGTGAGGTGCACGGAGGGCCTGACGGGGCATGGGTGGACCTCGTCCTGCAGGACCGGTTCCTTCAGGTCCTCGGGGAGGGGTGGATCGCGCTGCTCTCGATCGGGCTCTACGGCTGGGGCTTGCGACCAGCGACGATCCCGGCCTCGGCCCGGACCGCCTGGGACTCCACGTCGACGAACCCCGCCGTCGCCAAGAGGCGGCGCCACTCGTCCTGGGGAAGCGGTCGTTCCTGTACCCGGAACATGAAGCGGAAGGAGTTCTTGAGGATCCTCCAGTACCCCGGCAATCCCTTCCTGGCCATGGTCCGCACCTTCGACGCGATGATCTGGCGGTCGCCACGGGTGGCGCCTCTACCGAACATCATGTCCGCGATCACCAGACGACCACCAGGGCGCAACCACCGGTAGGTTGCCGCCACGAGCCGGGTCTTGTCGTCGTTGCGCAGGTGGTGCAGGGCGTAATTCGACACGATCAGGTCGTAGTCGTCCGGGGAGAGCGACAGTCGCTCCAACGGCGCGACCATGGTCTGGACCGAGGTGAGGCCCAGCGTTCTCGCCTGCTGCGCGAGCTCGTCGATCATGGCCGGGCTCACGTCGACCGCCAACACCTCGGCGCCGAGCTGTGCGATCGGGAGCGCAAGGCGACCGGTACCGCATCCGAGATCGATGACCCGCGCGCCAGGGCCCACGTCGAGCATGTCGAGCAGGGCGTCGGCAACCGGCTGCACGGCCGAGGAATTCTCGCGGTCCCAACTCTCCGCTCTCGATTCCCAGGTCTTGTACTGGTTGCGGATCGAATGCTCGCTGGCGAACGATGCCAGCGTTCGCCGGGGGGGTTCTTCGGATTGTGACGCTCGCACGTGATGCACCTTGCCTTCCCGCCGGCCATCGTAGGCGGGCGAACCTGTCGATCTCATGACGGGACTCGCACACCCTACGGCCCGAGCGGGCGTGGGCCGGCGAGCCGGGCGTCGACTCGCCGCCCGCCGATCGTCCCATTGCGGTTGAACGCGCGACCACGCAGATCGTAGGTACGCTCTGCGATGTGGGACGCCGCATCAGGTTGCTCGGCGTCGCCTTCATCGTGGCCTTCTCGCTGCTGATGGCGCAGCTGGTGAACGTGCAATTCCGGATGGCGCCGCAGCTGGTCAGCTCCCCGAGCAATCCCCGGAACGAGGTGCTGGCCTTCGACAACCAGCGCGGCTACATCCTCGCGGCCGACGGATCGGTGCTGGCCCAGTCCGTCAAGACGAACCAAGGGGCCTACCACTACATGCGCCGGTACCCCCAGGGGTCCCTTTACGCCCAGATCGTGGGGTACTCGTCACTGTACCTGGGCACCTCCGGCGTCGAGTACCAGTACAACCAGTACCTGATCGCCCACTCCCATCCGGCACGGACGCTCGGGCAGCTCCTCACTCCCCCGCCGAGGAGCACGGACAACGTCACCCTCACGGTCGTCCCCTCGCTGCAGAAGCTGGCCCAACGCGAGCTCGCCGGCCGGGACGGTGCCGTGGTGGTGATCGATCCGACGTCGGGCGCGATAGAGGCCATGTACTCCAACCCGACGTACGACCCCAACCTGCTGTCGTCGCCCGACGTCGCCACCGAGAAAGCAGCCGACTTCGCGGACCTGCAGCCGGACCCCGAGGGCTTCACCCATTTCGACTCCCTCGCCTATCACGAGTCCTTCGCGCCCGGATCGACGTTCAAGATCGTGACCACCTCCGCGGTGTACGACCTGAAGCCGAGCCTGGCGAGCTTCAACACGCCGCCGGTCACGCAGACCGCCCTCCCGGGGACGAACCTGCCCTTCCACAACTACGCCAGCGAGAATTGTGGTGGCACGATCGCCCAGATGCTGCCCCCCTCGTGCGACACCGGCTACGCCCTCCTCGGCCTGCAGATCGGCGCGCCGGCCATGTACACCCAGGCGAAGGCGTACGGCTTCGACTCGGTCCCCCCCCTCGACATCCCCAATGTGTCCGCGTCGAGCTTCCCGACGCCGGCACAGCTCCGCTACAACCAGCCCGGCCTGGCCTACTCCTCCATCGGCCAGCAGGACGTCTCGGCCACCGCGCTGCAGATGGCCCTGGTCGCCGCCGGCGTGGCCAACGGCGGCGTCGTCATGACCCCCCACCTGATGGACCAGGTCCGGACGGACCAGGGTTCCCTGGTCACCGCCTATCAGCCGACACCCTGGCTGAGGGCGACGAGCCCGCAGACGGCGTCGACGGTGAACAGCCTCATGCAGAGCGTCGTGACCGCTTCGAACGGGACCGCCGCCGGGGTGGGCTTCCCCCCCCAGGACCAGGTGGCGGCCAAGACGGGCACCGCCGAGACGGGTGTCACCAACCAGTTCACGACCGACTGGATGATCGCGTTCGCCCCGGCCAACAGCCCCCGGGTGGCGGTGGCGGTCGTGCTCCCCCAGCAGGTGCCGTCCTCCACGGGCGCCGAGAACTCCGGGCCGATCATCAACGCCATGGTGCAGGCAGCGCTGGCGCGCAACGGGTGAGCGGGTCCCCGAAGGCGGTCAGCCGGCGGGTGCCCCCGGACAGGTGCCGGCCGGCTGACCGAGCGAGGCCGCGGTGCTCACGGTCGCCTGCCCCGCAACCGTTCCCGAGGCGACCAGCGCGGGGAGGGCCGTCGACCGCCCCTTCAGGTAGCCGTCCAAGAAGTCCGTGGTCGTCGTCTCCACCAAGGTCCGGAGTGGTCCCGGGTCGAGATAGGGCGGCTCGTGCGTTGCCCCGAGGAGGCTCAGGTAGTACTTGGGCGAGGGTGCCGCGTTGTACAGCTGGATGCTGCACGGCGGCGGGTTTATCGTGTCGGCCGTCCCCTGCACCACCAGGAGCGGAACGCTCCCCTGCGCATAGTAGGTGTTGCCGAAGGCGGCGAGCTCGGCTCCCGAGAGGATGATCGCGGCCTTCACCAGCGAATCCTTGCAGCAGGGGTCCACCGCCGTCGCCAGGCTGACGTCACCGCCGTCGGAGTGGCCGACCACTGCAATCTCGTTCGGGTTCACGAGGCCCGAGAGGACACCGCCGTGCGCGGCGCTCAGACCGAGGATCGCGGAGATGACGAACCGCAGGTCTGCCGGGTGGTTCGCGATGTCCGCCTCGTTCGGTCCGCCCGGGGAGCCCGGGGGGCCGGGGTCGGTGAACGGATAGGTCGGGTCGACGACGACGTAACCGGCCGACGCCCAGTGTTGGAGCAGTCCCGCGTACGACTCGGCGGCGATCTCGTAGCCCTGAGAGAAGACGACCAGCGGGTAGGGTCCGCCGGCACGGTACGCGGGAGGCCCCGCCGTCTCGGCCCCGCCGGGTTGCCCCTGGGCCGGGTACCGCACGGCGGTGGGGAGGGAACGCGCCGGGGTCGCGGTGGTCGCAGGCTCGATCAGGGGCAAGGCGGTGGTCCCCACCGCGTACGGGCCGCCATGGGCTACGACCGTGGTCGACGGGACCGTGCTGGCGGTGGCGGACCGCCCGCCCGGGTTGGGCCGCGCCCCGGTCCCGAGGAGGACCAGGACGAGGAGCAGTGCGGCGCCCGACGCGATCGCCGCGGTCCTCAGGAGACGCACTCGCCGCCGCACGCGCGAACGGCGACGTGGCGGGCGCTGCACGTGGTCAGCCTACCGAGAAGGAATGGATTCGCCACGACATCCCTCGGCCCCTCCCTTTGATTAAGATTCCGCCGTCACGCCCCCCCACTCCCGCCGAAGCCGCCGCTTGATCGATCCCCACATGCTCCTGGCGCATGGGTAGCGCCATCCGCGTCCGGGGACTTCAGAGCGAGGACGTTCCACGAGCCGTCCTGCTCCACCACCAGACACTGGGAATGGAGTTCATCTCCCGGTGCGGGCTGCCGTTCCTCCGTCGCTACTACCGCGGGTGGCTGGCCAGCCCCGGGGGGATCTCTCTGGCGTGCGTGGACGACGACGACCGGGTGGTCGGGGTCCTGCTCGGTGCCGTCGATCCGGCCGGGCACATCCGGGCGATGGTGCGCCGCCACGGCTTCGGTCTCGCGCTCCAGCTGGTGCTCGGCGCCCTGCGACGGCCCGCGTTGGGCAAGGAGGTCCTGGTCACCCGGGCGCGTCGCTACGCCGGGGGGATCTGGCGTCTCGTGACCACCCGGAGCGAACGCGAGCCGGATGCAGGGATCACGGCGGGGTCCGACGACGGGCCGGTCGGGGAGATCACCCATCTGGTCGTCGACCCGGGCTGGCAGGGCATGGGGCTCGGGCGGGCCCTCGTGAACACCGCCGTCGAGAAGGCCCGCGAAGCCGGGCTACGCACGATCGTGCTGGTGACGCCACCGGACCTGGCGGCCCGCCAGTTCTACGAGCGGCTGGGGTGGCAGGAGGACGGGGCGATGACCAGTCGGAGCGGGGAGCCTTTCGTCAGGTACCGGTACCTGCTGGGTCGGGCTCCGGAGGAACGGTCGTCATCGGAGGTTTAGCGCCCTCGAGCGCGCCGCCGGGGCGGGCTATGTCGTCGTCGGCTATGTCGTCGTCGGCTTGGATGACGGCGATCTCGATCTCGTCGTCGGCTGCATCGTCGTTGTCGTCGTCGGGGCGGGCGCGGTGGCCGAGGGGATGCCGAGGACGCCGGCGCATCCCGGGGTCGGGGTCACGGCGACCATCGGCGGAACGGTCGGCGCGGCAGGGAGGCCGAGGACGGTGGTGTCCACCGAATTCGCCATCGCCGTCTGCCCTGCGGCGTTCGGGTGCAGGTGATCTCCCGAGTCGTAGGGGGGGAACATCGCCGTCGGGGCGCAGGCGCCGTTGTAGACGTCTGCCACGGGCGTGGCGAAATTGAGGACGCCGTCGAACGCTCCGGAGGTGAGGATCCAGTCGTCGACCTGCTGAAGAGCGCTCTGCTGGGCGGGGCTCCACGCCTCCTCTCCCGCTTCGCGGGGCAGGAGGGTGACGCCGATGATGCGCACTCCTGCCTGGTGCGCCGTCGTGATGGCCTGCTGCAGCCCGGCGATGACCTGTTGGCTCCCGGCGCCGAAGTACAGGTCGTTGGTACCCAGGAAGAGCACGATCTCGGTCACCCCCGACTGATCGAGAGCATCACGTGCAAGTCGGGACACACCCGGTGGACCGCCGCCGTCGGACGCATCGCTCGGCACCACGGCGGTGAGCGTGTTGGCCGTTATCCCTTCGTTGATCACCGCGAGACGGGACGCGACGGGGAGCAGGTCGATGCGTTGCTGGAGCACGTCGGTCCAGCGTTGGGCCGAGTGGTAGCCGTCGGTTATGGAGTCCCCGATGACCACGATGCTCCCGTTGCCCGACGTCTGCAGCACGTCGACGGCATCGACGAGCCGCGGCCAGGGGCTGGTGCCTGCAAAGCCGGTCTGGGAGGGGTTGGCCGTCAGGTTGCCGGCCCCGTTGGCGCTGAAATACGACGCGGTGGTATCGCAGCACGGATGAACGGTCATGAGGTCGGTGTTGCTGATGTAGACGCTGGCCGCGACCACCTGCCCGGCGCTGGCGGTCATGGGCACCGGGTCGCTGTAGACGAAACCCCCGATCGGGATGGTGACCCCCGGGTTGCCGCCGAAGGTGAGCGGACGGAGGGTCCCCGGGGCGAGAGTCGCCCCGCCGGCATCGACGGCGACCGTGGCGTCGCCCACGACGAGAGGTTGGTTGCCGAAGAGATTGGAGATCCGGATCCGCAAGGCGGACCCCCCGATCTTGAGAGTGGCCACCTCTCTGACGGTGGCGTTGGACGCCGTTCCGTAGCCCCAGGCCATGGCGGATCCCCATCCGATCCGCCATACCGGAGCCGGTGGCGCGGTCGTCGGCGGGGTCGTCGGGTCGGTGGTCTTCGAACGGTGCGGGGGCCGGGGAGGGAGAGCATGCCCGCCGCTCCGTCCCCCGACGCCGAGGTATGCGGCAAGTCCGCCCGCCGTCACGAGGAGCACCGTCAGCCAGAGGACGAGGTTGCGTCGCCGGCGGCGCAGACGGTGGCTGGGGGTTCTCAGTTGAGCCCCCTCCCCCCGATCGGGCTCACGAAGGCCTGCAGCCCGGCTTGTCGGACGAGGAGGCGCACCCGGGAAGGATACCGTCTTCACGAACCCGCCAGGTCCCCTTCGCCGGGGTGGGATCGGATCGGCGGCGGGCGGGGACCGGTCGGCTGCCGAGTGACGTCGTCGATCCCGGTACCGGCGCCAGCACGACGGCGCGCCGTACGAAACCCGTGGTGCCGTGGCTGTGGCGCGCTGTCATGCCACCGTCATGTTGAGCCCCGAGACTGAGAGCCGTGACCTCCGAGACGCTCCGTCCGAGCCCCGGGACCTTCAGACCCGGCGGAAGGGTCGCGAGGCGCGGCCGTCCGGCTCCGCCGCCGCGACCGGGGACCGCCACCATGGTGGTCGGCCTGGCGGCCCTGGGCCTCTGTGTGACCGTGGGGTTGGCGTTCTCCGGGGTCACTCAGGCGGGACTTTCCGCGCCCGGAGGAGCAGCGATCTTCCTCGGCGGTCTGACGGGCCTCGTCGGGACGTACCTCGCCCTGCTCATGGTCCTGCTCGTCAGCCGGATCCCTCCGGTGGAGCGGGCCTTCGGTCAGGACGGGCTGCTGCGGTGGCACCGGCGGCTGGGCCCTTGGCCGATCTCTCTGCTGATCCTGCATGCCGTGATCATCACCATCGGGTACGCCGAGGCCGCCCGGACCGGGTCCTGGCACCAGTTGGGGGTCTTCATCTCCTCGTACCCCGACATGCTGGCCGCCACCGTCGGGCTGGGGCTGATGCTGATGGCGGGTTTCGTGTCCATCCGTGCCATCCGCCAGCGGCTCCGGCGCGAGACGTGGTGGACGATCCACCTGTACATGTACCTGGCCCTCGCGTTGTCGTTCGCGCACGTGATCGTCCTCGGTCCCGCATTCGTCGGGCATCCGCTCACCAGAGCGGTCTGGGTCGTCGTCTGGGTGGCCACGGCCGGCACCGTGCTCGTCTACCGCGTCGGCCTTCCGCTGGCGCGGACCCTTCACCACGGGCTCCGGGTCGTGGAGGTACGTCCGGAGGCCCCCGGCGTCGTCTCCATAATCTGCAGAGGTCGTCGCCTCGACCGTCTGGCCGTCTCGGGAGGCCAGTTCTTCCTGTGGCGGTTCCTCACGAAGGATCTGTGGTGGCAGGCCCATCCCTACTCGCTCTCGGCCCTCCCACGCCCACCGCATCTGCGCCTGACCGTGAAGGGGGTGGGCGACCATTCGGGAGCGTTGGCCCGGCTCCGTCCCGGCACCCGGGTCGCCATAGAGGGCCCCTACGGTACGTTCACCCCTCATGAGCGACGCCAGGAGAAGGTGCTGCTCATCGCAGGGGGAATCGGCATCACCGCCGTCAGGGCCCTGCTCGAGGACCTCCCGATGGGCTCGGACCCCGTGGTCGTCATCCGGGCCTCTCGCAACGAGGAGCTGGTCTTCCGCTCGGAGATCGTGAAGCTCGTCGGTCAGCGCAACGGCACGCTCCACGAGCTGGTCGGCTCGAGGCGCTCGACGGTCCTGGACGAACGTCTGCTCCGCGAGCTCGTCCCCGGCCTCGGACGGCGCGACGTGTACGTGTGCGGCCCCGAGGGGTTCGTCGCCGGCATGGTGGAGGTGCTTGGCCGTTCCGGCGTTCCCGAGGACGCCATCCATCACGAGGCGTTCAGTCTGTGAACGGCGGAAGAGGAGGGATGGAGTGAGAAGAGGCCCGCTCGTGCTGGGTGCCACCGCTGTCGGTCTGGTGGGTGTTCTCGGGTTCCGTTCGCACAACACGAGCGCTCCAATCTCCTCGGCGACGCCGAGCACCAGCCGGACCACGTCGCCATCGTCGGGGACGTCACGGGTCACCGGAGCTGCAGCCGGGGGGAACGCCGCGACGGGAAAGGCAACGAGCGCCGGCACCACGGGCTCGGGCGTGAGCAGCACTACGAGCCCGCCTCCGGCCGCTGCGCCGAGCACGACCACCGCACCTTCTCTCCTCAGTGCCACCGGAAAGACGGAACAGTACGGGTACGGCGAGATCGCCGTGAAGGTGACTGTGAGCGGCACGCGGATCACCGGCACCTCCGTCCCGGTCATTCAGACGGCCGAGCAATACTCCCAGCAGCTGGCCGCGCAGGTCATACCGATGCTGCGCGGCCAGGTGCTCAGCGTGCAGGGCTCGCGTATCGACGGGGTGTCGGGTGCCACCTACACCAGCGAGGCGTACGCAATGTCCGTGCAGTCGGCCCTCGACAAGCTGCACTTCAAATGAGCGCCACGGGCGAACCGGCACCCATGAGGCACGCCGAGCCCGTCATGGGGACGGTCGTCTCGTTCGCCGTGCATCCGGGCACGGCCGCGCCCGACACCGTGCGTCGGGCGATCGCTGACGCCTGCGGCTGGCTGCACCACGCGGACCGCGTGTTCAGCACGTGGGACGCCGACAGCCCGATGAGCCGACTCCGGCGAGGCGAGCTGGGTCTCGCCGACGTCCCCGGGGAGATACCCGACGTCCTCCGGCTCTGCGAGATCGCGCGGGAGAGGTCGGGAGGATGGTTCGACCCTTGGAGGATGCCGGGCGGTGTCGATCCCACGGGCCTAGTGAAAGGTTGGGCCGTGCAGCGTGCGGCCACCATCCTCCGGCGGTCCGGCGCTCAGGCCGTGATGGTCAACGGCGGTGGGGACGTCGCCACCGTGGGGAAGCCAGGGGACGGTCGGCCTTGGCGGGTGGGCATCCAGCACCCGTGGCGGGCGGACGCGCTTGCCTGCGTCGTCGAGCCGGCACGATGCGTGGCCACGTCCGGCGCCTACCAGCGCGGGCTCCACCTGACCGACCCGCACACCGGGACCGCCGCCTGCCGGGTCGCTTCGGCGACCGTCACCGGACCGAGTCTGGCGCTCGCCGATGCGCTCGCGACGGGTCTCGCCGTGGCCGGCGAGGAGGGTCTGGGCAACGTCGCCGGGCTGCCCGGGTACGGCGCGTACGTCATCTGTCCCGATGGAAGGGAAGTGTCCACCCCCGGGTTCCGCTTTGCTGCCCAGCCGGTGCCGGCCCGCTGATCGGGCCATCCGCGTCGTGAGATCGTCGGCACCCGCTTCCGGCTCGGGGTGGGTGCTCGTGCCCCGATCCCCGGACCGGGAGGGATCGGGAGTCGGCTGCCGGTCGGTAGTCTCGTGAGGGCGAACAGGGCGACCCGTGTGCATGCCGCGAGGGTTGCGGCCGTTGCGACGTTGCTCGTGATGGGGTGCTATGTCATCGGGGTCGTCGTTCTCAACTTCATCGTGGTGCACCGTCTCACGACCGAGGTCGATGCCCGGCTTTCCGAACGCCTTCTGGATCAACACCGGCTCGCGTTGCCCGCTTCCGGGGCCGTCGGTTCCCGAAGTGATCACTTCCGGGGCGTCGACGGGAGCTCGGGTTTCGACGATGCACCGTCGTTCGTGTGGAGAGTCTCGGCACCGGGCGTCGCCACCGGGCTGACCTACGGTGCTCCGACGCTGCCACGGCGGACTTGGAGCGCCGTTCCGACGGCGGTCTCCATCGGGTCGACGGAGTTCCGGGTCAAGGCGGTGAGAATGGGCTCGGGTTGGCTCGTCGCCGGCCAGAGCGTCGCCGAGATCGAGCGAGTACGGGGCGTGCTGTGGGTCCCGGAGCTGATCTTCGGTGCCGCCTTGTTCGTCGGCGTGTTCGCAGGTGCGTTGGCGATCGGTCTGCGGACGTCGGCTCCCCTCGAGCTGGTGAGGCGGCGCCAGGCGGAGTTCACTGCCGACGCCTCGCACGAGTTGCGAACCCCGCTGAGCGTGATCGAAGCGGAGGTGGACCTGGCGTTGAGCCGACGTCGGGATGCCGGCACCTACGAGGCGGTCCTCCTCCGGGTGGCCGGGGAAGGGCGGCGCCTGCGGCGGATCGTGGACGATCTTCTGTGGTTGGCGCGCGCCGACAGCGACCCGCCGGAGACTCGCGCCGGTGAGGATTCAGACCTCGCGGCCCTCGCCGCCGCGTGCACGGAGCGGTTGCAGCCGGTGGCCGAGGTCCGACGGGTCGGGCTCAGCTTTCACGAGATGGACGGCGGCCCCCATGTCGTGCAGGCCCCGCCGGATTGGATCGATCGGCTCACCGGCGTCCTGGTCGACAACGCGTGCAAGTACGCAG
This sequence comes from Acidimicrobiales bacterium, assembly GCA_035532415.1. Lineage (GTDB taxonomy): Bacteria > Actinomycetota > Acidimicrobiia > Acidimicrobiales > RAAP-2 > DATKRB01. The sequence goes on along the minus strand of DATKRB010000055.1, from coordinate 26,628 downwards.
GGACGGGAGGGCAGGTGGTGGTGCGGGTCCGGGTCGAGGGGAACCGGGTCGGGCTGGAGGTGGACGATACGGGGCCGGGAATCTCGGCTGACCAGCGCCCGTTGATCTTCGACCGGTTCCAGCGGGCGACGGGCTCGCCGGGTGGGACCGGTCTGGGCTTGGCCATCGCCGATTCCGTCGTCCGGGCGACGCATGGCACCTGGTCCGTCGGCGAGGCGCCGTCGGGTGGCGCTCGCATGGCGGTGTGGTGGCGGAGGGCGGCGCGGCGAGGTCCTCTGGCTCCTGCCGACGGTCGGAGTGCCCGGGATCGAGGGGTGTCGGTCCCGACGGGGCAGTAGGTTGGCGGCCAACTGCAGGGTCTCGTGGGGGGCCGGCGCAGCGGTCGACGGCCGGGGCCTCAATCCCGGCTCGCTGAGGTGGGGAGGGCGAGATGATGTCGCGAGGTGTTCTCGTCGAAGTGGGAACCGATCGGCGGTGGCAGTCCTGATGGAACCCCCGCCGGAAGCACGGGGGACCGACGATCGGGAGACCGCCGTCGGGTACGGGGTCCGTGACCTCTACAGCCAGGTGGGCGACCGGTTCGAGACCTTCGAGGCCCTCCGTCAGCAGGGACCGGTGATCGTGGAGGCCGGCGGGCTCATGACCACGACCCGTGAGGCGGCGGAGGCGGTCTTTCGCCATCCCGATGTCTTCTCGTCGAAATTCCCGCCCATCGGGCGGGCCTGGCGGCCGTTGATCCCGATCCAGAACGACCCGCCCGAGCACAAGCTCTACCGGCGGCTCTTCGACCCCCTCTTCTCCCCCCGGGCCGTCAACCCGCTGGTCCCGTCGATCGAGCGGTTGGTGAACGACCATGTCGACCGCTTCGAGTCGAGGGGCGAGTGCGTGCTCGACCAGGAGCTGGGCGTCCCCCTGCCCACCCAGGTGTTCCTGACCCTCATGGGTCTGCCGCTCTCCGATACCGAGCTGTTGCACGAGCTGAAGGACGGGGTGCTGCGACCCGGTTACCGCGACGGCATCGAACCGACGGACACCGAGTCCCTGGCCCGGCTGGGAGACGAGACGGCCCGGCGCATTTACGAGTACTTTCAGGCCTTCGTCGACGAACGGCGGGCGGCCCCGCCCCGCGACGACGTCATGGGCCGGGTCCTCGGGGCGGAGGTGGACGGCCACCGGCTCACCGACGAGGAGGTGCTCGACGCCTGTTTCCTGCTGCTCATCGCCGGCCTCGACACGGTGACCAACTCCCTGTCCCTCTTCTACAACCAGCTGGCCCGACGGCCGGACCTACGCGGCCAGTTGGCTGGGAACCCGGATCTGATCCCCGGGGCGGTGGAGGAGCTGCTGCGTTGGGAGACGCCGACGCCTGCGGTGTTCCGGGTGGCGGCGGCCGATGCCGAGCTGTGCGGCGTGCCCGTCCACCCCGGAGACATGGTCACCATCGACCTCGGGGCGGCCGACACCGATCCCGGTTTTCAGCCCGACGCCGGGGAGATCCGTTTCGATCGGGCGCCCAACCCCCACTACGCCTTCAGCGGTGGCATCCACCGCTGCAGCGGCTCTCACCTGGCTCGCCAGGAGCTGCGGATCACGCTGCAGGTCTGGCACCGGCGCATCCCGGACTACTGGATCAAGCCCGGAACGGAGCCGATCTGGCCTCCCGGTCTGCGCTCGGTCGAGAACCTCGTTCTGCAGTGGCGCCCGTGACCGGACGGCGGGACCTCTCCGGCGGCCTGGCCGCCGAGAGGGAGGAGATCCGGCGCACCGAGCCGGACGTGCCGTTCTGGTCGGAGAACCTGCTCTTCGCCCTGTACGACCCGACGAGCGACGTGGGTCTGTGGCTGCATCTCGGCACCGTGCCCAACGACCCGACCATGTGGCACGAGATGAATTACGCCTTCCTGCCCGGCGACGAGGGCGTGTTGTCGATGTGGTCCTACCACCGCACCGCCCCCGAGCGCCGACCTGGCGGGGCGGGGATGGAATTCCGCTGCCTCGAGCCGTTCGGCCGCTGGCAGGTCTCCTTCGACGGCTACGGGCTGCACACGTCCAACGAGGCGATGCAGGCGGGGCTGGCCACGGTCGGCCCGAACCGGCGCTTCGTCGTCGATCTGGAGGTGGAGTCGGTCACCCCGGCATGGGACGCCCACACGGCGACCACCGTCGAGACGGGACGGGGCAGCATGCGCGACCAGGGCTGGGCCAAGGAGCACTACGAGCAGCTGTACCGGGCACGCGGGACCGTCGTGCTCGGGACGGACGAGATCGCCTTCGACGGCTACGGCTGGCGGGACCACTCCCAGGGCCCGCGGGGCGGCGGAGGCGGCTCGCCGTGGGGCGGGCACGTGATCACCGGCACCCTGTACGACAGCGGGAGGGGCTGGGGCCTGTCGCGCTACTGGACCCCCGACGGTGCCATCTCGCTCGAGGGGGGCTGGGTGGCGGGCTCCGACGGCGTGCTGCACCACGCCGAGGTCACCGAGGCGCCCCGTCTGCGCGAGTTGGTGATGGCGGACGAGGAGCTGCCGGTGGGCCTTCGCTGGCCCGGAGGGTCCCTGAAGACCACCATCACCACCCGGCGCTCCCTGTGGCTGTCGATGATGAAGGGGCTGGCGGTGGGCAAGGACCTCGACGGTCCGGGGCTCATGTACGTGCTCAACCACGGGACCGCGTCGTGGGAGGGCGAGACGGGCGTCGTCTACATCGAGCGCTCCGACCCGCTGAACGCCTACCCGGAGGTGCTGGGACGTGGCTGAGCTCGAGCAGGACGAGGCGAGGGATGCCATACAGCTCAAGGGCTCGAGCCGCGATCCCGAGCAGACGCGCCGGGTCCTCGCCCAATGGCTGGCCCCCCGCATCGGGGCCGGTCCCGACCTCGCCGTCTCCCCCCTGACCACGCCCAGCGGCACCGGCGTCGCCAACGAGACGGTGATGTTCGACGCGGTATGGACGGCCGCCGGCCGGGAGCGCACGCAGGGCTTCGTGGCCCGTTTCGCCAGCGAGCGGACGCTCTATATCGAGGTCGACATACAGGTCCACGCCAAGACGTACCAGGCGCTGGGCGATGTGCCCGGCGTGCCGGTGCCCCGCGTGTACGGCTACGAGGCCGACCGCGGCCTGCTCGGCGCGCCGTTCTTCGTGATGGAGCGCATCGAGGGACAGGTGCCGTCCGACCAGCCCCACTGGACCGGGCCCGGGTTCGTCCGCGACGCCGACCCGCCGAGGCGCCGCGCCATGTGGGAGGACGCGGTGCGGGTCCTGGCCACCCTGCACCTGGTGGAGCCGTCCCGGTTCCCGTTCCTGACGCCTCCGGCGGGCCTGAGCGGCTTGGGTGATCACCTCGCCTACTGGCGCCGGTACGTCGACGTGGCGTCGGTCGGCCTTCCCCACGACACCCTCGAGCACGGGTACGAGTGGCTGCTGGCCCACCTGCCCGACCCGGCGCCGACCGGCTTCTCCTGGGGCGACGCCCGTTTCGCCAACATCATGTTCCGCGACGACGGGGTCGTCGCCATCTTCGACTGGGACACGGTCTCGTTGGCCGGGGCCGAGGCCGACCTGGCCTGGTGGCGGTACATGGACGGCCCGGCCGCCGCCGAGCTCCCCGGGATCGGGACCGCGGACGAGCTGGTGCGCCGGTGGGAGGAGCACACGGGCCGCAAGGCACAGCACCTCGAATGGCACGACGTCTTCACGTGTTTCCGGCTCGGTGCCATCATGCTGCGGCTCTTCGCCAACATGGCCGCGGACGGCGTCATGGCGCCCGGTGACGCCGAGCGCCAGGGGCGGGAGAGCGCCCCGACCCTGGCGTTGGCCGGCCATCTCCGAGCGCTGGCCTGAGCCTCAGACCGGGCGGAACACCGCCACCGTGAAGTCCCCGCCCGGCAGCTCCTCGAGCTCGGCGGTGACCCGCTGGCCGACCGTCACGTCCTCGGGTTCGACGCCGACCAGACGGCCGGGCAGGCGTAGCCCCGCCTGCTCGTCGAGCTCGAGGAGGGCGACGGTGTAGGGCAGCTTGTCGCGGTAGCCGGGAATGGCGGGCTGGTGCACGACGATGAAGCTGTGCACGTTGCCGGTGCCCGCGACCGGCTCAAAAGCGGTCTCGCCCCAGCACCCCGGGCACCGCTCGAGCGGTGGCTGGAGCCAGCGCCGGCACTGCTGGCAGCGGCACACCTCGAGCCGTCCGTTCGCCGTCGCCTGCCAGAAGGCGATGCTGTCCTCGTCGGGGACGGGCTGGGGAGGGATCTCCTCCACCGCGCTCACGCCACCTCGCTCCCGTACACGAGGGAACTGCCGTAGGGCCCGGCGCCGGCGGTGACGAGGGCCAGCTTGGCGTCGGGCACCTGGCGCGGACCGGCCCCGCCACGGAGCTGGAGCACCGCCTCGTAGTGGTGGTTGAGCCCGTGCAGGTAGCCCTCGGACAGCAGCCCCCCGTGCGGGTTCACGACGACGTCGCCGCCGTAGGTGGCCCGGCCCTCCCGGAAGAAGTCCCCCACCTCGCCCTTGCCGCAGAAGCCGAAGTCCTCGAACGTGGCCATCACCGTATAGGTGAAGCAGTCGTACATCAGGGCCACGTCGATGTCCTGGGCCTTCAGCCCGGTCTTGGACCACAGGCGGCGGGCTGCGTCCCGCGAGTACATGCAGGTGAGGTCGTCGAACTCGTCGACATTGCCCCCGTAGCCGAACGAGTCTCCCTGCCCGAGGATGTGGATGGGCGGATGGGGAAGGTCGCGGGCGCGCTCCTCGGACGTGAGGACCAGGGCGACCGACCCGTCCACCTCGTAGCAGCAGTCGGGCACCCGGAACGGGTCGAAGACCATGCGCGAGCTCATGTAGTCGTCGATCGTCATCGGGGTGCGGGCGATGGCGTGGGGGTTGGCGACCGCGTGGGTACGCTGCGTGACGGCCACGGCGCCCAGGTCCTCGGGCTTCGATCCGTACACGTGTTGATGACGTCGGGCCCACATGGCGAACCACTGTGGGGGGACCAGGTAGCCGTGGGGGGCGCCGTACTGCACGTCGCCGCCGACCTGCACCGTGGTGTCGATGCGCCCGTAACGGGTGCCCGAGCCGAGGGTCCGGAACACCACCGCCACGTCGCACTGCCCGGTGACGATCGCAGCGGCGGCGGTCGACACCACCTGGGCCACCACGTTGCCGCCGCCCTGAATGTCGACCGCCCAGCCGATGTCGTCGTTGCCGATGGCGTGAGCCACCCGTTGCGAGGAGACGCTGTCGCCGGTGTTGAAATTGATGATGCCGTCGACATCGCCGACCGACAGCCCGGCGTCGGCCACCGCCTCGCGGACCGACTCGACGGTCATGGCCAGGGTGCTGCGGCCGGATTTCCTGGTGAATGCGGTCCTCCCGATGCCGACCACCGCTGCACCGCCCAGCGCGCTTCCCATCGGCAACCTCGCTCTCGACTCGACCCCGGGACCCCGGGCCGGCCCGAAGGGGCCGGCTCTCCCGACGGGCACGCTACTACGGGGCGGCAATCGCGTCCCGCGACGCGGTAGCGTGCCGTCGCGCGCCATGAGCACGGGTCGGGGAACCCGGAAGTCCGATGGGGGTTGGTATGGAGAGCGTCGAGGCGTTCCGGGCCCGGGCCCGGGCCTGGGTCCGGGCCAACGTACCGCGGGCCGAGGAGGTCGCTGCCGCCCCCACGGAGCAGCGGGTGCGCCAGGCGCAGGCCCTGCAGGCGAGGATCTTCGATGCCGGCTTCGCCGGGGTCACCTGGCCGAAGGAGTTCGGCGGCCAGGCCCTCACCCCGGCCCACATGCACGCGTTCGTCGACGAGCTGGCCGGCTACGACAACCCGTACAGCACCCTCAGCGTGAGCCTCGGCGTCATCGGGCCCACCCTGCTCGAGCTCGGCACGCCCGAGCAGCGAGCCATCCACCTCCCTCCGCTGCTGCGAGGCGACACGCTGTGGGTCCAGTACCTGTCGGAGCCGAGCGGCGGCTCGGACATGGCCGGCGTGCTCACCCGGGCGACCCGTGACGGCGACACCTGGGTCCTGAACGGCGCCAAGGTGTGGACCACGTTCGGCCAGTACGCCGACTACGCCCTGTGCCTGACCCGCTCCAACTGGGACGTCCCGAAGCACCGCGGCCTGTCGATGTTCATCGTCCCTGTCGACTCCCCCGGCCTCACGGTGGTCCCGCTGACGCAGGTGACCGGGGCGAGCGAGTTCTGCCAGGAGTTCATGGAGGACGTCGTCCTCCCCGCCGACCAACTCCTCGGCGCCGAGAACGACGGATGGTCCGTGGCTTCCCAACTACTGGTTCACGAGCGCAACGCGCTGGGCGGCGGCTCGCCGTACTTCGCCGGCGGGCGCCGGACCGAGCCCGAAGGTGGGGCCGACCGCGAGCTGGTGGCGCTGGCCGTGAGAACCGGCCAGGCGGCCGACCGGCACGCCCGTCAGCTCGTCGCCGAGGTGCACGTGCTGTCGACGGTCGGTGGACAGCTCGCCGCCCGCGTCGCCACCGGGATGCGCCGGGGCGTGTTCGGAGGGCCTGCCGGCTCGATGTTGAAGCTCTACTCCGCGAACCTGCACCTGCGCCGGACCGAGGTCAACCTCGAGCTGGCCGGCGCTTCCGCCGTCGCGTGGGACGAGGACGACCACCGCTCACAGGGCTACGCGATGGCGTGGCTCTCGAGGCAGGGAACCTCGATCATGGGCGGCACCAACGAGATCCAGCGCAACATCATCAGCGAGCGGGTGCTCGGCCTCCCTCGCGAGGCGGCGCCGGACAAGGACGTCCCCTTCAACCAGGTTCGGCACAACCGACCGGCGGGCCAAGGCGGTCGCAGTGAGAGCCCTTGACCGCCGCGTGGCCGTCGTGACCGGCGCCAGCAGAGGCATTGGTGCGGCGATCGCCCGTCGCTTCGCCGCAGAGGGAGCGCGGGTCGTCGCCGCCGCCCGCACGCTCGACGAGACCACCCGCTCGCCGTACCCTGGCACCCTGGCCGACACCGTCGCCTCCATCCGCGAGGAGGGCGGTGAGGCGGTCGCCGTCCGGGCCGACCTTGCCGCGGCGACCGATCGCCGGGGTCTGATCGAACGGGCACGGGAGGCGTACGGGCCCGTCGACATCCTCGTCAACAACGCCGCCGCCAGCTGGGCCCGGTCCTTTGCCGACTTCCCGGCCAAGCAGTACGAGATCATGTTTCAGGTGCACGTGCGGGCCGCCTTCGAGCTGGCCCAGCTCGTCCTGCCCGACATGCAGCAGGCCGGGGGCGGGTGGATCCTCAACATGACCTCGGGTGCCGCCAGGCCGCCGGAGGGGCCGCCGTTCGTGGTGCACGACCCCGCTGCCAGCACGCTCGTCTACTCGATGTGCAAGGCCGCCCTCGAGCGCTATACGAGCGGCCTCGCCGCCGAGCTGTACGGATCGGGCATCGCCGTGAACGCCCTGGCGCCGTCAGGACCGGTCCTCACCTACGGCATGAACCATCCGCCCGTGCCGAAGGACCGGGAGGACACCGTTGAGCCGGCCGAGCGGACCGCCGAGGCCGCCCTGATCCTCTGTGGCGGCGACCCGCTGAAGGTGACCGGGCAGGTGACCGAGACCGCCTCCGTCCTCGCGGGGCGACGGGCCGGCCCGGGGTAGCGGTCCCTCTCCTGCTGCCGGGTGCGCTCGCCGAGCCCGAGTGCATCTGCGCCCGGATGGCGCAGGTCGGACGGCGGCCTACATCCCGAGGAGGACGGCGAGCCGCTCGCGGTGCTGGCGGGCCGAACCCAGGAGCATCGTGTTCTGTGTCACCCGGCGCAGGTAGAGGTGCAGATCGTGCTCCCACGTCACGCCGATGCCGCCGTGGACCTGCACGCAGTCCTGCACGATCAGCGGTGCCCGGTCGGCGATGTACGACGTGGCGACGCTCACCAGCTCGGCGGCATTGTCGGCTCCCGTCGCGACGGCGCGGGCGCTCGCCGTCGCCGTGCCATGGCATGCCTCCAGCCAGGTCTTCATGTCGGCGAACCGGTGCTTCAGGGCCTGGTAGGAAGCGATGGGCCGACCGAAGGCGATGCGGTCGTCGGCGTACTCGAGGGTGAACGCCAACACGCGGTCCACCGCGCCCATCGTCTCGGCGTTCTGCAGGACCAGCGCCACCTCGAGCTGCCGTTGCACGTCGTCGGCGGCACCCTCGACCGCCCCCACCACCGACGATGCCGGCAGCCGGGCCTGGGTGAAGGAGACGTCGCCGAACCGACGGACCAGGTCGATCGACCGGCGTGGCGACGCGGCGACGCCCTCGGTGGAGCGCGGGACCAGGAACTGCGTGAGGCCGGTGCCGGTTCGGGCGGTCACGAGCAGCCAGTCGGCATCGTCGGCCTCCTGCACGAACGACTTGGTGCCGTTCAGGACCCAGTCCGTCCCGTCCTTCCTGGCCTGCAGGTGCACGCCGGGGGCCTCCCACGAGCCGCTGCCCTCGTCGATGGCCCACGTCGCCACGGCGTCGCCGGCCATGAGCGGCGCGACAACGTGGTCCCACCGTGCGGCCGACCCGGTCCGAACGAGCGTGTCGAGCACGACGTTCACGGGCAGGAGCGGACCGGGCGCGACGAGGCGGCCCATCTCCTCGGCGACGAGGGCGAGGTCCAGGAGGCCATCGCCGCTCACGCTCCCCCCGCCCATCGCCCGGGGAACGAGCATCGCCGTCCAGCCGAGCTCGGCGCCCTTGCGCCAGTAGTCCCGCTCGAAGGAAACCCCGCGCTCGTGCAGGTCCCGGACGTGGGTCAACGGCGAGGCGGATTGGAGGAACCGCCGGGTCGTCTTGACGAAGAGATCCTGGTCCGGGCTCAGGTCGAGGTCCACGTTCCCCTCCGAAGGAATCCCCGGTCACGACGGACCATGCTTGGTCCGGCCCCGCACTGTAGGGCAATTGGTCGGGCCCCGCACCCTCTTGCACGCCGCCGCTCGTGCCTCCAAGGTGGGACCCGTGAACGGGCTCCTCGACGACCTGAAAGTGCTCGACCTCTCACTGTGGCAGCCGGGCCACTACGCCACGCAGCTCCTCGCCGACCTCGGGGCCGACGTGCTGAAGGTGGAACCCCCAGGCGGGGACCGCATGCGACCGCTCGTCGACCGGTTCGTGAACTACAACGGCCGCAAGGCGAGCATGGTCCTCGATCTGAAGGACGGCGACGACCGGAGCGCCTTCCTCGACCTCGTCGCAGATGCCGAGGTCGTGGTCGAGAACTACCGGCCCGGCGTTGCCGACCGGCTCGGCGTCGGCTTCGAGCGGCTGCGGTCGGTGAACCCCGCCCTCGTGTTGTGCTCGATCTCGGGGTTCGGCCAGACCGGCCCGCTTGCGGCCGACACCGGCCATGATCTGAACTACCAGGCCTACGCCGGGGCGTTCACGGTCGGGGAGGGGGCGCCGCCGGTTCCTTCGGCCCTCCTGGTGGGCGACCAGGGTGCGGGGCTCGCCGCCGCGTTCGCCATCCTCGCCGCGGTGCTCTGCGCCCGCCGCACCGGAGAGGGCGAGCACATCGACGTGTCGATGGCCGACGTGCTCGCGTCGTGGGTGGCGCCCGTCGGGGCCGTGGACGCCCGCCGTGAGCCGTCGCGGTCGCGTTCGGGGGCGGCTCCGGGAATGGGGACCTTCGAGACGGCGGACGGGCGTTTCGTCGTCCTCGGCGTCTTCAGCGAGGACCACTTCTGGGACGATCTCTGCCGGGCCCTCGGGCTCGACCGCCACGTCGGGCTCACCATGGCCGAGCGGTCCGCCCGAACCGAGGAGCTGCGCGCCGATCTGGCCGCCGCCATCGCGAGCAGCGAGCGGGACGCGATCGTGGGTGCCCTCGCCGAGCGGTCGGTGCCGATCGCCCCGGTCCTCAATCGGCTCGAGATGCTCGAGCACCCGCACTTCAGGGAGCGCGGCGTGATCACGACGGGCCCCGACGGGTACCGGGCGGTCGGTCACCCCGTCCGCTACGCCGTGCATCCCGCCCTTCCCCCCGGTCCACCTCCCGACCTCGACGATCACCGATCGCTCGCGCCGGGATCGGGCTGGGCGCGACGGTCACCGGGGCCGGGTGGGCCTTCATGACGCCGAGCGCCTCCCCCCGACGAGCCGGCTGCCTCGTCGGGGGGAGGCGTGGTGCCACGAGGGGTGCGCATCGGCCTGATCGGCACGCCTCGGGGCGAGCGCGCCCGAGGCGCGGTCGTGCATGATGACGGGCGACGAGCCGGCGGGTGTACCGCCCGGCGGTGGAAGGGGTGACATGGATCGACCGCTGCCGGTGATCGACGAGATGAGCTCGCCCTACTGGGAGGGCGCGCGCGAGCACCGGCTGGTGCTGCTCCGCTGCCCCGACTGCCGGGTGTTCGTGCACCCGCCGCGGCCGAGCTGCCCCCGGTGCCGGTCCGAGCGGCTCGACCCCGAGGAGGTGACCGGCCGGGGCCAGGTCTACAGCTGGTCGGTGATGCGCTCGCCCGGGAACCCGGGCTTCGAGGGCCGGTTGCCCTACGCGGTGCTCGTCGTGGAGCTGGCCGAGCAGCCCGGGCTGTTCACCATCGGCAACGTGGTCGACTGCCCGTTGGAGGACATCGAGATCGGCATGTCGGTGGAGGTCACCTGGGAACGGATCGACGACACGATCACGCTTCCCCAGTGGCGTCCCGCCCAGACCGTCGGTAGTGGGTCGGCCGGGGCGTCCCGGGCATGACGAACCCGCTCCGTGACCGGGCCGCCATCGTCGGAGTCGGGCACTCGCCGTCGTCGAAGGACCTCGGTCTCCTGCCTCACACCTTTACCGTCCGCACCTGTCTCGAGGCCATCGCCGACGCCGGTCTGGAGCCCGGCGACATCGACGGGATCGCTGCCATGGGCGGTGGGGACGAGCCTTCCCCGCTGCAGATCATGGAGTCGCTCGGCCTGCCCGGGGTGACCTGGTACGGAGGCGCGCTGGGCGGCGGGGTCGGCCCGAGCGTGGTGGCCAACGCCGCATTGGCCGTCGCGTCCGGCCTCTGCACCACGGCGATCGCCTACCGCACCATGACGGCACCGCGCCCGGGCGCGGCGACGTACAACTACATGGGGTTCAACGGGGCGACCGGCACGGCCGCCTTCACGCTGCCCTACGGGCTCGGGGTGTTCATGCAGTACTTCGCGCCCTGGTACCAGCGCCAGCGCAAGGTGTACGGCGTCACCGACGAGCAGATGGGCGCCTACGTCGTCTCCATGCGCGACAACGCGTCCCGTAACCCCAACGCCGCGCTCGGCACGCCGATCACCATGGACGACTACCTGCGGTCACGGTTCGTGTGCGAACCTCTCCGGCTGCTCGACTGCGACATGCCGGTGGACGTGTGCGGGGCCGTCGTCGTGACCACCGCCGAGCGGGCCCGGCACCTGGCCCACCCTCCGGTGTACGTGAGCGCGGTGTCGACCGGCACCGGTCCCCGGCCGGACATGATCTTCTGGCACGACTACGACCAGAGCGCCTACCACTGGGCTGCCAAGACCATCTGGGACAACGCCGGGCTCGGCCCGTCCGATATGGACTTCGCCATGATGTACGACGGCTTCGCCCCCCTCGTCCTCTTCGGGCTCGAGGAGTTCGGCCTGGTCCCCAAGGGCGAGGCCGGCCCGTTCCTGGGCGACGGCGAGCACCTCGCCACCGGGCGCCTCCCCCTCAACCCCCACGGCGGCAACAACAGCGAGGGCCGCAGCCACGCCATCGGCCACATGGTGGAGGCCACGCTCCAACTTCGGGGCCGGGCCGGCACCCGCCAGCTGCCCGACGCCCACGCCTGCATCGTGAACGGCGGCGCCATCACGCTCTCCGGCGCCCTCGTGCTCCACAACTGAGGCGGTACCTGGCGAAAGAGGCCGAGCGGCAGGAGACATGAGTACAGTCTGAGGGTGATTGTTCTGTACACTGTTCGGCATGGACGTTGGTGTCAGTGAACTGCGGGCACATCTGAGCGAGTGGCTCGAGCAAGCCCGGGAGGGAGGAGAGGTCGTGGTGACCGACCGCGGCGTCCCCGTTGCCCGCCTGCTCGGGATGGGGGCCACCGACACCCTCGAGCGTCTGACAGTCGAAGGCGTCATCGCTCGGCCCGACCGAGCGAAACGGCCGAAGGCGTCGGGACGCCGTCGGCCTACGGCGCGCCGGTCTGTGGCCGAGATCGTCAGCGAGCAGCGTCGCTGATCGGTGGCGTTGGTCTACTTCGATTCGAGCGCGTTCGTGAAACTTCTCGTCGAGGAGTCGGGGAGCATTCTCGCAGCCGAACTCTGGGACGGGTGCGACGCCGCCGTCTCGAGCAGGCTTGCCTATCCCGAAGTACGCGGTGCCCTTGCCGCCGCCGCCCGCAACCATGATCTCGACGCTGTCGGCCTCAGGTCGGCGGAACGGGCATGGGAGGAGTACTGGGCAGCGACACGCCCGGTCGAGCTCACCCAGGCGGTCGAACGCCACGCCGGCCAGCTGGCGAGTGATCACGCTCTCCGAGGCTCCGACGCCGTGCATCTTGCCAGCGCCCTTGCGATCGGGGACGAGAACCTCGTTGTTGCAGTCTGGGATCGCCGACTCCATGTGGGCGTCCGCACAGTTCATCTCGGTGTCGCTCCATCCCGGATCCCGCCCCGCCCTCAGTGACCAGCGCGGCGTCAAGCCCTCCACCTCCGCCTCTTTGGTCGGGCTGCCGGGATCGGACCCGAGACCTCTTGATCCCCAGGTATTCGGGCGTAAATGCCGTGCGAACGACTGTCCGACCAGGCCGCTCGTGAGCGAAAGCCGCGACGGTAAACGCGGGTCGCTACAACGTTTCTTGGGGGTGAGGCTGGGGACCAGGTGTCTCGCAGCGATGATGCACGAGTCCCCCAAGAGCGAACTGTCCGCAGTCCGGACACTTCACGTCGATCGTGGCCAGGACAAGCCGGAGTTCCTCCCCGTGTGGCGTACAGAACCGTAGGTTGCCCTCCGTGGGTGTGTCGCAGCCTTCATTACACGCCCGTGTGGGTGACCCTGCCGCCGAGGCTCCGAGTCGTGGATCACCCGCCGGCACCGGCCCGGGCACTAGCGTGCCGACCATCTGAACGACCAGAGAATGAAAGGCGGGACCGTGGCTGCTAAACCGATCGGGAAGGTCAGGAATCCTTGGGCGGTGATCGGTCTGTCGATCATCACTCTCGGGATCTATTCTCTGTACTGGCAGTACGCGACATTCAGGGACATGAAGGATTACTCGGGCAACGGAATCGGCGGCGTTTTGGGGCTCGTTATCGCCATTCTGCTCAGCATTGTGAACGTCTTTGTGATGCCCTCCGAGGTCGGTGGTCTGTTTGCAGCTGATGGTCAAGCCAAGCCGGTGAGCGGGCTGACCGGCTTCTGGGTCTTGCTCCCGATCGTCGGTGGATTTGTCTGGATCATCAAGACGCAGGGATGGCTGAACAAGTACTGGCAGGCGCACGGAGCGCTCGCCTAACGCGCGTGGACCGCCGACGAGGCACGGGCGCTCCTGGCTGCCACGACCGATAGCCGGCTGTCGGTGGCGTGGAAGCTCTTGCTCACCCGCGGGCTTCGGCGGGGTGAGCTGTGTGGCCTGCGGTGGTCGGCGATCGACCTCGATGGCGGGGTGCCCCGGCGGCCGTCCCACCCCGACACGACCTCGGGATGGTTCGATGAGGCGGTGATGGCGGCGAAGCTGGCCCGGATCAGGCTGCACGACACGCGGCACACGGCGGCGTCTCTGATGGCGGCCGGGCTCCCGTTGGTCATCATGAGCGAGCGCCTTGGGCACTCGAGCACGGCCATCACGGGGGACGTGTACAGGCACTCGTTGCCTGCGCAACACCAGGCGGCGGCCGATACGGCTTTCGCCCAGATGTTCCGGGATGAGGGCCTCGAGGTTTCGTGGGAAGGACCGCTCGAGAAGCGAACTGGAGGGGTCCCCGAACTTGTCCAACTCGTTTACTACCTGAAGGCGAACGCAGGATCGGGTCTCGTCGGAGGCGCCTCTTACGCCCTGGCACAGGCTGCGGTCCGGAAGATTCGCGAGCGGCTCCCTTCGGCGCTGTCCCGCTCTCCGACATACCTTTGGGGGTTGCGGAGGCGGGACAGCGGCGCGGGAGGAACCGGGGCTCAGGATCAGGCGCTTACGAGTGAGAACATGTTGCCACCCATGATCTTGGCGATGTCGTCATCCGAGATGCCCTGGTCCTTGCAGAACTTGTAGTAGCCGACCGGGTCAGCGAGTCCCTCGGGATGCGGCCAGTCTGAGCTGAACAGGACATGGTCGATACCGAGGATGTCGATGACCGGCTCGAGCGGGTCCTCCCAGAAAGGAGAGACGTAGAGCACGCGCTTGAGGGTGTCGAGGGGATGCTCGGCGAACTGCTGGGGCACCTTCTTGTACGTGAGCGCGAGGTCGTCGACCACCCGCGGCAGCCAGGTGCTCCCGAGCTCGGTCGTCGCCACCTTGATGTTCGGGAACCGGGCGAACATGCCGTGCGCGCAAGCGGCGATGAGGGCGTCCATAATGGGCCGGTACATCACCGACGCCAGCGAAAAGGCATCCTGCTCGAACGCCAGAAACTCCTCGCCACCCCGGCCCAACCAGTCGTTCGCGTACCGCTGGTAGCCGCAGTCGGAGGTGTGGGTGGTGTAGAGGATCCCCGACTCTTGGACCCTTGCCCAGAAGGGATCGAACTCCGGCAGGAACGGCGAGCGGGGAGACCGCCAGCCGGCCACCGGTGCGGGCCGGACCAGCATCACCCTGGCGCCGCGCTCGAGCGCCCACTCCAGCTCCTTGACTGCACCTTCGCAGGTGCTCAGGTTCATGACCGGGGTGGTATAGATCCGGCCCTGGTAGTTGAAGCCCCACTCGTCATAGAGCCACTCGTTGTAGGCGTGTACGAGCACCTGCGTCAACTCCGGGTCGTCCATGAAGTTCACCTCGATCAGCGACGCCAGCGTTGGGTAGTTGATCGTCGCCTGTACGTGCATCCGGTCCATCAGCGCGATCCGGGCGTCCTTGTCGGTGAACTCGGGGATAGTCCGCATCGGAGTCACGATCTCACGGAAGGACTTGCCGGTCGGATTCTTGGCAGCGAAGTACTCCATCCCGGATCCGGGTGCAGCGACGACCTCGAACGTGGGGTTGGGGATGTAGTCGGACAGCCGGTTTCGCACGGCGATCTTTGTCCTGCCGTCGACCTGGACCAGCTTGATCACGCCCTTGTGCTGCTCTGGCAGATGCCGGGTGAAGGCGTCGGCCTTCTCGTAGAGGTGGAAATCACAATCGAACACGGGATGACCGAAATCGCTGTAGGTCATGTCGTTGCTGTGGGTCGGGTACTCCATTTGCGGCTCCTCCCTGGACGCGCCATTTCTACAGGGGAGGGTAAAGCTGGCCGAGGTCGCAGAATAGAGCCGAAAGTCCTAATCGAAGCTACAACAGCAAGCAAACGGTGAGACTTGCGATCGCTGGCCGCCAGGACCGGTCGCTCGGCGCAGGACGGTAGCCGGGATCTCGTCTTGGCCCACCACGACCAGGTTGAGTGGGTTGCCGGTGATCCTGATGGCGCCGTCGGTCCATGCGCCGAGGCTCGCCACCCAGGCGGGGTCGTCACCAGCCAGCCCGGTCGGTCGAACGGCCAGGACGTCGACGTCGCTTCCGGCACGTGCTGAGCCGGTGGCGAAGGAGCCGAAAAGAAGGAGTGCGGCGGGGGCCGGTCGGATCGCCCTCGCTTCGTGCCGGAGCCGCTCGATGACCCGGTCGTGGACCCGGTTCAGGGCCAGGATCGCCCGGGTCGCCTCGTTGTCCCCCTGCAGCCCCACCAGGGCGGATCGCCCCGCTTCCCGCCGCTCGACGACACCAAGGTCGACCAGGTGGTTGAGGACCGCCACCGCCCGGTTCACACTGACCCCGGCCAGCGACGCCACCGTGCGCATCATGAGCTCGGTGTCGGTGGCCGCCAGGACGGCCAGCACCCGTCCTTGGACGCCCGGGATGAGGGACTGGATCGGTTCGACGTAGTCCATGGCACCCAACCCACGGCACATATCTGCGATTTATGGACCTTCCGAGCGGCTCGAGCGCCATACGAAGTCGTTGGTCACCGTCGGACTCGTCAGCCGGACGGACAGCGTCGGTTGCAAGGGCCGTATGACGCCAGGCGGGTCGAGGGACAGCTCGGGGCTCGTCCTCGCCTACTGCGAGCTTCGGCCTGGCGAGGCGATCGTGTTGCGGCGGCGCCATCTCGACGAGCACGGAGGCGGGCACCTGGGCGACCGAGGCTGCCGAACTCGTCACCTGGGACTTCTTGGTCGGGCTCCCGGGATTTGAACCCGGGACCTCTTGACCCCCAGTGACCCAAGGGCGGAATTCCGGGGTCAGGCCTGACCTGCTCCTTCGTCCCGAATGGCCAGCTCATGGACCCATTCCGAATTGCCGGAACTGTCCGCTGGTGCCCCCCATCTACCGCTGCCGCGCGTGGAAAACGCGGGGACGAACCGCCGCCGCCCATGTGCCTCGTCGCGCTCACCGTGTCCGTGGCTTGGCCCGGTGCCGGTCGAGATGCCCCCCCGAGTTGGCGGGAAGAGATGCCGCTGCGACCTGGTCAGCGGAGGACGCGTATGGCACACCTGACCCCGGGAGCCTTCGAGAGCCGATCATCGGCGGTGATGAGCTCGCAGTCGAGCGCTTCGGCGAGCGCGACGTACGCGGCGTCGTAGGCCGTGACCGTGGAGCGAAGGTCATAAGCGCGGCGCATGAACGGCAGCGTCGGGTACCTCGTGAGAGGGAGGTCCGCCAGGTCGTCAACGGCTGCCGCGAACCTCCTCGCGGCGAGCGTCCCGGCGATCCACCGCTTGCGGAGCACGGCGACGGTCTCGACGTCGACCAGGTCCGGGCCGGCGAGCTCGCCTGCCACCGAGAGCTCGGCACGCGCCCGCGCGCCGTCGGCCTGGTCGTCGCCGAGGGCGTTCGCCAGCACCGAGGCGTCGACGACGATCACCGGCCGGCGCGCACCTCGGACAGGTCCCTGGCCGCCTGGGCGAGCCCCACCCGCCCGCCGCTGCGTCTGCTGATGCGCTCCAACACCTCGTCGAGGGTCGGCCGCTCCGCGAGGCGCTTGAGCTCGCCGGCGAGGTACTGCTGCAGCGACTGGCCGTGTTGCTCGGCACGGCGCTGTAGAGCGGCGTGCGTCTCTTCTGGGATGTCTCGGACGAGGACGTTCGGCATGCTTTCACTATGCTATCAGTCGCTGGACGTCGCACGTCGTCGTTCTTCGTCCGAACCCGGCGAAGGAGCCGCCGGCGGCCCGTGTCCTCGCCAAGAGGGCCTGTTCGTCGGCGGGGTGCTGCCTCCCCGGCGCACCCGGAAGCCGAGGCCGACGGCCGTCTCGCCAGGCGGGTCAAGGGTCGGCCCTCCGGGCCGAGCGAGGAGCACCGCTCCGCAGCGGCCCTTGAGGCGCCGGTCACTCGGGCGGCACCATGGCGACGGGCGGCCGGGCACCGGCCGGCCTGGTCGGCATCTGGCGGGCGTACGGCTCACCCCTCCCCCGCTGCACCAGCCACCGAGGCGACGACGCGCGCGGCGATGGCCACGATGCGCGGGGCGGCTCGGTAGGCCTCTTTGGCCTCGACGGGAGGTTCACGCGTCCGTGGTATCGACGTACAGCTCGATCTCGTTCCCGTCCGGATCCAGAACGTGCATGCTCCTTGAAGCACCTCGCTCCGCCTCATAGGGGACCGGGATACCCGACGCATCGAGCAAACTGCGTGCGACCCCGTACTCCTCTGCTGAAGTGCCAATCTTGAAGGCCACGTGCGCGAGCCCCGTGGCGCCATCGCCGGGCGATGGGGCGTCGAATCCGAGCTCCATCAGTGCGAAGTCGTGATGGTTCCGGGTGGTCCCAAGGCAGAAGAACGTCATACGGGGCTCCGACAGTCGCGAGACGATTTGCATGCCCAATGTGCCCGAGTAGAAGTCCTCGGAGCGTTTCAGGTCCCGGACTTTGAGCACGACGTGACCGAGAGCTTGCACGTGCACGGTGTTACCCCTTTCGGTCGAGGCTCTGCTGCTCAGGGCGCGGCGGCCAGGACGGAGTCGGCGTCTTCGGCACTCATGGGTGGCCCAATCGGCCTGAGGTCGTGTGAAGAGGCAAGACGCACCATTTCGTCCATGGGCGGAAACGCCGGTTGGCTGGGGACGACACGGGCCGCGGCCGGAACGCCGACGGCGTGGATGAAGTCACGAAAGCTGGCGTTGTCATGCACGAGCAGGATCCGTGCCTCGCGGTCGCCGACCACCCGGAACCCGTGCGGGACGCCGCGGGGCATGGAGACCCAATGCCCGGCCCCGACGACGAGCTCGTCGTCGCCACAGCGCACGACCATCTCGCCGTCGAGGATGTACCAGGTGTCGTCGAGGTCATCGTGGACGTGAAGCGGCGGCGCTGAGCCGACCGGCAATGTCATCTCGAGCACGACTGTGTCCATCCCCGGTGCGCAGCGGTGCTCGACGACCAAGGTGTCGAGGAACCACCAGGCCTGCGCCTGCTCGCTCTGGGGGGAGTCAACGACTGCGGTGGTCATCTCGGCCATCTCCTTTGTCAGAACCTGTCCTGGACGGGTAGTCAGGTACCCGTACGATAAATCGTATGGTAAGCTTACGATCATGTCAAGCGACTCTCCCACTCAGGACCAGACAAGCGGCCGGGGCCCGTACGTGGGCGCCATGATGCGCCATGTCTGGCAGTGGGTTCGCGAGCAGATCTACGCGGGCGTCGTCGCCGCGGGCTATGACGACTTGAACCCCGCCCACGTTGGTCTGATCCGCTATCCGACATTCGAGGGCCTCCGTCCCACGGCGCTCGCGGAGGAGGTGGGGATCACGAAGCAATCGGTCAACGACCTGCTCGGCCACCTGGAAGGACGCGGGTACCTGGTACGGGTGCCCGACCCGGCGGATGGACGCGCCCGCGTCATCCGGCTGACGGCAAAAGGGCGGCGGCTCGGACGGACGGTCAACGCCGAGGCGCAGGCGGCCGAGCGGCGGATCGCCGAGATCCTCGGGCCGCGTCGCTTCGCCCAACTTCGCAGCTCCCTACAGCTATTGGCCGGGTTGAGCTAGCGGCGTCACTGGGCATCCCCTAACGCCGGTTTCGAGGCCAGATTCCGAATTGCCGGAACTGTCCGCTGGTGTCCCCCATTTACCGCTGCCGCGCGTGGAGAACGCGGGGATGAATCGCCGCCGCCTCCCACGGCGGCCTCGTCACGCCGACCGTGCCCGCGGCTGGTGCAGGAGCTGATGGATCCGCTGGTGGGACACGCCGAGGAGCTCCGCCGCGTCCCGAGTGGACATGCCGAGCTCGTCGACGAGACGGCGGGCGGCAGCAGCAGTGAGCTGCTGGGAGCGGGAGAGCAGCTCGTTGGCGCGGACCCGGCTCTGACTCGCCTCGGAGACCTGCCCGGCGAGGTCGGCCGGGATGCCGGAGAATTCCTCCTTGATGTCGAGGGAAGTCGGGTCCTCGGCCCGGAGCCACAGCCCGAGTGCATCGCGGACGTTGGCCCTCGCTTTGGCCAGGGTTCGTCCGAAGGTGTGGACCTGGGGGATTTCGGCGATCTCCACCAGCCAGTCCCCCTCCTCGAAGTCGTAGCGTGCCGTGTAATGCTTCGTCATTGGAGCCACCCGCCTCCCAAGCAGGGAACCAAATCTCTTTCGATGCTGCGCAGGGTGCCGGTCGGGATGTCTCCCGAGTGGATGGGAACGACGCTGCGGCATCGTCCGCAGCGCACAATGAGGTGCGAGCCGCTCTGGCGGAGCTCCTCGCAGCCAAGCTGGCGAAGGAGCCGCCGCAGCTCCCGCGTCCTCATGAATTGAGTCTATTCGCTTGGCGGACGTCTGACTAGTGACTAGACACATCTGCCCCGGAAGCCGAGGCCGACGGCCGTCTCGCCAGGCGGGTCAAGCGTCGGCCCTCCGGGCCTCTCTGGCCTCGGCGGGGGTCACCGGTGCCGGGTCGTACTCGGCGCGGTTCTCGAGGGGCAGGAGGCGGCGGAGGTGGGCGGCCGCCCGCCCGCCGTCGGCCCCTCCGGCTCGTTCGAGGTGCCCGGCCGCTTGGGTGTGCTCCCCCTTCCACACGGCGCCCGAGCGGGCGGCGCTGATGGCGTCGGCGGCGGCGAAGCCCGCGTGCACGGCGTTCCCGGCCACGGCGACGCGGTTCCCGTGGCCGAGGGAGTCCGCCGCGGCCTGGAGGAACTCCTTGGCCTTGGAGAGGTAGACCCGGGCGTCGGACAGGGAGGCAGGGCGGGTCTGGCCCCGGGAACCGGATGGGGTCATGCCGCCGGACCGAGTCGGCCGAGGTCGGAGCCAGCGAGCAGGACGCCTCCTTCGGCGATCGCCCGCCACAGCGAGCGCCGTCGACGGCGCAGGGCGGGGACCTCGGCCTCGCCCACCACAACCAGGTTGACCGGGTTGCCGGTGATCCTGGTGGCCGCGTCCGACCACGAACCGAGGCTCGCCGTCCAGGAGGGGTCGTCGCTGGCCACCCCGTTCCGTCGGACGGCCAGGACGTCGACGTCGCTTGCGGCACGTGCGGAGCCGGTGGCGAAGGAGCCGAACAGGACCAGCGCCGCGGGAGCGGGCCTGATCGTCCCGGCGTCGTGCCGAAGGCGTTCGACGACCCGATCGTGGACCCGGCTCAAGGCGATGAGCGTCCGGGCGGCCTCGTTGTCGGCCTGCAGCCGGACCAGGGCCGCTCGGCCGGCTTCTCGCCGCTCGACGACACCGAGGTCGACGAGGTGGTTGAGGACGGCGACCGCCCGGTTGACACTGACCCCGGCCAGCGACGCGACCGTGCGCATGGTCAGCTCGACGTCGGTGGCCGCCAGGACGGCGAGCACCCGTCCCTGGACGCCCGGAACGAGGGCCTGGATCGGTTCGACGTAGTCCATGGCAACTGACACCATACCCACAATATCGCACATATGTGCGATTTCTCGACGTGGAGGATTGGCCGGGGCCCCGTCAGTTCGACCTGTTGGTCTGAGGGACATGACCGCATTTCGAGGCTGCTTACGATGTCGTAGTCGGCCGCAACTGCGACCCGGCCCGGCGAAACTCAGGAGAGCTGCTCGATGATCGAGATCACCTCGTCGCTGCGATAGCCCTGCTGCCTGGCGAACTCGATCAGCTCTCTGGCCTTCACGAGGACTGCGGAGCGTTCAGGCGTTCCGGCCACGCTCACACCTCTCCCCCGGCGGAACTCGAGCAGTCCTTCGTCTCGAAGGAGCCGCAGGGCCCGCAGCACGGTGTTGGCGTTCACCCCCAAGACGGCGGCCAGATCCTTGGCCGGAGGCAGGCGTTCGCCGGGGACGGCCTCTCCCTCGGCGATCGCCCGTCTCAGCTCGGCTGCCACCTGGTCGTGGAGGGGGATCGGCTCGCTGCGGTCTACCTTGACATGTTCGATAATGCCACGCATAGTAGCACTATGACCGAGAGATTGGTGGAGGATCCGGCGGCGGAGGCCACCACCGAGGCGGAGGCGTTGATCCGAGCGGCCAGGGCTCGACAACACCGGCGCCGTCGCGTGATCCGTGTGAGCGTTGCGGCGGCGATCCTCGTCCTCGGCGCGTGCTGGTACTTCGTCGCTGACCATACCGGTGGTTCGAGAGGCGCTGAACAGGAGCAGGGCACCAAGTCCGTCGCAGCCGGTGCCTTCGCAGGGACCTGGCACGTGCATACCTACTCCCTGACGGTGAGGGCGGACGGGCAGGGTTCGTTCGAGTGGCCCACGCACAACCCTTGCGCCGGACCAGGCGCTGCCCCCGGTGCGTGTGACTCCCTGGTCCCCAAGACGGTGAAATTGGCGGGCAGACGAACCACCATCGATGAGATCATCGACGGTGGGCATGCACACCTCCAGCTCATCTCGGTCGCCGGCACCACTGCCAATGGGCGGATCACCGGTTCCACCGTGCGGTCGGTCCTACCGGACGGACCCGTGACCCTCCGGGTCACGAAGGACGACCTCCTCCGTGTCACCACGGCGATCAAACCAGCGATGCCATCGTTCGAGTCCCTCTGCGGACCCAAGGCGGCAGCACTCTCTGGCCCACAGCAGCGGGCCGAAGGCATCAACTGCGGGGCGTGACGTATCTCGGGGGGCCGGTCAGGTGAGACCGAGACCGGGGCATCTCCACCGAACTCGAGCACCGGCGCGCTACGGAGTGCACGGCTGCCTACTCGGTGCGCTGATTCGGAGAACCCGTGGCCACGAGGAAGTGCAACTCTGGGTCGTGGTAGCAGCCGATCCTCGCCCGAGAGAGGAGGTCCAGGGTGACCGCCTCGACGATTTCGACCTGGCGTGAGTAGGCGAATGCCGCGAACTGGCCGAGGTGGCGCCGTCGGCCCTCGATGGTCGTCCTGGCGTAGTTGTGGACCGCCATCCACTTCAGGTAGTCGTGCGCTGCGGTCTCGATGGAAGCCATGACCGCCTCCTACACGGTGCCCGACCGGAGGGCTTTGGCGGAGCCCGATCCCGTCGCCGGCGCGCCTCCCCAGTGGCCTGGCTTTCCTGGGAACGATCGATGTCGTGGTCCCGCCGGTCAACTCCCCGTCACCGCTCCGGATCGGCATGCCATCGTCCCCGTCGAGTCGCTGGCGCGGGTTCGCCCGGCCGAGGCGGTCGCACGGGCGGGCCAGAGGCCCGCACCGACCACCGGAGGCGGCGGCGGAGCCGCCGGCCGACGGCGGGCGGCTTGATGGAGTACTGAAGACTGTTTCGAACTCGGACGGGTCATCGGTGCTACGAACCGCCACCCGGTCACGGGCAGGGTGCTCAGACAGGTGATCGGCCTGTCGAGTCGACGAGTCCCGGTCGATGCGCCACGAGCCAGTTCGGGATGCCCATCACACGTCGTCCGTCGAGCCGGGCCGTGGTGATCCTCCTGGCGGACGAGCTACCAGCGAGGTGACGCGGGCTCTAGGAACGAGTCAGATGGATGCTGGAGACGATGCGCGCCGCCCGCCCCGGCCCTCCGCCGGGTAGGGCGCTGGCCTCCCCGACCGACACGTAGACGGTGAGGTTGGAGTCGTAGGGCGCACGCACCCACATGGTAGTGATCCTGTGCCCGTCGGCGACCGAGTGGCCGGTGCGGACACCCACCTGCACACCGTTGATGGTCCGCTGTGCCCAGAAGAGAAGCGGGCTCGGTGCGATGGCGCCGAGGACGACCTCGGCGGCGGGTGGTGTCCGGCTCAGGATGGCAGGGCAACTGATGGCGCTCAGCTTCTGGGGGCCGAGGAACACCGTGGGCGTGAACACCCCGCAGGTGGGATGCCAGGCGACCACCGTCCACGTGTGCGGCACGTCCACCGTGACGTTCTTGTAGTGAACGACCTTCCATCCCGACGGGACCGCACGTGGTGAGGGCCCACTCGTCGAGCATCCGGCGAGCAGCAGGGCACCGAGCAACAGCACCGTGGCCGGTAGAGGCAACCTGGCCCCGAACCATGAGCTCCCCTTCGACATCGAGCTCCCCTTCGGCCTCGGACACCCTGTGCGGTGGTGAGGGGACCGTATCGTTGCCTCGGCTCGGATGGTTGCCGGCCCTTACAACCACAGACGCTCCGGACCCCGGGGCGGTTGCCTGCCGCCGCCTTCAATTCTCGACGTTCGCCGTCGAGCCCACGGGCGACACGCCTCCTTCCCGCCTGTGCGTACACCGTGACCCGAGGCCCACCCACGACCCGGAACTCTCCGGTCGGGTCCGAGCCGACGGCGACCGTCCGCGACGGCCGGTCCGCTGACGGTGGCAGCCCAACGATCGTTCGGCTCTGGGTGATCCGCCCTCCGCCAACTGCCTCCTGTTGCCCCCCACTGCCCCCTACTGCTCGTTGCGCCGGCCGTTGGTCGGGGGTCGTTGACAGTGGGCCCGGCACCCCTCACGCTGTGCGGCCCCACGACGGGTACCGAGGGCAGGAGGACGGGCGGATGGGACGCGATGGACGGTTCGACGTGGTCGCCCTGCGGGCGCAGCTGGCCGAGGTGCAGGGAGCCGGAGGCTGCGTGCACCCGGTCCGCCTGGGGGGATCCCGACTCGACACCGCCACCGGAGCGCTCACCGAGGGACAGGTGGCGGTGGCGTGCAAGGACCGACGGGCCGCCGTGTGCCCGTCGTGCTCGAGGCGCTATCAGGCCGACGCCTGGCACCTCGCTGCCTCCGGACTGGCCGGGGGCAAGGGGGTGCCGGCCGACGTCGTCACCCACCCCCGCCTGTTCGTGACCCTCACCGCTCCGTCGTTCGGGGCAGTCCACCGCCGTTCCGCTGATCCGGCAGACCGCACGCCGTGCCGGCCCCGGCGCTCCGAGGACCCCTGCCGGCACGGTCGCCCCGGCTCGTGCTGGCGTGCTCACGCTCCTGAGGACCCATCGCTCGGTGAGCCGCTCTGTGCGGCCTGCTTCGACTACGACGGCGCGGTGCGCTGGAACGCCTCGGTGCCGGCGCTGTGGCGGCGGACGACGGTCGAGGTGGTGCGCTCCCTCGCCCGGATCGTCGGCCGCTCCGAGGCGCAGGTGCGGCGCGAGGCGCGGCTCTCCTTCCTGAAGGTGGTGGAGTTCCAGCGGCGCGGGTTGGTCCACGTCCACGTGATCGTCCGGGCCGACGGGCCCGGCGGTCCGCACACCGCGCCCCCGGGCTGGCTGGACCCGGACACGCTGGCTACGGCCGTCGAAGGGGCCGCCCGCCGGGTGGCGGTGCCCCTCGCTCCCGCGACCGGCTCCGCAGACGGCTGGGCCCGGTGGGGTCCCGAGCTCCACGTCGCCGACCTGGCGGCCTCGGCCGCCGATCCCGAGGGGGTGGCCGCCTACGTGGCCAAGTACTCGGTCAAGTCGGCCGACGACGCCGGCCGGCTGGCCCAGGCGGTCACCAGCCGGGCCAAGATCGCCCGCCTCGGGCTGCGGCCCCACCTCGAGCGCCTGGTCGCCACGGCCTGGGACCTCGGGGGCTCGCCGGATTCGCCCCTGCGCCGCCACGCCCACCGCTTCGGCTACGGCGGCCACTTCGCCACCAAGTCGGCCGCCTACTCGACGACCTTCGCCGCCCTGCGCCAGGCCCGCACGGAGTTCGCCCGGCGCCGGGACGGCACGGCGGTCCCCGCCTTCGAGGCAAACTGGCACTTCGCCGGTCGCGGGTACCGGAGCGACGGGGCAGGGCGGCTGGCCGAGGCGCTGGCGGCGGCGGAGGAGGCCTGGGTGGCCGAGCGACGGCGACAACGGCACCAGGAGCGCGGCGTCGGCCCACGTGCGGGTGCACGGGAGTGATCCGGCCCGACCGTTCCGTCACGACGGCACCCGTCGAGGGTCCGGCGGTCGCCCCTTGGGCGCCCCGGTCGGGCGGCCGGCCGAGGGCGCAGCAGGTGAGCCGAGGGACGGGGCCGTGAGCATCCACAAGCGCAGCGGCAAGCGGGGGGTCACCTGGGTCGTGCGCTACCGCGACCCGCGGCCAAGGGAGCGGGCCTTCGACCGCAAGGTCGACGCCGAACGGTTCGAGCGCGCCATCCGCCACCAGCTCGACACCGGTCGGTACGTCGACCCGCGCCTGAAGCGAGTCACCTTCGGGGCCTGGCACGACCGGTGGTGGCCGACGGTGGTGGCGAGCGACCGGGCGCCGAGCACCATCTCGGGGTACGAGTCGGCACTGCGGCTCCACGTCCTGCCCCACCTCGGCCACCGGGTGCTCGGAGACCTGCGGCGCATCCACATGGAGGAGTGGCTGGCCGCACTCCGCCGCTCCGGGTGCTCGGGCTCGACCTTGCACGCGGCGCGCACCGTGGCCGGCATGGTGCTGTCCTCGGCTGTCGACTCGGGCATCATCGCCGCCAGCCCCTTGACGGGGGTGCGCGTGCTCAAGGGGACGAGCCGGACCCGTCACGCCCTGACGGCCGAGCAGGTGGAGGCCCTGGCGGCGACGGTGGACCCGTGGTGGCGCCCGTTCCTCCTCGTGCTCGCCTATTGCGGGCTGCGTCCGGGCGAGGCCATCGCCCTGCGCCGGCGCCACCTCGACGACCTCGGTCGCCTGACCGTCGAGGCGGCGGTGAGCGAGCACCGGGGCCGCCTCATCGAGCAGGACACCAAGACCCACCGGGCCCGGGTGGTGCAGGTGCCGGCGTCGGTGCTCACCGAGCTCCGGGTGCACCTGGCGGCACACGTGGCCGGCCACCCCGACACGCCCCTGTTCGCCACGCCCGACGGCACGCGGGTCCGGCTGTCGAACTGGCGCCATCGGGTGTGGCAGCCGGCCGTCGCCGTCCTCGGGCTGCCCGACTGGGCCACGCCCTACGTGCTGCGCCACACGGCCGCCAGCCTGATGGCCCAGCGCGGGGTGCCGGTGACGACGGCGGCCGCCGCCCTGGGCCACGATCCGGCCATCTTCCTGCGCACCTACGCCCACCTGTACCCGGGCGACCTGCGCGCCGCGGCCGACGCCATGGACGGGGCGCGGTCGGCGGCCCTGGACCGGGTGGAGCCGAGCCGCCCGGCGCGCGTGGAAAATGCGGGGACGACCCGACAGAGGTACCGGTCGCAGGGCTCATCAAGCCCGCCACCTGCACCTTCGGAGTCGGGCTGCCGGGATTTGAACCCGGGACCTCTTGACCCCCAGTC
>DATKRB010000054.1:0-19316 GCA_035532415.1 Acidimicrobiales bacterium | reverse complement strand
AGCATCGGTATCGCTTCCGGTGACCGGGCCACCGCCGGGGAGCTGCTACGCGACGCAGACGTTGCCCTCTACCAAGCGAAAGCCGCCGGCAAAAACCGTTACGAGATCTTCCACCCAGAAATGCAATCCACGATCAACCGCCGCACCGACCTCGAGTTCGACCTGCGCTCGGCGCTGGCAGACAACCAGTACCGGCTGGTCTACCAGCCGATCTACAACCTCGACGACCTCACCCTGATCGGGGTCGAAGCACTCATCCGCTGGGACCACCCGACCCTCGGGGAGATCCAACCCGAGGACTTCGTGCCCCTGCTCGAGTCGAGCACCCAGATCATCGAGGTCGGACGGTGGGTCCTGCGCGAAGCCTGTTCCCAGATGGCGGCCTGGCGCGAGCTGGGCAGCGACCTGACCGTCTCGGTGAACGTCTCGGGCCGCCAGCTCGACCGTGACGTCGTGGTCGAGCACGTCGGCGACGCCCTCGAGAGCAGCGGCCTCGATCCGGGCGCGTTGACCGTCGAGGTCACCGAGACCGCCCTGATGCGCAACGTCGACACCACCGCCCGCCGCCTCCGCGAGCTGAAGGAGCTCGGCGTGAAGGTGGCGATCGACGACTTCGGGACCGGCTACTCGAGCCTCGCCTACCTGCAACGGTTCCCCGTCGACTGCCTCAAGATCGACCGGACGTTCATAGAGTCGATCCATCGGTCCCCCGAGTCCGACGCACTGATCCACACCCTCGTGCAACTCGGCAAGGACCTCGGGCTGACGACCCTGGCCGAAGGGGTGGAGACCGCAGGACAGATGGACCACCTCCGCCACGAGCACGTCGACGAGGCCCAGGGCTTCCTCCTCGCCAAGCCCCTCGATCCCGAGAGCTTCCGGGTGCAGATCCTCGATGCCACGCTCCCGGTCCGGCCCACCCGCAGCACCCCGCGCTCGGTCTCCTGAGGGTCGACCGAGAGCGGGAGTCGGGGTGGGTGGGCGACCTCCCCGCCTCCGGGACCTTCGGCCCTGTCCCGAGCGGCGGGACCGGAGGATGATCGGGGGAGTGGGGACAGCGGATCCGCCCGTCTGGCAGGGACCGGTGGCGCGCAGGGCGGTGGCGGTCGTGGTGGCGGTCATGTCGACGCTGCTGGTCGCCTCGTGCGGCGGCGGGCCGGCAACGAGCCAGGGAGGCTCCGGCCCGGGCTCCGCGGGCGCCGGGTCGTCGCCGACCTCGGTCACCACCACCACCACCACCACCACGACCACCACCACCCGGCCGAGCTCGCTCGACGACCTGAAGGCGTTCTTCACCGCGGCGAGCGGTGTCGACACCGGGCTGAGGGCGGCGGCGATCGCGGTGAACGGTGGGATCGGCACGGACCGGATCGTGTTCGACCAGGCCGTGGTGGACGCCGTTCATGCCGCCGACCCCGGGGCCGTCGCAGCCGCCCTCGTCGCCGGCCTCCCGCCCCCGCTGCTGCAGTCGGCTCTCGTCGTCTACAACGACCTGGTCTCGCGGCGGGGTGCGTTCAACGGCGTGACCGTCGGCACCTTCACCCCTTCGGACTACGACTACACCTACAACCGGATGTGCCTGCGCAACGGGGCGGCGCCCGCGGCTCGATTTGCCGACGACCTGGCGGCCTCGGAGCGGCTCGCCGCCACGCTCCCGCCCGTCGGTCCGGCCGCGCCGGACTCGCTCGCGGCCGAGGAGCTGGCCGTGCGCCTCATGTGGATCGAGTTGGGCAACAACGGGTGCGCCGGTTGCGGCGGCTTCGTCGTGAAGGACCTGGTCCCGCTCACCCGGTACGCCGTCCCCGTCACGCCGCCCGGGTCCCCCACGCCGGCCGACGGGAACATCGACGGGATCCCCTTCTCCGCCACCTACGTCGCCGGCACCGGCTGGGACGTGGTGCTCCAAGCCTGCTGAGCCGAGGTAGAGCCGTCGCCGGGACGCTAGCGGGGCATCCCGAGAGACGACTGCGCCAGGATGTTCTTCTGAATCTGCGCCGAGCCGCCGTACACGCTCACCGGCCGCGACCGGAAGTACGCCTCGAGCCGCTCGGGCATGCGCCCGGTGAGGGCGTCGGCCCCGGCGATGTCCATGGCCAGGTGCTGCAGGGACTGCTCCGCGTCGGCCCAGAGCAGCTTGGCCACCGAGCCCTCGGGGCCGGGCGGGCGTCCCGACACCCGCATCGAGAGCTGCTCGATCACGTTGAGCCGCAGCCCTTCGCCCCGGACGTAGGCGTCGGCCAACCGCCGCCGCATCCCGGGGTCCTCGTGCAGGCCCTTCCCGATCGCCAGGTCCTCCACGGTGCGCAGCGCCCGGTAGTAGGTGGAGATGAAGCCGATGTCCGCCGGGCCCCGCTCGTAGGTGACGGTGGTCATGGCCACCTTCCAACCCAGCCCGGGCTCGCCCAGGCGCTGGGACACGGGGACGCGCACGTCGTCCCAGAACACCTCGCACGTCTCGGGGTCGCCGTCGGCCAGCACGATCGGGCGGACGGTGATGCCGGGCGAGCGCATGTCGACCAGCAGGCACGAGATGCCCTTGTGCTTGGGCGCCTCCTGGTCGGTCCGGGCCAGCAGGAGGCACCAGTCGGCGTACTGGCCGCCGCTGGTCCACATCTTCTGGCCGTTCACGACGTACTCGTCGCCGTCGATGTCCGCCCGGGTCCGCAGGGACGCCAGGTCGGAACCGGCCTCGGGCTCGCTGAACCCCTGGCACCACGAGACGTCGCCGTTCAGCAACGACGGGAGGTAACGGGTCTTCTGCTCCTCGTTGCCGTAGGTGTAGACGGCCCGGCCGAGGTAGTTGACCATGGCCGGCATCGGCGGGCACGACGACCGGCCGACCTCCTCGTTCAGGATGGCGTCGTACACGGGGCTCAGTCCCCGGCCGCCGTACTGCACCGGCCAGGCCATGCCCATGTAGCCGGCCTCGTGAAGTTGCCGGTGGAACTGCCGCTGCATCTTGTGCCGCTCGCCGTAGTCGACCAGCTCGGCGTAGCTCTTCGGGGCGGTGGCCTCGAGCCACTCTCGCAGCTCGGAGCGGAAGGCCGCCTCCTCGGTGGTGTCCCGGTAGTCCATGTCAACGACCTCCCAAGCGCGTGCCGGCGATCTCCAACAGCTGCACCCCGTCGTCCCCGAACACCTGACGGTCGAGCAGGGTCCGGCGGTTGACGAAGTGGGCGATGTGCTCCCAGGTCTGGCCGATGCCGCCGTAAACCTGCATGATCGTCTCGGGCACCGTCCGGCTGGTCCGGGCGCAGTAGGCCTTGGCCGTCCGGGCGGCCAGCACGGCCTCGGCCGGTTGGAGCTCGTCGACCGCCCATGCCGCGTACTTCACCGCGCTGTCGGCACCCTCGACGGCCACCAGTGCCTCGGCACAGAGGTGCTGGACCGCCTGGAACGAACCCACCGGGACGCCGTACTGGACCCGCTCCTTCGTGTAGTCCACCACCTGCTCGAGCCCGTGCCGCATGGCGCCGACCGCGTCGGCGCTCACCATGGTGAGCGCGAGCGCCAGCCACCGGTCGAGCGCCTGCGCGGAGAGCGGCCGGCCGGCCGGCTCGACGTCGGCGGCCGCCGGAGCCGAGCCGGCCCCGAGGACGACCCTGGTGAGATCGGCCGATTCGACGGGCTGCCACCGGTCCCCGAGCGCCACCCGGACCACCTGGGGGGCACTCGGGGAGCCCGACAGGGCGAGGGCGTGCGAGGCGCCGTCCGCGTCCCAGGCGAGCACGCTTCCGCCCGAGCCCGGGTCGTCGAGGTCGGCCAGTCCCGAGAGGTCGGGGCTCACCAGGAGCGCGCAGCGCGTCTCGCCGGCGACGAGGCCGGCCAGCCAGGGCTCGGGAGCACCCGCCAGCGAGAGCAGCTCGACCGCCAGGACGGCCGATCCCACATAGGGCAACGGGGCGAGCGCCGCGCCCAGGGCCCGGGCGACCAGCATGACCTCCACCCCCGACGCGGCCGGCCGGCCCCGGGCGTCCCGGGCCCGCAGCCCGAGCAGACCGGCCTCGGCCAGGCCGGCCCAGCCCTTGGTCCGGTCGACCTTGTCGAGATCACTCGGGTGGTCGATCCCCACCGAAGCGGCCAACCGGGTGGCCATCTCATCGAGCATCTGCTGCTCGTCGGTCAGCAGTGCGAGCACCGCAGCCCTCCCTCCGCGCACCCTGCGCCGTCTCGATCTCCCCCGACCGCACGCCCCTGCGGTTCACGTCACGCAAGCTGACGCATGCATCCGGTTGGCCAGGGGCGGCGTGAACAGCACTTTATCGTTATCGGACCCGGACCGACAGCGGACGGTGGACATCTCTGTCATGTACTGTTCCCGGGGCATCACCGCGGGGAGGCGAAAGGGGAGGCGCCATGAGGATCTCACTGGGGTTGCCGACCCAACGCGTCGACCGCCAGGGCGAGTTCGTGACCGGCGCGGCCATCGCCGAGATGGCCCGAGCCGCCGAGGCGGCGGGTTTCGACGCGGTGTACGTGACCGAGCACCCGATGCCCGAGAAGCGCTGGATGGACACCGGGGGCCACCACGCCCTCGACCCGTTCGTCGCGCTGGCCTTCGCCGCTGCGGCGACAACGACGCTCCGGCTGCAGACCCATCTGTGCGTCCTTCCCTATCGCAACCCCTTCGTCACCGCCAAGGCGGTGGCCTCGCTTGACGTGCTGTCGGGCGGGCGCGTCATCTTCGGCGTGGGGACGGGCTATCTCGAGGCCGAGTTCGCCGCCCTCGGTGTGGACTTCGCCGAGCGCAACGAGCTGACCGACGAGGCAATCGTCGCCATGAAGGCCGCGTGGTCCGGTGAGCCGGTCGACCTCGCCGGCCGCCACTTCAGCGCCTCGGGGAACCTCGCGCTGCCGAGGCCGGTGCAGAGCCCGTGCCCCCCGATCTGGGTCGGTGGCAACTCCACCCGGGCGATCCGCCGGGCGGTGGAGCTGGCCGACGGGTGGGCGCCCATGCCCAACGCGGCGGCGACGGCGGCCCGGCGCCATTCGCCGGCGCTCGAGTCCCTGCAGGATCTCGAGCGCCGCATCGGGTACGCGTGCGACCACGCGGCGTCGGTCGGACGCCGGACGCCGCTCACCGTGGCCTCCTCGCTCGGAGGGTTGCGGATGGACACGACGGCCACGGGCACCGAGGAGATGCTCGTCGAGGTGGCCGGGCAGCTGGCCGGGGTGGGGGTCACCTACCTTTACGGCGGGGTCCTGCGCCCGGTGGACACCCGTGCCGAGTTCGTGGACGAGGTGGTACGCATGGGGGAGACGCTGGTCCCCCGGATCGCCGCCATCGACGCCGCCGGCCGGGTGGGCGCCGGGGTCGACGGAGGCGCCCGCAGCGGCGGGGGAACGGGGGAGGCACCATGATCGGGACGGCCACGGAGGTGACGGTGGGGGACGGGACCGGCCCCCCGGCCATGGACCGGCTCCTCTCCCCCCGCTCGATCGTGATGGTCGGGGCGTCCAACAAGTTGGCCGGCATAAACGGACAGGTCTTCGCCAACCTCGTCCGGGCGTTCGACGGCCCGGTGACGCCGGTCAACGCACGGGACGAGACGGTGCAGGGGATAGCGGCCTACCCGTCGGTCCTGGCCCTTCCCGGTCCCGTCGACCTGGCGGTGGTGGTCGTGCCGGCCCCCCACGTGCCCGGCGTCTTGGAGGAGTGCGCCGAGCGCGGGGTCGGGGGCGCCGTGGTGATCACCTCGGGGTTCGCCGAGTCGGGCGGGGAGGGGGTCGCCCTGCAGCAGGGCATCACCGACCTGGCCCGGCGCACGGGCCTGCGGGTGATCGGGCCGAACTGCATCGGCTACATGAACCTGGGGGGCGGGGTGATGGCCAACTTCGCCCTGCCGCCGACCGCGCCGCTCCCCCCGGCGGGACCGGTGGCGCTCGTCTCCCAGAGCGGTGGCTTCGGTTCGTACATCACCACCAAGGCCATGCTGGCCGGGCTCAAGCTCGGGTGGTTCGTGAGCACCGGCAACGAGTCCGACGTGAACATCGCCGCCGTGCTGCGGTACCTGGTCGAGCGGGACGACACCAGGGTCCTGATGGTCTTCAGCGAGACGTTGCGCGACCCCGAGGTCTTCATCGACGCGGCCAGCCGGGCCGTCGAGCTCGACAAGCCGATCGTCCTGCTGAAGGCCGGGCGTTCCGACGCGGCGGCCAGGGCGGCCCTGAGCCACACCGCCTCCATCGTCGGGTCGTCGGGCGTTCTCGACGCGGTCTGCCGCCAGTACGGGGTGTTCGTGGTCCACACGATGGAGGAGATGCTCGACCTCGGCACCATCTTTCAGGACGGCCGGCGGGTGGCCGCCCGCCGGGTGGGGATCATGACGTCGTCGGGTGGCGCGGGCGTCCTCCTGGCCGACGCGGCGTCGGAGGAGGGGCTCGAGGTCCCCGAGATCCCCGCCGACGAGCAGGCGACCATGATGGCCCTGATGCCCGTGCCCTTTTACGGGAGCGTGACCAACCCGGTGGACACCACGGCCCAGGTGGTGGCCATGCCCGAGAGCTTCCACAAGGTGCTCACGGCCATGGGCGGGTCGCGGGTGGTGGACATGGTGGCCCCGGTGATCTGGGGGATCGCCGGGGCCCAGACCGACTCGGTGATCGACTTTTACGAGCACACCGACAAGCCGGTGGCCCTCACGTCGACCGTCTGGGTGGACGACCTGCAGGAGAAGGGGGTCCCCACCTACACCGACCCCCACCGGGCCATGCACGCGCTCGGGGCGGTGGCGGACCTGTCCCTGCGCTCGGTGGACCACTCGGCCCGGGGCTCGTGGAAGCCCGACGACGGGCGGGTGGTCAGGGCCCGCCGGATCCTGAACGCCCGCGGCGGGCACCGCTCGCTGCTCGAATCCGCCGGCAAGGAGCTGCTCGCCCTGTACGGGGTCCCGGTCACCCGCGAGCGGCTGGTGCGCTCGGTCGACGAGGCGGTCGCCGCCGCCGAGGGGATCGGGGGTCCGGTGGCGTTGAAGGTGATGTCCTACGCGCTGGCGCACAAGACCGAGTACGGCGCCGTCCGCCTCGGCCTGCGCGGTGCCGACGCGGTGAGGGAGGCCTACGAGGAGATGGTGGACGAGGTCGGGCGCAAGGCGCCCGACGCGGTCCGCGAGGGGGTGCTGGTGCAGCAGATGGTGCCGGCGCGGGTGGAGCTGACCGCCGGCATCCATCGCGATCCCGTCTTCGGCCCGACGGTCGTGCTCGGGCTCGGGGGCATCCTCGTCGAGATCCTGAGCGAGACGGCGATCCTGCGACCGCCGTTCGGCCCGGCGACCGCCGAGCGGGCCCTCGCCGGGTTGCTGGGCGGGCGCCTGGTACAAGGCGGGCGGGGCCTGAACGAGGCCGAGCAACGGGCCGCCGGGGCCGTCATGGTGGGGCTGGGGGACCTGGCGCTCGAGCTCGAAGAGGTCTCGGAGGTCGACGTCAACCCCGTCCGGGTGGCCGACGGCGCGGTCTGCGCCGCCGACGCGCTGGTCGTGGTCGGGGCGCCGTCGTGAGCGACGACCTGGGCGCCGTCGTGAGCGACGACCTGGGCGCCGTCGTGCGCGACGACCTGGGCGCCGTCGTGCGGCGGTTGGCCGACGAGTCGGCCGTGTCGCGCATCATGGTGAACTACGCCCGGGGCGTCGACCGGCGCGACTGGGACCTCGTGCGTTCGTGCTTCTGCGAGGACGCCTACGTGCACGGCACCTCTTTCGAGGGGGTGCTCGACGACTACCTGGGCATCCTGCGCCCCGGGGTCGAGCATTTCCCGAGCACCCAGCACTTCATCGGGAACCAGCTGCGGGAGATCACCGGGGACGCCGGGTTCACCGAGACCTATCTGATCGCCCGGCACTTCGCCGACGCCGCCGGGGAGGTGGACTCGCTCATCACCGGCGTGCGGTACGAGGACCAGCTCGTCCGCCGCCCGGGTCAGGGGCCCGGATGGGCCATCGTCCGCCGCGACGTGTACCTGGTCTGGAAGCGATCCGGCGAGGCGGTGCCCCGATGACCGGCGGGCGCCCCCGGGCCGAGTTCGGGATTTACGTCCCCCAGCTGGCGTTCACCTACGAGGACGTGCTGGCGCGGGCCCGGAAGGTGGAGGAGCTCGGGTTCCATTCGCTCTGGCTGTACGACCACCTGTACGGCCCCGGGCTTCCCGGGACCACCTCGTTGGAGGGCTGGACGCTGGCCAGCTTCCTGCTGGCCCAGACCGAGCGGCTGCGGGTCGGCCACCTCGTGGTGTGCAACAACTTCCGGCACCCGGCCCTGCTCGCGAAGATGGCGACCACCCTTGACGTCTGTTCCGGCGGGCGTTTCGAGCTCGGGTTGGGAAGCGGGTCGGTGGAGGAGGAGCACCTGCGGGCCGGGCTGCCCTGGGGCACCTTCGCCGAGCGTTCCGAGCGCCTCGGCGAGGCGCTGCAGATCGTCACCGAGATGTTCGCCAACGAGACCACCACGTTCGTCGGTCGCCACTACGAGATCCACGACGTCCCCAACCTCCCGCCCCCGGTGCAGCAGCCCCGGCCCCCGGTTCACGTGGGGGGGATGGGGCCGCGCCACACCCTGCCGCTCGTCGCCCGCTACGCCGACGTCTGGAACATCCCGGTGTACGGGCTCGCCGACTGGGAGGAGAAGCAGGTGGTGCTCGAGTCCGAGTGCGCCAAGATCGGCCGTGACCCCTCGACCATCCGACGCTCGCACGAGGCGGTGCTGGTGCTGGCCGAGGACGACGAGTCGTTGGCGGTCGCCCGGGCCAGGGCCGAGCGGCGCTACCCGGGCCCGACCTGGGGGCTCGAAGCCGGTGGCTACGTCGGCACCCCCGAGATGGTGATCGACCGCATCGCCGAGTCGGTGGAGCGCGGGATCACGTTCTTCGTCTTCTTCACCCACGACCGGGCCGATCCCCGCACGCTCGAGCTGTTCGCCGAGCGGGTGCTGCCGGCGTTCTCCCGATAGCCGATAGGCCGGACGCGCCGTCGTGACGGTGGCGGCGGGCGGGACGGTGCCCGAACCGTGAGGTCGCCCGACGCCGTCGTCGTCGGCTCGGGTCCCAACGGGCTTGCCGCGGCGCTGATCCTGGCCCGGGCCGGGATGTCCGTTGACGTGTACGAGGGGTCCGGCACCCCGGGTGGTGGATGCCGGACCGAGGAGCTGACCCTCCCGGGGTTCCGCCACGACGTCTGCTCCGCCGTCCATCCGCTCGCCGCCGCCTCGCCGTTCTTGCGTGGGGCGGGCCTGGCGGAGCGCGGGGTGAGGCTCCGGGCGCCGAGGGTCGCCTTCGCCCACCCGCTCGACGGTGGGCGGGCGGGGACGGTCGTGTCGTCGGTGGAGGAGACGGCCGAGCGGCTCGGGGTCGACGCTGCCCCCTACCGGCGGTTGTTCGCGCCCCTCGTGCGCGACGCCGGGCTCATCGTGCCGGCGGTCCTGGCCCCCTTGCGGTCCGTCCCCGCCGATCCGGTCGCCATGGCTCGCTTCGCGCTCACCGGGATCCTGCCGGTCCGCCGGCTGGCGCGACGTTTCGAGACCGAGGAGGCCCGGGCGTTGCTGGCCGGCGTCGCCGCTCATTCGATGCTGCCCCTGACGGCCCCGCTCTCGGGAGCCTACGGGCTCCTGCTCACGACCCTGGCCCACGCCGTGGGCTGGCCGGTGGTCGAAGGGGGCAGCGCCCGGATCGTCGACGCCCTGGTGGAGGAGCTCACCTCGGCCGGTGGCCGGGTGATGACCGGGCACCGGGTCCGCTCGCTCGACGAGCTCCCGGGCGCCCGTGCGGTCCTCCTTGACGTCTCCCCCCGGCAGCTGATCGGGCTGGCCGGCGATCGGCTGCCCGCCCGGTACCGCAGGGCCTTCGCGCGCTTCGGGTACGGGCCCGGGGTCTGCAAGGTCGACTGGGCGCTCGCCGGTCCGGTCCCGTGGGCGGCCGGGGCCTGCCGCGAGGCGGCGACCCTTCACCTCGGGGGCACGCTCGAGGAGGTGGCGGCGAGCGAATCGGACGTCGCCGCCGGCCGCCACCCGGAGCGCCCGTACTGCATCGTGGTGCAGCCGGGCACGGTGGACCCGACGCGCGCCCCGGCGGGCCGGCACACCCTCTGGGCCTACTGCCACGTGCCATCGGGCTCGACCCTCGACATGACCGAGCGGATGGAGAGCCAGATCGAGCGGTTCGCCCCCGGGTTCCGGGACCTGGTCCTGGGCCGGGCCACCGTCACGGCCGCCCAGGCCGAGCGCCACAACCCCAACTACATCGGCGGGGACATCAACGGCGGCGCGGCCACGCTGCGCCAGACGATCGGCCGCCCCACGTTCGGGTGGAACCCGTACCGGACCGGGATGCGCGGTGTCTACCTCTGCTCGGCCTCCACCCCGCCCGGCGGGGGTGTGCACGGGATGTGCGGCGACGGCGCCGCCAGGACCGCCCTCGCCGACCTGGGCATCGCGGCGCGCGGCCGTCCCGGCGCCCGGTGAGGTGCGCCCTACCGGGGCGAGGGACCCGACGGCCCGGAGTCCACCGGGAGCACGGTCAACCCGGCCACGTGGTCGGGGTCGAACTGTGACCAGAACGCCCCGAACGTCTCGTACTCGCCGGGCAGCCGGGCCGGCCAGTCGGTGGTGTCCTCTCCCGCCGGGCGGCCGTCGCGCCATCCGCGGTTGAAGTCCGGACCGGACGGGCGCTCGGTGATGTCGCAGGAGTAGAGGGGCTGCAGCCGGCGCCGGGCGAAGAGCCACTCGCCGTCGACCCGCACGTAGTCGTCCTTGTAGTTCATGACCATGATCCCCCACTTGCCGCCGTCCTCGTGCTCGGCCCGGCAGTGGACGCTGCCGTGCGCGTGGTCGGCGTCGTCGAAGTGGACCACGTGGCCGCTGATCAGGTGCATGCTGCGGTAGAAGTGCGAGAGGTTCGCGGTGAAGAACCTCTCGAGCGCCTCGCGTCCGACCCCGTCACCGGCGCCGCCCACCCGCACGTCGGGGGCGAAGAGGGCGACCAACGTGTGGAGGTCCCGCGAGTCGATCGCCAGGGCATAGCGGGCGGGGAGCTGGGCGATGGCGAGCTGCGACTCCACCCGGTCGAGCCGGTCGGCGAGCGACTGGTCGGTGCGGGGCTCGGTGGACTGTCCGGTCATCGGTACCTCTCTTCGGTCACGGGCTCAGGCGGGACACCGGGCGGCCACTCCGTCGCCGGCGGTCGGGAGCGACGCGTTCGGCGACTGCGCGGCCGCGTGCCGTCCGGCCAGGTACCCGAAGGTGACGCCGTGGGCGATGGTGGCGCCGCCCGAGGGGTAGGCCCAGCCGAAGGCATTGGCGGCCGTGTTGCCGGCGGCGTAGAGCCCCGGGACGGGCTTGCCGTCGCGCGACACCACCTGGGCGTCGGCGTCGACCCGGGGACCTCCGTTCGTCCCCAGCGTTCCGGGGTGGATGGCGATCGCGTAGAACGGGCCGCTCCCCAGGGGCCGGAGGGGCGCCACCCCCATCAGCCCGAGCCGGTGGCGGTCGAAATCCGGATCGGTGCCCTCGGCGGCGTTGGCGTTGAACCGCGACACGGTCGCCTCCAACGAGGCACGGTCGACACCGATCCGCTCCGCCAGCTCGCCGACCGTCGCGGCCTGGGCCACCCAGTCCGGCGCCGGCTTGCCGGGCACCATCGACAGGACCTGAGCGGACTCCCTCGCCTCGTGGTCGAAGATCAGCCACCCCGGCGCGGCGTTCGGCCGCTCGGACCGGGAGACGTCAAACGTGCCGAACGCCTTGGGGAAGTCGTTGTAGGGGACGCTCTCGTTGGCGAAGCGATGGCCGTGACCGTTCACGACGATCGACCCGGGCATGCCCCGGCCCCCCTCGAATTGGGGAACCGGCTCCCCGTGGTCGACGATGCCCGGGTCGAACATGGCCGGCGTCCCCCAGTAGGAGTTGAGGTTGACCAGAGCCGCCCCGGCCTCGGCGGCCATGACGAGACCGTCGCCCACGTTGTTGGGCGGGGTCAGCGGGTGCACGTCGTACCCGATGAGATCGTGCACCATCTGCCGGTTCCACTCGAACCCCCCGCAGGCCAGCACCACCCCGCGGCGGGCGCCCAGCAGCAGGTCCCTGCCCTCGTGCTCGGCACGCAGCCCGACGACGGCGCCGCCGACGGAGACCAGCTCGCGCCCCCGGGTGCCCAGCCGGATGGAGACGTCGCGCGACAGAAGGCCCTTCCAGAGCATGCCGACGAGCGCGGCCCCCTTGGGCCGGACGTCCTCGGCCTCCCGCCGGACCAGCTCGGCGGCCAGCTCCTCGTCGCCCGAAGCGAAGAGGTCCTCCGCCAGCGTCGTATAGGAGCCGAGCGACATGAGGGTCCCCCGGCTGACCAGACGCTCACGCCACTCGGGCAGCTCCTGCCCGAAGGGGTAGGGGACCGGCTCCACGGACCGACCGCCGGCCTTCTTCCCCGGCACGTCGTAGGGGAAGTAGTAGTCGGGGAACAGGGTGAGCGAGGTCGTGGCCAGCGGGGTGTGCTGCTCGAGGTAGGAGAGCGCCACCGGAGCGGTGTCGACGAAGACCTCCAGCAATTCCGGGTCGGGCTCGAGACCCATGGCCAGATGGCGGACGTACGCCAGGGCCTCTTCCCGGCTGTCGTCCATGCCGGCATCGGCCATGTGCGAGTTGCGCGGGATCCACAGCACGCCGCCGGACACGGCGGTGGTTCCCCCGATCATCTCGCTCTGCTCGACGATGAGCACCCTGGCCCCACCGTCGGCCGCCAAGGTCGCCGCGGTGAGCGCCGCCCCGCCGGAGCCGACCACGATCACGTCGGCGACCTCGTCCCACGCGTCCGGTACCCCCACGATCATCCGAGCCCCCATCTGCGATCGACCGGCCTGATCGTAGACCTCGCCACGGATCGCCCGCCCGGTGCCGCGCGGCACCTGCTTGGGTATGGTCGGTCGATGCGATTCTCCGTCTCCCTGTTCGCCACCGACCGGACGGTCGACCCGGTGACCGCCGCCGTGGCCGCCGAGGCCCGCGGGTTTCACGCCTTTTACGTGGCCGAGCACACGCACATCCCGGTCAGCCGGGCCACGCCGCATCCCCTCACCGGGGACGTGATCGCCGACGAGTACCGGCGGACCCTCGACCCCTGGGCGGCGCTGGCCGCCGCGTCCACCGCGACCTCGCGGATCCGGCTCGGAACGTCCGTCGCCCTCGTCGCCGAGCACCATCCGATCACCCTGGCCAAGGAGATCGCCACCGTCGACTACCTGTCGAAGGGCCGGGTGGTGCTGGGTGCCGGCTACGGCTGGAACCTCGAGGAGCTCGCCGACCACGGGGTGGACCCCAAGCAGCGCCGGGCCGTGGTGCGCGAGCACATCCTGGCCATGCAGGCTCTGTGGACCCACGACGAAGCCTCCTTTTCCGGCGAGCACGTGCGCTTCGGTCCGACCTGGTCGTGGCCGAAGCCGACGCAGCCCCGGCTGCCGGTGCTCATCGGTGGCGCCGCCGGACCGAGGACGTTCGCGCAGATCGCCGAGCTCGGCGACGGGTGGATGCCGCACGGCGGGGCGGGCCTGAGCCGGTCCCTGCCGCTCCTGCGCCAGGCGTGGGACGGCGCCGGCCGGGACCCGGCGGCCCTGCAGATCGTGATCGTCGGCGTGATCCCCGACCCGGGCAAGCTCGAGTACTACCGGGAGCAGGGCGCGACCGAGATCGTGCTGGGTTTCCCCAGCGGCGACGTCGCCGAGATGGAGCGGGCGCTCGACGGCTACGGCCGTCTCGTCGAGGAGCTCTCGTAACCACCCTCCCCGTCCCGGCCCGCCCGTCCACCGGACCCCGCGACGGTGGGCGGTGAGCACCGCGCCGTTCGCACCGGGCTCCATCTCGCTCCGCCTCTACCCGCACAACGAGCTGACCGCTCCCGAGGTGGTCCGC
This sequence comes from Acidimicrobiales bacterium, assembly GCA_035532415.1. Lineage (GTDB taxonomy): Bacteria > Actinomycetota > Acidimicrobiia > Acidimicrobiales > RAAP-2 > DATKRB01. The sequence goes on along the minus strand of DATKRB010000054.1, from coordinate 5,435 downwards.
GAGCTCTGCGACCAGGCGGCGCTGGCTCTCGGGGGCGGCTTTGACGGCATCATGACGAGCGAGCACCACGGCGGGTTCGCCGGGTACCTGCCCAACCCGCTGCAGATGGTCTCCTTCGTCCTGGACGAGACCGAGTCCGGGTGGGCCGCTCCCTGCCCGCTGCTGCTCCCGCTCCGCCCGACCGCGCTGGTGGCCGAGGAGATCGCCTGGCTCGCCGCCCGCCATCCGGGCCGGGTCGGCCTGGGCGTGGCCGCGGGCGCCCTCCCGCTCGACTTCGCCGCCATGGCGGTGCCGATCGGGGAGGCGGTGCCGAGGTTCAAGGCGGAGCTGCCGCGGATCGTCGACATGCTGGCGGGCCGGGACCTGCGCGAGCTCGAGTCCGACCGTGCGCTGCAGCGGTGCGCGGCGTCGCCCGTTCCGGTCCTGAGCGCCGCCGCCTCCACCGGGGCCGCCCGCCGGGCCGCCCGTTGCGGCGCGGGCATCCTGACCGAGGGCATGTCCGCCATCGACCGGGTGGCCGCCTTCTGCGACGCCTACGACGAGGCCGGCGGGACCGGCACGAAGGTGCTCATCCGCCGGGTCTGGCTCGGGACGCAGCGAACCGAGGCGATCGCCCACCAGCGGGCCGTGTACGAGAGCTATGCAGGAGGCGAACGGCCCTTTGCCGCCGACCAGACGGTCAGCACCCCCGACCCGGCCGAGATGGCGGAGGTACTGCACGGCGCCTGCACCCGGGCGGGGGTCGATGCCCTCGACCTACGGGTCCATCTCCCCGGGTTGTCCGGTCCCGACGTGCGCGAGCAGATCGCCCGGCTCGGTGCCGAGGTCGTTCCCCGCCTGCGCCGCCTCCGGGGCTGAGTCGCCCTGCGCCGCCTCCGGGGCTGAGTCGCCCCGCCGCCTCCGGGGCTGAGTCGCCCTGCGCCGCCTCCGGATTACCGACGTCAGGGCTGACGCGAGAGACGCTAGTGTCAGGATTGACTTCGGGGGGACGAGTCGGCAGAATCGGCGGTGGGGTTGTCACAGAACTGAAACGCCGGCGGCAGGTTTGGCCGCCGAGCCTTCAGGACGAGCAGGGGGGTAGCCGTGAAGAAGCATCGACTGGGCGTGTTCGCAGCCGCGGTAGCGGTCGTCGGGGGAAGCCTCACCGTTGCGACACCGAGCTTCGCCGCGACGTCCAAGGCGCCGATCGTGATCGCCTACATGAGCATCGAGACCGGGCCCTATGCGACGCCGGGCCGGAACAACGACATCAATCTCGTCGTCAACCAGCTCAACGCCCACGGTGGGGTCGACGGCCACAAGGTGGAGTACGTCGGCTACGACGCCAACATCACCCCCCAGCAGGCGGTGACGGCCACCCAGCAGGCACTCGGGACCAATCCCACGGCGTTCATCGGCTACTCGGTCGACGACCAGGTGCAGGCCACGGCCTCGCTGCTCAAGAAGTCCGGCATCCCGGTGATCGCCTACGCCCAGGGCCCGGCGGCCGGTTCCAACGTGGTTCACGTGCCGAACCTCTACACGGTGGTGCCGAACCTGGTGAGTGCCATTCAGAGCTCGACGAAGTACGCGGTCGCCAAGTTCCACCCGAAGTCGGTCGGCATCTTCCACACCGACGACACCGCCTCCAACGCCGATGCGGCCACGGCCCAGGCACTGCTGAAGAAGCTCGGGGTGAAGAAGTTCACCGTCCGCAACGCTTCGGACACGGCCACCGACGCGACCGAGCAGGCGCTCGCCATGAAGGGGACGGACGTCGTGTTCGAGTACGGGTTCCCGCTGGTGGAGGCAGTCTTCAACCGGGCGTTGACCCAGAACGGGATCAGCCTCCCGATCATGGGCGACCAGAGCGGGAACTTCCTCGCCGCCTACGGCCTCAACAAGCCCTCCGAGCTCACCCAGTACACCTTCACCCCGTACTGCTTCGCCCCGGTGCTCAACACCCCGCAGGCCAAGTCCTACGTGTCGGCGTACACGGCGGCCTACCCCGGACAGAGCGTGCAGATCGCCACGCCCTACACGGACGACGCGGTGAACCTCCTCGCGGCGGCGATCGGGAAGGCCGGCGGGAGCCTCTCGCCGAGCGCCATCGTGAAGGAGCTGGGCAAGATCACCTACAACGGCATCTGTGGCACCTATCACACCGATGCCAACCACGACCTCATGCACCAGGTCACCCTGGTCTCCTTCGCCAACGGGATCAATCCCGGGACGCTGGCGGCCAAGTACGTCCAGAAGCCGGTTCCCAAGTCGTACTTCGCCTCCGCCGGTTGACCCGGCGCCGAGCACGTGGGCTCAGGGGGCGTCGGTGGGTTGGGCGAGCTCGTCGGGGGCGTTGTGGACGTAGCTGCGCTCCTCGTACCGCTCGCGGATGCGCCATCCCCGAGCGGTACGGACGAGCGTGTCGCGGTACCAGAGCCCGCAGAAGAAGACGTGGGTCCGCCCCTCGCCCCGGTCGAGGACCATCGGGTTGTGGCAGATGGACCGGGCGGTGGCCGTGTCGCCGTCGATGTGCAGGACGGTGTTGCTCACCAGGTGCTGGTAGCTGAGGAAATGCGGCATGGCCGCCTGCAGGAACCGGAGTGTCTCGCCCACCCCGCCGCGGGGTCCGCCCATTTCGGTGTAGTCGATCACCGCGTCCTCGGTGAAGACGTCCGCGAACTCCTCCCAGCTCCCGCTGTCGATCACGTGGCTGTAGCGCACCAGCAGCTCGTCGATCTCGAGCCGGTCGGAGATCTCCTGTAGTGGCAACATGACGGGCACTCCCTTCGATCGTCCCGGCGGTGGGACGCGCTCAGTCTGCACGGTGACGGAGGCTCAACGATGACATCGCACGACTTCGCCTTCTCCCATATGGGGATCTGCGTCTCCGATCTCGATCGATCGCTCCGCTTCTACTGTGAAGGGCTCGGGTTCGAGAGGGGCGAGTCGTTCCCGATCGACTCGACCTTCGCCGCCGCTCTGGAGGTACCCGGGGAGGTGGCGCTGACCTCGCAGTTCATCCGTCGGGACGGGCTGGCCATCGAGCTCCTGCACTTCACGGAGCCTCCTCCCACCGGCGAGCCGTCGGGCCGGCGGGACCGGCTGGGGATGACCCACCTCTCGTTCGACGTGGACGACCTCGACGGTGCCGTCGCCGCGCTGGTGGCGGCCGGCGGGACCCTGCTCCCGTCGACCCGGACGGCCGCGCCGGGCATCGACCTGGTCTTCCTCCGGGACCCCGACGGGGTGCGGATCGAGCTGATGAGGGCCGGGGGTTGACGGCGGCCCCGGACGCGCCGGGCCCGCGCAAGGGAGGGCGATCATGGGGGCGGTAGAGGGGAAGGTGGCGTTCGTGACCGGCGCGGCCCGGGGGCAGGGGCGCAGCCACGCCGTCCGGCTGGCCCGTGAAGGTGCCGACATCGTCGCCGTCGACATCTGCGCGCCCATCGCCAGCATCTCCTATCCCCCGTCGACCCCCGGGGACCTCGCCGAGACGGCACGGCTGGTCGCGGCCGAGGGCCGGCGGATCCTCGCCCGGCAGGTGGACGTGCGGGACTTCGACGCGATGGAGCGGGTGGTGCGCGACGGCATCGGCGAGCTGGGGCGGCTCGACATCGTGATCGCGAACGCCGGCATCGCCACGTCCGACTCCCTGCTGACCTGCGATCCCGCCGTCTGGCGGGAGGTCATCGACATCGACCTCACCGGCGCGTTCAACACCGTCCTCGCCGGGGTGCGGCCCATGGTCGACCAGGGCGAGGGCGGGAGCGTGGTCCTGATCAGCTCGATGCTCGGACTCAGGGCCACGGCCGGGGTCCCGGCGTACACGGCGGCCAAGCACGGGCTCGTCGGGCTGATGCGGTCGGCCGCGCACGAGCTGGCACCGCACCGCATCCGGGTGAACTCCGTCCATCCCGGCAACGTCCGCACGGCCATGATCGAGAACGAGGGGATGTTCCGGCTCTTCCGGCCCGACCTCCCCGCGCCGACCCTGGCGGACGCGGCGCCGGGGTTCGCCTCGATGAACCTCCTCCCCGATCCCTGGCTGGAGGTCACCGACATCACCGAGGCGGTTCTGTGGCTCGTGGCGGAGTCCGGGCGCTACGTGACCGGGGTGACGCTCCCGGTCGACCTGGGTGCGACCGTCAAGTGAAGGGGAGGCAGGGGTGAGCGGCATCGTCGATGGCAAGGTCGTGCTGGTGACGGGGGGCGGGAGCGGCATCGGCCGGGCGGGCTCCGCCGTCTTCGCCCGCGAGGGGGCCGCCCACGTGTACGTGGTCGACACGGATGCCGAAGGGGGCGCCGGCACGGTGGCCGACGTCGAGGCCGCCGGTGGCACTGCCACCTTCGTGGCCGCCGACGTCACCTCGGAGGCGGTCGTGGCCGGCGTGGTGGAGCGCATCGTGCGCGAGCGCGGCCGTCTCGACGCGGCGTGGAACAACGCCGGGATCAACGGGGTCAGCGGACCCTTTCACGAGCTCGAGCTCGACGCCTGGCAGCACATGCTGTCGGTGAACCTGACGTCGGTGTTCCTCTGTATGAAGCACGAGATCGCCCAGATGCTGCAGCAGGGCCACGGCGCCATCGTGAACACCTCCTCGGGGGCCGGGCTGGTGCCCGCACCCGGGCTTCCCCACTACACCGCGGCGAAGCACGGCGTCCTCGGGATCACCAAAGTGGCGGCGTCGGAGCTCAACCGGTCGGGGATCCGGGTCAACGCCGTCTGCCCGGGCGTCATCGACACCCCCATGCTCCGCTCGTGGAACCTCAACACGCCCGAGATGCTGGCGATGCTCCCGGGTGGACGCCTGGGCGAGCCGCGTCACGTCGGGGAGGCCGCGGTCTGGCTGTGCAGCGACCACGCGGCGTGGGTCTCGGGCGAGTCGATGGTGGTCGACGGCGGCGGCATCAACCGCTGAACGGCGGCCTCAGAGGCCGAGCGCCACCCGCGACGCCTCGCGGAACCTGGTGGTGCGGTGGACCGGGTCGGTGTCGATCTTCGGGATGACGTGCTCGCCGAGGAGGCGGACCGTCTCGAGCATCTGCTCGGTGGTGGCCGTGCCGACCCCGAAGACCAGCTGGTCCGCGCCGGCCGACTCCCACCGACGGCACTGGGCCAACGCGTCGTCGGGATCGCCGATGACCGCGCCGGCCATGATCGACAGCTCGAGCGACTCGGGCGTGGGGTCGGGGATGAGCTCGGGCCACACCGGGATCTGCGGGGGGTGGGGGAAGGTGTCGTGGTAGCGGTAGACGTTGCTCCCCAGGTAGCTGGCGTGGGGGGCGGCGGCCCACGCCCGGGCGGTGTCGCGGTCCTCGGCCACGAAGGCCGCCGAGGTCACCATGATGTTGTCGTTCACGAAGGCGCCCACCGGCTCGGCGTTGGGGATCTCCTTCTTGTAGGCCGCCATGACCGGGCCCAGCTCGTCGAAGGAGCCCACCGAGAAACCGAG
>DATKRB010000053.1:0-31360 GCA_035532415.1 Acidimicrobiales bacterium | reverse complement strand
CGGAACTGGTCCCTCCAGCTCACCGCACTGGCCTGCCCCGCCGGCAAGGAGCGTGAACACGTGGAGACGAACATGCGTCAGTTCGTACCGCCGGCCCAGCGGGGCGCTGTGAGAGCGGCGGTGCACCGGACACGTCGAGACGGAGGATGACCACGCCTGCAGCGCAGGCTGGGAGGGCCCAGCTCGTCGAATCAGCCGGCGTGGACGCGGACATCGACGCCGAATACGCCGCACGGCTCCGCAGGGCCGGTTCGTTCTTCTGGCTCGATCTTTCTGGCGTCCCCCCGGAGCGGATGGCCGAGTTCTCGGCGGCACTGGGGCTGAACGTCGACGCCGCGCAGCATCTCATGGATCGGGACCAACGGTCGAGCTTCACGGAGACCCACGACGGCGTGCGTTGGGCGAGTTACGGGGTGAGCGACAGCAGCCATCTGACACAGGTTCGCGCCGTTTTCACCAAGTCGTTCCTGGTGACCGCCCATGACCAGTCGTGCCGAGGGTTGGCCGTCGCTCGCCACCGTTATGAGCGGCTCCGGGACGGCGAGCAGGACGATGGACCGCTCGTCTTGTTCATGGTGCTCGATGCGCTTGCCACCACGTTCGAGTCCATCCTCGCCCGTTTGGACGCCCAGCTCGACAATCTGGAGACGGCGGTCCTCGGAGGACCGCCGATGCCTGACTACCTCCAGCAGATCCTCGAGGTACGCCAGGTCCTCACGCCGATCATCCGGGCGCTCGGACCCTACCGGCGAGATCTCGTCAGCATCCTGGGCGATGTCGACCGGCTCCCCGGGATGCAGGCCGGAAGCCAGCAGTACTTCGAGTCCCATCGGAGCCACGTGGTGGCCCTGTTCGACGCCGCACACGACTGTCGCGACGAGACGCGAGATGCGATGGCGGCCTTCAGTTCGGCCACCTCGGAGCGCCAGGGTCAGGTGATCAATTGGCTCACGATCGTGGCGGCAGTGTTTCTTCCGCTCACTTTCGTCACTGGTTACTTCGGGATGAACTTCTCGAACATCACTCACCTTCATGGGGCGGTGACCTTCAGCATGCTGGCCATCGCTCTCCCGAGCGTGCTTGCAATCTCCACCGTGCTGCTGCTGCGTCTTCTCATTCGCCGCCTGGGGGTCCGTCTCATCCCGGCTCGCGGTCCCCGGACCGCGGAGGACCGCTCGCGCCGGCACAGGCGTCTTACCGGAGTCTGAGCGGGACCGTGGCGGCCAGGGCCTTGTCTGCGGCGGACATCGGGATCATTGTCGACTGCCCTGGTCGCACTTTCCGGTGAGCGGGTCACGTCCGGTGGACACCTGCAGCTCGTAGACGGCGAACTTGCCGAGTCCTCGGATCAGTCGCTTGGAGCCTTGCACACGGCGAAAGTGTCATGCGGGTGCCGGAGCCACGGTCCCAAAAACCTCCTCCGACCTGGTGCGCCCCTCGGGATTCGAACCCGAAACCTGCGGATTAAGAGTCCGTTGCTCTGCCGTTGAGCTAGAGGCGCACCGGTCATTGTACCCATGGCCCGCAGCGTCGGGCCCCGCCCCGCCGCCGCCTCCCCGGCGCGGCTGATCCGGCGCTCACCCAGTGGGATCGTGCCGGCTGGAGGCACCAGGGAACCGGACCCGGGCGAGCTGGGTCGCCTGGGCCACCAATCGCCCGCGCCGGTCCCAGATCTCGCAGACCTCGTCGCACAACCCCCCTTCGACCAACCGCGCCCGTTGCCGAGCTCGCAGCGGGCCAGGGGAGGGTATGGCTCGCACGTACACCGTGAGCTGGAGCGTGGGCACCCAACCCGACGAGCCCAGCTCGAACGTCGCCGGGGGCAGGGCGTCGGCGAAGTAGAGCAAGGAGAGGGGGTCCACCGGGCGCCGGTCGGCGAATTGCACCCAGGCACCGATCTGGGCGACACCGCTCGGACCGTCGCCCCGGATGCCGGTGGCCCTCGGATCGGGCCGGACCTCCACCGCGTCCATGATGCTCAGGGTGAGGGCGGCTCCCGGACCCGCGCGCATCCGTGCGCAATCCTCCATCGGGGGCAGCTCGACGGGGTAGCCGTCAGTCCAGAGAGGCTCGGCCAGGGGATCGAGCCGGCCGAGGACGAACGACGCGTCGGCGTGGACGCGCCCGTCCTGCACGAGCGAGGCGCGGACCTGGCTGACGCTGCGGCCCAGCCTGTCCACTTGCGTCACGACGGTGGCGGGACCGGGCATCGGGGCCTGCACGTACGAGGCGCTGGCCGAGAGCGGGTCACGGTGGTCGTGCCCGGCGGCGGTCACCGTGTCAACGGCGGCACGGGCCAGGATGGCGAGCAGGTAGCCCCCATTGGGCTTCCCGCCGACGGTCCACGTCGGGTGGAGGTCCGCCTCGTAGGCGTGGTCCGACCGGGGGAGCCTGGTCACCGCGGTCGCCTCGTCGAACTCCGCCACGACCCGCACGTTACCGGGACCGGCCTCGCCCGACGGGCACGACCCGCCGGCCGCCGTTAGCCTCGGGCCTGCCATGGCCGGAACGAGATGCGCGACTGGGGGACCGACGGTGCCGGGGATCCGGCCCGTCGGTACCGCGGGGTGAGCGGGGCGGTGGGTCGCCTGAGCCGGCGAGCGGCCGGGATCGGTGCGGCCGCCCTGGCCGCCCAGTATGTACCGAGCATCGCCGTGCTCGGCCAGTGGTCGGGTCTGCGGTCCGTCGGCGGAGGCATTTGCCGGTGGCGCGGTCCGAAGGTCTCGCAGATCGCGCTCACCTTCGACGACGGACCCAGTCCCGAGGCGACGCCCGCCGTGCTCGACCGGCTCGACGAGCTGGGCTGGCCGGCCACGTTCTTCTGCTTGGGCTCACTGGTCGAGCGGGAGCCGGACCTTGTCGCCGAGATCCTCCGCAGGGGTCATCAGGTCGAGACCCACGGTTACCGGCACGACCACCATCTGCTCCGCACGCCACGCTGGATCCTCCGTGATCTTCGTGCCGCCCTCGGTGTGATGGAACGATGCGGGCTTCGGCCGACCCTCTACCGGCCGACCTTCGGCCAGGTCACCGGGACGACCCTCGCCGCCGCGCGGTTGCTGGGGCTCCAGACTGTCCTATGGTCGGCGTGGGGGAGGGAGTGGACCACCACCGACCACCGGCGGGTGGCGGAGTTGGTGGGCTCCAAGCTCGACGACGGCGCCATCGTGCTCCTGCACGACAATGACGCCTTCGGCCCCCCGGGGATGTGGAGGGTCGGGCTCCGATCACTCGATCACATCGCTCCCGAGGTCGACCGGCGAGGACTGGTGCCGGTCACGATGGGCGAGCTGGTGAGCGGCGTCCCGAGCATTGCGGCCGGGTCATGAGGATCGCCATCGCCGGCGACCATGCCGGGTTCCGGTTGAAGTCCGCCGTCGCCAAGGCGGTGCGCGAGGCCGGCCACGAGGTGCTCGACCTCGGGACCTGGTCCGAGGACCCGGTCGACTACCCGCCGATCTGCGCTCGTTGCGCCCGAGCCGTCGTCCTTGGCGAGGCCGATCGGGGCATCGTGATCGGGGGGAGCGGCCAAGGGGAGGCTCTGGCCGCGAACAAGGTGCGGGGTGCTCGCGCCGCCCTGTGCCACGACGAGTACACGGCTCGGTTCGCCCGGAAGCACAACGACGCCAACTTGCTCTCGTTGGGCGCCCGGATCGTTGCCGAGGAGCTCGCGCTCGACATCGTGAACGTCTTCCTCACCACCGGGTTCGACGGCGGGCGCCACGCCGTCCGCATCGCCCAGATAAGCGCGATCGAGGACGAGGAGGCTGCGAGGAGGCCCTGAGGGCCGGTGGCCGGTACCGTCCGTCCGGAGCGCTGGGCGCTCAGGCCACCTTGGAGGCCGGGATCGCGCCGGCCGGTGGCTTCACGTTCACGGGCTCGCCCCACCGGCTGAAGTCGACCCGACCGGTCGACGATCCGGCGGTCTCCCTCCCCGTTCCGGTGAAGCGCACCGGAAGTCTCGTTCCGTCGGAGGTGACGTACAGCGTCCCGGATCCGGACCGGCCCTTCGACGACAGGGCGTTCGTGCGGCCCTTCACCACCATGACAGGGGTGGCGTCGATGGTGGTGGTCGTCAGCCGGGACAGCTTTCCCGTCAGATCGATCTCGGAGAGAGGGCCCGCCACGGTGAATTGCTTGGCCGTCTGGGCGAAGCCCGAGTCCGACTTGGAGAAGGCGATCCATCTGTTGACGTACTTGCGGGCCAGGGCGGTCGGCATCCCGAGGTACGAGCCGAGCCCGTACGCGTCACCCCGGAAGTAGACCTGGCCTTCCGCGAAGAGCCCCTCGACGTGCCCGACCGAGGAGCCGTCACGGACGGTGATCGTCTGCTGGCCCGTGGTGGGGGACACGTCGCCGATCACCGAGACGGACTGCTTTCCCGCGGAGGCCCACTCCACGAAATGCACGGACTTCTGGGCCTTGGCGGCGGCAACCGCGGAGGTCACGAGCGCCTTGGCGGACGAAGCCACTGACCTCGACGCCGTGGAGCGGGCTCCGGTCGCGCTCGGCATTGCTCCGGTGACGGTCGTCGGGGTGCCGGTACCGGCGGCCGGCCCGGCGACCGCGGTCTGCACGGCGCCACCCAGGGCGACCGCCCCCACCAGTCCGAGGAGGAAGGGTCCCGAGCGCACCGCGAGACGGTAGCAGCGGTCCCCGCCGACGGTGGGTCGCCTCGGGCGGTGGCGCGGTCCCGATGTTCGGTGTCAGCCGCTCTGGTGGTCCGGAGCTCCCAGCACGTCGCAGACGCCCTGGCAGGCGAGGCGTGCCATGCGCAGGCGGGTGCGGGAGGTCGCACTGCCGATGTGGGGGAGCAACATCGTCCGGGGTGCGGCGATCAGGTCGGCCCGCACATGGGGCTCGTTCTCGTACACGTCGAGGCCGGCAGCGAAGATCGTGCCGGCGTGAAGAGCCCTTATGAGCGCGCTCTCGTCGATCACCGGCCCCCGGGCGGTGTTCACGACCACCGCGGTCGACTTCATGAGCGAGAGCTCACGGGCACCGATGAGGTGGTGGGTCGCGTCGGTCAGGGGGACGTGGATGCTCAGGATGTCGACCGACCGCAGGAGCTCGTCCATCGTGGGGACGTAGCCGGGAAGCCCCGTGTCGTGGCGTGAGTGGTGCAGGACCTCCATGCCGAACCCGGTGGCCCGGCGGGCCACCTCACGACCGATCCGCCCGTATCCGAGCAGTCCGAGGAGCGCTCCGTGCACATCGACCCCCAGGTTGTGGGTGAGGCTCCATCCGGTCCACCGCCCGGACCGCAGTTCGGACTCCGCCTCCGACGCGAGGCGCGCCGCACCCAGGATCAGCAGAAATGCGAGATCGGCGGTGGTCCCGCTGAGCACGTCGGGGGTATTGCGGATCGCAATGGCGAGATCGGCGGCGGTGACGGTGTCGATGTTGTCGAACCCGACCGCCACGTTGGCCACGACCCGCAATCGGCCGCCGGCGCCGGCGCGGAGCACCGCGGCGTCGATCCGGTCGGTGAGGAGGCACACCAGGCCGTCGAAGCCGGGAACCAACTCCACCAGCTCCTCGGTGGTGTACGGATCGTCGTTGTCGCGCCGGACCACCTCGTGGCCCGCGGCGAGCAGCGGATCGCAACCACCCGGTGGCAGCTGCCGAGTGACGAGGACCCGGCCCATCCGTCCATCATCGCACGCCGTACCGCGCCGGCCGCCTCCTCTTGCCGGCCGGGTCGACCATGTGCGACCGCCACCGGGGGGGCCGAGCAAGGGCCGGCTACCGGGGCAGCGTGTTAAAATCCGGGCATGTCTTCCTCAGGCGACCATGATCATGAAATCAAAATCAAGGGGGGCTCTTTTGAGTTGAGCGACCTCGGCCATTTGATGCCCGGAATGGCCGAGATCATGCCGCTCATCGGAGAGAGAATCTGGAAGTGCTATTACGCCGGGAAGGCGAAGAACAAGCCTCTGGCCCGTTTTCAACTGGCCGAGGCGGTGAACCTCATGGAGAAAGGGACGATCCTCCGTCCCAAGTACACCGAGAACATGGAGAAGTTCCTGACGGGAAGTGTCGCCGCGGTCAGCAAGTGCATCGAGGCGGAGGATTGGGACGGGTTCGACAAGGAATTCGCGACGATGATCGAGGACGCGAACGCCAACCACGAGTTTTACGACAAGGGCTTCCTTCGCTGGAAGATGCCAGACCAGCCGCCCCCGGACCTCGACCTGACGCCCAACCCCTGATCTCCCGAGGCGCCACGGGCGGCGTTCGGACCCGTACCCTGGGGCCGGCCGTGCCGAGGTCAGCCGGCGGTGCACTAGGTCAGCCGGCGGTGCCCTAGGTCAGGGAGTACTCTGGACCCGAGCCGCCCTCGGGAGGCGTGAGGCGACCACCTTTGGCGGAGATAGCGCCGCACTGTACGCAGTTTGAAGGGGTGACCTGCACGGTGACCAGGCCGTCGTCGACGTCGCTACCGACCTGGTACACGTGAGCCGGGCACATCCGGGCCCACATCTCCGCCACGTCGTGCGGCACCCGCCGCTCGAGCCGGATGTGGTCCGGCTGGTCGTCGCGGGTCTTGTTCCCAGAGGCGAAGACCGACGAGAGCTTGTCGAAGGTGAGCATGCCGTCGGGGGTCGGGTACCGCTCGGCGCGGTCGGTGCGCAGGATCGGCTGGCGCTCGTCGGGCTCGGTCCGGAGCGCGCCGAGGTGGACCCTGCCCTTTGAGATCGTCATGGCGCTCGCCAGGGCGCCACCGAGGACGAAGCCGCGTCCGAACACCTGCCGCAGGTCGCGAACCTGGTGCAGATCGTGCCAGATGAAGCTCGAGCGCAACGCGTCGTCGTACGACGCGAGCTCGACCGGGGAAACCGCCCCACCCTTCAGCGACGCGAAGGCCGTCTCCGCCGCCAGTCGCCCGGACTCGATGGCGTAGTGCACGCCCTTCAGCGTGGGGACGTTCACCATTCCCGCTCCGTCGCCGCAGAGGAGCAGCCCCGGTGCGTGCAGACGAGTCGGGAGCGCGTGGAACCCTCCGCCCGGGATGGTCTTCGCACCCCACTCGACGCGCTCGCCCCCCTCGAGCAGTTGGCGGACCATCGGATGCGTCTTCAGCTCCTGCAGCAGATCGTGCACGGAGAGCGCCGCGTCGCGGTAGTCGAGCCCGACCACCATGCCGATGGTCAGCATGTCGGGGCCCATGGGATAGATGAAGGAGCCACCGAACTCCCGGTACTTGGCCCCTGGGCGCAACGGCCAACCCATGGTGTGGATGATGCGGTCGAGCGGTTCGGCGATCTTCCAGACCTCCTTCACGCCGAGCTCCCACACCTGTGGATCGTCGGGGCGGAGGCCGAAGTGGTCGAGCGCCACGCCCGTGAGGTGCCCCTGGGTCCCCTCGGCGAGCACCGTCACGTTTGCGACGATGTCACTGCCAGGTTCGAAATTCCCGAGCTCCGCTCCGCCCGGACCCCGGCCCTTGTCCCCGGTGCGAACGCCGACGACCCGACCGTCCGAGACGAGCAGGGACTGCGCCGCCGTCTCGGACAGGATCGTCGCACCACCCTCCTCGGCCCGCTCGGCGAGCCACCGGCCCAGCTGCGAGAGGGAGAAGACGTAGTTGCCGTGGTTGCGCATCGGTGGCGGGGGGGGGATCCGCAACGCTGCCCGACGGGTGAGCAGGTAGACGGACTCACCGCGTACCGGCCCGTAACCGGGCATGTCCTCGACCTTGTAGCGATCTCCGAAGAGCGTTCGCAACGAACGCGGGTTGACGATCACCCCCGAAAGCAGGTGGGAGCCAGGTTGCTTGCCCTTCTCGAGCAGGGCAAGCGGCACGTCGCCGAGCTCCTCGGCGGTCTCGGGGTCCTCTTGGAGCAGCTGCCCGAAGCGGATCGCGCACGCGAGGCCCGCCGGGCCGGCGCCCACGACGAGCAGCCCGACCTCTATCCGCTCGTCGGCAGGATCGGTGGGCTCGCCGACGAACTCGCCTGCCGAGAACGGCGGCGGGTAGTCGGCTGCGCTGACCATCAGGACCCTCTGCGCTGCCGCACGAGCTCGGTGAGCTTCGGGACGATCGCGTGGAGGTCGCCGACGACGGCGAGGTCGCTGAACTCGAAGATCGGTGCCCCCGGGTCCTTGTTGATCGAGACGATCACCTTGGAGTTCTGCATGCCCACCTTGTGCTGGACGGCGCCGGAGACACCGAGAGCGACATACAGCTTGGGCGAGACCGTCTTCCCGGTCTGACCGATCTGCGCCGAGTGCGGGTACCATCCGGCGTACACCACGGCCCGCGTTGCGCCCACCACTCCACCGAGCGCGCCGGCCAGTTCCTCGGCGAGAGCGAAGTTCTCCGGACCGCCGAGCCCGATGCCACCGGCGACGACGACCTCGGCACCCTCGACGGATGGCCCGCCCTCGTTCGCGAAATGCTGGTCGACGATCCTTGCACCGACCGAGTGCTTCTCGAGCCGGACGGCGACCTCTTCCACCTCCGGATCACCCTGGCCCCCGACCGCTGGTTCGAACGAGCCGGTCCTGAACAGAGCGACCCGTCGCTCGGATCGCCAGCCGACGTCGACGAGCACCGAGTCCTGCAACGCCGGACGCTTCCCGACGAGCCGGCCGTCTCGCTCCGTGATGTCGACAAGGTCCCAGTTGAGCCCGGCGTCGAGCCTCGCGGCGAGCCCCGCAGCGATGTCGGCGGCGAGCACGCTGTTGGAGAACAGCACGGTGTCGTGACCACCGGCGCGCACGATCGCGTCGAGCACGTCGACGCGCGGTTGCGGGAGGGGAGGATCGAGCGCGTCGTCCGCAGCGACGTAGACCTTCGTGGCGCCGAGCCTCCCCGCCTCCGCAGCGACCGCCTTCAGGTTCCCACCACCGACGACCACCGCCGCGACCTGGCCGTCGCCGAGGTCCGCGGCCTTTGCCAGCACGCCGAGCGAGCCCTTCGTCAGGTCGTCGCCGTGATGCTCGAGGAAGACGAGGACCTTCATACGAGCTGTCTCTCGACGAGGAAGTCGACGATCAGCTGTGCCGCCGCCCCTTCGTCCTCGATCCTGGTCGCGTTGGCACGGGCGGGAGGCTCCGCCACGTCGAGCACCTCGGTCAACGAGCCGCCCCCGGCCGCCTCCACTGCATCGCTACCGAGGTCGGCCAGGGAAAGCTGTTCGAGCGGCTTCTTCTTTGCCCCCATCTTCCCTTTCAAGGACGCGTAGCGGGGCTCGTTGATCGCATCGCTCACCGCGACGATCGCCGGCAGTGGCGCCTCGATGACGTCGTCGGCGACCTCGGTCTGCCGTGTCACGCGCACGGTGCCGTCGTGGATCGTGAGCTCGGCGGCCTGCGAGACGAACGGGAGGCGGAGGTGGTCGGCAACCGCCGCCCAGAGCACGCCACCACCGCCGTCGCTGGCCTGCTGGCCGAACAGCACGAGGTCGGCACCTTCGCGCCCGAGCGCCTTGGCCAGCACCTTGCTCGTCAAGATCAGATCGGATCCGCCCAGGGCCGGGTCGCTGACGAGCACCGCCCGATCGGCGCCGAGGGCCAGCGCGGCGCGCAGGGACTCGACCGCCGGCTCCGGGCCCATCGAGACGACCACCACCTCGGTGTCGGTGTCCCCCTTGAGCCGCAAGGCTTCCTCGACGGCGTTCTCGTCGACGCCGTTGAGCTCGCCACCGCCCGATCGGTCGAGCCGTTTGGTGCCGGGATCGATGTGCTGACGTCCGTCCGGGACGTGCTTCACGCAGACAGCAATCTTCATGAGGCTGCCAATGGTACCCATCCGGCTAGTGCACGTGCTCCATGGCCGGCTCGGGACCGGCGGTCCGGCCGGCCGGCGGAACGCCCGCGGACTCTATGGCGGCCCAGCCGCTCCGCGCCATCTTGCGCGCGTGCTCTGCCCGGTGGCCACCACGCACGCCGAAGAGGCGTTTGGCCAGCAACAGGTAGGTGGCGATGGCCAGGTTGAGGACGAGCCCGGTGACCTTCAGCGTGGTCACCGACTTCGTGAGCTCGTACACCTCGAGCGGCACGAAGACGAGGGTTGCGACGAAGGTCAGGTACTCGGCCCATCGCCGGGCGAACCACAGGCCGACCATCTCGGTGGCCTCGAGGGCGGCGTAGGCGATGACCAACAGCCCGATCTTGTGCAGGGTGGCGCTCTGAACGAGGAAGAGATGGCGGAACTTGCCCAGAAACCCCCCGACCGCGTCCGGACCGCCGGATCCTCCGGTCAGGGCGTTCATGATCCGTACATAGTCGTGCCGGAGCGTCGACTGGGGGCCGAGGAAGAAGTAGATGGCCACGGCCAGCCCGGTGAGGACGACCACGTGCACCGCGCGGTCGAGGGCGATGAGGCGGAGGATGTAGCGGTCCCTCAGCTGGGGCCCCCGCAAGGGGACTTCGATCTCGTCCCGGCCGGGCATGGTCGCCCGGGTCGGTGCATCGGGGATGGGGCGCGGATGCCAGCCGTCGCACCGCAGGCAACGGTGCCACCGGGTTCCTCGTGCCTCGTGCACGACCAGCGAATCCTCGTCGGCAACGGTGGCGACGTCGGTCCCGACCAGGACGTGGCCGCGGAGCGAGCAGGTGAGCAGCTCGTAGCTGTTGGTCGGTCGTGAACCCATGCTGCAGAGGAATCATGCCAGGCGGAGACGCCCCTGGGCGTGCAGCGCCTCCCCCGGGCGCGGCCGGCGCTCGCTCCCATCGGGGTAGGGTCGGACGGTTGTCGCCGACGGACCCGGACCTGGCCTTCGTGCCTCGGGCGCCTGCCCGAGGCCGGGCGGACAGGCGCCTCGCGGCGGCGGGCATCTCGGTCCACCACGCCGTCGCTCGCCGCGGCACCACGCCTTCGGTCACCACGAGGATGAGCAGCCTTTGAAGATCTCCGTACCGCAGATCCTCGCTTCGGCGGCGGGAGCCGTCCTCGCCGCGCTCATCGCCTCGCTCTTCGGGGTGAAGGGAACGGTCATAGGCGTCGGGATCGGAAGCGTCGTCGCCACCACGGGCACCGCGTTCGCTGCCCAGTGGATCGAGCGAACCCACCGGGCCGTCCGTCAGGTGGTGGTCGGCATGCCAGGGCAGGAGCGAACCGTCCGGCTGTCTGGCCGACCGGGGGCGCCCGGCAAGGTGACCCGGGTGCCGGCCGTTCCGGGCGAGCACACCCCCGAGGGCCAGACCGTGCCCCGTGTCTCGCCTGGTGCCGGACCGGGACGCCGGGTCCGGTGGCGGACCTACGTGGGAGCGGTCGGGGTCGTCCTGGCGACCGCCCTGCTGGTCGTGACCGCCGTGGAGCTGGTCGCGGGTCGGTCGCTGTCGGCGCTGATCGGCGCGGGCGGCTCGGCCGGCTCCGGACCGTCGGTCTCGGACATCTTCGACCAGCCGAACACGACCGTCACGGCGCCGACGACGACCACCACCACCGGGGTCCCTGCCGAGTCGACACCGACGACCACCACGACGGCGGCGGGCTCGGGAGCCTCCACACCGACGACCACCACGACCACCACGACCTCCACCACGACCACCACCACCACGACGGCCCCGAGCACGAGCCCGGCACCGGCCGGCAGCTCCGGGTCGGCGACCGCGACCACGACGAAGCCCACCGGAGGCTGATCGGGTGCCGGCACGGGCCGCCTAGCGTGGGACCGGTGCCCGCCCTTTACGACGCGACCCGGCCCGAGATCGAGGCCATGTGCGTCGGGGAGCCGCCTTACCGGGCCAGGCAGGTGTGGGACGGGCTGCACCGGCGAGTGCTCCTGCCCGGGGAGATGACCGACGTCCCGCTGGCCTTGCGGGACCGCCTCGGAGAAGCGCTCTCCCGGACCCTGACCGAGGTGGACCGGCGAGACGCCGACGGCGGGCAGACGGTCAAGTGGCTGTTCGCGCTCGCGGGCGGCGCCCGGGTCGAGACTGTTCTCATGGCGTATCGAGACCGGGTCACGGTCTGCGTGTCGACGCAGGCGGGCTGCGCGATGGCCTGCCAGTTCTGTGCCACCGGCCAGGCCGGCTTCACCCGGCACCTGACCGAGGGCGAGATCGTCGAGCAGGTGGCCGCGGCGGTCCGTGAGGCCCGCCCGCGCCGCCTCTCCAACGTGGTCTTCATGGGGATGGGCGAGCCGCTGGCCAACTACGACCGGGTCTGGGCGGCGATCGTGCGGCTCCACGGGGAGATGGGTTTCTCGGCCCGACATCTGACGTTGTCGACCGTCGGTCTGGTCCCGGGGATCCGGCGCCTGGCCGACGAGCAGTTGCCGGTGAACCTCGCGGTGTCCCTGCACGCGGCGAACGACGGGCTTCGGGACGAGCTGGTGCCGATGAACCGCCGGTATCCGCTGGCCGATCTGAGTCAGGCGTGCGCCGGGTACGTCGCGGCCACCGGCCGGCGGCTGTCCTTCGAATGGGCGCTCATCGACGGCGTCAACGATCGGCCGTCCGACGCCGGCGAGCTGGCGGCGCTGGCCCGTCCGCTGCGGGCGCACGTGAACCTCATCCCGCTCAACCCCACTCCGGGCTACGCGGTCCGGGGAACCTCCGCGGCAGGCGTGCGCCTCTTTCGTGACCGGCTGGAGGCTCTCGGAGTCAACGCCACGGTGCGCGCCACCCGGGGGGCGGAGATCGACGCGGCGTGCGGTCAACTGGCCGCCGCGGTCTCGCCCTGATCCGACCGCTCGCGGGCACCCCCGGGCGGGCCCGGCGTGCTCAGGCCCGGTCCGGCGGTGCGGCCGAGGAGTGGCGCCAGTCGGCCAGGAGCGTGCGGATGGCGGTGACCAGGGACAGGGGCTGGTCGAGCATCACGTGGTGGTAGGCGAGGGGGATCTCGACCACCGGGGTGTTGCGGCCGAGCCTCTCGTACATGAAGGTCCCGATGTCGGGGGTCACGAGACCGAATTCCGCCCGGAGAAGGGCGACCCGACACGAGACTCGCGCCAACGCCTCGGGCTTCAACGGGTCCTCACGGTGACTGCTGAACGCCGGGTCGAACTTCCAGGTCCATCCTCCCTGCACCTGGCGCAGGGAGGTGAGCGCCACGTGCCGCATCACGTACGGGAGCGAGCTGGGCTGATCGGGAACCAGGTGGAACCTGGCCAGAGCCTCCCTCGCGCTCGGGTAGAGCCGGAGCGGCCCGAAGGCCAGCCGGGCATCGGCGATCTCCTCCTCGGGAGAGGGTTCGCGCACCGGGGAGTCGATGACGACGACCCCCTTCATCATGTCCCCGTACTCGACGGCCGCCTTCAGGGCGGCGAACCCTCCCATGCTGTGGGCGACGACCACGGGAGCCTCGGGACCGGTCGCCTGCTCGGCCACCGCCAGGATCTCGCTCGCCCACTTGGCGAAGGAGTAGGTCTCGCGCCGATCGCTGTCGCCGTGGCCCGAGAGGTCGAGCGCCGCCACCCCGCACTCACCGGCGAGCATCGGCGCCACGTGGTCCCACCAGCGGCTGTGAGCCCCTCCTCCGTGCACCAGCACGACCCCGGGGTTCCCCCGCTCGCCCCACCGGCGGAAGGCGATGCGGGCCCCGTCGACGAACACGGCCCCCACCTCCACGGGCGAAGCCAGGGCCCGCCGGAACCACGCCGGGCCCTCGGGGTCGGGCAGCTCGTCCTGCCGGCCCTCGGCGTCCCCTCCGACCCGGGCCGGGTCAGCTGCGGGCACGCAGGACCGCCGCAGCCTCTTCGGCGCGCCGGCGGAACGAGGCGGCCGGGTCTCCCTCGTCGTCGAGGACCCCGGCCACGTGCTCGAAGAAGAGACCGATCAGCAGCGCACGGAGGACCCGGGCCACCGCCGGCGCCCCGGCCTCCTTGCACAGATCGGGCTGGGTGTCCGTGAGCCAGCTCTCCAGAGACTCCTGGGTGGCCCCGAACAGCTCGCTCCCGACGGCATTGGCCGTCTCGTCGCCGCGCATCACCTCGCCGAGCATGAGGCGGATGAAGTCCTCCACCTCGAGCATCGAGCGCAGCATGTCGTCGAGCAGGTCGGCGAGCAGGTCGGCCGGGTCCCTGGTGAGCGAGGGCCGCGGGGCGGAGGTGACCTCGTCGATGAAGCCCCGCTCGGCGAGCACCGCCACCAGCAGGTCCCGCTTGGAGGGGAAATAGTGGTACAGGGACGCGACGTTGAGCCCTGCCGCGGCGGCCAGGTCACGCATGCTGGTCCCGTCGACGCCCCGCTGCCCCATGAGCGACAGTGCGGCGTCGAGGATGTGCTGGCGCTGCACCGCCCCACCCTGGGTCTGGTTCACTGCCCCTCCGGTCGCCACGGCACCATTGTCGGGCCCACGGGCACACCGCGTCGAACGCGGGGCCCCACGCTGGGCTTGCAGGCGGGTCGCCGCTCGATATGCTCCCCTGACCGGTCGGGGGCGGCCTGCACCCGGAGCCCGTCCGGAAGATGCCGCTCGGTCATCGTGGCCGATCCGACGGGAGGGGCTCGGGATGAGGTTCACGGCGCTGTACCCGCTGCACAGCCACCGTTACGACCCGGACATCCTCGACCCGGCCAACGTGGCCGCCTTCGCCCGGACCGCCGAGAGCGCCGGCTTCGACGCCGTTGCGTTGACCGAGCATCCGGCGCCCTCGCAACGATGGTTGGACGTCGGCGGCCACGATGCGCTGGACGTGTTCACGATGCTCGGCTTCTGCGCCGCCGTCACCTCCAGAGTGGCGCTGATGCCCTACGTGCTGGTCCTGCCCTTCCGGAACCCCGTCATGGCGGCGAAGCAGGTCGCGACGCTCGACGTGCTCTCCGGCGGCCGGGTCGTGCTTCCTGTCGGTACCGGCTACCTGCGGTCGGAGGCCGTCGCGCTCGGCTCCGACTTCGGGGAGCGGAACGAGCTGTTCGACGAGGCCGTCGACACGATGCGGGCGATCTGGGCCGGCGAGGACGTGACCGTCAACGGCCGGCACTTCGATGCCGTCGGGATCACCGCCCGCCCGAAGCCCGTTCAGCGCCCGCACCCCCCGCTGTGGATCGGAGGAAACTCCAAGATGGCGCGGGAGCGGGTGGCCCGCTGGGGTGAGGGCTGGACCCCGATCCTGCACGACGAGCACATGGCCAGGACGACGCGGACGGCCCCGCTGCCCACGCTGGGGGCACTGGCCGAGGCCGTGGCGGACCTCCACCGGCGCCTCGAGCACGCCGGTCGGGACCCCGTGTCGGTCACGGTGCAGCTGCAAGGGGGTGGCGGGAGGCTGTCGAAGGAGGACCAGCCGCTCGCCGAGTTCAGCGACTGGCTGGACGAGGTCGGCGCGGCAGGCGTCGACCAGCTCATCGTGGAGGTGCCTGCCCGTGCCCGGCCGGCGCTCGACTCGCTGGTCCGGTTCGGCGAGGAGGTCATCGCCCCTCGCGGTGGACCCGGCGGCCCGACGGCAGGGGAAACCCATGACCGAGGAGGGATCTGACCGGTGCCGCTCGACATCTCGGATCTCGTCGACCCGCGGAGGACCGCCCTGCTGGTGAACGAGATGCAGACCAACGTGGTCGGGCCGGAGGTGGACGGACCGCTCGCCGCCGGCGGTCGGGTGGTGCTGCCGGCGATCGTCCTGCTTGCCGACGCCGCCCGCCGGAGCGCGGTGCCCGTCTTCCAATGCCTGAAGGTCTTCCGGCGCGACGGTCTCGGCCGGAACCGCAACATCGTGCTGTACCACCGGCGCGACGCGGCGAAGGGTCCCACCGTCGCCGGGGCCGCACCGCCGCCCGCCGACAGCCGCCCGGTAGCGGGGACCGAGGTTCTGGCGGAGCTGGGCCCGGACGAGCGCGACCTGGTGTCGACCCGCTTGCACGGGATGAGCTCGATCTTCGACACCGGGGTCGATCCGCTGCTGCGCACCCTGGGGGTCTCCACCGTGGTCGTCACGGGCGTCTCGGTCAACATCGGGGTGACGAACGTGACCATGGACCTGGCCAACCGAGGCTACGACGTGGTCATCCCCCGCGACGCGGTGGCAGGCACACCGGACTCGTACACGGCTCAGGCGATCGACCATAGCCTGAGGTTTCTCGCCACCATCACCACGACCGCCGACCTGCTCGATGCCTGGAGACGCCATGACCGACCGTGACCATGCCCGCTCGCTCGAAGACGATACGGTCGGCACCATCGCCGTCGGTGGTGCCACCGTCCGCCGATTGGGTTTCGGGGCCATGCGGGTGTCGGGTGCCCGCAACGCACAGGGCGTGCGCGACCGGGACGAGGCGGTCCGCCTCTACCGACGGGTGTACGAACGCGGGGTCAATTTCATCGACGTGGCCAACATTTACGGCTACGGCGAGTGCGAGGAGATCCTGGCCGAAGCCCTCTACCCGTACCCGGCGGATCTCCTGATCGGCACCAAGGCCGGGTTCGAACCCGGCAAGATCGAGCCCGGCAAGCGTTCGCTGCCCCCGCTCGGTCGCCCCGAGCACATCCGGGCCGAGTGCGACAAGAGCCTCCGCCGGCTCCGTCTCGACCATATCGACCTCTACCAGGTTCACGTTCCGGACCCCGACGTTCCCTACGAGGAGACCGTCGGGGCCTTCGTCGAATTGCAGCGCGCAGGCAAGATCCGTGACATCGGCATCTCCAACGTGACCCTCGACCATCTGGCGACCGCTCAGTCGCTCTGCGAGGTGGTCGCCGTGCAGAACGCCTACAACGTGGCGCGTCGCGGGTCCGAGCCGGTGCTGGAGGCGTGCGCGCGGCAGCGGATCGCGTTCATCCCCCATTCGCCGAACATCCTGGGGGAGAGCCCGGTGGGTGGTGTGGTCCGAGCGGTGGCCGAAGGGCGCGGCGTGTCGGTCCAGCAGGTGGCGATCGCCTGGCTCCTCGGGCATTCGCCCGTGATGGTCCCCATCCCGGGCACGGCGAACCTGGCGCACGCGGACGACAACGTCGACGCCGCCTGGCTCGAACTGTCGGACACCGAACGGGCGCGGCTCGACGCGGCAGCGTCGGACTGAGGCCGGTGGGTCCGGACGGAGGCCGGCAGGCGATCCGTGGCTGGCCGCCTGCCGGCCCCGACCGGTTCGGGGTGAGCGAGGGGACTTGAACCCCCGACCTCCAGGGCCACAACCTGGCGCTCTAACCTGCTGAGCTACGCCCACCGAGGAGCCCCAGTGTGGCACATCGGTGGGGGCGCCTCAGCGTTGCGATCGCCTCCGCCGCTGCCGGCCGGCGCGCTGGAGCACGAGGGCGCGGGCGGCCACCTCGGGTGGCACGTCGAACACCGCGGCCACCTCCCACGCGGTCAGGGAGCCGTCGACGCCACGGGCCTGCCTCCACAGGCGGTCGAGCTCGGCCCGGGGGACCAGGCGGCGCGCCACCTCGTCCTCCACCTGCTGCTCGTCCCGCGCGACCACCGGCTCCCACGTAGCCGGCTGGCCGCGGTACGCGGCACCACCGCCCCTTTCGTCATGCACGAGCTCGTGGGCGAGCGTCGCGGTGCGCTCCGCCCGGCCGAGGGAGGGGGACAGGACGATGGCCCGCCGGTCGCCCCTGGCTTGGTAGGCGCCGAGCACTCCCGGAGGGAGGGGGCGAACGGCCATGACGATCCGGGTCCGGCTGCGCAGAGCGTCCCAGGGGTTCCAAGGTGGCACGCCCTCAGCGTACGAAGAGGGTCTGACGCCCGGACCGAACGCCTGCTCGCGCCGGCGGGGCCTCGACGCTCAGTCGGTGTCGAGCATCGAGTCGATCACGCTGAGGACGGCGTGCTGCTGGTCGGCACTCAACCGGTCCCACTTCTCACCCGAGAGGGCGGGGGTCTCGTCGGAGGCAACGGTCGCCGTCGAGCCGAGCGGGCGGGGGTCGCCCTCGTCCAGCACGGCGCGAGCGCTACCGTGCTCCCAGCCGAGCAGACGGTCCACCAGCGCAAGGGTGCTGCGGTGGGGCCGGCCGGCCACTCCTGATTGGACGTAGCTCCGGATGGTCGACGCGCTGCCCCTGTTGCCGACCTCGGCGCCCAGGGCGACCCAGGTCATCCCACGGCGGTCGACCTCTTCGGCCAGGTAGCGCTGGAGCCGGCGCCGCCCTTTTTCGGTGGACACGTTCTCACCCTCCCGGCAAAGACCAGAAAGGTCTAGCCGTTTGAGCAAGGATCGGCAAGTATTCTCAGCATGGTCCGGCTGATTTCGTCAAGGAGAACGGACGGTGGAGGCCCTTTCTCTGCTCGGGCTTGACCATAGTTGCCAGAAACAGCTAGAGTCCAGGCTGGTGCGGATAAATCCCCAGGCCCTTCGGATCATTCGACGCGACCGCGAGGTCCGCCTCGTCGACCTGGCCCGGGCGGTCGACTGCACGGCGAGCCACCTGACGAACGTCGAGGCAGGACGCCGCGAGGCCAGCACCAAGCTCATCAAGGCACTGGCGAGGGAGCTCCGCGTTCCGCTGCTCTCCTTGCTCGGTCCCGAAGTGCGACCCGACGAGGCCGCGGGCGGTGCCGAGCCTCCCCGTCCGATCTACGGGCCATGAGGAGGGCGCTTGCCTGGGTCGGGCGGGCAGGCCGGTCCGTCTTCGACCGCCGTTGGCCACCGAAGGGCGCCGCTCGTCGACGATCGCGGTCGGAGCCACGGGCGGCCACGCGATGGTGTGAGGCGAGGCTGCATGGTTGCCTGGTGCGGGCGGAGCGGACGGTCGAGGCAAAGAGCCTGCAGGTCGAAAGTGCCGACGCCGTTCCCGGTCAGGGCGTGAGCCTCGCGATCTGCAGGTCCTGCCGACGCCGGATGCGAGGGAACCCGGCGCTCCTGCAGGCGGTCGTCAAGACGAAGGGCCGCGTCTCGCGATCGCCCTGAGGGGCTCAACGGGCTCCGATCGAACCGAGGTCAGGGGGGACACCAGTCCACCATCTGGATGTGCCTTTCTCGTAAATTCCTGCGGTAGTGGCCGACGAACCGGAAAACCGACCGGTGCACCGTGACGGATGGCTGTCGACGGTGCCGCAGCTCGTGCTCATCGAAGAGGCGGCGTTCACCGTGACGATGGTCATCGAGGACCGGGTGCTGGACGACGACAACTCCATGGACTACTCGCGTGACCGGTACGAGGTCGTCGGTCCCGTGGGGCAGGGCACGCCCCGGTACTTCTGGCTCGCCGACCACACCGGGACCATGGTGGAAGACCCCTTCGGGGAGCATCCCGCCCGCCTGACGGCGAAGGCACAGGCGGCGCTGCACGCCTGGCTCGACTGGGCCGACGACGAAGTCCCGTAGTCCTCGGGGCGTTCGACCTCATCCTCACTGGGGGGGGCCGTTGGTGAACTGAACGGTGGCGGAGGCCCGCTGGCCGGAGGCGTCCACCCACTCCACCTGAGCTCTGTCCCCGGGGTGATGGGCGGCCATCGCCGCACTGAGCGAGTTGGCGGAGCTGATCGTGTCGCCGCCGACCGAGGTGATCACGCTGCCGGCCGTGAGCCCTGCATCGTCGGCGGGGGAGCCGGGGATGACCCCGGCGACCGTTGCGCCCGACGGGATCGGGGGACTCTGGTTCCCGAAGCCGGTTCCGCCGGTGGACCCGATCGCGGCGCCCGACGGGGCGACCTGAACGCCGAGGAGAGCGGTGGCCCCGATGTGCACGGCGGACGAGCCGTTACCGGCCTGGATCTGGCCGGCGACCGAGACGGCCTCGTCGATGGGGATCGCGTACGCCTGGGTGGCCGCGGAGTCGAACGACGTGCTCGAGGACCCTGCGGTGTCCATCCCGATCACCTTGCCCGTCGCGTCGACGAGGGGGCCGCCCGAGTCGCCGGGCTGAATGCCTGCGTCGGTCTCGATGAGCCCCGTCAACCGCTCGGAGGTACCGCTGCTCGCGTCGCTGGCGGTGATCGACTGGTCGAGAGCGGTCACCGCCCCCGCTGCAGCGCTGGGCGTGCCCCCCGCCCCGCCGGCGTTCCCGATGCCCACGACGGCGTCGCCGACGGCGACCGTCGACGAATTGCCGATGGGCACCGTCGACAGGCCGGACGCGTTGGCCAGCTGCAGCACGGCGACGTCGCGGGTGGTGTCGTAGCCGACGACGGTGGCCTTGTACGTGCGACCGTTCCCGACATCGGTCGCACTGATGCTGGTGGCGCCGGCGATCACGTGGTTGTTGGTCAGCACCACGCCCGACGAGCCGATCACCATTCCGGTCCCGGCGGCTGCCGCTCCCACGTAGCCGAGCGTCGTGTCGATGTTCACCAGCCCCGGATCGACGGCCGAGGCGATGGCCGAGACGCCGAGGCCGGTCCCTGCCGACCCACTCCCGATGGAGCTCGAGCCGGGGCTGGCCGAACCCGAGCCCGACGGGGAGACCCCGGGGTGGAAGGACTCGGCGGACACGTTCGGCGACGGTTGCCACACGGCATGGCCGATCCCGACGCCGGCGAGGGCGGCGACCGCGACGGCCGTCACCGCGACGACCTTCCGGCGCGAGCCGTGCTGCCTCGAGGGGTTCGGGGAAGCCGGCGGCGAGCCCGGGGCCGCCTCCCACGCGCCCGGACCACCTGGCCCGCCCCCCCATCCTCCCGGGGCCGAAGGCCGGACCGATGGAAGGGGAAGGGGTGTCCCCGGCCGAGGCGTCACCGGCCCCACGGGACCCACGATCCCGCGTGCAGGCAACGCCGGCGCCTCGGTGGAGAGCGCGGGGTGGTCGCCGCCGCGGTCGTTCCCGCTCAGGTCGTACCGGCTCAGGTCGTCGTCGCTCACGGGCCTCTGCCCTTTCTCTCCCGGTTGGTCACCGGCCGTTCGATCCGCTGGATCCAGTCAAGAGCGCCTTCCTAAGAAACCCCGCAGTTACGGGTATGAGCTGGGTAATTTGCCCAAGCGCATCGAAGTGCGCTGCTTTGCGGGGGTCACCGGGGTGTGATGAGGTGTGTGGGAGAGCCAGACCGCCGAGCTCGAACAGCCAAGAGGGGGACCAAGCGTGACGACAGTCGATGACACCATCGGGGCGGACGATTACGACGAGTTCGGCCTCCTGCACGAGAACGCCGAGGAGTGGGGCCTGGCCTACTCGGGCCGACCCGAGGTCAGCCGGGGCTTTCTCGAGGTGGAGCCCGGCCGGCAGTTGAGCTACATCCGGTGGGGCTCGGGCGACCCGGAGGCGGTCTTCCTGCACGGGGGTGGGCAGAACGGGCACACCTGGGACAGCGTGATCCTGGCCCTGGGCCGGCCGGCGATCGCTTTCGACCTGCCCGGGCATGGTCGCTCGTACCGGCGGGAGGACAGGAATTACGGCCCCTGGCGCAACGTCGAGGCTCTCGAGGTCGCCATCCCGCAGCTGGCGCCCGACGCTGCCGTGGTCGTCGGCATGTCGCTCGGCGGGGCCACCGCCACCCACCTCGCGGCCAAACGGCAGGACCTCTGTCGGCGCGCGGTCATCGTGGACGTCACCCCCCAGGTGAACGATCCGAGCCGGCCGATGACCACCCAGGAACGCGGATCGGTGGCGCTGATCGGGGGTCCGCCGACGTACGAGTCGTTTGAGGCCATGGCCGACGCCGCCATCGCGCTGAGTCCCTACCGGGTCGCTTCGGGCGTGCGCCGGGGCGTGCGCCACAACGCCTACCGCCGGGCCGACGGGCTCTGGGCCTGGCGCTACGACCTGTTCGGTCCCCGACCGAACGGCGCGGGGGACTGGTCGGACTTCGTGCCGCTCTGGGACGACGTCAGCGCCATCACCGTCCCCACCATGCTCGTCCGCGGCGGCAATTCGAAGTACGTGACGGACGGCGACGTCGCCGAGTTCCAGCGCCGCCTCCCGTCGGTGCGGTACGAGGTCGTCGACGGCGCCGGGCACGCCGTGCAGAGCGATCGACCGCTGCAGTTGGTGGCGCTCGTCGAGGACTTCGCGTTCGGGGACTGAGATGGGTTCCTTCGACGGGAGGGTCGTGATCGTCACGGGAGCGGCGCGGGGTCTGGGCCGGGACTACGCACGGTTCTTCGCCGAGGACGGTGCGAACGTGGTGCTCGCCGACGTGAAGGGCACCGAAGGGGCCGTGGCGGAGGCGGGGAGGGCCGGGACCCGGTGCATCGGCGTCGAGACCGACGTGACCGACCGGGCGAGCGTGGAGGCCCTGGTCGGTCGCAGCCGGTCGGAGTTCGGCCGTCTCGACGTCCTGGTCAACAACGCCGGCCTCTGGCGCGGACTGAACGAGGCCGGCCTTTTGACCTGCCCCGACGACCTCTGGGACCTCGCGTGGGCGGTCAACGTCACCGGGACGCTGCGCTGCTACCAGGCGGCGGTCCCGTTGATGGCGGAAGGGGGCTGGGGGCGGGTGATCAACATCTCCTCGATGGCGTCGCGCTCGGGGGGCAGCCCCTACGGCCTCACCAAGAACGCCGTGGAGCACATGACGATGGGGATGGCCGCCGAGGTAGGGGCGAACGGGATCACCGTGAACTGCATCGCCCCCGGCATCTCGGCTTTTGAGGCGGCCGCGAGCCAGCTCCCCGACGCGGACGCCATCGTGGCGGGGAACGCCGTCAAGCGGCTCGGCACCAGTCGTGATCTGTACGCAGCGATGGCCTACCTCTGCGGCCCCGACGCTTCGTGGGTCACGGGCCAGACGCTCCGGGTCGACGGGGGAGCCGGCGCCCGCTGACCGAGGGCTCGATGCTCCCCCGGCCCGGCCCGGCCCGGCCCGGCCGATTTGGGGTAGAATGAAAACTGTGTTTTGAAAGAATGGGTGGGCGAGGTGCCGAGCGTCGCGCGGCCGCCCGTCGCCGGCTCGAGGAGGGGAGCACGTGAGCGAGGAGAAGATCTGGGCCCACTCGGGGGACTCGCACTTCATCGAGCCCGAGGGCCTTTGGAACGAGATCCTGCCGCCGGACCTGGCGAGCCGGATGCCGTGGAGCGAGAGATCCGAGGACGGGGCGACCGAGATCGTCCACGTCGACGGCGAGTCGTTCCGCCGCGAGCTGCCGAAGATCGCCACCAAAAAGGTGGACGGGCTGTCGATGAGCGAGCTCAGCAGCCGTCCGCCGGGTGCCCGCGACCTGCAGGCCCGGCTGGCCGACCTCGACCAAGAGGGAATCTGGGGCGAGGTCGTCTACTCCTCGCTCGGGCTCTGGGAGCAGTCGATCAACGACCGCGCCCTGATCCGGGCCGCTTCCGAGGCCGAGAACGAATGGAAGGTGTCGGAGATCCAGGGTGTTGCACCGAACCGTCTCGTCGCGGTGGCCTCGATCCCCCTGCTCGACGTCGACGACGCAGTCGAATGCGCCGCCCGGGCCCGCGAGCTCGGTCTGTACGCCGTGTCGATGCCCACACCGGCCAACCCCAACTCCGCCACCGACACCTCGAGCATGCCCCTCCTCAACAGCGGCGAGTGGGAGCCGCTGTGGGCCACGCTCGAGGACCTCGAGATGGTGGCGGCTTTCCACATCGGCGGGGACCCCGGTGAGCACACCATGTACCGGGGACCGGGGGGAGCCGTCCTCAACTACACCAACTCCACCTACAGCGGGCAGCGCGCAGCCATGCTCATGGTGGCCTCGGGGGCGCTCGACCGCCACCCCGGCCTGAAGGTGCTGATCTCGGAGGGTGGCGCCAGCTGGGTGCCGTTCCTCGGCGACCGGATGGAGGAGGGTTACCGCCAGCACGCCATGTTCGTGCGACCGACGCTCTCCCGTTCGCCCAAGGAGATCCTCTTCGAGCAGGTCTACTGCTCGTTCCAGCACGAGGCGAGCGCCGTGCAGGCCCACCTGTACATGGGCTACGAGAACGTGATGTGGGGTTCGGACTACCCTCACCTCGAGGGCACGTTCGGTCACACCCAGAAGACTCTGCACGAGCTGTTCGACGACATCCCCGACGAGGCCAGCCGCAGGATCCGGACGGGTGCGTTCGAAGAGCTCTTCCCCCACGTCCGGCTCCCGGCCGACAAGGCCTGAGCCGGGAGGTGAGTGCCTGCCGGTGCCCGAGATCCCCTGGCGCGGTGTGACGTCGGGAGACACGGGGACCGGCCTTGTTGGCGACCCGACGAGGCAGGAACCGCCGCCCGGAGGGGCCCTCCGGGGCCTGCGGGCGCTGATCCTCTCGCCGTCCCTCGTCGGTGCCCTGGTTGCGCAATTCCTGGCCGACAACGGGGCCGAGGTCGTCATCGTCGAACCCGTGGCCGGGAGCCCCCTTCGGGCGGCCGCTGCCTGGCCGGCGTGGTCGAGAGGCTCCAAGAGCATCGAGCTCGACCTGCACGAGGCGTCCGCGCGTGCGGTCGCGGCGTCGCTCGCCGGCGACGCCGACGTCGTGTTCGAAGCCTTCCGCCCGGGTGTGGTCGAGCGTTGGGGGCTCGGTTACGAGCAGTTGGCAGCGGTCGCTCCCGGGCTGGTGTACGCCTCGGTCACCGGGTTCGGGCGGCATGGCCCGCTCGCCCGCCTGAAGGCCTACGAGGGGATCGTGATGGCCAAGATCGGGGCCTACGACCAATTCGGGGTGCTCGTGGACCGGCCCGGTCCTGCCTTCCCGTCGGTGGCCTACTGCTCGTTCAGCGCGGCTCAGCTCGCGCTTCAGGGCATCCTCGCCGCGCTGTTCGAGCGGGAGCGGAGCGGTCTGGGGCAACGGGTCGACACCACCCTCGTGCAGGGCATCGCCGCCCACGACGTCTTCAACTGGATGGTCCGGTTGGTCGCCCTGCGTTATTCGGAGGCCTTCGCCGAGGTCCCGCCGGTGGACCCCCGGACTCAGGTCCCCAACAGCTGGATGGCGTACGCCCTCATGATCGGGTTGTCGGCCGATGGCCGATGGCTCCAGTTCTCCCAGGCGACCCCGAAGTTGTTCGCGGCGTTCCTGCGCGCCGTCGAGCTCGACGGTCCCGAGTGGGACCGGGCATGGGAGGACGAGGACCTGGGGCGCCGGAGCGCCTTCCGCGACCGAGCTTTGCAGGCGATCCGGGCACGGACGCTCGCGCAGTGGGATGACGTCTTCGACCAGGACCCCGACGTCTTCGCCGAGGTATTCCGAAGCGGCAACGAGCTGCTGTCCCACCCTCAGCTGCTCCACGATCGACAGGTCGTGGAGGTCGCCGATCCGAGATACGGCACCATCCGCCAACCCGCTCCCCTCGTGGGAATGTCCCGGACGCCCGGGCGGGCCGACCGCCCGAGCCCTGATCTCGACGAACACGGCGAGGAGCTCCGCGCCCGGGGGTGGGCGTGGGGTTCGGTCCGGCGCGGGGTCGCTCCGACGCACGAGGCCCTGGCGCGCCGGCCGGAGGCCACGACCCGGCCCGATCTGCCCCTTGCCGGCGTCACCATCCTCGAGCTCGGCACCTTCTTCGCCGGTCCTTTCGGTGCCACGCTGCTGGCCGACCTCGGGGCCCGGGTGCTCAAGATCGAGCAGCTCGACGGCGATCCGATCCGCTGGCAGCTGCCCATGCCCGAGATCGGTGCCGTGAAGGTGCTGCTCGGCAAGGAGAGTGTCGCCATCGACTTCAATACCCCCGAGGGCCGGGATCTGGTCCGCGAGATAGTCAAGGGATGCGACCTCGCCCTCGTCACGTTCAGGGCCGGGGTGGCCGAGCGCGTCGGCCTCGACGAGGCTTCGCTGCGGGCGCTGAACCCGGAGATCATCTACCACTCCGCTCCCGGCTTCGGAACCGACGGGCCGTACGCCCATCGCCCGGCGTACGCGCCGACCATAGGCGCCGGTTCGGGAATGGCCCGACGGAACGTCGGTTCGGGAATCCCCGAGCATCCTGGTCTCACGCTCGACGAGGTGAAGGCCGGCGCGACCCGCCTGGCCGCCGCCAACCTCACGGTCGGCCATGCCGACGGGTTCTCGGGGATCGCCGTCGCCACGGGATTGTTGCTCGGCCTCGTGGCCCGCGAGCGGGGCCAGGGGGGACAGGCAACGCGCACCTCGATGCTCTCGACCATGAGCCATGTGCTCTCCGACGACGCGATCGAGTACGAGGGACGCATTCCGGTTCCCGCCCCCGACCCGCAGCTCCACGGCCTCGGGGCTCTCTACCGCCTTTACGAGACCGCCGACGGTTGGGTGTTCCTCGCTGCCACGGCGAGCGACTGGGCGGCGCTGACCGCGGCCATCGGGGAGCCGGCCGTCACGGGGGATGCACGGTTCGTGACGGCCCAAGGCCGTCGGGAGCATGACGACGCACTGGCCACAGTGCTCGCTGCCGCCTTTGCCCTGCGGCCTGCCGACGAGTGGGAGTCGATCATGGCCGGTGCCGACGTTGCGTGCGTGTCGGTCGCCGCCGGCCCGTCCCATGCCGTCCTGATGGACGACGACGGTCTCGGCCGCGCGCTCAACCTGGTCACCGACGTCATGCATCCGGTTCTCGACCGGCACTCACGCCTCGAGCCCCTCGTGCGCTTCTCCCGCTCGACCACTCGGGCCGGGGGTGCGCCGAGCATCGGCCAACAGACGGACGCGGTGCTCGAAGAGCTGGGTCTCCCCGCCGAGAAGATCGCCGACTTCCGATCTCGTGGCGTCATCGGCTGATCCGAGCCGATGACGCCACGAGCGGCCGGTGGCGACGGCTCCGCGATCGAGGACAGGTCGGGCGCGGTCCTGCCATGGTGCAATCGGCTCAGCGTCGGCCGGACACCAGGAGAGCCTGCCCGGGGATCTCGAGGCCATCGGAGGTGAGGTACGGAGCGGCGAGGTTGGCTGCGGTGCGGCGGAGAGCCGCAAGCTGGTCGGGCGAGGCAGCCCGCAGCACGGTCGCGAGTGGACCGGCCAGCGAGCTGACCCGCTCGACGTGCGCGTCAACCGTGTCGGCCCGGAACGTGATGGCGATCGCTTCGATCGCCACGTCGACGAACCCGGCATCCTTCGCCAGCGTCTCGAGCCCGACCGGATCCCCGAGCGAGAAGATGCCGCCGGGGCCGACCGGGGGACCGCCACTCACGAGGCCGTTCGCCATGGCGGCCATGCCGACGCAAGTCATCCAGGGGTTGTGCTCGATGCCGCCCCAAGTGAGCGCGCCGAACCGGCCATCCGGACGGAGTACCCGAAGGATCTCGGCGAACGCGACCGAGGGATCGGGCGTGAACATCAACCCCATGCGGCAGGCCACGACATCGAAGGAGCCATCGGGCCGGTCGATGGCCCCCGCGTCGATGACCGCAGTCTCGACGTTGCCGAGCGCCGAGTTTCGGCGCCGGGCAACGTCGACCATGCCGGGGGCGATGTCGCTCACGACGACGCTGCCGGTCGGCCCGACGAGCTGCGACCAGGTGGCGCCGAGGCTGCCGGGCCCCGCCGCGAGCTCGAGCACCCGGTCACCGGGCTGCAAGCCGACGCGATCGAGGAGCGCCGCGGTGGCTTCGACCGAGTGCCCGTCGACGTCGTCCACGTTCGCGTCCCACGCTTCCGCCACGGCGGTCCATGCCTGTGCGAGGTCCATGCTGTCCGTCATGTCGTCCTCCCAAGTTTGCTACAGTAGCTCTGTAAACAATATAGGGAAGGTGTATCAAAATTGGAGGAAGCGGTCAAGCGCCGGCCGTACGACTCGTCCCGCCGCCGAGCACAGGCGAACGAG
The DNA here is from genome assembly GCA_035532415.1 of Acidimicrobiales bacterium. Taxonomy (GTDB): domain Bacteria; phylum Actinomycetota; class Acidimicrobiia; order Acidimicrobiales; family RAAP-2; genus DATKRB01. Next base: position 3,935 of record DATKRB010000053.1, on the reverse strand, counting down.
ACCCGTTCGGCCATCGTGGGAGCGGCGCGTGACCTGTTCATCGAGCAGGGCTACGGCCGCACCACCATGGCCGGCATCGCCCGCGCCGCCGGCGTCTCAGTCGAAACGATCTACGCCGCCTTCGCCAACAAGGCGACGCTGCTCCACAAGGCCTGGGACCTCACCGTCGGCGGCGACGACAAGGACATCGCCTTCCACGAGCGGCCCGAGGTACTGGCCATCCGCTTCGAGCCCGACCTCGCGAAGCGCCTCATGCTCCACGCCTCCTTCTCGACCCAGACCGCCCAGCGGATCGCGCCCTTCCAACTGATGGTGCAGTCGGCCGCCGGGGCCGACCCAGTGGCCGCAGCCATGCTGGAGGAGATGGGTCGCCAGCGCCTCGTCGGGATGACCGTGATGGCGGCCGAGGTCGCGAACACCGGACAACTCGCGGTGTCAGAGGAGGAGTGCCGCGACATCATCTGGTCGATGACCGACGGCATGCTCTGGCACCGACTCGTGAACGAACGGGGCTGGACCAACGAGCACTTCGCCGATTGGCTCGGGCGTATGTGGGTCCGCCTCTTCGTCCGGGCTTGAGGGTAGTCCGGATTCTGCCCGCCGTTCGGTGCGAGGCATCGGGCGTGCCGAGCAGCATCGGATCGTGGACAAGATGGATCGAGATGTTGCCCTCAGCCCGGCTGTAGCGGAACCTTCCGGCAAGGTGAGATCTTCGCCGACGCCATGCGCTACGGGCGGCCAGAGCGAGCCAGGCGCAGTGTGGACAGAGCGAAGGCGATGGCCAGCACGACGAGCACGACGACCTCCACCGCCTGGAAGTCCCAAAAGCGCCCGGTGGGTTGGTAGCTCAACCAGTAGGTGTATCCGTGCGACGAGAGCCAGTGCATCACACAGCCGACTTCACCGTTCGTGCGTTTCGTCGTCCAACAGCCGTAGAACCGGCCTTCGAGGTGCAAGGAGGCGTTCTCTGAGAGCGTCTGCCCATGGGGACCGGTGAACCAGCCGGCGACATACCAGGCGCCCGGCGGACCGATATTCCGGTAGGCGGGGATGTTGAGCAGGCCGGTTGCGGCACCATCTGGAGCGAGGCGTGTCGTCGCGATCGGCGCGATGGCAAGCAGGTGGTGCACGAACTCGACGTAGGAGGCGACGGCGAGCCCGCCGACGAGTACAGCGGTCGCGGCCATCGCCGCGACCGTGCGTCGGATCGCCATCCCGAGGAGGGCCCCGAGGCTGAGCGCGAAGACCGACCATGCGGCGGCGACGAGCGGCCCGGCTTCGAACAGTCCCGACTCCCACTGACTTTCGATGCCGACGACTTCGAAGGGATGGGCATACCAGTTGAGGAGTAAACCGAGCACTGCTGTCATCGCCGCGACTGGAAGCGCCAGAACCGCAAGGCTGAGCGCGATGTGGCGGGTCCGTCCGACCGACTGTGTCCAGGTGAAGCGAAACGCCCCCGACTCGAGCTCGCGGGCGAACAGGGGGGCCCCGACAAACACACCGATCGCCACCGGCATCACGCGAAGTGCGATTACGAGATTCGAGAAGAACGTCTGGTTGTTCGCGAACGCGGTCGTGACACACGCGACTTGAGCGGGATGTGCACTGCAGCCGTGTGCGACGTAGCTGGCATATGGTGACTGGATCGTCGATTCGCCGATGACGATCGCGGCCGCGAAGGCGACGCCCAGCAGTGCGAGCGAGAGGAGCGTGCCGCGGTTCTGGAGCCAGTTCACCCGGGCGATCGACTGCCAGGGGACGCGATGTTCGCCCGCCTCGCGAGTGCGCGGCAGGTGAGCGGGAGCAAGGGTCGTCACCGCGCCAACTCTCGGGCATCGTCGGGCAGCTGGCCCATTGGCCCTGGCAGCATCGATGCGGCGGGGTCCCGGAGGTAGCCGAGCACGAGCTCTTCGAGGGAGACCTCGTCGCGCTCCCAACCGGCATCGAGCGTCTCGGTGCTCCCGGGTTGATCCGACGGGCGTCCGACGCGGACGAGCATCTGGACTCGACGACCCGCGCCGACCGATTGAACGACTGGGAAGCGGCGAGCGATGCGCTCGGCGTCGTCGGCTGGACCGCTGAGCAGCATGTGACTGGCGAGAAGCTCGTCGATGTCGCCCGCCATCTGCACCCGGCCGCTCGCGAGCACGACGAGGTAGTCGGCTACACGTCCGAGCTCGGAGACGACGTGGGAGGAGAACAGCACTGACATCTCCTGCTCGGCCACCGTCGCCATGACGTGCGCCATGAAGTCGTGGCGCGCGAGCGGGTCGAGACGCGCGAGTGGCTCGTCGAGGACGAGCAGGGATGGGCTGCGCGCCACGGAGAGGGTGAGCGCCAGTTGGGCCTGCTGGCCGCCGGAGAGCCTGGCAACCTTTCGGTCGTGCGGGATCCCGAGCGCAGTGAGGCGGCGAATCGCCTCGGGCTCATCGAAGCGGGTGTTCAGGCCGGCCGCGACGCTGAGCATCGCTTGCACCGAGAGGTGCTGGTGCAGCGGGGCGTCCTGTGCGACGAAGGCGATCGATTCCAGCGCGCCCGGTGATCCCGCCGCGAAGCCGTCGAGCACGGTGATGCTGCCGGTTGTCGGTGGGATGAGGCCGACGGCACAGTGCAGCAAGGTGGTCTTACCTGCTCCGTTCGGACCGACAAGGGCAACGATCCGGCCGGCCGGCACTGCGAGGTTGCACTCACGAAGTGCCCAGGTGCTCCGATAGCGCTTGCCGAGCCCACTTGTCTCGAGGACGTTCATGCGACCCCCGATCTCGAACGGCGCGAAGCGAGCGACCGGGAGCTGCGCTCGGCGCGGCTCGGCTCAGCCCGGTCGCGAAAATCCCGCAGCACGCTCATGAAAAGTGCGACGATCGACTCCTCATCGAGTCCGGCAGCGGTCGCGTCGGTCAGCCAACCCTTGGCGAGACTTGTTCGCAGCCTGGTCAGGTGCTCGAGACCGACCACCTCGGGCACGGCCTCGATGAAGGTCCCCTGACCCGGCCGTCCCCCAGCGATGCCCTTGTGCTCGAGCTCTCGGTAGGCCTTGAGCACCGTGTTCGGATTGATCGAGAGCGATGCGACGATGTCTTTCACTCGGGGAAGCTGATCCCCCTCTCGCAGGTGGCCGAGCCGCAGCGCGTGCTCGACCTGGTGGACGAGCTGAAGGTAGGTGGGCACACCAGAGCGGGGATCGAGCCGGAAGACGACCGGCGACGACGGGACGCCCGCTCCGCATGGACTCTGTTTATCTATCATCATAGATAAACAGTTACACGTTGCTGCGTGCATGTCAAGATATGCAACGGCCGCCGACGCCGGCAGGCGTGAGTGGCGGGCACCTCGACGCTTCGACGCACACAAGAACGGGCGGACGGCCTCGGCAAGACGGCGCCGGCCACCACCGATTCGGCAGGGATCGATCGGCGTTCACAGGGCAGCACCGAACGGCGCGCCATAACGGCAGACCCCAGGCTGGGAGTACCGCTCCAGATCGGCACTTCTGCCACGGTCCAGCGGGTACCGGCCGACTGCGGATAGGGGGCACCCCTGGTGGTCAGGCTGGCCGGCGGACCGCCCCGTCATGCGTACCGTGGCCGTCACGGTGAACGTCTTCATCGCCACCACTCCTCTCCAAGCTCGGGGGCTGCCGCCTTCAGGATTGCCCTGACCGGGGCACCGATACCTGCACCGAGTCGTCAAGGCGGAAGATGTCGTGCCGGCCACCCGACCTCGCCAGTTCCCACTCGATACCCTTGGCCGCAGCCGCCTCGGAGATCCTCTTGAGCAGGTCCTGTCGGGGCGTGTGCCGACCACATTGACGTGACGAGATTGGAAGAGCCGTTCGATGAGTGACGAATCCCCTTCGCAGGTGATCGATGCGATGCTCGCCGACCTCGATGATTGGCGCAGCGCAACCCTCTCGAGGTTCCGGGCGCTGATCA
>DATKRB010000052.1:0-8935 GCA_035532415.1 Acidimicrobiales bacterium | reverse complement strand
GCGATCACCGTGCACGGCAGGTTCGACCGGATCGAGGGGGAAGGCACCGTCGCTGCGGATGGGGCTGTGTCCGGTCAGCTCAGGATCGATGCCGCGTCGCTGGACACGAGGAACAGGCAACGTGACAAACACCTGCGCTCTGCCGACTTCTTCGACGTCGAGCACCACCCGCAGGTCATCGTGACGGTGACCGGCGCCAGGCCCGCCGACGGCGCCCTGGCCTGTCAGGCGACGGTCGAAGCCGCCGGGCAGAGCGAGCGGCTCGAGTTCACCGCTCGGATCGAGGACGCCGCCCCCGATGCCGTCAGCGTCCGCGCCGAGCTGGTCGTCGACCGGACGACATTCGGCATGACGTGGAGCCCGCTGCGGATGGCATCCCGGTACGCCAAGGGCATCGTCGTGGCGCGCCTCGTCCGCTCCTGAGCCGGCCGAGGATCGGCGTCGACAGGGCGAAGAAGGAGACGATCGCTGAGCTCCGCCAGCTCTCGCGCCGCCGGGGGAACCGCGGAGGAGGCCGGCGGCGGCAAAGGGGCCCTTCGACTCTGGATCCCGGATGGCCGTTCCGTCACGCTCCTGGTATGACCCCGGCGGAGAACGGCGCGGCACCAGGGCCGATCCTCGAGGTCGTGGGCCTCACCCGGCGGTTCGGCGACCCGTCGCAGTCGACGACGTCTCGTTCTCGATCCCCCCAGGGGAGATTTACGGCCTGCTCGGTCCCAACGGGGCCGGAAAGACCACCACGATCAAGATGGTGTGCGGACTGCTCCACCCCGACCGCGGGACCGTGCGCATCGCCGGTCACCCGGCCGGGAGCCTGGCCGCCAAGGCGCAGGTGGGCTACGTCCCACAGGACATCGCGCTCTACCCGGACCTCACCGGTCGGGAGAACCTCCGCTTCCTCGGACGGCTGTTCGGCCTCGGCAGCGATCTCCTCGACGAGCGGGTCGACGAGGCGCTCGAGCTCACCAACCTCGGGGACCGGGCCAAGGAGCGGTTGAGCGCGTACTCCGGGGGGATGCAACGGCGCCTCAACATCGCTGCCGGCCTCCTCAACCACCCGGTGCTTCTGGTTCTCGACGAGCCGACGGTGGGAGTCGACCCGCAGAGCCGCCACGCCATCCTCGAGCGGGTCCAGACCTTCGGCCAGCTCGGGATGGCCGTCGTCTACACCACCCACTACATGGAAGAGGCCGAGCGGGTGTGCGATCGGGTCGGGATCGTCGATCAGGGTCGGCTGGTTGCGGAAGGGACCCGCCGAGACCTCGTCGACCGGCTCGGCGAGCGTGATCGCATCGAGCTCGGGGCCACGGGGAACCTCGACCTACTGGCCAGCGCCTGCCGCGATCTCGACGGTGTCGACGGGGCAGCGGTGGCCGACCGCCATGTGCAGTTACTGGTGCACGACGGCCGCAAGCTGCTACCGGCAGTGCTCGAAGCGGCGGAGCGGACAGGGATCCGGGTGAGCAGCGTCGATGTCGTCGAGCCCGATCTCGAGGCGGTGTTCCTGCATCTGACCGGCACCGCGCTGCGCGACTAGCGGGACCGGTATGGCGTTTCCGGCCCTGGTCATCGCCGAGAAGGACCTCCGTCAACGGATACGCGACCGTTCCGCCATCATCTTGGGGGTCGTGGCCCCCCTCGTGATCGCCGCGCTGATGAGCCTGGCGTTCAGCGGGACCGAGACCATCCACCTCACCCTCGGCGTCGTCAACTCGGACCATGGGGCCGCGGCTGCCGGGCTGGTGGACGCCCTGCGCAGCCCCGCACTCGAGGACTTGGTCACCGTGGTGCCCGAGACCTCCGAAGCGGCGGCATCGGCCGCCGTCCGGGCCGGGCATACCGGGGCGGCGATGGTCATCCCGCCCGGCTTCACCGCATCGATCAGCGGAGCCCGACCACTGCCACTGACCACGTTGACCAACGTGAACAACGCGCCGGCGGCTCAGATCACCTCGTCGATCGCCCAGTCCTTCGTGGCCCAGGTGAACGCCGACAGGCTCAGTGTGGCCCTGGCGGTGGCCGGCGGCCGGTCACCGGCCGCCGCCTCGGCCGCCCTGGCCGCCACCCGCCCGACCCTGCCCGTGCAGACCGTCGAACGGGCATTCGGGGCGAAAGAGCTCAAGACCGCCAGCTACTACGCCCCGGCGATGGCCATCTTCTTCCTGCTGTTCACGGTCAGCTTCACGTCCCGAAGCTTCTTCGTCGACCGTGACCAGGGCATGCTCGAGCGCATCCTGGCGGCCCCGGTGCGCCCGATCAGCGTCCTCCTCGGCAAGGTGCTGTCCGCCTTCGTCTTCGGGGTCGCGAGCCTCGGCATCATCATCGCCGTGACCACCCTCGCCTTCGGTGCGGACTGGGGGGATCCCCTGGCCGCCGCATCGCTCTCGCTGGCGATGGTGCTGGCCGTCACGGTCACCACGGCCCTGGTCATCGTGGTGGCCCGGACGCAACGGCAGGCGGAAGGCATCTCCTCGTTCGTCATCTTCGGACTGGCTCTCCTGGGTGGCAACTTCGTGTTCGTGTCGGTCACCCCGTCGATCATGCAACGCCTCGCCCTTCTGACTCCCAACGGCTGGGCCCTGCGCGGCTACACCGACCTGGCCACCACCGGGGGCGGCCTGGCCGTCGCCGTCGTGCCGATCGCGGCCATCCTCGCCTACACGGTCGCCGCCGCCGCGGTGGTCGCCGTCCTCGCACCCCGGGTCCTCGAGCGATGAGCGTGCTGACCATCTTGGCGGTGTCGGTCCGCCGGGTGCTGCGCGATCGACTTTCGTTGTTCTTCATCGTGGTCATGCCGATCATGGTGATCCTGATCATCGGGGCGTCGGTACGCGGCTTCTCGACGTTCCGGGTGGGCGTGGTGGAGAGCGGTTCGGGGACCGCGGGCCGGCAGCTCACCGAGATGCTGTCCTCAACGCCGGGCATCGACGTTCGCCGATTCCCGACGGCCGGCGCCCTCGAGACAGCGGTCCGCCGATCGACGGTGCAGGCAGGGCTGGTGTTGCCGGCCGGCATGGACCAGGCGATCGAGGGGCACGGCGAGGTGAAGGTGGGTCTGGTGGCCGAGCCGGCCAACCCGACGCAGCAGGCGGCGGCTACCGCCATGCAGTCCGTTCTGGCCCGATATGCCGGGCAGGTGCAGGCTGCACGATTCGCAACCGAACAGGCCGGCGGGGAGTTCGGCTCCACCATGGTCCGGGCGGGCCAACTGGCCACGACCGTGCCTGCGGTGGCAGTGGTCTCCCGGCAGGCCGGGACCCGATTGACCACGCTCCCCGAGGGCTTCAGCTATTCGGCACCCACCATGCTGGTGCTGTTCGTCTTCTTGAACGCGGTGATCGGAAGCGCCCTGATCATCACCAATCGCAGGCTGGGTCTGTACGAGAGGATGCTGGCCGGGCCCGTGACCAGCGGAGCAGTGGTCGCCGGAGAGGCCCTCGGGTTCGTCGCCATCGCCCTGGCCCAGGCGATGCTCATCATCGCCATCGGGGCGTTGGCGTTCGGGGTGTCGTGGGGCGATCCGCTCGCCGCCGCCGCGCTCGTCGGCGTGTGGGCGCTGGTCGGCGCCGGCGCCGGCATGCTCGCCGGCACGCTGTTCTCCACACCCGAGCAGGCCACGGCTATCGGCCCGGCCCTCGGCATCGCCTTCGCCATGTTGGGTGGCTGCATGTGGCCGCTGTCCATCGTGGGCCCCACGATGCGTCTCGTGGGCCATTTCACCCCCCATGCGTGGGCCGTCGACGCATGGACCCGTCTTCTCGCCCAACACGGGACCATCGCGTCCATCACGCCCCAGCTGCTCGTGCTGGCCGCGTTCGCCACGGGTTTCCTGTCCCTGGCGACCTGGCGGTTGCGCCGGCGGCTCGTCTGAGCCTGACCGAAACGGACCTTTGGCCCTTTCGTTGAGGCGGGCCCCTTGGTAGACGGTTACCAGTTCGGCGGCCACGCCGAGGAACCAGGAGGTCACCACATGCACACGGAAGCCCGATCGGGCAGTGACCGGGACCTGTTCCGGCAATTCTCCGACGACGCGCTCCTGTCGATGCGCGCCCGCCAACGCGAGCTCATGGAGGTGCTGGCGGAGGACGTGCGGGATCCCCTCATGCCCTATGTGGAAGGCACGCCCCCTCTGAGCACCCCGGTCGCCTGCGAGCGTGCCCTCCGGGAGCGGGTGGAGCGGGTCATCGAGGAGCACGGAGAGCTGAGGACCTATCTCGAACGAAGCCGCCGCAGCCGCTTCGCCGAGCTCCGCCGCACGGTCATCGAGGGCCACTATTCGGAATTGGCGGGTGATGCCCCAGCCGGGATGGACGAGGAGCTCTCCTTCGCCGTCTCCGAGATCGACGACACCGTCGCACAGCCCACGTACGAGGAGATAGCGCTGCTGGCCCGGATCGTGCCCCTCATGGCCTGGGCGGACTACTTCGGCGCTCCGGCGTGAGCCGGACCCACCTGGGTTCAGGTCGCGGCCGCCGACGGCTCCGCGGATGGGGCCTTGCCGTCGACCCCGGGTGTCGCGGCGTCGGACGGAGCCGGTGCGGGGGCCGGGTTCGGGGTGGGCGTGAACCAGGTCGATACGACGAACGACACGACGACCGCCACGATGACGAGCGGCATGACGGCCAGGCTGTCCGACGCCAACAGCAGGCTGGCCAGCAGCACGGACGTCAGTGGCAGCCGGAGCCTCGCCGCGCACATCGCCCCGATCCCCATGGCCACGGCCGGAACGAGCGGCAGGCCGGGAGCATGAGACAGCGCGAGGCCGCCCGCCGTACCGATGAACATCGCGGGAAAGATCGGACCGCCCCGAAAGCTGCTCAGCGACGCGCCGTAGGCGAGCCCCTTGCAGACCACGAGGAGCGCAAGGGCGCCCACCGGATAGTCGGCGGCGTTGTGGATCAGGTTCGGTAGCGCCGCCTGTCCCGAGAAGAGCACGTCCGAGGTGCTCTTCCCCGTGCCTTCGGCGTAGGCGATGGCCAGGCCTGCGATCGCCGCGCCCACGACCGGGGTGAGCAGGAGCATCCTGGGCTCGACGTGGGCCCGTAGGAGGCGGCCGAGCCAGCCGATCCCGTTGCCGACGATGGCGGCGGCGACGCCGATGACGATCGCCCAGGCGAACTCCGCGCCGTTCGGATGGGCGAAGTGGGGCAATTGGGGAATCGCCAACGAGAACGTCCCCAGCCCGGTCAGCGAGTCGAGGCCGATGAAGATCAAAAAGCCGATCCCGGCCGCGAGGAGCCCCGGCAGGAGCACCACGGTCAGCATCGGGCCCCCGAGCCCTGCCGCCTCCATCAACAGGAACGCTCCGATGAGCGGTGATCCCAGGAGGGCGCTGATGGCGGCGAAGCTGCCGGCTGCTCCCACCACCGCCACGGTTTGGGCCGGGCTGTCCCGCTTGGCCAGCCAGACGACCAGTGCTGCCAGCCCGCCCCCGAGGGCGATCAGGGGAGCCTCGGGGCCGATCACGGCTCCCAGTCCGATGGAGGCCAGCGCGGCGATGAGGATGCCGGGAAGCTCGACGGGCGAGGGTGCCCCCCCCGCCTTGAACCCCTCGACCGGTGAATGGCCTCCGTGGCCCGGCACGTAGCGGATGGTGAGTGCCACGAGCAATCCCGCGACGAAGAGGGGGAGGACGGGCCACCACACCGGCTCACCGTGAAAGCCCAGCGTGTCCGGCAGGCTCGTGTAGGTCCACGGTTGAAGGCGGTCCACGAGCCACAGGAAGTAGTACGCCGCGGCGGAGATCGGTACCCCGAGGATCGCCGCGAGGATCAGGAGCACGACATACCTGCGCGTCCGCAGGAGGGAAAACGGGTCGACGGGCGTCGTCATCAGGTGAGATCCCCCTCCATCAGTCGATCTGACGGAGTCGACCGATGCCGCCTTCACGGCGGTCCGACTCGGCTCAGATTACGCCCGGAGCCTGCCGGCCTCATCATCCAGATGAGGTGAGCCGATCAGGCGAACCCGGCCACCGGGTGGGGCAGGTACGGCTCCTCGAGGAGCCGTACCTCCTCGTCCGAGAGATCGAGGTCGACGGCGGCAGCCGCGTCCTCGGCGTGGTGGGGCTTCGTCACGCCGACGATCGGAGCCGTGATCCCCGGCTTCGACAGCATCCAGGCCAGCGCCACCTGGGCGCGGGGGACGCCCCGTTGGCCGGCGACGTGGGTGACGCGGTCGACGACCGCCCTGTCGGCCTCGGTCACGCCGTACAGCCGGCGCCCGAACTCGTCGGTCTGCGACCGCTCGGTGACGTCGTCCCAGGCGCGGGTGAGACGGCCGCGGGCGAGGGGGCTCCACGGGATGACCCCGATCCCCTCCTCGACACAAAGGGGCAGCATCTCACGTTCCTCCTCGCGGTTGAGGAGGTTGTAGTGGTCCTGCATGCTCACGAACCGGGTCCAGCCGTGCTGCTCGGAGACGTGGAGCGCCTTGCTGAATTGCCAGGCCCACATCGAAGAGGCACCGATGTAACGGGCCTTCCCCGCTTTCACCACGTCGTGCAGGGCCTCCATCGTCTCCTCGATCGGCGTCCGGGGGTCCCAGCGGTGGATCTGGTAAAGGTCGATGTACTCGGTGCCCAGCCGGCGGAGGCTGTGGTCGACCTCGGTCATGATGGCCTTACGCGAGAGCCCTCCGGCGTTGCGCCCCTTCCGCATCGGTCCGTGGACCTTGGTGGCGATCACCACGTCATCGCGATCGGCGTAAGCGGCAAGGGCCCGGCCTACGATCTCCTCGCTCGACCCGGCGGAGTAGACGTTCGCGGTGTCGAAGAAGTTGATGCCGAGCTCGAGCGCCTGGCGGATGAACGGCCGGCTCGTCTCCTCGTCGAGTGACCACGGATGGCCGCCGCGGTCGGGGGCACCGAAGCTCATGCAGCCCAAGCACACCGCGGACACGTCGAGGCCGGTACGGCCGAGCTTGCGGTACTTCATCGATCTCCTCCTCCGACGGGACCTGAGCTCTCCCGTGCACGCCGCCCATGGTAGCTAGCTGCGGCTGGCGCCGGTCCACGCGAGGGGTCGGGCGTCCGGGCGGGACGCCGACCCCGCGGCCCTCGGGGTGCGGGACGAGGTCGGCATCGACATCATCGCCTGGGAGTGTGATCACCCGCACTCCGACTCGATCTTCCCGAACGCTCCGGAGTCGGTACCAGGCCAGCGAGGAGGCGACGGTCGGAAGCCTCCGGGCCGTGCGCCCGCAGGGCGTCACTCCTTCTTGCGCGCGAGGAAGCCTTCGGCGATCTTGCGGACGTCCTCGGTGCCGAACGACTCGGTCTCGGCAGCCAGAGCGAAGCTCAGGACCAAGCCTGCAGCGTGCTCGAGGTGCTTGTTGAGAGCCCGCTTCGTGTCCCGTAGCGCCTGCTGCGGCTGCTCTGCCAGGCGACCTGCAAGGAGCAGGGCCTCTTCCATCAGCCGGTCCGGAGGGCAGACCCGATTGGCGAGCCCGAGCTGCACCGCGTCTGCAGCCGGGATCCGGTCACCCAGGAAGATGTACTCCTTGGCCTTGAGGAGGCTCATCATGAGGGGCCAGCTCACGGCTCCTCCGTCTCCGGCGACGAGCCCGACGTTCACGTGGGTGTCGGCAAACCATGCATCGTCGGCCATCAGGACGATGTCGGACATCACGGCCAGCGAGCACCCGAGGCCCACGGCAGGCCCGTTGACGGCCGCGACGATGGGAAGGTCGCAGTCGATCATGGCTTTGGCCAGATGTTCGGCTTGGCGGATATCGCGCCGGCGCATCACCGGGTCCTGATTGCTTCGGATGAAGTTCGCCATGTACCCACCGGTGCAGAAGGCTCTGCCGGCCCCGGTCAGGACGACAACCCGGGCCTCGTGGTCGGAAAGCAGCTCATGCCAGACTTCGCCGATCGCGTGGTGGAGGTCGTCCGACATCGAATTGAGCTGCTCGGGCTTGTTCATCGTGATGATCCGGACCGGGCCCCGTTCCTCGACGAGGAGCGCGGGCGAGAATCGTTCGTAGTTCATGGGTCTCCTTCGTCAGGGCGATCGTGTCGGGGCGAGCGAGGATGGACGGGACAGACGGCTGGGGTCGTCGGGGTCCAAGGGTACCTTCGTCCCTGGCCGTCGGGCACGTCCGGTGTGGGCACGTCCGGTCCGGTGCACCCGGTGGCGTCCGGTGACGGGGCCGGTGGGCCGGACACCCCGCTAGGGTGAGCGCCGTCGCGGACGCGATGCACCGGGGGGACCTCTCGGGGACGACCAGGGGGAGGGGTTGCGTGGCGAACGCGAGACTGTTGGAGCACAAGGTGGCGGTGGTGACCGGTGCCAGCCGAGGAATCGGCAAGGCGATCGCGCTCGAGCTCGCCGACCTCGGCGCAAGTGTCGTGGTGACCGCCCGCACCGACGCACCCCGGTCCGACATCGCGGGAACGATCGGGGAGACGGCGCGCGATCTGGAGGCTCTCGGCGTGCCCACGCTCACGGTGAAGGCGGATCTGCTGAACCCCGCCGACCTCTTGGCCCTGAGCGAGCGGACCGTGGCCGTGTTCGGCCGCGTCGACATCCTCGTCAACAATGCGGCGTACATCGGCGACGAGGTCTTCCAGAGCTTCTGGGAGATGAGCTCCGAGGCATGGCAGGCCCAGTTCGATCTGAACGTCAACGTGCAGTTCCGGCTGATGAAGGCGTTTGCTCCTCTCATGAGGGAGCGAGGGGGAGGTCTCATCGTCAATCTGGGGTCCAACGACGGCAACGTTCCGGTGGGGGACCTTCCACTCCCTCGCCAGGGTGGGCTCGGAGCGGCCTATCCGACCACCAAGGCGGCCATCGTCCATATGACGAGATGGATCGGCAACGAGCTGCGAGCCGCCGATATCACCGCCGTCTGCCTGGGCCCCGGCTACGCAAGGAGCGAGAGTGCGGAGCTGCTCTCCTCCAAGATGGGGCTCGACGTGTCCCTGGCCCAGCCG
>DATKRB010000051.1:0-16391 GCA_035532415.1 Acidimicrobiales bacterium | reverse complement strand
CCGGGCGCTCTCGGCCGAACGGAGAACCTTCACGAGGCCCCGGTAGGTGTTCTGCCCGTGCCCGGCGGAGATGGCCTTGGAGACGATGGTGCTGCGGGTGTTCTTGCCGATGTGGATCATCTTGGTGCCGGTGTCGGCCTGCTGGTGGTTGGCGGTGAGGGCGACCGAGTAGAACTCGCCCACCGAATTGTCTCCCTGGAGCACCACGCCAGGGTACTTCCACGTGATGGCCGAACCGGTCTCCACCTGGGTCCACGAGATCTTGGAGTTGGCGCCGGCGCACCGTCCCCGCTTGGTGACGAAGTTGTAGATGCCGCCACGGCCTTCGGCGTCGCCCGGGTACCAGTTCTGCACGGTGGAGTACTTGATCTGGGCGCCCTCGAACGCGACGAGCTCGACCACCGCGGCGTGCAGTTGGTTCTCGTCCCGCATCGGGGCGGTGCAACCCTCGAGGTAGCTCACGTAGGAGCCCTCCTCGGCGACGATGAGGGTTCGCTCGAACTGGCCGGTGTTGGCCGCGTTGATGCGGAAGTACGTGGACAGCTCCATCGGGCAGTGCACGCCCTTGGGGATGTAGCAGAAGGAGCCGTCGGTGAACACGGCGGAATTGAGGGTGGCGAAGAAATTGTCGCGGTAGGGGACCACGGTGCCGAGGTGGGCGCGGACCAGGTCCGGGTGGTTCTGCACCGCTTCGGAGAACGAGCAGAAGATGACACCGGCCTCGGCCAGCTTGTGCTTGAACGTCGTGGCCACCGACACCGAGTCGACGACCGCGTCGACGGCCACGCCGCTGAGCCGCTCCTGCTCGGCGATGGAGATGCCGAGCTTGTCGAACATCTCCCGCAACTCGGGGTCCACCTCGTCGAGGCTGGCCACGCTCGGCTTCGGCTTCGGGGCGGCGTAGTAGCTGATCGCCTGGTAGTCGATGGGCCTGTAGTGGACGTTCTGCCACCGGGGCTCGGCCATCGTCAGCCAGTGGCGGTAGGCCCGGAGGCGCCACTCGAGCAGCCACTCCGGCTCGTTCTTCTTCGCCGAGATCAGGGCGATGACCTCTTCGCTCAACCCCGGGGGGACGACGTCGGTGTTGAGGTCGGTGACGAAGCCGAACTGGTATTCTCGGTTGGCCAGCCGGTCGACGTGGCTCGACACCTCGGTCATGGTGAATCGTCCCTCGCGAGGTGCCTGGTGATCTGGTGGGCGCTCATCGTCGTCTCCTTGTCGGACCGGTAGCCGTCGCCGACCGGGTGGCAGCCGGACAGGGCTCCTCGTCCACCGGCAGATAGATCTTACAAGTTCTACCTTGCCTATCTCACACAAGGCAGCCGAGCAGGGTAGATTGTGCATGTGGAAAGCGTGCCGGTGGCCCTGATCGACCTGTCGTCGGCCCAGCGGCACGTCCTGGTGGCGCTGAAGCGACGTGGGGAGGCGTCTGCCGACGAGCTGGCGGAAGACCTGTCGATCACCCCGAGCGCCGTCCGCCAGCACCTCACCGTGCTCAGGTCCGCCGATCTCGTCGTCTCGCGCCAGGAGCGGGGGCGGCCAGGCCGGCCGGTTGACGTCTATCACGGCAGCCACCAGGGGGAGGTGCTCTTTGCCAGGTCCTCCGGGGACCTCTCGGTCGAGCTGTTGGGCGACCTCGAGCAGGAGGACCCCGGTCTCGTTCCCCGCGTTTTCGAGCGCCGCCGCCGCCGCCGGGTCGAGCAGGTCCGGGACCGGCTGGCGGGCAAGAGCCTCCACGACAAGGTGGTCCTTCTGGCCGAGATCCTCGACGCCGAGGGGTACATGACCGACGTGGACGAGCTCGCGGGCGAGAGCTATCGGGTGACGTTGCACAGCTGCGCCATCTGGGCGGTGGCGTCCCGGTACGGCGAGGCCTGCGGCACCGAGCTCGAGTTCCTGCAGGAGGTGCTGCCCGAGGCCCGGGTGGAGAGGGTCGCGCACAAGGTCGACGGCGCCTATGTCTGCGGGTACGAGCTGGGACCACACCTGACCGAACCCCGGACCAGACGACCGGCCTGACCCGATCACCGCGCCGAGTGCCGACGACCCCCCGATCGCCGCAGGCCCTGGCCTCCCCGGGGGAGCGGTGCACTCCGCCGGGCAGCCCGTAGCGACGCTGCCGGTCTCGATCACCGAGCTCGGCGGGTCCCGGAGAGGGTCCCGCCTGGGGCTGGTCCTCGCCGCGGCCGGATGCGCGGGGGCTGCTGCCGCGGCGGCGGCTCGGCCCGGGGACGCGCGGGCGGCGGCGGCCCAGGACTGGTCGCCGTTCGTGCTGGTCGCCGGGCTGCTCCTCATCGGGCTCGTCGCCGAAGAGGACCAGCTTTTCTCGGCCGCAGGCCACCGCCTGGCCCGCCTGGCCACCCGCGGGCCCGTGCTCTTCGCCGGAGCGGTCGTGCTGGTGGCCGGCGTTACGGCGATCCTCAACCTCGACACTGCCGTCGCGTTCGTGACCCCGGTCCTGGTGTACTCGGCGCGCCGCCGCGGCGGGGGCGAGACGGCGCTCCTTTACGGGTCCCTCCTCCTTGCCAACGCCAGCTCCCTGTTGCTCCCGGGGTCCAATCTCACCAACCTCATCGTGCTCGGACACCTGCACCTCTCGGGAGGCCGGTTCCTCGCCCGGATGGCGCCCGCCGAGATCGCCGCGGTCGTGGTGACCGCCGCGGTCGTCGGTATGATGGAGCGCCGTTCGCTCCGCGCCCGGATGCAGGTGGCGGCGAAGCCGGAACGCCCTCTGCTGGGCGTCGGGATGGCGGCGGTGCTCGCCGCCACCGTCCTCGTCCTCGCGGTGCCCTCGCCGGCCCTTCCCGTTGCCGCAGTCGGCTTGACGGCGGTGGGTGTCCGAGTGGCCGGCCGTCGCGAGCGACCGGCCAGGGTGGTCGAGGCGCTCGGCCTACCGTTGCTGATCGGCCTGTTCGGAGTGGCGGTGGCGCTGGGCACGGTCGGGCGAGCGTGGTCCGGACCCGCGGATCTGCTCTCGCACCTCAACCTCTGGTCGACGGCAGTGGTGGCCGCCGGAGCGAGCGTGGTGTTCAACAACCTCCCCGCTGCCTCCCTGCTGGCCGCCCGGGTGCCGACCCACCCCGAGGCGCTCCTGGTGGGGCTCAACCTGGGTCCGAACCTGTTCGTGACCGGTTCCCTCGCATGGGTCCTCTGGCTGCGCGCCGCCCGCTCGGCGGGAGCTCGACCCTCCCTCGCCCGGGCGAGCCTCATCGGGGCGGTGGTCGTGCCCCTGTCGATGGCTGCCGCGCTGGGAGCGCTGGTCATGGCCGGGACGCACTGAGCGCCACCTGTCGCCGGTCGACGGCGTGCAGCGTAGGGCGCGGGTCACAACAGGGCGCGGGTCACAACAGGGCGCAGGTCACAACAGGAAGGAGAAGAGAGGCGATCCGGGAGGGACCAGCTCGGTCTCGAGGCGGCTGGCCGACAGACGCTTCATCAGCCCGGCCAGGTCCTCCGCCCGATTGAGATCGATGCCCACCAGTGCCGGTCCGGTCTCGCGGTTGTTCTTCTTCACGTACTCGAAGACGATGATGTCCTCGCCCTGCACGAGCACCTCGTTCAGGAACGTGCGGAGGGCGCCCGGCTCCTGGGGGAAGGTCACGAGGAAGTAGTGCCGGAGCCCCTGGTACAGGAGCGAGCGTTCGACTACCTCGGCGTAGCGGCTCACGTCGTTGTTCCCGCCCGACACGATGCACACCAACGGGCCCTCGGGACGCCGTTGCAGGCTCTGCCGGGCGGCGGCGCTGGCCAAGGCGCCGGCCGGCTCGGCGATGATCCCCTCGGACTGGTACAGGTCGAGCATCTCGGTGCAGACGGCGCCCTCGGGGACTTGGACGACCTCGTCCACGAGGTCCCGGACCAGCGGGTAGGTCAGCGATCCCACCTGCCCGACCGCCGCACCGTCGACGAACGTGTCCACCGACGGCAGGAGGACGGGGCCGCCGTGGTCGAGCGCCGCAGCCATGCTGGCCGCCCCGGCGGGCTCGGCACCCACGATCCGGATCTCGGGGCGGCGGTCCTTCAACCACAGGGCGATCCCGGCGGCCAGCCCGCCCCCGCCGACCGGCACGATCACGGTGTCGATGGCGCTCTCCTGCTCCGCCACCTCGAGCCCCACCGTTCCCTGTCCGGCGATGGTCCGCGGATCGTCGAAAGGGTGGACGTACACCGCGCCACGGTGCTCGCTGTCCTTCAGCGCCGCCGCACTGGTCTCGTCGTAGGAGCTGCCGACGATGACCGGCTCGACCCAAGGGCCGCCCACGGCCACGATGCGCTCACGCTTCTGCCGGGGCGTGTTGGTGGGGAGGAACACCCGACCCCTGATCCGGAGCTCCCTGCAGCTGTAGGCGAGGCCCAGACCGTGGTTGCCCGCGCTGGCACAGACGACACCGAGCCGGCGCTCCTCGGGGGTGAGGGACGAGATGAGATTGTAGGCGCCCCTTACCTTGTAGGAGCGGGTGAGCTGCACGTCCTCGCGCTTCAGGAGCACGGGTACTCCCAACGCCTCCGACAGCCGATCGCTCCGTTCGAGCGGGGTCCGGCGGACGATGGGACGCAACCGTTCCGCGGCGAGGGCCACCGCAGCGCTGTTCAGTCCGCCGGTCATCGCGACGATCGTAGGCCCTCATGCAGCCGGCGCGGACCCGGGCGGGCCCTGGCTGTCCCGGGCGTGCCAGACGCTTGCCAATGTGGCCGTACCGATCAGCACGACGATGACCCCGAGGCTGACGAGCACCGGGATGTCGACCACCGACGCGAGGAGCATCTTCACCCCGATGAAGACGAGCACCGCCGCCAGACCGTAATGCAGGTAGGAGAACCGGTCCATCGCGTCGGCGAAGACGAAGTAGAGCGCGCGAAGACCGAGGACGGCGAAGGCATTGGAGGTGAAGACGACGAAGACGTCGGTGGTGATCCCGAAGACGGCCGGGATGGAGTCGGTGGCAAAGAGAACGTCGGTCGTCTCGACGGTCACGAGGGCGACGAGGAGCATGGTGGCGAACAACCGCCCGTCGATCCGGACGAAGAACGATCCTCCGACGTAGTTCGGGGTCACCGGTACCACCTTGCGGAGGGCCCTCACCGCGATGTTGCGCGCCGGATCGACGTTGC
The DNA here is from genome assembly GCA_035532415.1 of Acidimicrobiales bacterium. Taxonomy (GTDB): domain Bacteria; phylum Actinomycetota; class Acidimicrobiia; order Acidimicrobiales; family RAAP-2; genus DATKRB01. The sequence continues at coordinate 11,279 of DATKRB010000051.1, read as the reverse complement.
TCTGCCCGCGTAGCATGCGGGTGCCGGTGACGACGAGGAGGGCGCCGAAGAAGTAGAGGACCCAGCTGAATCGTTCGAGGAGGCTCGCCCCGGCGGCGATGAACCCCGCCCGGAGGACGAGCGCGCCGATCACCCCGTAGTAGAGGACCCGATGCTGGAGGCCCCGGGGGACGGCAAGGGAGCGAAAGAGGAGCGCGAAGACGAAGATGTTGTCGATGCTGAGCGCCTTCTCGACCAGGTAACCTGCGAAGTACTGCGTGGCGACGACCGATCCCTGTGCGAGCCCGAGGACGACGCCGAAGGCCACGCTGACGCTGATCCACAGGGCGCTCGCGGCGAGGGAGCGCCGGAGTCCGGGCTCGTGGCCCTCGCGGTTCATCGCCAGATCGATGGCGAGGAGCGCTGCGATCAGCCCGCTGACAGCGAACCAGGCCCATGTGGGCGCGCTCATCCTGCCACCCGGGGCATCTCCACCTCGGTTCTCGTCGGGACCCGAGGTGGAGGCTACGCCCGTGGGCCGGTGGCGGGGTTGCCGCGGCAACCTTATGATCGCTGCGGTGACGACGATCCCGGGTTATCGGCATATGGGTGCCGGAGAGGGCACGGCGCCGTCGGAATTCCCGAGCCCCGTCGCGAGGTGAGCTACGTCCCGCCGGTCGGCTGCCTGACCGAGGCACTCGAGGTGGCCGGCCTCGCCGACATACTCGGGCTCCCGGCGTTCGGCCACGTGGACCGGGCCACGGTGGAGTCGATCCTGTGGGAGTTCTCCCGCTTCGCCTCGGAGGTCATCGTCCCCACCGACCGGATCGGCGACCTTCAGGGCTCGGCTCTCGATCACGAGACCGGGCGGGTGAGGGTGCCCGACGAGTTCAGGGACGTGTACCGGAGGTACGTGGCCGCCGGATGGGGCAGCCTCACCTTTGCCGCGGCCGACGGGGGAGGGGGGCTCCCCCGGGTGGTCGGGCTGGCCCTGCAGGAGATGTTCGCCTCCTCCAATCTCGCCCTCTCGCTGAACCCCGTGCTGACCCAGAGCGCGGCCGAGGTGATCGCCGAGTGGGGGAGCGAGTCCCAGAGGTCGCTCTACCTGCCGAAGCTGCTCACCGGCGAGTGGTCGGGGACGATGGTCCTGACCGAGCCGGATGCCGGGTCCGATGTCGGAGCCCTCCGCACGCGCGCCGTCCTGGGCGCCGACGGGACCTGGGGGATCAGCGGCACCAAGATCTTCATCACCTGGGGAGAGCACGGTCTGGCCGACAACATCGTCCACATGGTCCTGGCCCGGACCGACGATGTGCCGGGCGGCACGTCGGGGCTCTCGCTCTTCGCGGTTCCCCGCACGATGCCCGACGGCAGGTCCAACCGGGTGCGGTGCGTGGGGCTCGAGCACAAGATGGGGATCAGGGCCAGCCCCACGTGCGTGATGGAGTACGACGAGGCCGTGGGCGAGCTGGTCGGGCCGCGCGGCGGCGGCATGCAGGCGATGTTCACCATGATGAACATGGCCCGCGTCGCCATAGGCGTTCAGGGGCTCGCGGTCGGGGAAGCCGCGCTGCAACAGGCGCGGACGTACGCCATGGAGCGCCGGCAGGGTCATGCGGGGACCGGCGGCCCGGGGCCGAGCTCACCGATCATCGACCATCCCGACGTGAAGCGGATGCTGGTGGAGATGCAGGCCGTCACGTCGGCGGTCCGCCTGCTCCTGTACGTCACCGGGGCCACCCAGGACACGGCCGCGCACCACCCCTCGGCCGAGCACCGGGCGTGGGCGCGATCCCTGGTCGCGCTCCTGACCCCGATCGCCAAGGGATGGTGCACCGACCGGGGCGTCGACATCGCCTCGGTCGGGATTCAGGTGCACGGAGGCATCGGCTTCATCGAGGAGTCCGGCGTCCCCCAGCGCCTGCGGGACGTCCGGATCGCCCCGATTTACGAAGGCACGAACGGTATTCAGGCAATGGACCTCGTGCTGCGCAAGGTGGCAGGCGATCAAGGCTCCACGATGCGTGGGCTGATCGGCCAGATCCGCGAAACCATCCGACAACTTGCCTCGGTCCCCAGCGGGCTTCCCCGCGCGGGCGACGCGCTCGCGGCGGCGACGGACACATTGGAGGAGTGCACCCACTGGATCGTGGAGCGGTCGCCGTCCAGCCGAGACGACGTGCTGGCCGGCTCCTCGGCCTACCTCGACCTGTGCGGCACCGTGGTGGGCGGATGGCTCCTCGCGCGACGGGTGTTGGCCATGCTCGAGCATCCCGGCACGATCGGGTTGGACCGTGCGCTCTGCGATCTGGAGGCGTTCGCCGTCATGAAGCTGTCCCGGGCTCCCTCGCTGGTCTTGCCGGTGACCGCCGGGATGGAATATCTGCAGCGGTACCGGCCGTGATCATGGCCGGGGAGTTGGCCCGCCCACGATAACGTCGGAGGATGGCAGCCTCTCACGCCCCGATGCCGAGACCCATCGGGCGCCCGCGACGCTTCGATCCCGAGGACGAGCGCTCCCAGATCCTCGATGCCGCACTCGTCGTCATGCGCCGCACCGGGTACGCCGAGGCGAACCTGACGGAGATCCTTGCCGAGTGCGGCCTCTCCACCGGGTCGTTCTACCGCCACTTCGCGTCGAAGGACGATCTCCTGCTGCACATGTTCCATCAGGACGCGGAGCGGGCGGCCGAGCGCCTCTCCCTGCGGGTGGCGCAGTCAGCGTCGAGCGTCGAGGGCGTGAGCGAGTGGATCGACGAGGTTCTGAGCTTCGCGTGGGACGCGCGGAAAAGGGAGCGGGTCGCCGTCATGGGGTCCCAGGCGGCCCGGCGGGCCACCGGCTACGACGAAGCGCAGCGGGCAGCCCGCGACCTGACCGTCCGGCCGCTCGTCGAGCTGCTCGAGCGAGGGAGCCGGGACGGCACGCTGACGAGCACCGACCCCTACGACGACGCGCGGATGATCTATTCGATGGCCTTCGGGCTCGTCGCGTGGAAGGTGGCCGGTGAGTGCCGGCTGAGCCGCTCCCAGGCGCTCGCCTACATCCTGCGCTTCTGTGGCCCGGCGTTGGGCATCGACGTCGCCGGCGACGTGGGGCGCTGATCCGGCGAGCCTCAGACCGGGGTGAACCGCGGGGCGGCGTAGGTGTCGCTCACGGTCTCGAAGACGACGCGCACCCGGTCTCCTATCTTCACCGCCTCGGGGTCGCAGTCGATGATGTTGGCAAGCATCCGGGCGCCGGCGCCCTGCGTGCCGTCGAGATCGATGACCCCGGAGACGAAGGGAACGGTCTCGGCCAGTTGGGGCCGCAGCGGGTGGCGGATCACGGTGAAGGAGTACACCGAGCCCGTGCCCGGCAGGTCGACCCATTCGAACTGCTCGTGCTGGCAATCGAAGCAGAACGGGGTGGGGGGCAGGATGAAGGTCCCGCAGTTCGTGCACCGGTAACCCACCAGGCGCCCTTTGAGCGCGGCGTCCCAGAAGGGTTGGGTCCTCTCGTCGGCGTAGGGATCGGTCATGGTCGCGGGGAACACTCCCCGACGAAGCTCGGTCATCACTTACCTCCTCAGAAGGGTTCCGCTAACGGGAAGGGACGCCGGACCACCGGTGACCAGCGCGATCTCCGCCCCTTCGACCTGGTTGACCGCCACGCCGCGAAGCTGCTCGACCGCCTCACGCACATGGGTCATCCCGATGATGTACGCCTCCGAGAGGTGACCCCCGTGGGTGTTCACGGGGATGGTGCCTCCGGGCCAGCGGATGTTGCCATCGGCCACGAACGGACCGCCCTCACCGATCCCGCAGAAGCCATAGTCCTCGAGCTGCATGATCACCATGGGCGAGAAGTGGTCGTACAGGAGCGCCACGTCGACGTCACTCGGCCCGATCCCGGCCATCTCGTACATCCGCTTGGCCACAGGACGGTGCCCGGAGGATGCGAAGTACTCGTCGGGCTGCTGAAAGTAGCTGAAGATGGCCGGGCCCCAGCGGCCCATGCCGCCGTGCGCCGAGGCCATCACGTACACGGGTGGATGCCGCAGGCTCCGCGCCCGCTCGGCCGACGTGGTGATGACGGCGACCGCCCCGTCGGTCTCCATCGTGTAGTCGAAGAGGCACAGGGGATCCGAGATCATCCGGGCGTTGAAGTAGTCGTCGACGGTGAGCGGGTCCTTCTGAAGGGCCGTCGCGGGTCTGCGGATCGCGTTGTTGCGCTGGGAGATGGCGACCTCGGCCAGATGCTCGCGCTTGGTCCCGTACAGGTGCATGTGCCGCTGGGTCAGGAGGGCGAAGCTGTTCCCGGGCGAGATGAGCCCCGCGTTGGCGTAGAACGCCGTCTCCGGCGGAACGCCCCCCGACGCGTAGGGGTTGCCGCCACCGCCACCGCCCCCACCACCGTCGCCGACCTGGGTCCCACCGAGCCGGCGGGTGGCCTGCTGGAGCGTCATGAGGGAGACGCACACGTCGGCCATCCCCGACACGATCGCCGCGGACGCCAGACCGATGGAACCGGCCGAGCCTCCCCCGCCCGACGTCAGGGTCGCAGCGAAGCGCACCTCGGGAACGCCGAGGTTGGCGGCCACCGCCGCCGGATCGCAGGAACCGGAGTAGATGGCGAACCCGTCGAGGTCGGCGATGCCGAGGCCGGCGTCCTCCAACGCCAGCTTGATGGCTTTGCACGCCATCTCCATCTGGGTCTGCGGCAGCGACTGGCCGCGCTTGTAATAAGGCGTCGCACCGACGCCGACGATCGCCGTCTGGTCCTTCAGTGTCAAGAGTGCACCTCTCTCGTCGGGTGCACCCTCGGTGCAGCCCCCCAATATGGTCGAAATGACGGTCTCGTGCTCAGCTCGGTCCCTAGTTCTTCATCAGGGCTCACACTCAGGTGGCAGGCGCCCGGCCGACGTGAGGGAACAGATCGAGGAAGGCACCCTGGGTGATCCGGTCACGGGTCTGGACGTCGACACCGTCGAACAGCTCGTGGAGGACCTTCTGGGTGTGGGGGAAGGTCCCCTCGAGGTGAGGGTAATCGGTCCCGAACATGACGTTGCGGAACCCCATCGCCGTCATGGCCGGGATCGCCGTCTCGTCGTGCTGGAACGAGGCGTACACCTGTCGGTTGATGTACTCCTTGGGGAGCATGGAGACCTCGCCCCGGTTGAACATCGAGTGCTGGCGGTAGGCCTCGTTCATGCGATCCCCCAGGAACGGCGCCCAGGTGGCTCCGCCTTCGGCGACCAGCACCTTCAGATCGGGGTGTCGCTCGAGGGCCCCCGAGGCGATCATCATCACGACGGCCAGCTGGCCGCCGAACGTGGTGTTGACGTAGTTGATCATCGCGCCGCCCGGACCCCGGTACTTCTGAGGCTTCTCGCCCGATTCCGTCCCGATGTGGAACGCGAGGACGGACCCGGTCCCCTCGAGCACGTCCCACAGAGGCTCCCACTCCGGCGCGTTCCAGTGGCCGTGCATCACCGGGGGCTTGGTCGGGAGGAAGATCGCCTTGAACCCCTTGGCCGCGCATCGCTCGACCTCGGCGACAGACAGGTCGATCGACTGGAGCGGGAGCGTCGCGCAGGGGACGAGTCGCGGCGACAGCGACGAGATCTCGTCGCTGACCCAGTCATTGAGGACCTCGGCCGCGGCCTTGGCCAGCTCGGGATCCTCCATCTCGCCGTACCAGAGTCCGAGGGAGGGGAACACCACTTCGCCCCAGACGCCCTGATCGTCCAGATCGGCCATCCGCTTGGAGTTGTCGGTCCCGCCCTGGGCCCGCATCGCCTCGGCCATCTCGGCGTTGGCCCCACCGGGGGCCCGCTGACGGATCACCTTCCCGTCGATGTGGGTGACGATCTCGCCGTCGATGAACTCCGACCTCGGCATCCTCTCCGCCAGACGGGCGGGCATGCCGTCCCGGTAGAGATTGGGTGGCTCGATGCAGTGTGAGTCACCCGAGCTGGTCCAGATCTTCTCCGTGCCGGTCATCGAATCCGCTCCCTTTTAGAAACTCGATTGCTAAACCCTACCACCCTGGCCGAGCGCACGGGCCAGGGTGGGGATCTCGGCCATCGATCGCAGGGCGTCGTTGAGGTGGGTGCAGCAGTCGGGGCCCCGGAGCACCTCTATCACGCGCGTGCGGAGGTCCGTCATCGGCTGGTCGACCAGCCGGTCGACGTTGGGCGCCGCCGCCGGGCATTCCGGATAGGGCAGCACGCGCGGCTCGGCCACGACGCGGCGCAACGTCCCGGTGGAGTCGACCGTGGCCTCGATCCGGTACTCGTGCACGGCCACCTCGGTGCCGTCGGCCTCCCGGGTGGAGTCACGGAACATGGCGTCGACCAGGATCTCGCCGGCATCGGCCCAGACGTCGATCCGCCGCGCCCGCCGCATGGCCACCGCGGGCATGGCGTCCAGCTCGTGCCAGCCCACCGGGTCCTCGGGGTCGGTCAGCGGCGGGACCGGGACCACGTTGTGGCCGCCGCCGATCGAGGCGCCGTCGGCCCCCAGCGCACTCGACCCGGGCCGGAACCCGGCGCAGATGCCCTCCATGCGGCGGCGGGTCGCCTGCGCGCCCTCGCTGCCGGCCTCGGCAGCCCGCCGCATCCAGTCGCCGAGGTGGCGTGACCAGGCGAACCCGGCGATCAGGCTGGCGCCGGCGATGTCGTCGACGAGCAGCCAGAGAGGCGAGCCGCTGCGACGCTCCTCCGGCAGGGCGTCCCCGAGCGCGGCGCGGAGCCCCCCGCCGCCGCGGGCGCCGACGATCCGGCCCACCGCCGGGCGGTCGGGCTCCACCCGGATGGCGTCGATCGTGCGGCCGTCCCCGATGCGGGCCCACATGGAATCGGCGGCGAGGACGGTCGGCTCCCCGTTGATGGGGGTACGCAGGTCCCGGGCCCGACCGAGCATGTGCAACGGGGTTCCCCAACCGTCCGGCCAGGTCATGTCGATGCTGCTGGTCCGTCGAACCGAACCGGGCCGGCGGGCGGGGGGCCGGGCGGCAGGGTTGCGGGGTGCCGGCGGCAGCGGGCCCCGATGGATCAGCTCCCGGGAGCCTTCGGGGACCTCAGCCACGCTCGCTCCGTGGGTCCGTCCCGGCGGTTCCGGCGGCTTCGCCGATCTGTCCCCCGAGCTCGAGCCGCCAGGCTCCCGGGGTCATCCAGAGGCGCCGCCGCCGACCGGCCCGGCGGAGGTCGAGGTCCTCGTAGCCGGCATCGCCGGCCCACAGCGCCACCATCCCCTCGTCTCCGGTCCCGTGGGCGATGTGGGTCGCGTAACGCTCGGGCTCGAGCCCGTGGGCGTCGGCCAGGGCCCTCTGGACGGAGGCCCTGGCGCTCAGCCAGTGCAGCGTGATCCAGGTCGGGGGCACCAGCTGCATCTCCCCACGGCCGTGGGCCGCGAGAACGCCGGCCGGCGGCATCCAGACGTGATCGTGGATCTCGGAACCGTCGACCGTCACGTTCGACAACTCGGGGGCCGGAGCCAAGAAGATCCAGGTGGAGAAACGCTTCGCCGCCGATGCCGGCGGGAGCCAGTGCGAGAGGGCGACCAGCTGGCCGGGGTCCGGCTCGACAGCGGACTCCTCGCGCGCTTCGCGCACGGCGGCTCGGCGGGCCGTCGCCAGCTCGTCGCCTGGGAGCTCCGGGTCGGCGTCGGAGGCGTCGACCATCCCACCGGGGAAGACCCACATGCCGCCGAACTGCCCGCGCTGGTTGCGCCGGAGCATGAGCACCTCCATCCTGCCGTCGACATCTCGTCCCAGGACGACGGTCGCCGCGGCCACCGTGACCGGTCGCTCCGCGCCGTCGGTCACCGGTGCGCGCGCCGATCAGGGAGGTCGTGGGGCCGTCGCGGACGTCGGCCGACCACCCAATCGGGAGGGCTCCGCACGACTTCGACGATAGAACATCCGTACGGCGGCATCCGGCCCGCCCGATTGCACGGCGGCATCCGGCCCGCCCGATCGTACGGCGCCATCCGGCGGCGGGCCGGGACCGGATCTCCGCGGGCTTCTCGGATCGGGCGCGCACCCCCCCGCTAAATTGCTCCGATGCGCCCGGAACCGGTTGTCGCGCCCGAGCTCGGGCGAAGCATCGTGGTCTCCCCGGGCCGGCGCCCGCCCTCCCCGTGGGCCGGTTCGCCCGTCGTCTCGCTCGACCAGTCGGCCTTTCGCTCGCCGGGGGAGACGATCGACGTGCTCCACGACGCCTGGGCCCGGCGCCGGCCTCTGGTCGTCGAGCTCGGTGTGGAGCCCGAGGACCTGCGGTCGGCGACCCGGGTCGACGTCCCGCCGTACCGACTGGCGCCCGACTTCGAGCTCTCCGCCGAGCGCCTGCACTTCCTCGTCTGGGCGAACTCCTACGACGCCCGCAATGGCGACCTGGTCTGGTGGCACGGACGCAAGGCGGCACGGCGGTTCGCTTCGGAAGGCGTTCACCTCGGGGGTGTGGCCGACGTCACCCTCGCCGACGGCACCCCTGTCTACATCGACGGCGGCCCCTCCCATCCCCCCGAGCTCGCCGGCGGGATCGGGGTGGTCCACCGATGGAATGCCGAAGCCGGATCGCTCTCCATCGCCCGGCACGGTGCGCCTCGCGCGGGGCTGGCGCCGGACCAGCTCGCGGCGGTCAGGCATGCGACGGGACCCGCTCGGATCATCGCGCCGGCCGGCTCGGGGAAGACGCGGGTCCTCACCGAGCGGCTGCGCCACCTCCTCGCCGACCGCCGGGTCGACCCGTCGTCGGTCACCGTCCTGGCCTACAACGCCAAGGCCGCCGACGAGCTGCGCGACCGATGCGCCGACCTCCTCACGCCGGCCGGCCCGTCGATCCGGACGATCAACAGCCTGGGCCTCTCCATCTGCAACGGGCCGAAAGGGGCCACCAGGCCGACCGTCATGGGGGAACCGGAGGTCCGCACCCTCATCGAGTCCCTCTTTGCGATCAGGCACCGGGCCAACGTCGACGCGGTCGTTCCCTATATCGAGGCGCTCTCCGCGATCCGCCTCGGGTTGAGTGCTCCGGAAGAGGTGGAAGGCCGTTTCCCCGACGCGGCGGGTGTGGCCGAGGGTTTCGAGCGGTACCGCCGGGCGCTGGCCGAGGCCCGGGCCGTCGACTTCGACGAGCAGATCTACCGTGCCATCGAGATCCTGTTGACCGAGCCCGAGTCCCGGGCGGCGGCGCAGAGGCGGTGCCGCCATCTCCTGGTCGACGAGTTTCAGGACCTGAACCCCGCTCACCTCCTGTTGATCCGGCTGTTGTGCTCTCCCGGTCTCGACTGCTTCGGGGTCGGCGACGACGACCAGGTCCTTTACGGCTACTCGGGAGCCACGCCGGAGTACCTGGTCGATTACGACCGCTACTTTCCGGGGGCGGGGCACCACGGGTGCGAGGTGAATTACCGGTGTCCGCCGGCGGTGGTGCGGGCCGCCACGAACCTCCTCTCGTACAACGAGCTCCGGGTGGACAAGCCGATCCGCCCGGCGCCGGACCGTCCCGAGTCACCCGGGGCGATGTCGGTGCGCAGCGCCCCTGGTGAGCAGTTGGCGAGCCTCGCGGCAGCGGCCGTCTCGGGCTGGCGCGACGACGGGGTCGACTGGTCCGACATGGTCGTGCTGGCTCGGGTGAACTCCGCCCTGCTGCCGGTTCAGGTGGCGCTGAGCGAGGCGGGCATCCCCTGCTCGTCCACCCTGACCGCCAGGGTGCTCGGCCGTACCGGCGCTCGCACCGCTTTCGCGTACCTGCGCATGGGGACCGATCCCGACCGGATCAGCCGCCGCGACGTCGAGGACACGATCCGCCGGCCATCGCGCGGCATCGCGCCGAACGTGGCCAAGATGCTGATGGACCGCCCGCAGACCTCGGTGAGCGACATCGAGCGGCTGGCCGACGCCCTGACCGGCAAGGACGGACCGAAGCTGCACGCCTATGCGGCCGACATCGCCAAAGTGGCCAGGGCCTGTCGCAAAGGGACGGCCGCCGCCCTCAGGGCGATCCGGATCGACGTGAAACTCGGGGAGACCATGGACGTCCTGGACGCCTCGCGTGACGAGCCCGACCGCTCGACGCACCACGACGACCTGATGGCCTTGGAGTCGGTCGCAGTCTTCCACCCCGACGCCGCCACGTTCGAGCCCTGGCTCGCCGGGGTGCTTGCCCGGCCCCAGTCGGACGGGCCCTCCGTGCTCCTCTCCACCGTGCACCGGATAAAGGGGCGCGAATGGAGCAGGGTCGTTCTGTACGGGGCCACGGCCGGGCTCTTCCCGCACCGGCTCGGCGACGACGTCGAGGGTGAGCGCCGCGTGTTCCACGTGGCGCTCACCAGGGCCACCGACGAGGTGGTCGTGCTGGCCGACGCGGAGGCGCCGTCGTTCTTCCTGCGTGAGCTCGACGGGACCCGCCCCCGGGTCCCGCTGTCCGGGGCCGCCGATGGATCGGGAGGGGCCGGGACCGGGCGCGACCGGGGGCCGGGGACGAGGGAGCGCGGTGGCGGGGGGCGGGCCCGGGCCGCGGCCGCGGCAGGCCCGGCTGCGGGGAACTTGCCGGTGGAGGCGACCGAGGCCAGCACGCCGTTGCGCACGTGGCGGACCGACGTGGCCCGCCGCGAGGGGATGCCGCCCTACATCGTCCTCACCGACCGGCAATTGGAGGGCATCGTGGCGGCCGCACCGGGCACCCTGGCCGAGCTCGCGGGCTGCAAGGGGATCGGACCGGCGAAGCTCGAGCGGTGGGGCGACGAGATCCTGGCGGTGCTCCACGCGCCGTAGCCCCGGTCGGCGGCCCGGCGCTCGCGCCACCCGGACCGGTCCCCGGCCCCGGGGATCGAACCGCCCGGACCGGTAGCATCGCGCCCATGACGGAGCCTGCCGAGACCAAGTACTCCTTCGCCCAGCTGGGCGAGCTCGAGGTGCTCGATGTCGACGCCCTGCGGTCGCTCTTCACGATCGAGCTGAGCGGCGAGGCGTTCTACGGCGCCCTCGCCGACCGGGTCGGCAACGACCAGCCCGCCCGGCTGCTCCGCCGGAACGGCCGCGAGGAGGCCGGCCACGCCCGCCGGGTCGCCAGGGCCATCGCCCTCAAGCTCGGTCACGAGTTCGACCCGTCTCCGGACATGCTCGAGCTCCGAGACGTCCGGCTACCAGCGGCGATCGACGAGTTCCTCCCGACGCTGGTGCAGGGAGAGCTCGACGGCGACGCCGGCTACCAGCGGTGGGCCGACCACGAGCCCGATCCCGCCGTCGCCCGGCTCCTGCGGCTCAACGGGCGCGAGGAGTCCATCCACGGCCACCGGGTCGAGGAGGTCATCGC
>DATKRB010000050.1:0-2764 GCA_035532415.1 Acidimicrobiales bacterium | reverse complement strand
GTGCCCCCCTCTCCCGAGGGGGGCACGTCTCCTTTCCGCGTGTCACGCAGTCGTGCAATGGGAAGGACGGGACGTGTGGGAATTCCGGGTTGAGCCTCAAGTCCGACCTTCGCAATTACGATGATGTGAGCGTGCCGTACCGCGCATTCGAACGAACTGACCTCCAGGACGGGCGAGCCGGAGGAGGGGCCGAGAGCGACCGGTCGTCGTCGGGGCCTCGGAATCCGTCCGCCGGCGACATCGGGGCAGTCGTGCGGAGGCGGGCGGTGCCCTTCGCCGCCGCAGTGGTGATGTTCGGCGTCGGCATGGCGTTCGAGTTCTTCTGGATCCCCACCGTGTACCACCAGTCCCGATGGTTCACCCAGGGGGACGTGTGGGGGATGTTCCGGGCCGCCCACTTCGTCGGATGGGGAGACCTCGGCGGCATCTACACCTCGGGCAACGGCGTGGTGACCTTCCCCGGAATGGCCATCCTCCTCGCGCCGGTCGCCATGCTGAGCGGGGCACTCCATCTGACGGAGTCGTATAACGGGGTGTTCCTGGCGCATCCGACGGCGGTCCTGCTCGTGCTACCGGTGGAGCTGGTCCTTGCGTCGACGGTGATCTTCGCCGCCGACGCGCTCGCACAGGATCTGGGTGCCTCGAGGGCTCGCCGGGTGTGGTCGTGCATGCTCGTCGCACTCCTGGCGTGGCCGACGGCCGTCCTCTGGGGGCATGCGGAGGATGCCCTCGTGATGACGCTGGCACTGTGCGCCATGCGGGCCGCGTTGGGGGGCCGATGGGCGCGGACCGGCTGGCTCTTCGGATTGGCGATCGTCATCCAGCCGCTGATCGCCTTGGTGATCCCGCTGTTCCTGGCGGCGTCGCCGCCGGGCCGGAGACTCATGTTCGCCGTCCGATGTGCCGCGCTGTCCGCATTCACCGTGGGAGTTGCCTTTCTCGGGAATCCGTCGGGAACGTATCGGGCACTCGTCCAGCAGCCCACGCCCCCGGACATCAACCACCCGACGCCCTGGGTGGCCCTGGCGCCGAAGGTCGCGACCGCGTCCAACGGCGTCGACCAAGGATCGGCGGGCGTCCCTTCGTTCGGAAGAGGTGGCTTCTCGTCGACCACGGTCATCCATCACACCGTGGCGAATGTCTCCGGGGGCCCCGGCCGGACGATCGACGTGCTGCTCGCCGTCGTGCTCGCCGCCTACGTGTGGCGTCGCCCCCAGCCACCGGTCCGGCTCCTGTGGCTCGCCGCTGCCGTGCTGGCGTCCCGTTGCTTCTTCGAGGCGGTGATGACCCCGTACTACCTGACGCCACCACTGATCCTCCTCGTCGTCCTGGCTGCTCGAACGGACACCCGGCGCCTCCTGCTCGCCGGGCTGGTGACCGTCGGCGTGTCGGTCTACGCCTACCTCGATGCCGGACCGTGGGGATGGTGGCTCCCCGTCGTGGGCGGTCTGACGGCCGTCCTCGCCCTGACCTACCCGACCGTCGACGGTCCGGTTCCGCATTCCGAGGACGGATCGCCCGGCCGGGCCGTGCGCTCCCGGTCGTCGGGTGCGCCACCGAGACCCGCCGAGCGTGACATGGCCACGTCGATGGGCTGAACTCCACCCGTTGGATGGGCTGGGCCCCGCAGCAGGGGGACGGACGGGCTCCTACAGCGGCCCGACGGTGTGCTTCCTCGCCGGCAACGACTCCCTAGTCGTGGCCAGCAGGGCCAGGGCGTCGCAGACAACCGCCCGGGTGTCGTCCGGGTCGACCACGGCGTCGACGAAGCCACGCTCGGCCGCCTGGTACGGGGTCAGGAACGTCTCGGCGTACTCGGCCTGCAGTCGGATCCGCTCGTCCGGCGTCGACCTGCGGTAGAGGATCTGGGCGGCACCCTCGGCGCCCATGACGGCGATCTCGGCGCCGGGCCAGGCGAGGCACACGTCGTTGCCGAGCCCCTTCGAGTCCATGACGATGTAGGCACCGCCGAACGCCTTGCGCAGGATCACGCAGATGCGGGGCACGGTGGCCTCGGCGTAGGCGAACGCGAGCTCGGCCCCGTGGCGGATCATGCCCCGCCACTCGAGGTCCTTGCCGGGGAGGAACCCCGGGGTGTCGACCAGCGTGACCAGCGGGACGTTGAAGGCATCGCAGAACCGTACGAACCGGGCGCCCTTCTGCGACGCGGCGATGTCGAGCGTCCCGGCCAGGGCCTGGGACTGGTTGGCGACGAACCCGACGGTCCGACCGTCGATCCTCCCGAGGGCGGTGACCAGCTGGGGTGCCCACCGGGGCCAGAGCTCGGACACGTCACCACCGTCGGCAAGCCCGGCCGCGACCCGGCGCACGTCGTACGAGCTTGTCGCCCGGTCGGGGATCACCGAGCGCAGTCCGCTCTCGGCCGGCCCGGGCCGGTCGTCGGCCCGAGGGGGGAGCTCGTCGGTGTGCGCGGGCAGGAGTCCGAGCAGATGGCTCACGTGCTCGAGCGCCTGTTCGGCCGAGGACGCCTCGACCGCGCACAGACCGCTGGTGCGGGCGTGGATGGCCGGGCCGCCCAGTTGGTGGACACCGATGCGCACACCCGTGAAGTCCTCGACCATGGACGGTCCGGACACGAAGGCGAACGCATCACCGGTCATCATCACGAGGTCGGCCAGTCCCAGGAGCAGCGCCGGCCCCGAGAGCGCCGGGCCGGTCACGACGACGACCACGGGCACGATGCCCGAGCACGATGCCAGGGCCCGGGCGGCCCGGCCCCACCCGTGCAGCGAGGCCACGCCGG
>DATKRB010000049.1:0-29226 GCA_035532415.1 Acidimicrobiales bacterium | reverse complement strand
GGCCTCGATCGACTCCCCGTCGCCATGAGCCGACGGACCCGACGCGATCAGGGCGTCGATCGTCTCGGCGAGGGCGCTCAGCTCCATGGGGGAATTGAACCATCGGGGTGTGTCGACGATCCGCCGGGCGGGGAGGGGTGGCGCCGACCGGAGCCCGGTTCACCGGTGCGACCGGAGCACCGACACGGGCAGGGAGCCGAGGACCGAGTCGAGCGGCAGGGAACCCCGGCGCGCCGACACCTCCGATCCGGTGAGCACGTCGGTGAAGCTCGAGGCAGCGCCCCCGGGAAGCCGGACCGAGGTGCCTCTCCACAGGCGCGGTCCGACGGCGAACCGTCCCGGCCCCGCCACGCCGACGGTCCGCACCGCCACCGCGGCGACGACCCACTCCGGCCCGCGCCTGCGGGCGAAGGCCACCACGCGGTCGGCCAAGGGGCCTCCGGTGTCGAGCGGCACGTACCGGCCGCGGGAGAACAGGTCCGGCTCCGCCCGGCGCAACCGGAGCAGCTCCCGGGTGAGGTAGAGCTTGAGCCGGCCGTCCGCCCAGCCTCGCAGGAGCAGCCGGACGGCAGCCAGCCGCCTCGCTCCCGTGACGGCTGGCCCGGGCAGTCCCTGCAGGACGCGCTGCCGCGCCCCGAAGTCCACCGGTCGGCGGTTGTCGGGATCCACCAGCGAGAAGTCCCAGAGCTCGGTTCCCTGGTACACGTCGGGAACGCCTGGGGCAATGGACTTCAGCACCGAGAGCGCCAACGAGTTGGAGGCTCCGGCCGGTCCGATCCGGGCCACCAGGCGGGCGACCTCGCCGGCAAAGGGCTCCCGCGCGCGGCCGAGGAGCAAGCCGACGAAGTCGACCAGAGCCCGTTCGTACCGCTCGTCGGGCTCGAGCCAGGACGTCCGGCGCTTCGCCTCGCGCGCGGCCTTGCGCACGTAGGCCTCGACCCGGCGGCGGAGGTCTCCCTTCCCCGCTCCCGGGTCGAGCGGCCAGGCGCCCACGATCGTCTGGTAGGCGAAGAGCTCGTCGTGGGCATCGGGGAGCCCTCCGAGGCCGTCGATCAGGCGGCGGTGGCGGCGGCGCCATCGCCCGACCAGGCGCGACCACTCCTCGGGCATCTCCGACAGGACGCTCAATCTCGCCCTGACGTCCTCGCTGCGCTTGGCGTCGTGGGTGGAGGTGGCATTGAGCGAGGAGGGGTACCGGCGCGCCCTGGCCGCCATCGACCGGTGGAACTCCTCGGCGCCGACCGCCGGCGTTGCGGGGTCGCCGCCGACCTCGGCCGCGGCCAACAGCCCGTCGAAGCGGTAGGTGGCGGTGTCCTCCACCCCCTTTGCCGCCACCGCGCCGGTCAGCTGTTGCCACCGCCGGGCCACCTCGAGCCAGGGCGAGGCGACCTCCCCGTCAGGACCGGCCCTCGCACCGAGCATCCCCGCGCGTACCGCATACAGAGCCCGGCGACCCTCGTGGTCGAGACCGACCCGGGCACCCGCACAGGCCCGGTCGATCCGGACCCGGTCGGCCCGGGACACGGTCCGCCCGTCGAGGTAGGAGCGGTAGACGGCCAAGTGAGCCGTGAGCTCTCCGAGGGCGCGGCGCAGGTCGGAGCGGGCGATGTCGGCTCCCGGCTCGGTCGCCTCGAGCGCGGAGGACGCGAGCGTGGCCAGCCGATCGAGCTCTCCCGGGAACAGCTGCTCGAGCACCGCCTGGCGCGACTCGAGCACCACCTCGGCATACGGCCGCGCCTCGGCGGTGACCTCGCGGCCGAGCTCCTGCATCGCCGAGGCGCCGGCGGGGTCGACGAAGAGCCCGCCGGCGAGGTCGGCGAACTCGTAGCCGGTCGTTCCCTCGGTGCTCCAGCCCGGCAACGACTCGCCGCGGGCCAGGATCTTCTCCACCAGGACCCGGGCCGGGGTCGCCCTGCGCGCGGCGAGGTCGTGGCGCAGCCGGGTCAGGTAGGCCGCCGGATCGGCGAGGCCGTCGACGTGGTCGACCCGCAGCCCGGCCACCCGCTCGTCGGCCGCCAGCCCGAGGACCAGCCGGTGCGTGGCCCGGTAGACGGCGGGATCCTCCGCCCGAACCCCGATCAGCCCGTCGACGTCGAAGAACCTCCGGTAGTTGCGCTCCGAACGGCCGGGGCGCCAGTAGGAGAGCTCGTAGTGCTGACGGGCGAGCAGCACCGAGGGCTCCACGGGTTCCCGCTCGGGCGGGAGGGTCGTCGGATCGAGAGGGAACCGTTGCGTGCCCCGGACGAGGAGGTCCTCCCCGCCCTCCCTGACGACGGAGAACTCCCCCCGGGACAAGACCTCACGCAGGGGGACGTCGAGGACCGGCAGGAGCACCCGACCCTCGCGAGCTCCCCAGTCGACGTCGAAGTGGTCGCTGAGCTCCGACGCCGGGCCCCACCGGAGGACGTCCCACCACCGCCGGTTGGCGGGCTCGGTCGCCATGTGGTTGGGCACGATGTCGAGGAGGAGGCGCATGCCGTGCCGGTCCAGCTCGTCCAACAACGCCTCGAGCTCCTGCGGGGTCCCCAACGACGGATCGAGGCGGTCGGGGTCGACGACGTCGTAGCCGTGCGTGCTGCCGCCGACGGCCGCCAGGACCGGGGAGACGTACAGCGTCTGCACGCCGAGATCGGAGAGGTAGCCGACCAGCCGGCACGCTCCGGTGAAGCCCGGACCGTGCAGCTGCAGCCGGTAGGTGGACCCCAACGGCAGAGGCTGCCGGCCGGGGGCGCTCACCCCTCGATGCGCTCGGTGTGGCGCAGCGTCAGGCTCGAGTGTGCCGCGAGGTTCACGACCTCGTTGCGGACCTCCCTCGTCCATGACCCCGTCCGGGCCGTGTTGAGCAGCTCCTCCCAGCGCCCGGGCCACTCGAGCCGGGGCAGGGTGTACGGGCGAGAGCGGGCCCCGGCGTTGAGCAGGAGGAGCAGGGTGTCGCCACGCGCGGCGCGGCCGCGGATGTCGACCTCGTCCGCCGCCCTCCCCACCACCAGCATCCCGATCGATCGGTTCTCCGGGTCGGACCACTCGGCATCGGTCATCTCGTTCCCGTCGGCGCGCACCCAGGTGACGTCCCTCGTACCGGTACCGGGGACCACCTTGCCGGAGAAGAAGTCGCGGCGGCGCAGGATCGGGTTGGCCTTCACGATCCTGATGAGGTCCTGAACGAAGGCGCAGAGCTGGATCTCCTGCTCGTTGAGGTCCCACTTCGACCAGCTGATCTCGTTGTCCTGGCAGTAGGCGTTGTTGTTGCCCGACTGGCTCCGACCGATCTCGTCCCCGCCCGACAGCATGCGCACCCCCTGCGAGAACATGAGGGTCGTCAAGAGGTTTCGCTTCATCCGATCCCGAAGGCGCTGCACCCGGGCTGACTCGGTGGGACCCTCGGCCCCCCAGTTCCGGCTGTGGTTCTCGTCCACACCGTCCCGGTTGTCCTCGCCATTGGCCTCGTTGTGCTTGCCGTCGTAGCTGACCAGGTCGGTCAAGGTGAGCCCGTCGTGACAGGTCACGAAGTTCACGCTGGCGTAGGTGCGCCGCCCGCTCGGAGCGTAAATGTCGCTCGAGCCCGTGAGCCGCGAGGCCAGCTCGGGAACCTGGCCCGGGTCCCCTCTCCAGAACCGGCGCACGCAGTCACGGAACGCCCCGTTCCACTCCGACCATCCCGGCGGGAACCTCCCCAGCCGGTAGCCGTCGGGGCCGACGTCCCAGGGCTCGGCGATGAGCTTCACCTTCGAGAGGACCGGGTCCTGTTGGATGATCTCGAAGAAGGCACTGGGCTGCCCGGCTTCGAAGCCCCGGACGAGCACCGGCGCCAGGTCGAAGCGGAACCCGTCGACGTGCATGTCCGTCACCCAGTAGCGCAGGCTGTCGGTGATCAACGCCATCGTGCGGGGGTGCAGGATGTTGAGGCTGTTGCCGGTCCCGGTGAAGTCGAGGCAGTACCGGGGATCGTCGGGCATCCGGCGGTAATAGACCGCATTGTCGATCCCGCGCAGTGAAAGGGTGGGACCGAGATGGTTCCCCTCCCCGGTGTGGTTGTAGACGACGTCGAGGATGACCTCGATACCGGCCCGGTGCAGGGTCCGGACCATCGACTTGAACTCGGTGACCTGCTGGCCGAGGCCGCCCGTCGCGTACCCGACGTGGGGGGCCAGGAAGGCGATCGAATTGTACCCCCAGTAATTCGTCAGCCCCTGCTCGACGAGATGGCGCTCGGCGACGAAGTGGTGCACCGGCATCAGCTCGATGGCCGTCACCCCCAGGCCGAGCAGGTGGTCGACGATCGGGTCCGACGCCAGTCCGAGGTAGGTGCCCCGCAGGTGCTCGGGCACGCCGGGATGCCGCATGGTCATGCCCCGGACGTGGGCCTCGTAGATGACCGACCGGTTCCACGGGGTACCGGGCGCCCGGTCGTCCCCCCAGGTGAAGGAGGAGTCGACCACCAGGCACTTGGGCATGGCGGCGGCCGAGTCGCGCCCGTCGAGCGAGAGGTCGGCGTCGGGATCCCCGATCGTGTACCCGAACAGCTCGTCGCTCCAACGGATGGTGCCGCTGACCGCCTTCGCGTACGGATCGATGAGGAGCTTCGCCGGATTGAACCGGTGACCCTGCTCGGGCTCGTAGGGTCCGTCGACGCGGTAGCCGTAAAGGGCGCCGGGCCGCACGTCGGGCAGGTAGGCGTGCCAGACCCGGTCCGTCGCCTGGGGCATGGCCACCCGGGCGGACGGCTCTCCCGACATGGCCTCGTCGAAGAACCACAGTTCGACCGCGGTCGCATGCTCGGAGAACAGTGCGAAGTTGACCCCCTCCCCGTCCCAGTTGGCGCCCAGGGGATGCGGGCTGCCTGGCCAGACCCTCACCCGTCCGTCCCCGGTCGGCGGGCGACGACTCCCGTTGCCGGGGCGTCCGGCGCAACCCCCGTGCTCCCCGCTCCATAGGCGCAGAAGGCCCAGGGAGCCAGGCGCAACGCGGCGCTGCCCGGGCACTCCGCGGGCAGGGGGCCTCCCCCGGTCCCGCCGACCTCCTCCGCGGTTGAGTCGAGAAGCCTGCGCCACGAGCCTCCACCGCCGGGCGGCTCCGGGAGCAGGGTCCCACTCCGTTCCCCGCCGACGTTGAAGAGGGCGACCACGGTCCCGAGGGGGTGCCGGCGCAGCAGCTGCAGCAGGGGGCCCGTCGCCTGGGCGCTGGCCTGGGTCCGCGTCGACCGGGCAAGGGCAGGGTGCTCGGCCCGCAGGGCGATCAGGGCCCGATGGAGCGCCCAGTGGCGCCGGTGGCCGCCCTCCCGGCGAAGGTGGCGGCGAAGGACGGCGGAACGGAACGTGGCCTCGGCCGATGGATCCGGCGGCTCCCCCCCGAGCTCGACTGCCATCTCCGCGGCCCGGCCCCGCCGCACCGCTGCCAGCAGGCCGGGGTCTTCATGGTCGACGAAGTACGGGAACGGCGCCGTCTCGGCGTACTCCTCCCCCATGAAGAGAAGAGGGACCCCCGGCGCCAGCATGAGCAGGGCGGCCGCCAGGCGCAGCCGGTCGCCGTCGACCAGGGCCGCCAACCGCTCACCCCGGGGACGGTTGCCCACGTGGTCGTGGTTCTGGGCGAAGAGGACGAACCGCTCGGGTTCGATCCCGCCCGACGGCGCGCCGTGGCGCCTGCGGCGATGGAGCGAGTACTCGCCCTGGTACACGAACCCCTCGTCCATGGCCCGGGCCAGGTCCTCGACCCGGCCGAAATCCGCGTAGTAGCCGGCGCGCTCGCCGGTGAGGGCGGCATGCAACGCGTGGTGGAAATCGTCGTTCCACTGTGCGTCCATCCCCAGTCCCCCGCAGTGGGCCGGGACCAGCGTCCTCGGGTCGTTGTCCGCGCTCTCGGCGATCAACGCGCACGGCCGCAAGAGCTGCTCTTCGAGCCCGGCGGAGGTCCGGGCCAGGTCCACCAGGAACGGCGTGGCCGTCCGATCGACGATGCCGTGCACCGCGTCGAGGCGGAGGGCGTCGACGTGAAAGTCGGCGAACCACTGGCGGGCGTTCTGGAGGAAGTACGCCCGGACCTCGTCGGAGCACGGGCCGTCGAAATTGATCGCGGCCCCCCAGGGCGTGCGGTAGCGGTCGGTCTGGTAGGGCCCGTAGTCGGAGAGCACGCTGCCCTCGGGCCCGAGGTGGTTGTAGACGACGTCGAGCACCACGGCCAGGCCCCGCCGGTGGCAGGCGTCGACGAACCGCTGCAGTGCGTGGGGCCCGCCGTAGGAGTCCTGTACGGCGAAGGGGAAGGCCCCGTCATAGCCCCAGTTCCGCCGGCCGGGGAACTGCGCGACCGGCATGGGCTCGACCGCGGTGACGCCGAGCGCCACGAGGTCGTCGAGCTCCGCTATCGCCGAGTCGAACGTGCCTCCCTCGGTGAACGCGCCGACGTGGATCTCGTAGATGACGTGCTGCCACAGCGGGCGCGGGCGGTAGCCGGCATCTCCCCAGCGATAGGCCCCCAGATCGACGATCTCCGACGGACCGTGCACCCCTTCGGGTTGGCTGCGCGAGGCGGGATCGGCGAGCGCCGGTCCGTCGTCGAGGACGAAGCGGTACCGATCCCCGGGACCGCAACGGGCGACGTCGCCACGGTGATAACCGCCGCCCACCGGGACCAGGTCCGCCGTGCGCTGCTCCGGCGTGGCCAATTGCACACGGACGCGGGTCGCCGCGGGCGCCCACACGAGGAAGCGGGTCTCCCCCGATGCGAGCGGGACCGCCCCGACCGGGTGCGTGCTTCCCGGCGGCGGGCTCGGGGGCGGGCCGGGGGGCGGGGGCGGGGTCGGAGCGGGCGGCGGGGTCATGACGGGCCGAGGAACAGGGAGCCGAGCGGAGGGGCCGTGAGCGTCAGGGTGCGTGGCGCCCCGCGCCACGGAACCGGCTGGGCCTCGACGCCTCCGAGGTTGCCCTGGCCGCTCCCGCCGTACTGGAGGGCGTCGCTGTTGAGCAGCTCGCGCCAGCGGCCCCCTTCCGGGACCCCGACGAGGAGGTTCTGCCGCGGCACCGGGGTGAAATTGCACACCACCAGGATGGCCCGGCCCGCAGAGTCCCGGCGCAGGAAGCTCAGGACCCCGATCTCGGCGGCGTCCATCAGCACCCACTCGAACCCGCCCGGATCGACGTCGAGCTCGTGGAGCGCCGGTTGCTCCCGGTACAGACGGTTGAGGTCCGCCACCCACCGGCACATCCCTGCATGGGGAGGCTGGTCGAGCAGCTCCCAGTCGAGGCCCCGCTCGTGGTCCCACTCCCTCCATTGGGCGATCTCGGATCCCATGAACAGCAGCTTCTTGCCCGGCTGGCCGTACTGGTACCCGAAGAGCAGGCGAAGGTTGGCGAACCGCTGCCAATCGTCCCCCGGCATCTTCTCCACCAGCGAGCGCTTGCCGTGCACCACCTCGTCGTGGGAGAGGGGAAGCACGAAGTTCTCGGTGAACGCGTACACGCCGCGGAAGGTCAGCTCGCCGTGGTGGTAGCGCCGGTGGACGGGGTCGAGCGCGAAGTAGGCCAGCGAGTCGTGCATCCACCCCATGTCCCACTTGAGCCCGAACCCCAGGCCCTCCATCTCGGTCGGGCGCGAGACCCCCGGCCAGGCGGTCGACTCCTCGGCGATGACCTGCACGTCGGGATGATCGGCATAGATCCCCCTGTTGAGCTGCCGGAGGAAGCTCACGGCCTCGAGGTTCTCGCGCCCCCCGTACTCGTTGGGAACCCACTCGCCGGGAGCGCGGGAATAGTCGAGGTAGAGCATCGAGGCCACGGCGTCCACGCGCAGCCCGTCGGCATGGAACCTCGACAGCCAGTGCTCGGCGGAGGACGCCAGGAAGCTGCGCACCTCGTGGCGGCCGTAGTTGAAGATGAGGCTCCCCCAGTCCGGGTGCATCCCGAGCCGAGGGTCGGCATGCTCGTAAAGATGGGTCCCGTCGAACCTGGCGAGCCCGAACGCGTCGGTGGGAAAGTGCGAGGGCACCCAGTCGAGGATCACACCGATCCCCGACCGGTGGAGCTCGTCGATGAGCGCCATCAGTTCCTGTGGCGAACCGTAGCGGCTGGTCGGCGCGAAGAACCCGGTCACCTGGTAGCCCCACGAGCCGTAAAACGGGTGCTCCATGAGCGGCAGGAATTCGACATGGGTGAAGCCGGTCCGCTTCACGTGCTCGACGAGGCGGGGCGCCACCTCGGCGTAGCCGAGCAGACGCCCCGGGTCCGTGCGGTCACGCAGCCAGCTCCCCAGGTGGACCTCGTAGATGCTCATCGGCGAGGACAGCCGGGCCCGGTCACCCCGGTCGCGCATCCACTCGCCGTCGCCCCAGTCGTAGTGGAGGTCCCACACCACCGACCCCGTCCTCGGCGGGACCTCGCTCCGGAAGGCGACCGGGTCCGCCTTGTCGGCGCGGGTGCCGTCCGTCCCGGTCACGGAGAACTTGTAGACGTCCCCCGCTCCGGCCTCGGCGACCACGCCTTCCCAGATGCCCGATCCCCCCCGGGGAACCAGCGGGTCCCGGCGGGGATCCCACCCGTTGAAGTCGCCGATCACCGAGACCCCCGCTGCGTTGGGGGCCCAGACGGCGAACGACGTGCCGGCGGTACCGGGCACCAGCAGGTGCGCTCCGAGCTTCTCCCCCAGCCGCCGGTGCGTGCCCTCGTTGAACCAGAAGACATCGTCGTCCGAAAGCCGGCTCCCACTCCGCGCCGCACCGACTCCCTCCGGCCGACGGTCACCGGCCGCCCCGCTGCTCACGATCCGTCCGCGGTCCGACGGGACGGGTCCTCCGACGGGACGGGAGCGGCATGTGCGTCGTTCGCGTCGTTCGCGTTCGCGTCGTTCGCGTCGTTCGCGTTCGCGACGTTCGGGCGGCGTCGCGCGACCTCGCCCAGCAGGGACGCCACGATCGGGTCGGTCCGGGCCTCGGTCAGGGTTCTGGCCGCCCGGAGGCGCCAGTTCGCCGGCCCGGTGCCGACGTCGGTACCGGGCCGGTTCTGGGGCTCGCGCTCCCCCCACAGGTCCTGCAGGTCGACGAGGACCAGATCGGCCCGGCTCCCGGCGAGGTGGGCGAGGCACCCCCCGAGGGCGGCCGTCACCTGCTCGGTCCCGTCGGCGACCGTCACCTGCTCGGTCCCGTCGGCGACCGTCACCTGCTCGGTCCCGTCGGCGACCGTCACACCCAGAGCGGTCAGGAGCGCCCGGCGCCACCGTTCCCGCTCCTCGTGGGCCGCGGCAGCCGCCGCGGGGTGGAACTGCCCCCGACGCACCTTCTCCCTTATGTCGTCCCCGTGCCAGAAGGCGGCGAAGGACGGCAGGTCATGCGTGCCCCAGGAGGCGAGCGCCCCTTCGGGCGGGTGGGGCAGCGGGTCCTCGGGGGAGGTCTCGAACTGCATGACCCACGAGCGCAGCATCCGATCACCCGCCATTCGCCGGCGGACCTCCTCGGGCACGGTCCCGAGGTCCTCGCCGACCACGACGCAACCCGCCCGGCTCGCCTCGAGGGCGACCAGGGCGTGCAGCTCGTCGGCCCGGTAGGAGACGTAGGCGCCGTGTCGGGCGTCGAAGCCGTTCGGGATCCAGTAGAGGCGCTCCAGCCCCATCACGTGGTCGATGCGCACCACCGCGGCATGACGGAGGGCATGCCGCAGGGATGCGATGACGTAGCGGTAGCGCTCACGGCGGATGCCTTCGGGATGCAAGGGGCGGAAGCCCCAGTCCTGGCCCTCGGCGAAGAAGGCATCGGGCGGGGCGCCACCATGCGCTCCCTCTGTGAAGGCCTGGGGCATCCAGAAGGGGTCGAAGCCGTCGGGGTGCACCCCGATCGGCAGGTCGAGGTAGAGCCGGGTGGCGGCCGCGGTCCGGGCCATCTGCTGGGCGGCCACCCACTGGGCGTAGAGGTGGTACCGGAACGACTCCTCGTCGGACCGCTCCTCGGGCGCGAGCGGTCCCGCCGGGCTCGCCCGTCCACCCCGGCGGGACCGGTCCCGCCTGCCGGGCCAGGACCGCCAGTCCCGCCCGAGCCTCTCCCCGGCCGCCCGGAACCGGGAATAGGCGACCAGCTCGGGATGCGCCGCGGCGAACGCTTCGAGCTCCTCCCGACGCGGCGAAGGTCCCGCGAAGAGCGCGCCGGCGAGATCCCCGAGAACCTGACGGCGCAGGGCGGCCACCGCCTCGTAGTCGACCAGCGCCGACCGGTGGGCGGCGGCGAGCCGGTCGCCGAACGCGGCCGAGCCGAGAAGGCCGACCGTCTCGGGCGCCGCCTTCAGCTCGGGCAGGACGGTGGGGTCGACGTAAATCTCGTTCCACCCCAGCCGGGTGACGGGGAGATAGGGGCTGGGCTCGGCGGGCAGGTCGAGGAAGGCCGGATAGAGGGGCAGGGTCCCGACGATCGAGCCCCCCGCGGCCTCGGTCCATCGACCCAGCTCGGCCAGGTCGGCGTAGCTGCCCACGCCCCAGTCGCCCTCGGTGCGCAGGGCGTGCAGCGGGAGGAAGCTGCCCCAGCCGCGCCGGGCCCGCGGGCACGCGGGGGCGGCGATCAGCATCGCCGCGGCCTCGGTCCCCGCCGCTTCCACCGAGACGGCGTGGTACCCGGGCAGGAGCGGTCCGGCCCCAGAGGCGCCCGTCCCCAGACGTATCCGGTAACGGTCGAAGCGGCGCCCCGCCACGTCGATGCTCCCGACGGGCCGGCCCACTGCGCCCGGCAGGCTCCGGTGCACGACCGCCCCGTCCTCGAGCACGAGGTTCACCCAACCATCCGGGGCGGCGCCCGACGGCAGCACCACGGTCGCGGCCGGCGGCGAACCGCCCCGATGCGTGCGGTGCACCAGGACCGGATCGAGCACACGCTCGGCCCGGGCCGTCCGCTCGGCGATCAGGAGCTCGGCGGCGGCGGCCCCCCCGCTGACCGGCAACCCGACCGCCCCCAGCGTGGCCACCAGCGTGTCCTCGTCGGCCTGCTGCAGGCTCCCGTCCGCAGCGACGTAGGCCGTGTGGATGCCGGCCAGCCCGGCCAGCTCCCTTATCGGGTCCCGGGTCCGAGCGGCGCGTCCGATCACGTCCCCGCCTGCAGGAGATCGAGCACGCCCCTGGCCGGGACGTCGACCCAGTTCGGCCGGCTGTTCATCTCGTAGCCGAGCTCGTACACGGCCTTCTCGAGGAGGAAGAAGTCGAGCAGGGCACTGAGCTGGCGCCGGTCCGCCGGCAGGAAGCCCGCGTCGCCGGCGACCTCGAGATACGAGGCGACGAAGGTCCTGGCGACCCAGCGGTACCACTGGGTCAACCACGACTCGAGGATCACCGGTTCCACCGACGCCACCGAGCCCGGCAGGTCACGGCTCAGGCGCAGGGCGGAGGCCCGCGAGGCGTAGTGCAACGAGCGCACCATCCCCGCGATGTCCACCGCGGCGGGGCGCTTCAGACGCCGATGGCCGATCGCGCGCGCCGGCTCTCCCTCAAAATCGATGATGACGAAGTCCTTGCCCGTCCAGAGCACCTGGCCCAGGTGGAAGTCGCCATGACAGCGGATGCGTTTCGCCTCGATCGGCACGTGCACGAGGATGCCGAGGCGCCCGATGATCTCGGCCTGCCGGGACAGGACCTCCCTCACCAAGGGGGAGGGGTCCGGGAACGAGTCCATCTGGCGGAACACCCTCCGGGTCAAGCTGCCGGCACCGTGGTACAGAGCCCGGCGGTCGACCGCCGTGAGCGGCTCGGGCTCGAATGCCCGGTCCGATGGTTGCGTCGTGAGCGCCAGGTGGAGCTCCGCCGTCCGGCGTCCCAACAGCGAAGCCCACTGGAGGTGCGGACCGACGAGGAGGTGTCCCGGCTCGAGCCGGTGCAGCGTCGGGCTGAGCAGGCCGGGCGGAGGCTCCACCCGTAGCTCCTCGGCATCGGGATGGGCCAGCACTTCTTCGAGCCCGTGCGTGAGGGCGTCGACGACGTAGTTCCACCCGTCGCCCTCGTTGGGGACGAACTCCTGGGCGACGACCACCGTGGCCGCCTCCGTGCCTGGTGTGTCCGATCGGTACTCGACGCTCCCCGCGATCGCCGGGGCATGGGTGAACCGCCGAGCGGTGAGGAAACGGCCGATCTCCACTCCCGGGTCGGTCCCCTCCTCGAAACGCCGGACGAACTTCACGATGGCCCGGTCGCCCAGGGCAACCGAGCTGTTCGACTGATCGGCCGTCAGCGGCACCGGGACGACATCGGTGCCCGGAAGGCCGGCGATCCGCCGGAACGCCGCCGTGGGGACACCGACCAGCCGGCCCGAGGACCCGGGAAACCCGCGCCGGCGGGAGAGGAGCTCGACCATGGCCCCGACGAACTCCGGCTCGTACACGGCGTCGCAGAGCACCCCGGCACCGTCGCCGGTCTGGAGATCGGCCACTACGGCATCGGGGTTCCACCGCACCAGGTCCTCGGCCCGCTGCCCCCCGGCGAAGCTCACGGGCAGCGAGTAGTGCTCCGGGCCGCCGTGGTTCAGCTCCAACCGGACGACGAGGAACACCGCCACCGCCCTCTCGCGGGACCCGGCGGGGCCGGGGATCCTGACGGCATCGACCACGGTGGCAGACGTGATCGCCCGCGTCTTCTGCCCGAACCACCGGCGCTGGGCGACATACGAGGGGAGGAAGGACTCGAACTCCCTCAGCGCCCTCCCCCTGAACAGAGCATCCCATTCACCCGTCACCCGGAACGCCGCCCGCTTCTCGGGTTCGGCGGCCTTCTCGGTCTCGAGCGAGAACCAGTAGAAGCCATGAGGGCCCAGGGTGACGAAGTACGGAAGGTCCCCGACCTTGGGGAAGGGCATGTTGCCGAACACCTCGATCGGGGTGGCTCCCCGGTACTCGGAGAGGTTGAGCTCCACCCCCTGCGCGAAACGCGACAGGTTGACCACGACCAGGATCCGTTCCTCCTCGTACCGCCTGATGAAGGCGAGGACCTTGCGGTTGTCCGGTCGGAGCAGTTCGAGACTGCCGCGACCGAACGCGCGGTAGCGCTGGCGCAGTCCGATCAACCGTTTCATCCACCACAGCAGCGAGCTCGAGTTCTCCGCCTGAGCCTCCACGTTCACCGCCTGCGAGTGGTACTCGGGGTCGGTGACCACCGGGAGGTACAGCCGCTGCGGATTGGCCCGGGAGAACCCCGCGTTCCTGTCCCCGTCCCACTGCATCGGGGTGCGCACGGCGTCGCGGTCACCGAGGTAGATGTTGTCGCCCATGCCGATCTCGTCGCCGTAGTAGACGATCGGGGTTCCGGGCAGGGAGAACAGCAGCCCGTTCATCATCTCGATCATCTTCCGGTCGTTGCCGAGGAGCGGGGCCAGCCGGCGGCGGATGCCCATGTTCACCCTCGCCTGGGAGTCCTGGGCGTAGGCGCGGTACATGTAGTCGCGCTCCTCGTCGGTGACCATCTCCAGCGTCAGCTCGTCGTGGTTGCGCAGGAAGAGAGCCCATTGGCAGCTCTGATCGATGGCCGGCGTCTCGGTCAGGATGTCGACGACGGGGAACCGGTCCTCCTGCCGGGCCGCCATGAACATCCGGGGCATCAGGGGGAAGTGGAACGCCATCTGGCACACGTCGCCCTGAGCCATGTACGCGGCGGCGTCCTCCGGCCACTGGTTCGCCTCGGCGAGCAGCATCCGGTCGTCGAACCTGGCATCGACGTGGGCGCGCAGCTGCCGCAGGAAGTCGAACGTCTCCGGGAGGTTCTCGCATGTCGTGCCCTCACGGGCGAAGAGATAGGGGACGGCGTCGAGCCGGAGCCCATCGACCCCCATGCCCAGCCAGAAGTCCACCGTGTCGAACATGGCACGACGGACGGCGGGATTGTCGTAGTTGAGGCTCGGCTGGTGCGAGTAGAAACGATGCCAGAAGTAGGCGCCGGCAACCGGGTCGAACGTCCAATTCGACACCTCGAAGTCATGAAAGATCACCCTCGCCTCCCCGAAGCGGTCCGGGGTGTCGCTCCAGAGGTAGAAATCCCGCTCGACGCTGCCCGGCCGAGCCCGGCGGGCACGCTGGAACCACGGGTGCTCGTCGGAGGTGTGCGCGAGCACCAGCTCCGTGACCACGCGGATGCCGCGCCGATGGGCCTCGCGCAGGAAGGCCCGGAAGTCACGGAGCGTCCCGTACGAGGGGTGGACCTCGCGGTAGTCCGCGATGTCGTACCCGTCGTCACGGAGGGGAGACGGGTAGAAGGGCAACAGCCACAACGCCGTCACCCCCAGGCCCTGAAGGTAATCGAGCTTCTCGATCAGGCCCCGGAAGTCGCCGATGCCGTCGCCGTCGCTGTCGCGGAACGCGCGCACGTGAATCTCGTACAGGACGGCGTCCTTGTACCAGTGGTCGGAGGCCTGCACCGGGAAGGGCTCGCCGTGCGGCGCGGCGCTCAGCATGGTCCTCACCACCCGCGCACCGTCCCGATCTCACGCGGGCGGGCGGGCGGGCGCTCGAGCGAGAACACGTGGGCGGGCGCCGCGTCCGGGTCGAGGAGGACGAAATTGCGGGAGCCCTCCCAGCGGTAGTGGGCACCGGTCAGCAGATCGTGCATGACGTACGGGCGCCCGGCATCGACGGCGAGCAGCGGCAGATCGAGGTCGACCCAACCCGATTGCCCGTGGAACGGGTCGAGGTTCACCACCACGACGATCGTGTCGGCGTCTTCGCCCTCTGCCGGCCTGTCGACGGAAGGTGCCGCCGGATGGATCTTGGAGTACACGATGAGCTGTTCGTTGTCGACCTGGTGGAACCGGAGCGTCTCGTTCCATTGCAGGGCCGGGTGGCGGCGCCGGATGTCGTTGATCCGGGCCACGAAATCGGCGAGGCTGTCGGAGCGCTCGAGGTCCCAGTGCCGGACGGAGTACTTCTCGGAGCGCCGGTACTCCTCCGAGCCGGCCGAGCGCGCCAGGTGCTCCTGCAGCTCGAAGGCCGGCCCGTAAATCCCGTAGCTGGCCGCCAGCGTCGCTGCCAGGACGAGGCGCGCCATGAAGGCGGGCCGGCCGCCTGTCTGGAGAGTCTCGGTCAGGATGTCGGGTGTGTTCGGCCAGAAGTTGGGCCGGAAGTAGTCGACGAGCTCGGTCCTGGTGAGCTCTGTCAGGTAGTCCTGAAGCTCCCACTTGGTGTTGCGCCACGCAAAGTACGTGTAGGACTGGGAGAAGCCCACCTTGGCCAGGTGTTTCATGACCTTGGGTCGGGTGAACGCCTCCGAGAGGAAGATCACCTCGGGGAACTCCTCCTTCACCGCGGCGATCAGCCATCGCCAGAACCGGAACGGTTTGGTGTGGGGATTGTCGACCCGGAAGAGCTTGACCCCGTGGGTGATCCAGAACCGGACCACTCCGAGCAGCTCGTGCCACAGGGCGTCCCATCCGTCGTTGTCGAAGTCGATCGGGTAGATGTCCTCGTAGCGCTTCGGCGGGTTCTCCGCGTGCCGGATGGTCCCGTCGGGAAGTCGCCGGAACCACTCGGGGTGCGCGCCGACCCACGGATGATCGGGAGAGACCTGAAAGGCCAGATCGATCGCGACGTCGATGCCCACCTCCCCGGCCGCCACCACCAGCCGGTCGAATTCCCCGATGCCGCCGAGCTCGGCGGCGACGGCGGTGTGGCCCCCGCAAGAGCTCCCGATCGCCCAGGGGCTGCCCGGGTCGGACGCGCCGGCGACCGCAGTCCCGTCCTCGCCCTTCCGGTTGGTATGCCCGATCGGGTGGACGGGAGGCAGGTACAGGACATCGAACCCCAGGCGGACGAGGTAGGGCAGTCGCTCCCGGACGTCGGCGAAGGTGCCGGCACGGTCGGGGTCCGGCGATGCCGAGCGCGGGAACAGCTCGTACCAGGCGCTGAACCTCGCCCGCTCCGGCTCGACGACGACCGACACGGGCGCCGACTCGGCCGCCCCGCCCGGGTCGCGGTAACGGCCGACCAGGTCGGCCAGCTCCTCCGAGAGGGCGAGCCCGCCGACCGTCCCGTCATGCGCGAGACGGTCGCGAGCCTTACCGTCGGCGTTGAAGGGGTCGGTGAAGGCGTCGCCGGCCGGGCCGGTGGCCCCCTTCAGGGTGCCGTCGAGGGCACCCGGGGCAGATCGCAACTCGGCTGCCGCGGAGCGAAGGGCCCGGCGGTCCGAGCCCTTGGCCCGGCGCGAAGCCTTCTCGAGGAGGTCGGCGCCGACGGTCAGATCGAGTGACAGGTCCTGGGCGGCCGCGGCCCTCAGGCGCAGGTCCCGCCTCCAGCTTCCGAACGGGTCGACGTCGGCCCGGATGGAGAAGCGGTACCGTCCCAGCCGGGTGACGGGGAACCCCGCCCCCCACCGGTCGTCTCCCAGCTCCCGCATGGGCACCCGGGCAGGCTCCGGATCCGACTCGTGGGCGAAGAGCAGCTCGCAGGCGAGGAGGTCGGTCCCGTCCGCGAACGCGTCGCACTCCACGGCCACCACCTCGCCGAGCGTGGCCTTCGCGGGGTACTCGCCGCAATCGACCCGGGGCCGGATCCCCCCGATCACCGGGCGGGCTCCGCGATCCGTCCGAGCCTGCCGCCCCGGCGGCGCTCCTTCGGGGACCGCCTCGCTCGTGACCGCGTCGACCGGCCTCTTCTTCTCGCCGGCAGAGTGCCTGGCGGCCTTTGCCTTCGGCATTCGGCGAACCCTCCTCGGTCAGGGCCGTACCCGAGTCACCTCCTTCCTAACACGGTGCAGCTTTACGCGGTGCAGCTTTCCCAACACGATCGAGCCGCACCTCGGAGCCGGTGGCGCCGCCTCGCGTGCCCGGGTCGCGACGCCGGAAACGACGAGTCGGGGTGTAGCATCGAGAAGGACCCGGGTTCGGGTCGTAGCGCCACCGCTGACGGGGGCGAGAGCGGCGGTGTCGTGCAATTCGGATCGAGAAACGGGAGCCGTCGGTGCAGGCGCCCACCCCGGTTGGAGATCACCCCTCATGCCGACGGGCGAGAGGGCTCCGTGCTCGAGATGCCCGCGCCGAGGGCGGCGCTCCGCCACGCGCTGCCGGTGGTGCTCGAGGGGGTGATCGGGCCTCTGGCCCTCTTCTACCTCGTGCTCGAGCTCGCCGGGTTCCGGGGTGCGTTGATCGCCGCGCTCGGCTGGTCCTACCTCGCGTTGGGCCGTCGACTCCTCAGAGGCGAGCGGGTGTCGATGCTGCTGCTGTTCGGGACGGTGCTCATCACCTTGCGAACCGTGACCGCCTTCGTCACCGGCAGCGCCTTCGTGTACTTCGCCCAACCGACGGCCGGCACCGTCGTGATCTCCCTCGTGCTGTTCGCCTCGGCGATCGCCGGGCGCCCCTTCACCCAACGCTTCGCCCACGACTTCTGCCCGATGGACCCGACGATCATGCAACGGCCCCTGGTGCGGCGGTTCTTCATCAGGATCTCGGTCCTGTGGGCCACCGTGCTCCTGCTCAACGCCGGCCTGGTGTTCTGGCTGCTCGTGTCCTCGTCCCTGAGCTCTTTCGTGCTCGAGCGCTCCGCCGTGACGTACGGGCTCACCGCTGCCGCCATCTTCTTCTCCATCACCCGCTTCGTCTCGATGATGCGCCGCGACAACATCACGGTCGTGTGGGCGAGGGCATAGCCGGTCCCGACACTTCGGAGCCCTCGGAGCCCTCGGAGCCCATCCCCGTGATCGCGGGCTTCGCCGCGCTGCGCTGATGCCGGTCCTGATCGGCACCTCGGGCTGGCACTACCGGCACTGGCGAGGTGGCTTCTACCCGGCCCCGCTCCCGGCTCGTTCCTGGCTCGAGCACTACGCGCAGCGCTTCGCCACCGTTGAGGTGAACAGCGCCTTCTACCGCCTGCCGGAGGCCGCCACGTTCGCCAACTGGGCCGCCGTCCTCCCCGACGACTTCGTCGTTTCGGTGAAAGCCAGCCGGTACCTGACGCACGTCCGCCGGCTCCGTGATCCCGAGGAGCCGGTCCGCCGGCTGATGGAGCGAGCGAGCGAGCTGGGCTCGAAGCTCGGGCCGGTGCTCGTCCAACTGCCCCCGAACCTCCGCATCGACACCCCTGCCCTCGCCCGGTGCCTGAAGGCCTTCCCTCCCGGCACCCGGACCGCCGTGGAGCTGCGTCACGAGAGCTGGTTCGTTCCGGCCGCCCGCCGGGTGCTCGAGGAGGTCGGGGCCGCCGCCTGTCTGACGGACACGGCCGGGCACCCCGGCCCGCTGTGGCGCACGACGGACTGGGGGTACCTTCGGTTCCACGGAGGCCGCGGACGGCCACCGTCGTGCTACGGGCGCGCCGCACTGGCCACCTGGGCCCGTCGTCTGGCCGAGCTCTGGCCCGGTACGGCCGACGTGTTCGTCTACTTCAACAACGACGCCCACGGATGTGCGCCTCGGGACGCCCGTCGGTTCGCCGCGGCCGTCCGCCGGGCGGGCCTGCCGGCGACGCGCGTGCCTCCGGCCAGCGAGACGCCGCTCACCTGAGGGTGGATGCAGGCTGGGCCGCGAGGTCAGGATGCGCCTCCGACCAGATCGCCCACCAGGGCGGCTCCCCCGGGACGGTCAAGCAGCGCCCAGTTGGTCCCTGATCTCGCGGATGCGGTCACGTCGCCCCCGCAGGATCACCCGGTACTCGCTGTTGTCGGTGTCGGCGATCTCGCTGCTGATGTCGCCGAGCACCTCGTCGAGAACGGCTCGGAGCTCGGACGCCTGCTCCTCGCCGATGTCGAGGTTCATCGACGGCACCGTGGGCAGGACCGCCCGTCGAGCCCGGGCCCCACTGATCGTTCCCCTGAAGCCCGTGCAGACCTCTCGCTCATCGATCTCCCTTCATCGTCGCTGTGTCGCCAGTGCCAGTGTCACGTCCGGCTCTTCGCTCCGAAAGAGTCGAAGGTCCCTTCTCCGGGGTGGGCCGGCCTGCCGAGGCAACCCGGGTCGATCCCGAGGAGCGGTACTGCTTAAGATGCCCCCATGGCGCTGGACCGCCTCCATCGCCCCTGGGCACGGCGTGTCACGGAGGCTGGCCGGTGCTCGCCCTCATCATCTCGCTGATCGTCGCGTTCGGACTCGTGAACGGCGTGCACGACGCCGGCAACGCCATCGCCGCGCCGGTGGTGACCAGAGCGCTACGGCCTCGGGACGCGGTCGGCATCGCATCGGTCT
Organism: Acidimicrobiales bacterium; assembly: GCA_035532415.1. GTDB lineage: Bacteria > Actinomycetota > Acidimicrobiia > Acidimicrobiales > RAAP-2 > DATKRB01. The sequence continues at coordinate 10,121 of DATKRB010000049.1, read as the reverse complement.
TCCACGTGTTCGGCGCGCTCGCCCTCGGGACGGCAGTGGCCGCCACGGTCGCCGGCATCATCGCCGTGCCGCTCCCCCAGACCCTCGTCGTCCTCGGCGCTGCCGTCACCGGCGCCCTCGTCTGGAACCTGCTGACCCTGTGGTGGGGACTCCCGTGCAGCTCGGGGCACTGCCTGGTGGGCGCCTTGGCCGGCGCGGCCCTCGCCGAAGGGGGCCTCGGAGCTGTGAACTGGGGAGGGATGGACGGCATCCGGCCGAAAGGGGTCATCGGGTCGCTCATCTGGCTGCTGCTCTCGTCCCTCGTCGCCGTGCTCGCCGCCTGGGTGCTGATCCTCGCGAGCCGGCGGGTCCTTCGACGTGCGACCCGGAGCATCGTCGCCCCGGTCCGGCGCGGCGAGATCGTCACTGCCGCGGGCCTGGCGTTCGCCCATGGCTCCAACGACGCGCAGAAGACCATGGGGCTGCTCTCGCTGGCCTTGCTGGCGAGCGGTCACCTGTCGAAGTTCGAGGTTCCGTTCTGGGTCGTGCTGCTTGCCGCGGTGTGCCTGACCATCGGCACCAGCCTGGGGGGTTGGCGCGTCGTCCGGACGCTCGGTCGCCGCATCTATCGACTCGGCGTGCTCGAAGGGCTGACGAGCCAGGGCGCGGCCTCCGTCATCGTCCTCGGAGCGTCGCTCGCCGGGGCACCGATCAGCACCACCGATGTCGTCGCACCAGCCGTGGTCGGGGTCGGCGCCGGCGAGCGGTGGCGACACGTTCGGTGGGCGGTGGTTCGCGAGATCGCCATCGCGTGGTTGGTCACCCTGCCGGTGGCCGGGGTGTTGGCGGCTCTGGCCCTGCCCGTGTGGAGGTGGATGGGATGAAGCGATGGTTCCTGCCCGAGTCACCGGACTTGTTGGGACTCCTGTCCGAGCAGGGCCGGATCACCATTGAGGGTCTCGACGCCCTTTCGGATTGGGCCCACGGAGACCGGCCCCAGGAGGCGGTGGTCAGGACCTGCGAGCACCGGGCCGACGCCGCACGCCGCAAGGTCCTCCTGGCGGTCAAGCGGTCCTTCGTGACGCCCGTCGCCCCCGAGGACATCTTTGAGCTGTCCGAGCGGCTCGACCGCATCCTCAACGCGGCCAAGAACCTCGTACGCGAGGCCGACCTGCTGGCCATGGACCCGGACCCCCCGATGGCCGAGATGGTCGACCTCGTGGTACTGGGGACCCGCGAGCTGGTGGGCGCCTTCCCCGATCTCTCCGCCGACCCGGGACGGGCCACCGACGCCGCCGACACCGCAACTCGCCGGGTCCGCAGGATCGAGCACGTCTATCGCCGAGCCATGTCGGCGCTTCTGGAGGAGGGAGGGATCCGGGAGGTCGGCGGGAAGCGGGAGCTCTACCGGCGCTGCTCCCGCATGGGCGACGCCGTGGAGCACGTGGCCAACCGCATCTGGTACGCCGTCGTCAAAGGGGACTGAGACTCACGCGCGCATGCCGATCCGCGCCGTCGGGCTCTCGAGTCCGAGGTGGCCGATGAGCCGAGGAGCGGCACCCGCTCATCCGGCGTCGCGGTACACCAGCACCGGGCAATGGCCGTTGGAGACGCAGTGCTCGCTCACCGAACCGAGCAGCATCCCGACGAACTCGCCATGGCCGCGGCTCCCCACCACCAGGAGGTCCGCCCCCTTGGACGCCTCGACCAACCACTGGGCCGGGTGACCCCGTACGACCCGAGTGGAGATCCCAATGCCGGGATGGTCCCGCTCCGTCTCGGCCACGGCGCCCTCGAGAACCTCCCGCACGGCTCCCTCCGGATCGTAATCACTGATCATCGGCGTCCATCCGAAGGCCATGGGCCAGTCCCACGTCATCAGCACCTCGAGCGTCGATCCCGTCAGCTCGGCCTGCCGGGCGGCCCAACGCAGGGCGCCGAGCGACGGTGCGGACCCGTCGATCCCCACCACGATCCTGGGCGCCGCACTTCGGGCCTCGTGCGTGCTGGGCAGCTCCCGGTTCGCCTCGTCTCGGGTCATGTTCCCTCTCCCACGCTCGTCTTCTTCGCTGCTCGCCGTCGGGACCCGGCGGTACCCCCCGGAACGCGCCGGGCATGCGCCTTCCCCACGATGCCTTCCCCACGATGCCTTCCCCACGATACGGACGGACCGCCGGCCCACATAGAGGCGTTGGTCCCTTGGAGAGACCCAGGGGTGACGGATGACGATGTTCGGCACAGGACGGGTGCTCGGTTCGCTCCCGCGGGGACACGGTGCGGGCGAACCTGCCCGGTTAGTCTGGGCGGAAGCGGCCTTCGGCCCTGACGGTGGCGATGTCTCGGCGCGATCAGGATCCCCTCACCGGTCCGGGGCCGGTCGGACGACCGAGCAGGGGACGACGCACGTGACGACACCGGCCATCAGGACCGAGGGCCTGTCGAAGACGTTCGGTGCCGTCGAGGCGCTCACCGACCTCAGCCTCGAGGTCGCCCGGGGAGAGGTCGTCGGGTACCTCGGCCCCAACGGCGCAGGCAAGACGACCACCATCCGGCTCCTGCTCGGTCTGGTCCGACCGACCGCCGGCCGGGCCCAGGTCTTCGGGTTCGACAGCCAGCGTCAGGTGATAGAGGCGCACCGACGACTCGCCTACGTGCCCGGCGAGGCCAACCTGTGGCCTTCGCTCACCGGCGCCGAGACGCTGCACCTTCTGGGCAAAGTGCAGGGTCGGGTGGACGCCGCGTATCGCGAGCAGCTCGTGGAGCGGTTCGCCTTCGACCCCTCGAAGAAGGTGCGCGCCTACTCGAAGGGGAACCGCCAGAAGCTCCTTCTCATCGCCGCGCTCCAGACCCGACCGGACCTGCTGGTGCTCGACGAGCCGTCGACCGGCCTCGATCCGATCATGGAGCAGGCCTTCCGGCACTGCATCCGAGAGGCGCGCGACGCCGGGCAGAGCGTCTTCCTGTCCTCGCACATCCTGAGCGAGGTGGAAGCCCTGTGCGACCGGGTGGGGATCCTCCGGGCGGGGCGGTTGGTGGAGTTCGGGACGCTCGCCGAGATGCGCCACCTCGCCGCGGTGTCGGTGGAGGCGGTCTTCGAGCGCCCGCCCCCGGACCTGGGCGGGGTCCCGGGCGTGAGCGGGGTGCAGTCCGACGGGCTCCGCGTCCGCTGCCAGGTCCGCGGGAGCATCGAACCGTTGCTGAAGGTGCTGGCCGATGCCGGCGTCCGCGAGCTCCTGAGCCGGGAGCCGACGCTCGAGGAGCTCTTCCTCGCCCACTACGGGGCCGACGACCCGGGCCGGGCCGACCAACCTGCCGGAATGACGAGCCTGCCGGAATGACGAGCCTGCGGGCCGAGGTGCTCGTCCGGTCCCCGCTGCCCGTGGGCCGCTCGTCGAGACATCTCGTCACCCGCTTGACGGCTCGCCGGATGGTCCGCTCGGGGGTCCTGTGGGGGTTCGTCTTCGGGATCTTCGTGGCGGCCTCCGCCCTCGGCTACGCCTCCGCCTACAAGACGCCGGCCTCGCGGATCGCCCTGGCGAGGACGTTGGGCTCCAACACGGGAGTCAGCGCCCTCATCGGTCCCGCACACGAGATCCAGACCGTCGCCGGGTTCACGGCCTGGCGCAGCCTCGGCGTCCTCAGCGTGGTCAGTGCGGTGTGGGGGCTTCTCGCCGCGACGCGGATGCTCAGAGGGGAGGAGGAGGCCGGGCGATGGGAGATCCTGCTCGCCGGGCGCACCACCCGGCGTCGGGCCGCCACCCAGGCGACCGCCGGCCTGGCGGCCGGGGTGGCCGCTCTCTGGGTGGTCACGGCTGCCTTTCTCGTGCTCGTGGGACGTTCCTCGAAGGTCGACATCCCGGCAGGACCGGCGCTGTTCTTCTCCGTGTCGCTGGTGGCGAGCGCCGCGGTGTTCCTCGCGGTGGGCGCGCTCGCCAGCCAGCTGTCCCCCACCCGGCGACAGGCGTCGGCATACGGAGGGGTCTTCCTCGGTACCGCCTACGCGCTGCGCATGGTGGCCGACTCCGGCACCGAGCTCGAGTGGCTCCGGTGGGCCACGCCGCTCGGCTGGGTGGAGGAGCTCCGCCCGCTGACCGACCCGCGACCCCTGGCGTTCCTGCCGATCGTCGCGCTGCTCGCGGTGCTGGCGGGCCTGACCGTGCACCTGGCCGGGATCCGCGACCTGAACGCCGGCGTCCTGGCCGACCACGATACGGCCGCCCCCCGTACCGGGTTGCTCGGCGGCCCGACCGGGCTGGCGGTCAGGCTGCTCCGGCCCGTGGCCCTCGGCTGGGGGGCGGCGATCGCCGCGGCGGGCCTCATCATGGGCTTCATCGCCAAGTCCGGGGGCGGCGCGCTGACGAGGTCGTCGAGCTTCAAGCAGGTGATCAACCGCCTCGGCGCGCATGGGGCCGGGGCCGGGGCCTATCTGGGTTTCGCGTTCCTGATCGTCGCCGCCCTCATCTCGCTGATCGCCGCCGGGCAGGTCGTCGCCACGAGGAACGAGGAGGCAGAGGGGCGCCTCGACAACCTCCTCGTGCGGGCCGTCACCCGGTGGTCGTGGTTGGGCGGGCGGCTGGGGGTGCCGGCGGCGTTCCTCGTGGCCTGTGGTCTGATCGCCGGGGTCTTCGCGTGGCTCGGAGCGGCGAGCCAGGATGCCGGCCTCGGGATCAGGAGCCTGATGGAGGCAGGGCTCAACCTCGTGCCCGCGGCCCTCTTCGTGCTCGGCCTGGGAGCGCTCACGCAGGGCGTGTGGCCCCGCGCGACGGCGACGGTCGCCTACGGGGTCGTGGCGTGGTCGTTCCTCGTGGAGCTGGTCGGGGCGGTCGTGAACGCGAACCACTGGCTGCTCGACACCTCCCTGTTCCACCAGATGGCCCCGGCACCCGCCGTCAGCCCCGACTGGACGAGTGCGGGGGTCATGGCCGGCCTGGGGCTGCTCCTCGCCCTTGTCGGCGGCCTCGGTTTCGGGCAGCGCGACCTCGTCGCAGCGTGAGGCCGGGGGCCCGGGGCCGGTCCCGTCGTGCGTTCAGAAACCGGAGGGCAGGTGGCCGGCCACGGCACCGAAGAGCTCAAAGAGCACCAGAAGTGCCACCAACCCGGTCGACAAAAGCGCGGCCGCACGGGCGGCTGGGCGTCGCCGCCGCCGGACGACCAGACCGCCGGCGACCACCACGCCGACCAGGGCCAGCGCCCATCCGGTGATCGGCCGGGCGGTCGATTCCCAGCCCGCAGGACGCTGTCGCGGTCGCCAGCCCGCAGGGCGCTGTCGCGGCACAGACCCTGGGCGCGACGCGCCGACCGGGTGGGTGGGGGCGGGACCCGGTGCCGGCGGCATCGCCGGTGCGACTGCGCCGGCGAGCTCCGCCCGGACCACCAGGCGCGTCGCCGCCGAGTAGCGGGGATTGCACGTGGTGAGCGTGAGCCAGCCACCGGGCTCGCCGAGCGGGCCGGCCACCGCCACGTCGCCGGGCGACACCACCATCGATCCGGTGACCCGGTAGTCCCAGGTGTCATCGGGGACCGAGAGCTCTATCACGTCGCCGGGCCGCAGCTCGTTGAGGTCGAAGAAGGGGTGAGCGTAGGTGGTGCGGTGCCCGGCGATGGCGACGTTGCCGTCCTGGCCCGGGTACGGCGTGGCGGCGTAATGGCCCGGGCCCTCCCGGAGGTCGGCGGTGTCGGTGCCCTGCACCACCACCTGGTCGACCCCGATCGCCGGGATGAGGATGCGGGCGAGCGGGGCTCCGTCGGGGAGAGCCGGCCACCCGTAGGGCCCGAGGGCGGCGGACCGGATGCGTCGGCTCCTGCTCACCTCGGGGCGCCGCTGGTCGAGCTCGGCACCGAGACGAACCTGCGCGCCGTGCTCGGCGAGCCCGGTTCCCCACTGTAGGTAGCACCAGAACGCGGACAGCAGGGCGCCCGCGGCCACCAGCAAGATCCCCGTGCACCGGATCAGGCGCCGAAGGCGCGCCACGGGCTCGCCGGTCGGCAACGGGTCGGTCGGCAACGGGTCAGTCGGCGCCGAGGAACGGGGCGTCGAACGCGAAGACCCCGCCGTCGGATCCCACGAGCCAGTAGCCCCCGGTCGCGGGGTCCGACGCCATGCCGACGATCGGCTCGGCGAGCGTCAGCGCTCCCGTCGAGCCGTGGAACCCCGCGTCGCCGAAGGCGAAGATCCCGCCGTCGGTGGCCACCAGCCAGTAACCACCGCCGTCGGGGGTCGTGGCCATGGCGACGATCGGTCGGTTCAGGGTCATGGCCCCGGTCGAGCCGAAGAACGCCGCGTCGCCGAAGGCGAAGATCCCGCCGTCCGATGCCACCAGCCGGTAGCCGGTGCCTCCCGGGTCGGCCGTGATCCCGACGATCGGCCGGTTGAGGTACCGGCCCCCCATCGAGCCGAGGAACACCGCGTCACCGAAGGCGAACACCCCCCCGTCGCCGGCCACCAGCCAGTAGCCGCCGCCGTCGGGGGTCGGAGCCAGGGCAACCACCGGCGCATCGAGCGGCTTGCCGCCCATGGAGCCGAAGAACCGGGCATCGCCGTAGGTGAAGACCCCCCCGTCGCCGGCGACGAGCCAGTAGCCACCGCCGTCGGGGGTGGGGACGATGTGGTCGATCGGCTGGTTCAGGGCGAGGCCGTTGGCCGCACCGTGAAAGCCGGCGTCCCCGTGGACCGAGATGGCACCCGCCGCGTCGACGAGGGCGTAGCCACCACCGTCGGGGCTCGAGGCCATCCCGGTCACGGGCGCGGGCAACGGGCTCACCGGGGCCGATCCCGATGGGTACGAGGGGCCCTGGCAGGACCAGTCGACCCCCGTCGCGTACGGGCTACCCGCGGCGATCGGGTTCGTCGGGAACACGTCTCGAGCGTTGTCGGTGCCGCCGCCGGCCGATGGTGGCTCGGACACGGTGGTGATGGTGCCGCCCGACTGGGCGTAGACGGAGTCGGCGGCGAGCTCGGCCTGCAGGCGCGCCTGACCTTCGTTGAATGCCACCTGATTGGCATCGGCGAAGAGCTCCACCTCCCAGGCGTGACCCTGGGCGTCACAGGCCACACCGATCCCGGCGAAGTCGGAGGCGACCGACAAGATTGCGGCCGCGTGGTTCGGCGACTGCATGACCGAGAGATCTTCACCGGCTGAGTCAAATCCTGGACCCCCTACATTTTCCCCCGTTGCGTCCTCTCCGCTTGGAAACGGCCCGCTGTAGCCCTCGAGCGTCCCGGTCGACGCCAGGTACTCCGCTGCGGCCTGGGCGGTCTGCTCCAATGCCGGGTCCTCGGCCAGGCCCGGCAAGGTGGCCGTCTGGCCGCCATAGGGGTAGTCGCGCGCCGGTTGCGCGCGTTCGAAGTTCACCCGGGAGAGCACGTCGTCGGCGAAGCCCTGCTCGGTCGTCGTCGGCGCCGAGTACGGGCACTGTGCCCCCGGGCACGCGGCTGTCCAGATGGCCGGCCGCTCGCTCGCGGCCGAGGGAGGCCCGGTACGGCTCCCCGTGACGACGAGGACCACCGCTGCCGACAGGACGGCACCAACCGCCCGGGCCAACCACGCTCGACCGACGTACCCTGATGTCACCGCCACTCCTCCCGCCGAAGTTCCCTCTGAAATACCACGCGGTGGCCCCGCTGCCGAACTCGTCTCCATTCGCTACCCGGACCCGTCATCGGATCGAGAAGGCTCCCGGTCGTCGTCACGCCGGCCGACGAGCCACAGGCCTCCTCCACCGACCGCGAGCAGGACCGAGCCCCCGCCGAACCAGAGGCCCGGGCCCCCGGTGAAGGGCAGGGACCCTGACAGCGGGACCTCGGGCAGGGCGATCGTCGCTGCCGACGCGCTCGTGTCCGTGGTCAGCACCGCGGTGCAGTGGAACGCCGAGTCCGCCTGGTAGCCCGGAGGGGCCACCAGCTCGCGGAGGCACCACGCGAAGCCCGCGGGCACGGCGAAGGAGAGGAGGCCCTGGGCGTTCGTCGTGCCCTGGGCCCAGTAGGTGTCCCCGGCGGGAACCGGGGCACCTGCGGGTGCCGGCAGCGCGCGGTAGCCCGGTGGTTCGGTCCCCTCCACCAGCAGCTCGTAGGTGGCCCCGGGGATCACCGTGTCCGGCTGCAGCGAGTTGAACTTGGTGGCGGAGACGTGCACCGTGGCCAGGGTCTCGGGCAGGGCCACCGTCGTCGCCGCTGGAGGCGACGACGTGGTGAGGACCGCCGTGCAGTGCAAGGCGCGGTCGGGGAGATAGTCGAGCGGCGCGGTGTGCTCCAGGAGGCACCACGCGTAGCCGGCCGGCACGGTGAAGGACAGGTCGCCGGACTGGTTCGTCGTCCCACGGGCATACCATGTGTCGCCGGGCTCGGGCACCGCGTCGGGCGGTGTTGACGTCGCCACCCCGGAGGGGGGAGCGTTGCCCTGGACGTACAGGTCGTAGGTGGCACCGGGGATGACCGTGTCCGGCGACAGCGAGTTGAACTTGTGGGCGGAGAGGGCGACCACCGCCTCGGTGTCGGGGACGCTCAGGATCGTCACCGGCGCCGGGAGGGCCGTCGTCCCGCTCAGCACCCCGGTGCAGCGCGGGGCCGGGTCCGCCACGTAATTCGCCGGCGCCTGGTGCTCCACCACGCAGTAGGCGAAGCCGGGGAACTGCAGGGGGAACGCGGCGATCCCCGTGCTGCCGGTGGTGGCCCGGGCCACCCACGTCTCCCCCGGTTCGGCCACGGCGTCGCCCGGTGGGGCGGGTGCCGTGCCCGGCCCGTGACCCCCGTCGACCCGGTAGAGGTCGAAAGTCGCGCCGGGGAGGACCACCGACGGATCGGCGCCGTCGACCTTCTGGGCCGCGATGGCCACGAACTCGCCGGCGTCACTCACCGTGATGGGCACGGAGGCCTCGTCGTTGGCGGCCACGAAGCACCCGCTCGCCCCGCCGGCCAGTCCGCTCGGGGCAGCGACCTCGGCCCAGCAGTACGTGTCTCCCGACACCAGGACCACCGGCGTCGGGCAATTCCCCGTGCTGTCGGTGGTGCAGGTGGCCACCTGGGGACCCGAGGCGCTCCCGGCACTGCTCGAGGCGGTCACGTCGATGACCGTGCCGGCGTAGCTCGCCTCGCTCGGGTTCACGTTCCCGGTCGCCACCTTGTGGAAGCTGGCCGCGACCAGAAGGGGGTCGGTGAAGGTGGCTCCACCCGCCTCACCGGGGGTGAGGGTGAGGTCCTGCGTGGCCGTGTTCGGATCGAGCAGATACCCCGGGGGCGCCGTGATCTCGGTCACCTGGTAGTCACCCGGCAACAGCGCATTCGCCCCGTCGTTGCCGGCGGGGGTGCAGGTTCCCGAGGCCGTCGTGGTGCAGGTGCCGACGTCCTGGTCGTACACGCCGTTGTTTGCGCTGGAGTACTTCACGTCGAAGACCGCGTCGGCCAGCGGCGTCCCCGTTTCCCGGTCCACCTTGTGCAGCGTGAGCGTGGCCGGGATCGCGTGGTCGAGGACGTCGAGCACGGTGGTGGCATGGCCGTCGGCCACGGCCACGGTCACCGGGGCGACCACCTGGTAACCCGGCGGGGGGACGGTCTCGGTCACCGTGTAGGTGCCGGGCACCAAGTCACCCAGCACGTTGGACTGCGCGTCGGTGCCGACGGTCAGGGTGCCGGCCCCGGTGCTCGATGGGACCGGCCCGGCGACCGAGAACACCGCGCCGGCCACCGAGTCGTACGCGGTGTCGTCGCCGGTCTTGTTCAGCTGCAGGCTGCCGAGTGCGAAGTCCGAGAACGTCACCGTGCCGGCCTCGCCCGGAGTCAGCGAGACGTCCTGGACCGCACTCGCCGGATCGAGGTAGTAGCCCGCGGGGGCAGACAGCTCCTCAACTCGGTAGTTCCCGGGCAGGAGGGACGTCCCGTCGTTGCCCGCAGGGGCGCAGGATCCCGATGCCGTGGTGGTACAGGTGCCGAGATCCTGGTCGTAGGCGCCGTTGTCGGCGGTTGAGTACTTCACGTCGAAGACCGCGCCGGCCAGCGGTGCACCGGTCTCGGCGTCGCGCTTGGCGATCGCCACCGTCGCCGGGACGATGTGCTCCTCGGCGGCGCCGGTGTAGGACGCGACGGTGTTCTGGGACGCCTGCACCGTGACGCTCTGGTCGGGCGCCAGCTGGTAGCCGGGCGGGGCGGT
>DATKRB010000048.1:0-115258 GCA_035532415.1 Acidimicrobiales bacterium | reverse complement strand
CGAGGTCCTCGGCAACATCGAGGCCATGTCCTGGGCGGTGGACACCCTGGCCCGACGAGAGGCCGTCACCGTCGATGGCCTCCTCGAGGTCCACCGGCGCCTCCTGGCCAGCACCCGCCTCGCCGAGCATGCGGGCCAGATCCGGACGCAGCAGAACTGGATCGGGGGGAGCGGGTACAACCCGTGCTCCGCGGCCTTCGTCCCGCCACCCCACGAGGAGGTGCAAGCTCTCCTCGAAGATCTCTGTGCCTTCTGCAACGAGGACTCCCTGCCCGCTGTCGCCCAAGCGGCAATGGCCCACGCCCAGTTCGAGACCATCCACCCGTTCATCGACGGAAACGGACGCACCGGCCGGGCGCTCATCCACGTCGTCCTCCGCCGGCGGGGACTCGCCGGGCGCGTGCTCCCACCGATTTCCCTCGTCCTGGCCACCCGAGCCGACGAGTACGTCGCCGGGCTCACCGCAACCCGCTACCGCGGCGCGGCGGGTTCCCGGTCGGCCCACGAAGGGCTGAACCAGTGGATCGGCAGGTTCGCCGCTGCGGCCAGCCGTTCGGTGGCCGACACCGGCGCCTTTGAGGCGCGGGTCATCGAGATTCAAGACGCTTGGCGGACCCGAGTCGGACGGATTCGCGCTGACTCGGCCACCGACCACCTGATCCGGGCACTGCCCGGTGCGCCGATCGTCACCGTCAACGGCGCTGGTGACCTCATCGGCCGGAGCTTCCAACAGACCAACGAGGCCATTGCACGGCTCGTCGAGGGAGGCGTCCTCGCCCAAGTCTCGATTGGTCGGCGCAATCGGGCCTTCGAAGCCGCGGAGATCGTCGACGCCTTCATGGACTTGGAGCGCCAGCTCGCAAGCCCGGAGGGCGACCCTGAAGGCCGGGCTCGACGGCAGCTCCTGAGCAAGGTCGACCGGGGGGAGCTCGCGCCCGGGACAAGACGCGCGCAGCGAGGTCCTCGCCGGCGCGCCCGCTACTCCATGAACTGGTAGATGACGTGGAGGTTGCGCTCGGGCGGCACCATTAGCGAGTCGGGCGCATCCCCGGGCACGAGCTCGACCCCGCGCGACGTGAAGTAAGCGGCGGTGGCATCCAGGTCGCGCACCGCGAACGTGGTGGCCCATATTCGAGGTCCGTAGCGATCGATGTAGCTGTCGATGGCGCCTGCACCGGTTGCGGCGATGAGCTCGACCGGGATGCCGATGTCGAGCCCGACTGCCGTCGCGACGACGGCCGGGCGCTCGGCCCGGTAGGTCACCTTGCCGCCGGTCAGCTCGCACCAGAAGCGCTCGGCCTCGTCGAGGTCCGTGCAGGCGAAGCTGAGGTGGTGCAGCCCGCGAAAGCCGATGGGATGCTCCCGTTCCCACCACTGCCCGGTCCGCATGGGGTTGACGTAAGGCGCTGGCGGCGAGTCCGCGTGCCAATCGCCGTCGTACACCTGCAGGCACACGCCCTGTGTCGCCGAGGGCATGGTGTAGAAGTCGACCCCCCGTTCGAGCAGGGTCCGGATCCCCCGCTCCTTGATGATCTCGAGCGCCTCCGGCACGGACGGCACCATGATCTCGACGCCCTGATAGTGCGGCCCGTACTTCGTCAGCTGCTTGCCCTCGGCCTTGTCCATGATCTTCGGCGCGAGCAGCTCGATGATCTCGCCGCCGACGTCGACCAGGCAGCCGGCGGTGACCGGATTGGCGCCGATCTCCCTCAGGAACTGGCCGCCGAACAGGTTCTCGAGGTGGGAGAGAGCGACGTCGTAATCGTCGACGATCTGGTTGATGTGATTGACCTTGAGGATCTTGACCTGTATAGGCACAGGACGAGCGTAGACGCTCATCCCTCGGCTCCAGAACAGCGAGTTCCGCCACTTCTTGGTCCTTGGCCCGCAGGTGTATTCATGGTGTTGCCCCATTGTGCGAGGCTCAGGCGGAGGGGCTCAAGTCCGCGAGCCGGACCTGTCAGCACCGCCCGCCGGGCAGGCCCGAACCTTCAGTTGCGGCCTGTCAGGCCGCTGAGTCGTTGAGGTGCGCGTCGAGGTTGGTAGCCGCCTTTTCAAACATCCGTTGCATCACGGGGCGGTAAAGACTCATGAGCGGGCGCAGGACAGAGTGCGGATCGATGGCCAAGGTCCATTCGAGAACGGACCCGTCGGGGTGCGCCGCGATCCGATAGTCCTCGGCCAGCGCTCTCGCCACAGGCATGCCCGCCCGGTCGACCCGGAAGGCGAAGCGGCTCGGCGCCTCCCAAGCAATGATCGTCTCCTCAAAGGTGGCCCGGGCGACCCGAACGATCCGGCGGCTGCCAGTACCCGGAGGTGCCTCCGTGATCCAGTGCCCGCTATGGTCGAAGCCGGGGAACCAGTCACCCCATGCGGCCGGGTCGGCAAGAGCTTCGAAGACCTGTTGTGGTGGCTGTCGAATCACTGCGCTCTTGACGAATCGATAGGGCGCCGTCTCGAAGAAGTCGGCGCTTACGGCTCGCAGGTCCCTTCGCATCTGCTCATCCTCGCTCAACAGGATACCGATCGCCACCCCGATAGAACTGGCCGAGGACGCGCGTGCCCTGGTGGATACGAATTTCTTCGGCGCTGCCGATACCCAAGGATCGGAGGGACAGGGGACACGAGCCACCGAAGTGGCCCGAGCTTGCAGAAGCCTACCGAATCTGTCCGGAAATGTCCGGAAATCAGGTCACCGATTTCCTGTCCGGAAATCAGGATAGTAATATGATGTCCGCAAATGGAGATACCCGACGCCGCACATGACACCGGGGCCGGAGGTCCATCCGACCCCTATCGGATCTACACCCCTGAGTCGCTCGGTGCCGCCATCCGTCACTACCGCAAGCAGGCCGGGCTCTCCCAAGCCGAGCTGGCCGAGCTGGCCGGCCTCAACCGCACCTACCTGTCCAACCTCGAGAGCGGAAAGGAGACCGAGCAGGTCAGGCGGATCCTCCGGGTGCTCCGCCAGCTCGGCGTTCGGATGACGCTCGACAGGGCAGCGTGGTAATGGCCGACGAGCTCGCGGTCTGGATGTACGGATCGAGGGTCGCCGTCATCGACGGCGAGAGCGGGCGCCCGCGGCTGACCTACACCGAGGAGGCGCTCCGGCGGTACCCGGCCGGTACGCCGCTGCTCTCCCTTTCGCTCCCCGTCCGGGCGGAACGGTACCCGCAGGGCGCCGTCCGCCCGTTCCTCGACGGCCTCCTTCCCGAAGGCGAGCAGCGGAGAGCGATCGCCCGCGAGGTCCGCGTCGATCCTGCGGACACCTACAACTTGGTGTGGGCACTCGGGCGGGACTGCGCAGGTGCCATCGTCATCTTGCCCGACGACGAACCCGGCCCCCCACCGGCCAGCACGCTGACCGCGGAGCCGCTCGACGAGGAGGCGCTCGCCGGCCTGGTCGCCAACCTCCGCAGCGCCCCGCTCGGCGTCACCGGACGCGTGCGCCTCTCGCTCGCCGGCGCTCAGCAGAAGCTGCTCCTCACCCGGATGCCGGACGGGTCGTGGGGCCGCCCGGTCGACGGCACCCCGTCCACGCACATCCTCAAACCCGAGATCGCCGCCTATCCCGAGACAGTGGAGAACGAGGCTTTCTGCATGCGGATCGCCCGGCACCTCGGCCTCGCCGTGGCGCACGTCGAGACGACGCAGGTCATGGGCCGCAAGTTGATCGTGGTCGAACGCTACGACCGGATCGTCGGTGAGGACGGGTCGGTGGAGCGTGTCCATCAGGAGGACCTCTGCCAGGCAACGGGTACGCTGCCGGACCGCAAGTACCAAGAAGATGGCGGACCGTCCCTGGCTCGGCTCGCGGCAATCATCGAGATGGCGGCTGAACCGAAGTCGCTCGAGACCCTGCTGCGGTACGTCACGGTGATCGCCGTGATCGGTAACGGCGATGCCCACGCAAAGAACTTCTCGATCCTGCACGATCGATCGGGAGCCCTCAGACTTGCTCCCCTGTACGACCTCCTGTGCACCCTCTGCTACAGGGAGGACCGCCTGGCCATGTACGTCGACGACGTTCGCCGAACGAACCGGGTGACGGCTGACCGCATCATCGACGAGGCCGTCCGCTGGGGGCTCTCGCGCTCTCGCGCCACGGACATCGTCGACGACATCCTGGACCGTGCGACCCCGGCGATCACGGCAGCGCGTGAGCAGACCCAGGTTCTGCCTGACTCCATCGTCATGACGCTCGAGACGCAACTCAGCCGACTCCGGGGCGCAGGGAGAACAGCTGCGTGAGCATCGGCACCCGTCCGGCCGCACCGCCCATGATCCCGACCAGCGTCTCTCGGATCGCCCCTGGTGATCCGAGGCGGAGACCTTGGTCCCAGCTCGAGCAGACGCTGCACGACTGGGGCCTCTCGAGCGGCGAGGTCGACGATCTGCTGGTGGTGGGGGCGATCTCGGGCTGATTGCCGCAGGCTCGTTCCGGACCTGATCAGAGCGCGGAAGACGTGTGGGTACCGTAGGCCGCGACTGCCGGTCGCCTCCTTGGCGAACGTGCCGGCGAAGACGACGCCGTGCCGGCCACGTCGGTCCGCCTGTTGGGGGACTGGGCTTCGCCGACAGGGTCGGTGATCGATGTCGGCGCCGGGGCTTCCACGCTGGTCGACCTTCTCCTCGACGCCGGTCGGGGAGACGTGAGCGTCCTCGACATCTCCGAGGCAGCGCTGATGAAGGTCCGCGACCGGCTCGGCGGCAGATCGGGAGCGGTGACCTTCGTTGCCGCCGATGTCCGCTCGTGGCAGCCCGACCGCACCTGTGACGCCTGGCACGACCGAGCCGTCTTCCACTTCCTCGTCGACCCGGCGGACCGCGACCGCTACGTGGCGATGGTCACCCGGGCGCTCGCACCCGGCGGCGTGGTCGTGCTCGCGACCTTTGCCGCCGACGGGCCGACCCAGTGCTCGGGCCTGCCGACGGGTCGCTACGACCCCGCCGATCTCGTCCGGGCCTTCGGTCCCGGGTTCGAACTTCTGCACGCCAAGCGCGAGGAGCACGCGACGCCCCCAGGCGCGATCCAACCGTTCTCCTGGGTGGTGCTCCGCCGCCGGTGATGCGGGGCCCTCCCGTCCGGGACTTCCGACCCTGGCGGGCGAGCCGGGCGGGGGGGAAGCTGGTGAGGGACGAGGAAGGCGAGGTCGATCGATGGATGTTGACGAGATTGTTGCCGGATTGAACGACGACGAGCGTCAGGAGCTGCTCCGGCGCCTGCAGGAGCCTCGGTCGGAGGAGACCAACGAGGACCTACGGGACCGGGTGACCCGTCTTGAGGAGCTTCTCGAGCGGCGCGGTCCGATGCGCCGACCACGAGGACCCCGGGGTGAGTACGGCCGGGGCGAGTACGGCTGGGCGTGCGGTGGCCCACCGCACGCCCATCACCATTGCCCGCACTGCGGATGGTAGGGAGCGGGGCCCGCATCCGGAGGGCGCGGTGTCCTGGTCCGGTGAGGCCTACGACGCCTGGTACGAGCGACCGTGGGGGGGTTATGCGTCCGCCGTCGAGACGGGGGCCGTGCTCGCCGCCACGGGGCCCCTCGCCGGCCGCCGGGTGCTCGACGCGGGCTGCGGCACCGGTCGCCTGCTCGCGTCGTTGGCGGCGGGCGGCGCCGGCGCCGTCGGGGTCGACCTCTCGCCGACCATGCTGGCGGTGGCCGCGAGGCGCACCGGAGCGCCACTCGTGCGCGGCGACGTCGGGGCCCTGCCGTTTCCCCACGCGGCCTTCGACGCGGTGGTCGGCGTGGCCGTCCTGGAGTTCGTGGGCGACCCGGCGGTCGTGGTGGCCGAGCTGTGCCGGGTGGTCCGCCCCGGCGGACGGGTGGTGCTCGGCGTGCTCAACCCCCGGAGCCCCTGGGGCGCCGCCCGCCGCCGGGAGCTGCGCGAGCCACCGTGGTCGGCGGCCGGATTCCTGACCCGGCGACGGCTCCGTGAGCTTGCCCGTCCCTACGGGCGGTCCACCGTCCGCGGGGTCCTGTTCCTCCCCGGCCCCGTACCGGGCATGAGCTGTCTGGGTCCGGTGACCGAGTGCCTCGGTCGGCTCGCCCCGTCGACCGGCGCGTTTCAGGTGCTCACGATCCACCGGCGGTAGCGACCGTCCGGCGGGCAACCCCCTACAGCTTGGCCCTGACCTCCTCGCCGAACTGGGCGATCGCGTCGAGGGAGGCGGCGAGGTTGCCGCGCACGACCGGGGCGTGGGTCCAGGTGACCCCGAGCGCGGAGAGCTTGCCGAGGCCGTCCACGTAGGCGGGCGGGTCGGACAGCCCGACCCGGGTCGGCGCGATCGACCCCACCACGTCGATGTCCGATAGGTGGCGCCCGTGGCGCTCGAGCCGCTCACCGAGGTCGTCGAGTGCGGCGGCGAAGTCGTCGTCGGTCTCGATCGCCACGGTCCGGGCGGTCCGGGTGACCGTCCCGCCGCCGAGCATCGGGGCCCAGCCGTCGCCCCACCGCGCCACCCGGTCCCGCACGACCGAGGCGTTGCCTCCCAGCCACAACGGGGGGTGGGGCTGCTGCACCTGCCGGGGGGACAGGGTCTGGCCGATCGCGGTGAAGTGCTTCCCCTCGTAGTGGAGCTCGTCGGTCGACCACAGGCCCTTGGCCACCTCGATCGCCTCGTCAAACAGGGCGTTGCGCTCGTCGAACGCCACGCCGAGGGCGAGGAACTCCGAGCGCAGGTAGCCGGTGCCGAGGACGAAGGTGGCCCGGCCGTCCGAAACGACGTCCACCGCGGTCATCGACTTGGCCATGAGCAGCGGGTTCCGGTACGGGACCACGGTCAGTGCGGTCATCAGCCGGAGCCCGGTGGTGACCCCCGCGCAGAAGCCGAGCCCGACGAAGGGGTCGATCGTGGCGTGGCCGCCGTGGTCGAGCCATTTCTTGGACGGCGCCGGGTGGTCGGTGAACGCGATGGCGTCGACGCCGGCCGCCTCCAGGGCCTTGGCGAACGCCGCGATGCTCGACGGCTTCGACCAGGGTTGGCCCTCGTCGTCCACGCCCAGTGGGTACTCCACCATGAACTTCACGTCTGCTCCTCCTTCATGATCCGGCGCCAGCTGGCGATCCGGCGATCCGGCGTCATCTGGCGAACGGGGGCGCCGTCGCCGTCCACGGTGGCGGCGTGCCCCAGTGATCGGCGAACGTGACCTCGTGGGCCGGCTGCCGGGGCGCCACCCCCCAGCGGCCGAGCGGGTAGCCGATCGGGAGCGAGGCGAAGAGCCGGACCCCGGCGTCGGCGGGCACGCCGAGGATGCGGTCGACCGCGGGTCCGTGCTGGGCGAGGAGGGTGGTGTAGGTGGAGCCGAGGCCCTCGGCCCGGGCGGCCAGGCACATGCTCCAGCACGCCTGTACGACGGTGTTGGCGCCCATGCCCTCGGGACCGTAGCCGAGGATCAGCAGGGGCACCTCGTCAAAGTGGTCGTGAAGGTACCTCGACGAGGATGCCTGTCTCTCGTTGGCGTACAGGTCGGGCATCCGCTCCAAGAGGGCGTCGCGTGCCGTCCGCCACATCTCACCGAGCTCGGCCATGACCGCCCGGTCGGTGACCGCGACGAACCGCCACGCCTGGGCGTCAACCGGGCCCGGCGACGGCGCGCGGACGCCGGCGTCGACGATCCGGGCGATCACCTCCGGCGGGACCGGGTCGGGCTTGAGCCGGCGCATCGCCCGGGTGGTGTAGAGCACTTCGAACACGTCCATCAGCACCGGCTCCTCATCAGATCCACTCTGGGTCAGATCGATTCTGGCTCGAACTTCGGGATCTTCATGCCGCCCTGCTCTTCGAAGCAGACCCGGAGGGGCATGTCGAGGACGAGGTCCTCGGGCGTGTTGGGGATGCCCACGATGCTCGTCGCCATCCTCGGTCCCTCCTCGAGCTCGACGAGGGCGATGGCGTAGGGCCCGTCGTCCTCCCACCCCGGCACGGGCCGGTGGTTGATCACGTACGAGTGCAGCGTCGCCCGCCCGCTCACCCGCACCCAGGAGACGTCGTCGGAGAAGCAGTGGGGGCAGAACGGGCGCGGGTAGAAGTAGTGCCGGCCACAGGCGTCGCACCGCTGGATGCAGAGCTCCTCCCTCTGGGCGGCATCCCAGAAGGGCTCGGTCTCCGGCGTGACCACCGGTGCCGGCTTCGGTCGCCTCTGGGCGTCGCTCACGGCCGGGCCGCCGCGGCCTCGGCGGAACCGAAGACGATCGTGGCTGCCGAGGTGAACATGCTGCCCACCCCGTGGGCGACGCTGATCCGCACGTCGGGCACCTGGGCGGCCGCCTCGCCCCGCACCTGCCGGATCGACTCCTGCATGAGGAACATGCCGTACAGGCCGGTGTGGGTGTAGGAGAGCCCCCCGCCGTTGGTGTTCATCGGGAGCGTGCCGCCCGGCGAGGTGTGGCCCTCGGCGATGAACGCCCCGGCCTCGCCCCGGCCGACGAAGCCGAGGTCCTCGAGCGTGTAGATGGGCAGGTGGGCGAAGGCGTCGTAGGCCATGAGGTGGTCGACGTCGGCGTGGGTGATGCCGGCCTGCCCAAAGGCGATCCTGCCCGCCGTCCGGTAGGCCCGTGCGCTCGTCAGGTCCGCCATCTGCGATGCCAGCGGGGACTCGGACGACTCGGCCGCTCCGAGCACGTGCACCAGGGGCTTGCGGAGCGGCAGGGTGCGGGCGTGCTCCTCGCTCGTGACGATGACCGCGCCGCCTCCGTTGGTGGAGAGGCAGCACTCGAGCCGGTGCATCGGATAGCAGATCATGGGCGAGGCCAGCACGTCGTCGACGGTGATGAGCTCGCGCATCATCGCCCTCGGAACCTGCGACGACCACCGCCGCTGGGCGACGGCCACCGAGGCCAGCTGCTCGTGGGTCAGGCCGTAGGCCTTCATGTAGCGGAGCACGCCCAGCGGGAACTTCGTCGCCGGCGGCCCCACCCCGTACACCTGCTCGAACTGCTGCTGCAGGTTGGCGAGGTCGAGGGCGCCGGGACTGCTCGCCGGGCCGCCTCGCGAGACGGCATGGCTGATCACGATCACCTTGGCCGTGCCGGTGGCGATGGCCGCGGTGGCGTGGTGGAGATGGACGAGGAACGAGCACCCGCCGACGAACGTGCCGTCGAGCCAGGTGGGGGTGATCCCGAGGTAGTCGGCCAGGCCGGCCGGGCCCTCGCCGACGCAGGCGACGCCGTCGATGTTGTCACGGGTGATGCCGGCGTCGTCGATGGCGTTGCGGACGGCCTCGGCGTGGAGCTGCACGGGGGAGACGTCGGTGATGACGCCGAGCCGGTCGGTCTCCGCCGCCCCGATCACGACCGTCCGCGTCTGCACACCCGGGATGATAGGAGGCCACCGGCCACTCCGGCACTGCCGCTGCAGCCCCCGCCCGCCCCTGCCGCTCGGAACCGTCACACGGACGGGGCAGTATGGCACGGTGATCGTCCTCCATGCTGCGTACCCGAGCGCTGCCGATGGTCTCTTCCTGTGGGCGGAGGACGGCGGCCGAGCCCGGGCAGCTCCGCCCCGCCGGGGTCGCCCGCCCCGGCGCCCGAGCCCGAGGGCGCACCCCTTCGCCCTCGATCCCGACGGGATCCGCCTCGCTGTCACCGAGCTCGGAGAGCCCGGGACGGGAGATCTGCTGAAGGAGACCGGGGTGGAGCTCGTGCTCCGGCTGCCCGACGCCGGCGGGGGACCTGCCGGCTCCCCGTGGCTCGGGGACGAGCCCCCTGCCGCCGGGCTGCCGTCCGATCCCTCGACCTCCTCACGGTCTCCCGCCTCGTGGGCCGTCCCGGGGTTGGTGCTCGAGTGGTCGGATGTGTGGCACGCCCTCTCGGCGTTGGCGCCGCCGGGCGGCAGGGAGGTGCCGGGCTCTTCGATCATCGACACTCCCGGCATCGCCCTCGCTGCCGATATCAGGTTCGCGGCGTTGGCTGCGGAGATGGTCTTGGAGCTGATCACGCGAGGCCGTGTGTTTCCCTCCCTCGAGCCCTCCACCGACGGTTGGCGGGCTCGCTGGCGCCCGCTCATCGGCGGGCACGACCGTGGCCGGATCGAGGCGCTGCTGTGGTCCCTTCCCGCATCGTTCATGGCCGTCGCCGCCTCCGACGTGAGCCGGGACCGCGCCCGGGCCGACCCGGATCCGGAGACACCCGACGCGGTCCTTCGTTCCTTCATGTGGTCCCTCACCGATGCACTGGCCCGGCAATTCGCGGCCGATCGGCCGCCTGCTGTCCGCCGGCGCCGACCGGGAACAGCGGGTGCCGTCGACGCGTGGCTGGCCGCCCTCGTCTCCCCGGAGGGGATCGTCGAGGCCGATGGCGACGAGCTCGTCCTGCTCGCCGGGCAGCTCCGTGCATGGGAGGCCACGGAGCAGACGTCCGCCGAACCGGTACGAACCTGTTTCCGGGTCGTCCCACCTGCGGACGACACGGAAGACCTCTCCGCCGAAGTGGGCGGTGATCCCCGGCAGCGGCAGCGACCCAAGGGCCGGCCCGCTCCCGACGACGAATGGCGGATCGAGTTCGCCCTGCAGGCGGTGGACGACCCCAGCCTGCTCGTCTCCGCCGGCGCCGTGTGGGCCGACGGTCCCGAGCTCACCGCCCTCGAGCGCCACGTGAGGCACCCTGACGAGCAACTTCTCCGGGGCCTCGGCCGCGCTGCCCGGCTCGTCCCCTCCCTCGGCCCGGCACTCGCCTCTGCGACACCCTGCGATCAGGTGGCCGACGCCGCCGGCATCCTTGCATTCCTCCGAGACGGTGCGCCCATCCTCGAAGAGGCCGGCTTCGGGGTACTGGTTCCAGCCTGGTGGCGATCGGGGGGCGCACGCCTGGCCCTTCGTCTGAAGGCTCGGACCGGTTCGAAGATCGCGGCGTCGACGGGCACGATCGGGCTCGACGGACTCTGTGACATCCGATGGGAGGCGGTGCTCGGGGGCGACAAGCTCGGTCTTGCCGAGCTACGCCAGCTGGCGCGCCTCAAGCAGCCGCTCGTCCGGGTGCGCGGGCAGTGGGTGGAGCTGCACCAGGAGGATGTCGCGGCTGCCATCACCGCAGTGGGGAAGAGGGGTGCCACCGCCGACCGCCTGTCGGCCGCCGAGGTGATGCGTACCGCCCTCGGGCTCGAACGGGCGGCGGGTGGTCTGCCTGTGGCCGAGGTGGAGGCGGACGGGTGGCTCGGGGACCTGCTCGACGGTGCCGACGACCGACGGCTGCAGGCCACCTCGACCCCGGACGGCTTCGGCGGTGAGTTGCGCCCCTACCAGGAGCGCGGGCTCGGGTGGCTCGCATTCCTCGGCGACCTCGGCCTCGGGGCCTGCCTCGCCGACGACATGGGGCTCGGGAAGACGGCCCAGCTCCTGGCCCTGCTGGTCCACGAGCGCGCCGGTGCCGCCGAAGCACCGGTGCGCCGCCCGGCCCGCACCAAGACAGAACGGCGAGCCGCCGGACCGAAACTGGGCCCGACACTCGTCCTGTGCCCGATGTCGCTGGTCGGCAACTGGCAACGCGAGGCCGCCCGCTTCGCTCCGAAGCTGTCGGTGTACGTCCATCACGGACCGGATCGGCTCGATGGCGGGGCCTTCACCCGCCACGCCGGCACGGCGGATCTGGTGCTGTCCACCTACGGGCTGGCCGCCCGCGACCAGCAGCTGCTGGCGACGGTGCCGTGGCGACGGATGGTTCTCGATGAGGCGCAGCAGATCAAGAACAGTGCGGCTCGCACCACCCAGAGCGTCCGAGCGATCCCTGCCGAGCGACGGATCGCCATGACCGGCACACCGGTGGAGAACCGTCTGGCCGAGCTCTGGTCGATCATGCAGTTCCTCAACCCGGGCATGCTGGGCTCGGAGAAGGCCTTCCGCGAGCGGTTCGCGATCCCGATCGAGCGCGATGGCGACGACGAGGCCGCCGCCCTCCTCCGCCGGATCACGGCCCCGTTCGTCTTGCGCCGCCTCAAGACCGACCGGTCGATCATCGCCGACCTTCCCGACAAGCTCGAGATGAAGGAGTTCTGCAACCTGACCCGCGAGCAGGCCACCCTCTACCAGGCTGTCGTCGATGACATGCTGGCCAGGATCGACGAGGCCGAGGGGATCGAACGCCGTGGGCTGGTCCTCGCCACCATGATGAAGCTCAAGCAGGTGTGCAACCACCCGGCGCACTTTCTGGCCGACGGCTCGTCGCTCGCTGGTCGGTCGGGCAAGTTGTCACGCCTCGTCGAAGTGCTCGGGGAGGCGGTGGCCGAAGGTGACCGTTCCCTCGTCTTCACCCAGTTCACCGCGATGGGGGACATGCTCGAGCGGCACCTGCACCAGCAGCTGGGCTGCGACGTCTTGTGGCTCCACGGTGGGGTGTCGAAGAGGGCGCGGGACGCGATGGTCGAGACGTTCCAGGCCGCCGACGGCCCCGTGGTGTTCCTGCTGTCGCTGAAGGCAGGTGGCACCGGCCTGAACCTGACGGCGGCGACACAGGTGGTCCACTTCGACCGGTGGTGGAACCCGGCTGTGGAGGACCAGGCGACGGATCGGGCCTTCAGGATCGGTCAGAAGAACAACGTGCAGGTTCGGAAATTCGTGTGCGGGGGGACCCTCGAGGAACGGGTGGACGCCATGATCGAGGCGAAGCGTGCCCTGGCGGACCGGATCGTGGGTACCGGCGAGGGATGGATCACCGAGATGTCGACTGAGCAGCTCCGCGAGGTCGTCGCGCTGTCGGCCGACGCGGTGGGGGAGGACTGATGTCGCCCCGCCGCCCGGCATCCCGCCGCCCCGCCGGCCGATCCGGCCGACCGGCCGACGGCTGGTGGCCACCCCCCTCCGCGCCGATCGCCGTGGAGGGGGGCCTGCAGGCACGCAGCCGGCGCGGTCGGATCGGTGACACCTGGTGGTCACAACGCTTCATCGCCGCGCTCGAGACCTTCGGCATCGGCAGCCGTCTCCAGCGCGGCAAGCGGTATGCGCGAACCGGCCAGGTGCTCACCATGGAGATCACCGCCGGGCAGGTGAAAGCCTCGGTGCAGGGGTCTCGGGCCAGGCCGTACCGGGTGTTCATCGAGACCGGGGTGCTCACTGCGTCCGAGTGGGACGCGATCGTGGTCGCCATGGCCGCGAGAGCGGTCTTCTCGGCCAGGCTCCTGGCCGGCGAGATGCCCGAGGAGATCGAAGAGGTGTTCGTCGACACGTCGACGTCCCTTTTCCCGGCGTCGGCGGGGGAGCTCGACTCGGCGTGCTCATGCCCGGACTGGGAGAACCCCTGCAAGCACATCGCCGCGGTCTTCTATCTGCTGGCAGAGGCCTTCGACGACGATCCGTTCCTCATCTTCGCCTGGCGTGGCCGGGGCAAGGAGGAGCTGCTCACCGACCTGCGGGCGCGCCGGCGCGGGGCGGCCATCGGTCCCGATCCGGGCGTGGTGGCCGAGCCCCCCGGCACCGGTTCGTTCGGTTGGCCGGTCGCCGATCCCGGACGCATCGCCGCTCGGACACCGGCCGACCCGATGGCGCCGTGGGGAGGCGACGCCGACCTGGCCGCCATCGAGATCCGACCGCGCCGGGCCGTCGCTGCCGACTTGGTCCTCCGCCAGCTGGACCCGTCGCCGCTCGCCGCCGACGGGGTACGGATCCTTGCCGGGCTCCGCCCGCTTTACGAGGCGATCGCAGCCGGTGCTGCCGCCCTGGCTCTCGGCGAGGCGCCGGAGTAGCCGTCCTGTCGTGAGCGCCGATCACCCGCCTGGCCGGCGCGGGTCACCTCCCCCGCAGGGAGGTGGCGTCGAAGCTCCGCACCTGGTCGTCGAGCGGGAGGATCATCGTGGCCCCGAGGTTGCGGTGCTCGCCGGCCAGCAGGCGGACGACCGTGCCGTACGCGGTGAACCCGACGGCGTGGTGGGCGAAGTCCATCGGGCCCTCGGTGACCTTCACCTCCACCACCCCCGTCCCCTGCATGGCCAGCGCGGAGCGCTGCATCCGCTCCATCGCGGACTCGCGGGCCGCGTACATGGCCTCGGTGAAGTTGGCGAGCTCGACGTTCTGGCCCTTCTGCTTCATCGCCGTACCCACCGAGCGGCGCGGGGCGTACACGAAGCTGGCTCCGACGGCCAGGCCCAGTGGTGCCCACCCCGATTGCCGCAACAGGGTGAAGTCACGGCCGGAGAGGTCCGAGACGAACACCGAGTCTGCCGGCAGAGGCTTCGATCCGACCGGGCGGACGGCGGTGCCGACCAGGGAGATGTCGACGTGGTGCCGGTGCACGGCCGGTTCGACATGCACGCCGACGACGCCGTGCCCACCCGCCTTGGCGCACTGGCTGTGGATGCGTCGGGAAGCCTTGGCGAACGATTGGGCATAGGCGTCGGAGGCAGAGGTGATCTCGCCCTGTCCCCAGGTCCAGACGCCCATCGGGACGGAGTGGATCGACACGCCGTACACCAGCTCGACCGGCTCCCACCCGATGGAGTGGAGGATGAGCTCCTCGTCGATCGTGAGGTCCGAGGTCATCGGCGAGGCGTCGCCGGTTGCCGGTCGGCCGAGGGACCTTGCGGCACCGAGCATCTCCGCCTTCATGTCGAAGGCTCCGTTGCCGGTCGGATCGCCACCCGGATGGCCCGGGTCGATCACAGCAGTCGCACCGTGGGCCGGGGGGTCGGCACCGGCGGGGCCTGCTTGTACCGGCGCACCCGGTTGCCCCGGAGGATGCACTGCAGCTCGGCGTCCCCCTGCCCGAGCTCCCGCTCGGTGGTGGTCATGGCCGCGCCGTGAAGGGAGTCGGTGCCCAACTGGGCCCGCACCCGTTGACGGGCCAGACGGCGCACCACCATGTGGGCCTTCACCGTCTGCTCGATCTCGGCACCGACCGCCTGGTTCCCCCAGGCGGAGCTGGTCCCTTCGGTCAGGTACTCGGTGATGCAGTTGGCCCACACCCGGACCGACGCCACGGAGGCGGCGATCGACACCGGTGCGTACCCGGCCTCCACCAGTTTGGCCAGGCGTTGCCCGGCCAGGTAGGTGGTCCACGGCCGGCCGCCGGCCGGTGCGGGGCCGTCGGTCACCCGCACCGCGGTGCCCTGCACCCGGAACTCGAGGACCCCCATCTCGCTCAGCGGTTCGGTGGCGTCGACCAGACCGACGACGCCGTGGGCCCCGGCCGAGGCCGCTTCCTCCACCATCCGCTCGTAGGCGGCGGAGAACCCCTGGCTCCAGGCGTTCTCGACCCAGGTCTGCTCGTAGTTCTGTCCCCAGGCCCGGTGCTCGGCCGAGACCATCCCGTGGGGACACTGCCAGTTCTCCGAGTAGCCCCCGGAACGGCTGGCGGCGGGCCCCCAGTTGCCGTAGCGGCTGGCCGTGCCGTACCACTGCCACTGCATGACGCAGAATCCCTGCACGTAACCCACCGGCTCGAGCCCCATCTGGAGGCACGCGGCGAAGTCCGGCACGGTGAGGCCGGACGTGAAGGCCCCGCCGGCGAACCGCCGAACGGCGGCCTCGGGGAGATCGGCCTCGGGGAGATCGGCCGGGTCGTCGCCCATCAGTTGTCGAGGGAGATGATGGTCGTGGGCCTGGGCAGCGTCACCTCGTCGGAGGTCTTGACCACGGCCGTCCCGAGGGAGAGGAACTCGATGGTGTGGCTGCCCCACTGGTGGGACTTCTCCTCGAGCCGGACGCCGACGATGCCGGAGGCCCCCAGCTCGTTGGCCTCGTCCTGCATCCGGGTCATCGCCAGCTCGCGGGCCTCGTACAGGGCCTGGGTGAAGTTGGGGAGCTCCACGTTCTGGCCGGCGGAGCCCAGCGTCTGCCCGAGCCCGCGATGGGCGATGTGGTAGACGCAGGTGCCCATGACCAGGCCCTGGGGGATGTGGCCGGTCTGCATCAGGGTCCAGAAGTCCTGACCCGAGAGGTCGGAGGTGAAGGGCTTGCCGAGCTTGTTGCGGTGGGAGACCCCGCTCTCCGCTTTCACGGCGGTGCCGACGGCGATGAACTCGGCCGCGTCCTTGCCCCATTCGTAGTAGTTGACGTCGAGCCGCACGCCGACGACGCCGTCGGCCCCGAGCTCGGCGGCCTCCTCCTCCATGCGGGTCATGGCCAGCTCACGGGCGTTGTACATGGCCTCGGTGAGCTTGGTCAGTTCCTGGCTCTGCCCCCACCGGCGGGTCTGAATGCCGGTGTGGTAGATGGACGAGCCCATCACGAACCCGAGGGGGTGGAACCCGACCTCTTTGATCAGCAGGAACTCGTTGACCGAGAGGTCCGAGGTGAAGAGGCCGTGCTCGAGCTCTTCGAGCCGTCGGCTCGCCCCCTCGGGGAGATCGTGCGGGGTGTCGCTCATCCATCGCCTCCTATGACCATGCTCTCGAGAGCCAGGCGGACGGCCTGGCTGTGGGCGGCTTCGATCTTCAGGCTGGCGAGCAGGCGGCCCAGCCACGTACCCATGTCGGTCTTCTCGCTGCGGATGCGGATGCCTCCCGACGAGTGGCCGATCGTGCAGCGGAGGGCGGACCCGTCGACTTCGGCGTCGAACTGGTCGTCGCCCATGGTGATCCTGATGGAACGGATCTCCTCGGACCTGCGGAGGCGACCCCCGGCCCGTCGGACCTGCAGGCGCGGTCCGAGGGCGTCGGACAGCTGGTCGACCAGGACCTTCACCAGGACGCGTACGTCCGAGCCGTCAGCTCGCAGTGATGCCGCGGTCAGCTCGAGGTCGAACGGATCGTCCATGGCGCTCACGCCCGAACCCTACCGTTCCGTCCCTGACCAGGCTCGGCACCGACCAGGACCGCGTGAACGCCCACTCGTGGGCGAGGAGCCCTCAGGACCAGGTGAGGATCAGGTCCTTCACGTGGCGCAGGCCCGGAGGGTACTCGAGCTGCTCGTGTCCGGGCTTGATGCGGTAGTCGGGGATGCGTCGGTGCCATTCGCGCAGCGTGATCCGGAGCTCCCTGCGGGCCAGGTGGGACCCGAGGCAACGGTGCACGCCAGCCCCGAACGCGATGTGGGGGTTCACGCTCCGGTCGAAGCGGACGTCGAACGGGTCGTCGAAGCCGCTCGGGTCGACGTTGGCCGCCCCGTAGCTCACGATGACGGCGGTGCCCGTGGGGACCTTCTGGCCCGTGGGCAGATCGACGTCCTGGGTGGCCACCCGGGGGACGCCACCGGGCACCGGGCTCTCCCAGCGGAGGAGCTCCTCCACGGCCGAGGGGATCACCTTGGGGTTCTCGACGATCTGGCGCCGGTGGTCCGGATGGGTGGCCAGAAAGGCGTAAAAGCAGGTGAGGGAGTCGCTCACCGTGTCGAGACCGGCGATCAGGAAGAGGAAGGCGATGTCGAGGATGTCCTCGGTCGAGAGCTTCTCCCCTCCGACCTCGGCATCGAGGAACCGGGTGATGATGTCGTCGGCCGGCTCGGTCCGGCGCTTGGCGACGAGGCCGCCGAAGTACTGGTAGATCTCCTGGCCGGTGGCCTGCATCACCGCCGCGCGGGCGTTGACGTCGGTCAGGGCCGCCGGATCGATCTTCTCGGGGTGCAGGATCCCGTCGCGGAGCCGGAGGAACATCCGCAGCTCGTCCTCCGGCAGGCCCAGGAGCCCGAGGAACACCGAGGACGGGAACAGCTCGGCGAACTCCTCGGTGAAGTTGCACTCCCCCCGGTCGATGAAGGCGTCGATGAAGCCGTTGACCCGCCGGGTGATGTCCTCCTCCTGCTCGTCCATGCGCCTGGGCGCGAACAGCGGGTCGAGCAGCTTGCGGTACTTGGAGTGGTTCGGCGGGTCGACGTTCAGGGGGATCAGGGGCCGGACGTTGCCGAGGTTCATCTCAACCACGGACGAGAAGAGCTGGTGGTTGCGCAGCACGAACTCGGTGTTGGCCCGCTTGAAGCTCAGGCCCACCCCTTCCATCGGGGAGACGTACCCGCCCTCCTCGATGAGCTTCTTGTAGTTGGGCTGCGGCGCCGCCATGTCGAGCATGGCCTGCATCCCCAGGTCGCCGTAGGCGTTGGCAGCTGCCCCCGCCCCCGGCTCCGTCTCCGACGTCGTTTCGGCCATAGCACTCCCCGAGTAGCCCTCGTTTTCCGTACCGTACCACCTCATCTCTGCGAAGAGTTTGGCGGGCGGAGTCCCTGCTCGGGCCCCTGCTCGGGCGTCGAGCCGGTCCTACAGGAGGCCGAGCTCGGCCACCAGATCGGTGGAGACGAGGACCTGACCGCTGTAGCGCATCGGGTCGTCGCACGTGCAGAGGTACTCGACGGCGGCGGCGGGGACGGTCGGTGCCAGCGCGTCCGGGTTGACGGTACCTGCCTGACGCTGGGTCAGCTCCATGGTCTCGGTCATCACCAGTCCGGGCTCGATGTTGATGACGGCGATACCATGCGCGTACCCGTCGGTGGCGACGGAGTTGGCCATGCGGTTGAGCGCCGCCTTGGTCGCGCCGTAGGCGGGGCCGATGGCGGGGAACCCGGTGCCGGTGTCCTCCGGCGGCTCGAGCTCCTGAGGCTGCGCCGCGCCCGACGTGACGTTCACGATGCGGCCGCCTCCCCGCTGCCGCATCGACTCCCAGAACCCCTGTATGAGCATCAGGGGGGCGGTCACGTTGAGGGCCATGACCTTCTCCCACTGCTCGCGCGGCAGGTCGGGCACATGGGTGTAGATCGCCCTCCCGATGGTGAAGCCGGCGTTGTTGACGAGGATGTCGACGCCCCCCATGCGGTCGAGCGCCGTCCGCACCAGCCTGTCGATGCCGTCCTGAGCGCCGAGGTCGGCCTGCACGACGACCGGCTCGGGACCGAGCCGCCTCACCGCTTCGGCTGTCTCCTCGATCGTGCCCGGCGTCCGCTCCCGGGGCTCGACCGTCCGCGCGGTCAGCACCAGCTTGGCGCCCCGGCGGGCGAGCGCCAGGCTCACCTGCTTGCCGATGCCCCGGCTCGCTCCCGTGACCACCGCGACCCTGCCGTCGAGGACCCTGCCGTCGAGGACCCTGCCGTCAGCGACCCTGCCGTCAACCATTCGAAGACGATGGCACATCGTCCGACCCGGGGTGGTGCTCGCCGGCGGTGGAGGCGGCTGGGGGTCTCACCGGAATGCTCAGGCCAGCCAGCGTCGCGTGAGCCGTTGCGTCGCCTCGCCGTCGAGGTCGGCCAGTTTCCGGGCCAGGAGCCGGCTGACCTCCGGTGAGGTCTGATAGCGGAGCCTCGGATCCTGCTCGGTCGCCACCTCCGCGATGGTCTCTGCCACCTCGTCGGCGGCCTGCCCTTGCTGCGAGGCGGCGTCGGCCGTCCGGGCGAACCGCTCCCGCAACTCGGCGTAGGGCCCCGGGACGGGCAGGCCGGCCCCGGAGCGTTCGTAAAAGCCGGTGGCCACCATCCCCGCCTCGACGAGCGACACCGAGATGCCGAAGGCGGCGGCGACCGGCGCCAGCGCTTCGTACATCCCCTCAAGAGCGAACTTCGCCGCGCAGTACGCCTCGTTGAACGGCTGCCCGAAGACGCCGGCGATGCTCGACACCGCGATCAGGTGGCCGCGGCCGGCGGCCCGCATGGCCGGCAGGACGGCCTTGGTGACCCGGGCGACCCCGAGGCAGTTGACGTCGAGGACGCGCTGCATGTCGGCTATCGAGAGCTCCTCGAGCGTCCCGGTCTGCGAGATGCCGGCGTTGTTGACCACCACGTCGATCCTCCCGTGGCGTTGCAGGATCCCGGTCGTGCATCGCGCGACCGAATCGTCCGACGTGACGTCGAGAGCCGCCAGCTCCACCTCTACGCCGGCTTGCTCGGCTGCCCGGACGAGGGCCTCGGACCTGCCGAGGTCTCGCATCGTGGCGATCACGGTGAACGGACGACGGGCGAGGGTCACCGCCGTCAGGAGCCCGATACCGCTCGAAGCGCCGGTCACCAGCGCGACCCGGTCCCGGTGATCGGTCACGCCTGCGTCCTCCCGGCGGCGCGACGGCTCAGCTCCGCCTTCAGGACCTTCCCGCTGGCGTTGACCGGCAGGGCGTCGAGGATCTCGACGTGACGGGGAACCTTGTAATTGGCCATGCGGGCGCGGGCCGAGGCCACGATGTCGGCGACACCGACCTGCATCCCGTTGCGGGGCACGACGAAGGCCGCCGCCACCTCGCCGAGACGCTCGTCGGGGATGCCGATGACCGCCACCTGGGCCAGGCGCTCGTCGGCCAGGAGGAGGCCCTCCACCTCCGCCGGCGACACGTTGAAGCCCCCGACGATGAAGAGGTCCTTCTTCCGGTCGGTGATCCGCAGGTGCCCGAGGTCGTTCAGGATCCCGATGTCGCCCGTGTACAGCCATCCGTCACCGTCGATCACCGTCGCGGTCGCCTCGGGGTCGTCCCAGTAGCCGGGCGTCACGTTGAACCCGCGGATCGCCACCTCTCCCGGTTCACCCGCCGGCAGCTCGACATGGTCGCCGTCGACGATTCGCAGCTCCACACCGGGCACGGCGGAGCCCACGGTGGAGGCGACGGTCTCGGCGTCGTCACCGGGACGCGTCACCGAGGCGACGGCGGTCGATTCCGTGAGCCCGTACCCGGTGCCGACCTCCACGGCCAGTTCCGCCTGCATCCGCCGGACGAGCGCCACGGGGATCGACGACGCCGCGGTGAAGGCGTACCGCAGCGAGGAGAGGTCGTGGCGGGAACGGTCCGGCACTTCGAGGATGGAGGTGAACATGGTGGGAGGCCCGGCGACGACGGTGATCCGGTCCCGCTCCACCCGGTTGAGGACCGCCTCGGCGTCGAAGACCGCGTGCGGCAACGCGGTGGCGCCCACAAGCAGGCAGAGCATCCAGCCGGCCTTGTACCCGAAGCAGTGGAAGAACGGGTTGGTGATCAGGTACCGGTCGCCGTACCGGAGCCCGAACCCGACGTTGAACGCCTCGTACGCCCTCAGGCTCTGACCGTGCGTCAGCACGACACCCTTCGGATGGCCGGTGGTCCCCGACGTGAAGATCACGTCGGCCGGATCGTCCGGACCGACGGCGGCCAGTCGATCGGCGTACCCGGCTCCTGTGACTTCGGACCCCCTTCGGAGGAAGCTCTCCCAGCCCAGTGCCCCGGGCGGGGCCGGATCCGGGCCTTCGGCGCCGGGTCGTCCGGACCCCGCCAGCACGACCTTTGCCAGCTGGCCGGCCAGCTCGGGATCCGCCTCCTGCAGCATCGACAGGTAGTCGACGCCCAGGAACTCACCCGACACGAAGAGCGCCGTGCAACCGCTCCGGCGGAGCACGTAGGCCGCCTCGGGACCCTTGAAGCGGGTGTTGACCGGGACGAGAACGGCTCCGCAGGCGTGCACACCGACCGCGGCGACCACCCAGGCCGCGGAGTTCGGTGCCCACAGGCCGACCCTGTCCCCCGGCCCCACCCCGGCTGCGATGAGCGCCCGGGCGGTCCGTTCCATCGCCGCCGCCAGCTGCGAGTAGGTCAGGTGCCACTCGCCGTCGTCGATCGCGCCGACCGAGTCGAAGGCGTCGCCCTGGCTTCGGACCAGCCCCGCGATGCTGGCGAAGCGCTGGTCGGCGCGGATCCTCTGTCCTGGGACCTCCCCCGACGCCACGGCGGCGAGGCTAGCCGACCCGACCCTCCGCGCCTTTGCTCCGGAACGGGGACGGCGCGTCCTTTCGGACCCGCATCGACGGCTGCTACCTTCGCAGGCGCGCCGACCCCGACCCGGGCGGCGGAGCCACCGAGGTGACGATGGAACTGTGGTTGGGCCTGAGCTTCGTCGACGCGCCCGATCTGGTGGACGTCGCCCAGGCCTGCGAGGCGGCCGGCATCGCCGGGGTCTCGATGCCCGACCACCTGGTGTTGCCGGCGCGCGTCGATTCCTCGTATCCCTACAGCGACGACGGAACCGTGGTGTGGGAGCCGTCAACGCCGTGGCCCGACTCGTGGGTCGCCATCGGGGCCATGGCCGGAGCGACCACCCGCCTCCGGCTCGGCACGGGCGTCTTCGTCGGGCCCTTGCGCCAACCCATCGTTCTGGCGAAGGCCGTGTCGACTGCCGCTGCTCTCTCCCACGACCGCGTCGTCTGCGGGCTCGGGGCGGGGTGGATGAGGGAGGAGTTCGAGGCGGTGGGCGAGGACTTCGCGAGCCGCGGCCGCCGGCTCGACGAGCTCACCGTGGTGCTGCGCCGGCTCTGGACGGGCGGGATGGTCGAGCATTCCGGTCCGTACTACCGCTTCGGGCCGGTGCAGATGGTGCCGGCCCCCGCTGTCCCCATCCCGATCTGGATCGGCGGCAACTCGCCTGCGGCCATGAGACGCGCCGTGTCCCAGGATGGCTGGATCTGCGCATACCACGACGTCGACCAGGCGATCGCCGACCTTCACACGGTGCTCGACCTCCGCCGAACCACCCCGGCGCCGGGCACGGCATTCGCCACCGCGGTGGTCGGGCCCGTCCGGCAACCTGCCGTGTTGCACAGGTTGGCCGACGCGGGCTACGACGCCGTCATCGTGCCGATCGCGATGCTCACGAAGGGCCGCAGGCGAGCAGACTGGCTCGAGGCGACCGCCTCGGCCGCCCGGCTCGTGGTCGACGCCGGCATCGGCTGAGTCGCTGTCGAGCGTGATCTTCGTCCTGATCGGAGGACCGCGGGCCGAGCTCCCCTATCGGAGCGTCGCCCAGATCGCGCACAGCTCCGCCACGGTGAGGCGGGTGGCCAGGAACGGCAGGGTGTTGTTCAGGACCGCTTGGCCATACTCCACCGGGACACCCACCACGGCATCGGTCGCGACGACGACCCGGTAGCCGAGGCTCACGGCTTCGACGGTTAGGCCGACGATCCCCACGTTCAACGACACGCCGCAGGCCACCACGGTGCGGGCGCCCAGCCGGCGCAGCACGGAATCGAGCTCTGTTCCGGTGAAGGGCGAGACCCCGTGGTGACGTTCCACGACCAGATCCGATCGGCGGTCCACCCCGTCGACCGCCTCGCTTCCGGCGGCCCGGACCTCGGGCGACTCCCGACGCTTGGCGAGTGCCGAGGCCCCGGGGTAGTTGGGTGGGGCGGACGGCACCGCGTCCGCTCCTACCGTGCAGTGCACGACCGGGACGCCGGTCGACCGAGCTCCCCCCAGGAGTTGGCCGATATGGTCGAGGAGCCCCACCTTCGCCGCCGCGTCCTTCAGGTCGGGCAGCATCGACAGGTCGCCGACGACACTGCGTTGGACCTCCATGGTCAGGACAGCGGCCGAACCGGGGGCCAGCATCTCTTCGAGATCGATGGGCACCGAGGTCTCCTTTCGTAGCAGGGATATGTACCGGTGTAGGGATACGAGATCACCCGTCGACCGACCGACCGACCGACCGACCGGGTGACCGGGTGACCGACCGACCGACTGACCGGGTGGCCGGGTGGCCGGGTGGCCGGTCGGCCTACGGCCCCGACCAGCCCGGAGGATCGTCCCCCATGCCGTCGGCGTTCGGGCGGGCCCGGCCGAGCAGCTCACGCGCGACCTGGTCGACGTTCCACGGATCCGCCACGGGCGTCGTTCTCGGGCCCCGGTGCCAGCCCTCGGCGATGGCGAGCACCTGTCCCGAGACCTCGAACACCCGGCCCGTGATGTCGCCCGACTGCACCGACGCCAGCCAGACGGCGACCGGGGAGACCCACGACGGGGCCCGGACCGCTCTTTCCTCCTCGGTGAGCTCGCGCAGTCCTTCCGTCATCCGGGTCAGTGCAACCGGCGCGAGCGCGTTTACCGTGACCCCGTACCGGGCGAGCTCCTGGGCGACGATGATCGTGAACCCGGCGATCCCCATCTTGGCCGCCCCGTAGTTGGATTGACCGGGATTCCCGTAAATGCCGGACACCGACGTCGTGTTGATCACCCGCGCATCCACGGGCTCGCCGGCCTTGGACCTCTCACGCCAGTACGCGGCCGCCAGGCGGGTTGGCAGGAACGTGCCCTTCAGGTGGACGTCGACGACCGAGTCCCACTCCTCCTCGCTCATGTTCACGAGCATGCGGTCGCGCACGATCCCCGCGTTGTTGATGAGGACGTCGAGCCCCCCGTAGGTCTCGACTGCCGCCGCGACGAGCGTCTCGGCCCCCTGCCAGGTGGCGACGTCGTCGTGGTTCGCCGTCGCGGTACCACCGGCAGCCCTGATCTCGCCCACCACGTCGTCCGCCGGCGTCTGGCCGGCGGGGGAGCCGTCGAGGTTCCTCCCGACGTCGTTCACCACCACCCTGGCGCCCTCGCGGGCCAGGGCAAGGGCATGCTCGCGTCCGATGCCCCGGCCGGAGCCGGTCACGATGCACACCCGTCCGTCGCACATTCCGGCCACGTCAGCGATCTCCTTCCTCGTCACGTTCCTCACCTCCCCGGCGCGGATCAGGCGGAGCCGGCGATGACGGCCGAACCGAATGCCTCCATCGCCTCGACCACCTGGCCGGTCGGGCCGTCGGGAGGCCGGACGACGGCGTGGGTGACCCCCAGTGCCTCCAGTGCCGCCGCCCGTTCCAACGTGGCGTCGACCGGACCGTCCACGGAGCCCAGCCCGTCCACCTGAATGCTGATCCCCAACGGGTCGCGGCCCTCCGCCTCGAGCAGTGCCCGGAGGTCGTCGACGCTCCGGGCCAGGTCGTCCAAGGTCACCAGGGGTGCCGAGCGAACCGTCGCGGCGAACGCCTCGCTGTTCATGAGCGGGGCCCATCCGTCGCCGAACCGGGCGACCCGCTTCCGGCTGGCCTTGCTGCTCCCCCCGATCCAGATCGGGGGGTGGGGGAGCTGCACCGGCGCGGGATCGTACGTGACCCCCCGGGCGGTGAAGTCACGGCCTTCGTGCACGAACTCGCGATCGCGGTAGACGTTGCGGATCACGTCCACCGCCTCGTCAAAGAGCTCGTTGCGGTTCTCAAAGGAGCGGCCGAGCGCACTGAACTCCGATCGCAGGTAGCCGGTGCCGGCCACCATCGTGAAACGGCCGCCGGAAAGCCGGTCGACGGTGGCCACCGACTTGGCCAGCAGCAGGGGGTTCCGGTAGGGCAGGACCGCCAGGTAGGTCATCAGCCCGACCCGCTCGGTCACCGCCGCGAGGAAGCACAGACCGGCGAAGGGGTCGAACGTCGAATGCCCCCCGCCTTCGAGCCACTTGCGCGACGGCGCCGGGTGATCCGTGTAGCCGAGCATGCTGAACCCCGCCCGCTCCGCCGCCCGGGCGGTCGCCACGATCGCCGCCGGCTCCGCAGCCTCGCCGCGCACGGACATCTCGATGCTGAACTTCACGTCGCCTCCCCGTCGGACACCGGCAAGGCCCGGCCGGCCCCGGTGGACTCTATCTCCGGGACCGGCACCCGGCCCGGCCCACCCGCACCCCTCGGCTAGTTTCGGCGCCGATGGACGGTCTCGAGGAGTTGCTGGTGAAGTCGGCCTGTTCCGATCTCATCACCCGCTACGCCATGGCGGTCGACGAGTGGGACGTCAACCTGTTCGTGTCGCTCTTCACCGAGGACGCCGTCTGGCAACGGCCTCACGTTCCGCCGCTGCGAGGGCATGCCGCCATCCGCGACTTCATGCGAGCGCAGCCGGCCGACCGGGTCCTCCGTCACGTGAACGGCGGGATCCTCGTTGAGGTGGTCGATCGGGACCACGCGAGCGCCTTCTCCCAGACCACCGTGTACGAGGTGCGTGGAACGACCGCCGTTCCCGCTCCGGGCACGGTCCCGAACATGCTCGTCGAGTACCGCGACGCTCTCGTCAGGGCACCGGACGGGTGGCGCATCGCCCGCAGGGACACGACGGTCGTATTCACGACGGCGGAGGAGATCCCCACGCCGTCGGGCACGCCGCCCACCGCCTGAGGGACCTCCGTCCAGGGGGCCACCGGGGGCCCGCACGCACCGCGGCGCCGGCGATCGCCCGGCCGTCAACGGGCGAGTGCCCCGCGGGCCTCCCGGACGGCGTAGTAGACGAGCACGTAGCCGGCCACGGGGTCGGCCCACCACCATCCGAGCGAGGCGTTCAACGCCAGGCCGAGGAGGACGGCGGTGGCCAGGATGCCGTCGATCATCGTGATGCGACCCTCGGCCCGGAGGACCGGGTTGCCCAATGCCGCCCCGGTCCTGGCTTTTCCTGCAGCGAGAGCGAACATGATCGCGGCGGTCATCGCGGTCCATACGATGCCCGGCACGCTGTGCCGGGCATGGAACCCGAGCACGAGCACCACCGTGCTCTGCGCGGCCAGATAGCCGGCCAGACCCACGAAGGCCGCCCCGATCAGCTGCAGGGCTCTCCGCTGCCTGCCCCGGTCGCCGCCGGCGAGCTCCCAGAGCACGACCGTCGACGCCCCGATCTCGATGAGGCTGTCGAGGCCGAAGCCACCCAGCGCGGTCGAGCGGGCCCCGATGGCCGCGACCGCCAGTACGACAACGCCGACCACGTTCCAGCCCAGGGTCGCCAGCTCGAGATGCCGACCGCGGGCGAGAAGCTGCACCGGGGCACTTCTGTCCCGTGCGGTCGTCACGCCCCCAGTTTCGCAGGCCGGCTCCGCCTCCGATCGCCCGGACCGTCAGCAGGCGGGTGACTGCTCGCCGATTGTCGGCGGCGGTACCGTTGGAGACGATGGTCTTGCCGCCAGAGCGCGACGGAGATCCCGAGCGACCCGGGTC
This sequence comes from Acidimicrobiales bacterium, assembly GCA_035532415.1. GTDB lineage: Bacteria > Actinomycetota > Acidimicrobiia > Acidimicrobiales > RAAP-2 > DATKRB01. Next base: position 88,672 of record DATKRB010000048.1, on the reverse strand, counting down.
GGCGACTTCGTCGCAGGCCGGCGACCTGGTTCCGGATGCACCTCCCGCCGACGCCGAGGAGTGGACCGACGAGCAGTGGCTGAACTGGTTGCGCGCCACCGACGACCCCGAGGAGGCCGATCCGCAGCCGCCCGTGTGGCGGTCGGCGGGCCGGTTGGCCGCCTCACGCGGAGGGCGGGTGCTCGGTTCGGCGATGCTGGGCCTGGCCGAAGCCGTCTACGGGCGGCGCGGCGAGGAGGTCGTCGTCGAGCGGGAGGGGCCGGGCGACCCGCCAGGCGGTGACGACGTGGAGGTGCATCTCGACCCAGAGCACCCCGAACGGTCCACGGCGATCGTCCGCCGGCTCCCGTAGGCGGTGCCGAACCCCATCGGGAATCGCCGGTGGGGGATCCGGGATCCCCGCGCGCCCCTTGCAGGGGCTCTACTGTGCCCGGGGGGCGTGAAAGCGAGCGACACATGGGTGAGCATCCGGCCGCCGTCCTCCTGGCGCAGCTGCAGCCGGCGACGAACGACGTCATCTCGAGCGCGCATCTGGTCGGGGAGCTGCTGGCCGAGCACGTGGACGTCGATATCGCCGTCTTCCCGGAGCTCTTCCTCAACGGGAACAGCCTGAGCTTCGTCCGGGAGAGCGCCGTGCCGCTCGGGTCGCGGGTGGTCCAGCGGATCCGCGACTCTGCGCGGCGCTCGCACACGGCCGTCATCGTGGGGGTCGCCGAGCGCTCGTTCGGTCTCCCCTCGGACACCGCGTTGTGCGTCGACGAGGATGGCGAGATCGCCGGGATCTACCGCAAGGTCCATCTGGCCGAGGACGAGCAGCGGCACATGAGCCCGGGGTCGTCGTTTGCCGTGGTGTCGTTGGGCGGGCTCCGGGTGGCGCCGCTCATGGCCGGGGACCTCGCGTTTCCCGAGGCGGCGCGTGCGGTCGCCAGGACGGGCATCGACCTGTTGGTCACGATCGCCGCCACCGAGGACCGCGACGCGGAGGAGCATACCGTTCTCGTCCGGGCCCGAGCCATCGAGAACCGGGTGCCGCACGTGTACGTGAACCGGGTCGGTGACGAGTCGGGCCGGCGGTACTGTGGCGAGTCGACGGTGGTCGACGCCGCCGGCAGTCCGCTGGTCACGCTCTTCCCCTCGCGGCCGGAGGTCCGCGTGGTGCAGGTGCCCGTCGGTGCCGTCGTCGAACCGGACTATCCGAGCCGGAGCCGCGAGGACGTGCCGGTGCTGCACGATCCCGGCCGTCCGCCCGTCGGTGCGATGACCGACGACTGTCCCCTCGACCGGTAGGCGGGTCGCACCGGAGTTCAGCCCGGCCGGGGCGCCGGGGGAACCGGCTGGGGCGGTGGGGGACCCACGTATCGGGCGGCGGGTCGGATGAGCTTGTTGTCCGCGGCCTGCTCGAGGACGTTGGCGGACCATCCGACGGAGCGACTGGCGGCGAAGGTCGGGGTGAACATGTCCCGGCTGATGCCGCAGGCGTCCATCACGACCCCGGCGTAAAACTCCACGTTCGTGTAGAGGTGGCGACCCGGCTTCACGTCGGCCAGGACGTCGACGACGGTCCGCTCGACCTGCAGGGCGAAATCGACCAGGGGGCCGCCGAGCCCGCGGGCCACGTCCCGCAGGAAGAGGGCCCGGGGGTCGTCGGTCTTGTAGACGCGGTGCCCGAATCCCATGATCCGGTCACCGTGCTCGACCGCCCGACGGATCCACGCCTCGGCACGCTCGGGCGACCCGATCTCGTCGAGCATGGCCAGGGCGCGGCTCGGTGCCCCGCCGTGCAGCGGGCCCGAGAGAGCCCCGATGGCGCCGCAGACCGCCGCAGCCAGGTCGGCCCCGGTGGACGCGATGACCCGGGCGGTGAAGGTCGAGGAATTGAACCCGTGGTCCATCGTCACGATCAGGTACCGCTCGAGCGCGCGCGCCCGCTCCGCCGCAGGCTCCACACCGGTCAGCATCCAGAGGTAATTGGCGGCGTAGGCCAGGTCCTCTCGCGGGGGGACCGGTGGCAGCCCGCTCGCCGACCGATGGGCGGACGCCAGGATCGTCGGGACGACAGCGCAGAGCCGCAGGGTCTCCGAGCGGAGCGTGGCGGCGTCGACGTCGTGGGTGGGAGGCCAGCCCAGCTCCGCTCCGAGCACGGAGACCCCGCTGCGAAGGGCGTCGAGCGGGGAGCCCAGGCGGGCCAGGTCGGGGAGGAGGCCCGCCAGCGAGGTCGGGAGCGACCGCAGGGCTGCGATACGGCGCCCGAATTCCGCCGCCTGGGCTCCGTCGGGCAGCTCGCCCTCCACCATCAGGTGCCAGACGTCCTCAAAGGATCGGGAGGCCGCCAGCTCCACCGCCGAGTACTGCCGGTAGTGGTAGAAGCCCTCCATCCCCCGGACGTCACCGATGCCGGTGTCGGCGACGACGACCCCGGCAAGACCGGCCGGCGCCGGTCCGCCGCCGCCGTTCGATTGAAGCTGCACCATTCCCGAACCTCCCGTTCCGGAGCCGATCCGCGCTCCGGGCCCGATCCGTCGCCCGGCCCGTGCCGGGTCCCGTGCCCGTCTGGCTCCGTTGCCAATGATGGGCCGGTTCGAGGGGGTTGTAAACATTGATCAAGTCAATGTCAGATCGAGCGAACGTCACTAGGGTGGGCGGGTGCCCCGCATGCTCGACAGCGACGAGGCGGCCCGGCGCCTCGGGGTGAAGCTGGCGACCCTTTATGCCTACGTGAGCAGGGGCCTGCTCGACTCGCACCGGTCCCCGGACGGACGGCGGAGCCTCTTCGTGCTCGACGACGTCGAGCAGCTCGCCCGGCGGGCTCGCGGTGGTCGCCGGGTGGAGACCCGGCTGGCCACCGTCACCACCTCGGTGACCCAGCTGCGCGAGGACGGCCCCGCCTACCGGGGCACGCCCGCGGTGGCGTTGGCCACCACGGCGTCGTTCTAAGAGGTGGCCGAGATCCTCTGGCGGAGCGGCCCGCCCGGCCCCACGCCGTGGGAGCCGGCACCGCTCCCCGACGTGCCGGAGCTCGGGCCCTCGGACCGGCTGCGGTGGGCGGTGCTCATGTCCGGGGCCGCCGATCCGCTGCGATCGGACCGCACCCCTGCGGCCGTTCTGCGGGCTGCCCGGCGGTTGGTGGCCACCATGGTGTCCTCGCTCGGACCCGGTACCGCCCCGGGCGGCGAGCTGCAGCTCGACGGCGGGAACCCGCGCCCGGGATCCGTCGCCGCGAGGTTGACCGCGGCGCTCTGCCGCGATCCGTCGCCCGGCGTCGGCGCGGCGGTGAACGCCGCACTGGTCCTCCTGGCCGACAACGAGCTCGCCACCTCGACGGTGGCGGTCCGGGTCGCCGCGTCGACCCGGGCGGACCTTTACGACGCGATGCAGGCCGGTCTGGCGACGCTGGCCGGGCCCCTGCACGGAGGCGCCAGCGAGCAGGCCTACGACCTGCTGTCGGGGGTCGAGCGCATCGGCGCCCGCGCCCTCGACGAGCCGCTGCGCTGGCAGGGGCGCCTTCCCGGCTTCGACCCGACGGTGTACGAGGCCGTCGACCCGAGGTTCGAGGTGCTGCACCGCTCGTTCGACCGGCTCGCGTCGCCCGCCCAGCGCGAGGTCCTGCGGACCGTCGTCGACCTGGCGAGCGCCCACGGGGCCCCGCCGCCGAACGTCGATCTCGGGATCGCCGCGGTGCTGTACGCAGCCGGGATGCCTCGCGACGCCGGCCGGACCGTCTTCGCGGTGGCCCGGGTCGCCGGATGGACGGCCCATTACCTCGAGGAGATGGGCGAGCGGCCCTTGCGTTTCCGCACCCGCGCCGTCTACTCGGCCGGCTGACCGTGGTTCAGCCGCGGGCGCACCCGGAGCCGGCCGGGTCCGCCGACGAGGGCCAGCCCGGGAGGTCCGTCTCGGGCCTGAAGTCGCCGGTCCGGGCGTCCTGGACGTAGGCGATCGGCGGGGGCGAACCGCCGGCGATCGCCGCCACCGCCTCGAGAAGGGCCTCAACGTCGGCCAGGGTGGTGCCGAGCCCGCAGCTGGCCCGGGCGGCACCGGGGATGTTCCGCCGGTCGTGCCCGACCACCTTGGCCCGGGCCGCGGCCTGCTCGCTCGGGCCCACGCCCAGCAGCCGGAGGATGTAGGGGTGGGCGCAGAAGCAGCCGTGCCGGATCCCGATCCCCCATTCGGCGCTCAGCCGGGCGGCAACCAGGGCGTGGTGAACACCCTGCACGGTGAACGAGGCCACCGCCAACGTTTCGACGTCGGGGGAGGGCCCGAGCAGCGTCACCCCGTCGATCGCCGCCAGCCCGCCCCGAAGCCGCCGGGCCAGGAGCGACTCGTGCTCCCTGACGGCGTCCCAGCCGATCCGTCCGATCTCGCGCAGGGCGGCGCCCATGGCGACAGCCCCGATCACGTTGGGGGACCCGGCCTCCTCGCGCTCGGGCGGGTCGGTCCACAGCACCTCGTCGAGGTCCACGAGGTCGACGGCGCCGCCTCCTGCCAGGAACGGGTCGCCCGAGGTGAAGGTGCTCCTCGGGCCCACCAGGGTCCCCGCGCCAAAGGGGGCGTAGAGCTTGTGGCCGCTGAACGCCACGAAATCCGGGCCCTGCGGCAGGGGACGGTGCGGGGCCAGCTGGGCGGCGTCGAGGACGACGGGCACGCCCCGCTCGTGGGCCACCTCGCAGATCTGTTCCACCGGCGGCAGCCATCCGGTCACGTTGGAGGCCCCGGTCACCGTCAGCAACGCCGGCCTCGTCCCCGCGTCGAGAGCGGCCGCCACGTCGTCGACCCCGAACGTGCCGTCCGGCCCGCACTCGACCCAGCGGGGCCGGGCCACCCGGGTCCAGGGGAGGAGGTTGGCATGGTGCTCCACGACCGTGGTCACGACGACCGCGTCGGGCGGGAGGTCGAGGCGGAAAGCCAGGTGGTTGATCGCCTCGGTGGTGTTCCGGCAGATGATGGCGATGTCGTCGCGCCCCCCGCCGTCCCGCCCGCAGAACTCGAGCACCGACCGCCGGGCCTCCTCGTACGCGGTGGTCGACACCCGAGACTTGAACCCGGCCCCGCGGTGCACGCTCGAGTAGGTCGGGAGGAAGTCGGCGACCGCGCCGGCGACCACCTCCATCGCCGGGGTGGACGCGGCGCAGTCGAGGTCGCGGTACGGCCGCTTCACGCCGTCGGAACAGGGGACCGGCCACCCGGCACCGGTCAGCGCTGCCAGCGGCGTATCCGCCGGCCCGGCTCCGTCAGATGCCTCCGTTGCTCCCATTGGCAGCAATTTAGGGCGCCTCGCCCGGCGGCGCGGCCGACGGCCGCGCCGTGCTCGCCCCCGGTGTCCTGTTGCCTCACGTCAAATCCCTCCGGGAAGCCCGGCGGAGGTAGCCTCACGGGGATGGACGAGCGGATCGAACCGATCCCGGGATCCTCGCCGGACCGGGCATGGGGCCAGGCCCGGCCGCAGGGCGATCTCCTGACGCCACCACCGGCGAGCCCGGCCCAGCCCGACGATCCCGATGACGAGCCCGATTACGAGCCCGATTACGAGGAGGTGCTGTCGGCGGCGGGCACGCTGCTCGACGACGTCGACCGTGCGCTGGGCCGGCTCGACGAGGGAACCTACGACTCGTGCGAGGTCTGCGGTGCAGCGATCGGCGAGGACCGCCTGACCGGGGATCCGACGGCGCGGACCTGCGCCCTGCATCCCCGTTAGGTTCAGCCCGTCTCGGTCTCCGACCGTCCGGAGGTCCGCGGGCTCGGACCCGTCTGCGCCGAACGGCCGCCGGGCCGGACGTGCTCCGCCGAGCGGCGTCGGCCCTCGGCGAGGCTCTTGCCCCAGGCCAGGGCCCGTTGCGCCTCACCCGCCCGGAGGCGGTTCCCCTTGTCGACGTAAAAGCTCTCGGGCCTGGCCACCAGCTCGCACCCGTGGCGCCGCAGCGCCCTGCCGATGCCCTTGGAAGCTCTCCCCGTGAAGATGGAGGGAGCCCTGAAACGGGTATCGAACGCCGCCGCCTTGCTGTCCACCCGTTGGAGCGACGACAGCCACTCACGCAACCCCGAGCCCCCGGCGGCAGGATCGAGGGCGAGGCCGCTGTCCGGCCGCTCGGCCGCGTCGATGGCCGCCTTCCTCGTGCCGGCTCGGCTCATGCCGTGGGCGTGGGTCGGCCCCCCGACGACGACGAGATCGGCGCCCCTGAGCACCTCGCCCTTCGCCTGGTCCACCGGCAGGACGGCAACCTGGTCGGGCGGTCCCAGCCCGTCGGCGATGGCCTGGGCCACCGCGTGGGTGTTTCCGTACATCGACTCGTACACGACGACCGCTCGCATGGGGACCACCTCACCGTCCGATCACCCCCAATTGTCCCGGACCGCCGGGTCGGCTCCCAGGGCCAAAGGTCACCGGCGGGAGCTGTGGGGCGGGATCCGGGGGGATGGGACCAACGCCCCTGGTCGGTCGTTCCCCCGGGCGCGACGGTGGCACGAGGCCACGAGAGCCGGCATGAAAGGAGGGCTCGGTGCGTCCCGGCAAGATCGTCCTCGTCGTCGCCGGATCCCTGGTCCTGTTGATCGGCCTCGGCCTCACGGCCGGCGGAGGGGTGCTCCTGTGGGCGAACGCCACCCAACGTGACGCCGGGGGGTACTTCACGACCTCCGCCGAGACCCTCCACACGACCGGCCACGCTCTCACCTCGTCGCTCGACTTCGGGACCGAGCCGGGGCCGAGCGGCTGGGTCCCCTACCGTCATCTGGGCACGCTCCGGATCACCGCCTCCCTGCCCGGCGGCTCGGCCGTCTTCGTGGGCATCGCCGCGACGAACCGGATCGACCGCTATCTCGCCAACGTCGCTCACGACCAGGTCGTGAAGGTGCAGTTCTTCCCCTTCCGTCCCGAGTACCGACATCTCTCGGGGACGAACGCACCGACGTCGCCCCTCGGCCAGGGGTTCTGGGCCGTGTCGGCAACCGGGACCGGCACCCGGACGGTCACCTGGACGACCGAGCCGGGCGAGTGGACGGTGGTGGTCATGCGGGCTGACACCCGGCCCGGCTTCGTGGCCACGGTCTCGGTCGGAGCCAGCGCCGGATGGGTGATGGCGCTGGGGGTCGCCCTGACGATCGCCGGACTGCTCCTTCTCGTGGGCGGCGGCGTCATGGTCGGCTTCGGTGTGGCCGGGCTCGGGCATCCCGGGCGGGAGGGCGACGGGCCGGAGGCCGGACCCGACCACCGGACAGTTCATCCGACGGGCACCGGGGAGGGCGATGCCTACCCACCGCGGCTCGACGGCCCGCCGGTGGCTCGACCCGGAGCGGGAGGATTGCCATGAGACTCCGTACGCTGTGCCTGGTCGCCGGCGCCGCCGCGGGCGGTGCGGCGACCATCTACCTGACCGTCGGCCGGAGGCCGTGCCTGACCTGGGGCGCCACAGCCGACGAGGTGGACCGGACGATGCCCGGCGACGACCTGCTGGCGGACCCCGATCTCCTCTCGACGCGGGCGGTCGGGATCGACGCACCCGCGTCGTCGGTCTGGCCCTGGCTGGTGCAGATGGGGAGCGGTAAGGGGGGGGTCTACACGTACGACTGGATCGAGAACCTCTTCGGGCTGCACATGCACAGCGTCGACGAGATCCTGCCGCAGTTCCAGAACCGCAAGGTCGGGGATGTCGAGCAGCTGGGCGAGCACGGCCCGCGCCTGCGGGTTGACATCCTCAATCCGGAGCAGGCCATGGTGCTCCACTCCGAGGACGGCAACTGGGTCTGGGCTTTCTGCCTCTACCCGACAGCGGAGGGCGGGACCACGCTCGTCAGCCGGAACCGGATCGCAACCCCGGGTGCCTCTCCGCTCCGGCGGGCCCTCGGCACCTTGGTCCTGGAGCCGGGGAGCCTGGTCATGGAGCGCAAGATGCTGCTCGGGATCAAGCGTCGGGCGGAGTCCCTGGCGCTCAGCCCTTCTTGGTCTCCCAGAAGATCCGGTCGATCTCTGCGATCTGGTCGAGCAGCTCCTGGCCGACCGCGACGTCGTTGGTCTTCTTCGCCTCGCCGGCCTTCTTCGTAGCTTTCCAGAAGACCTCGTGCAGCTCGGGGAACTTCGCCAGGTGCTCGGGCTTGAAGTAGTCCGTCCACAGCACCCACAGGTGGTGCTTGACCAGATCGGCCCGCTCCTCCTTGATCGCCACGGCGCGCGTGCGGAACGCCTCGTCGTCGCTGGCGTTGTGCTTCTCCTGAATGGCCTTCACCGACTCGGCCTCGATCCGTGCCTGCGCGGGGTCGTACACACCGCAGGGGAGGTCACAGTGGGCGTGGACCGGTCGCGGTGGGGCGAGACGGTCGAGGGCGGCTGCTGCTCGGTCGATGATTCGCATCAGAAGTTTCCTCTCCGGTCCCCGCGTGTCGGGCACCACCGTGCACGGTGGAGTCGTGCACGGTGGAGTCGTGCACAGTGGAGTCGTGCACAGTGGCCCCACACTACCCACGTCTCCATCTGCGCAAGACCGGGGTCCTCCCAGGTTGCGCACGGGCCGAGTTCACGGCCGACGCCCGATCCGCCGGTCCGGCCGCCGCCGGGCACGGGTCGGGGGTGCGGCCGCTGCCGTCGGCGTCGCGCTGGCGGCGGCGGTGCTCCGGCGGGTGGAGGTGACGGGGGAGAGCATGCAGCCGTCGCTTCGCCCCGGGGACCGGCTCCTCGTGGCCCGGGTGCCCGCGGCGTGGCCGCTCCGGATCGGGAGCCTGGTGGCCGTGCCCGATCCCCGATCCCCCCGGCGGTTGCTGGTGAAGCGGGCGGTGCTCACCGGGCCCGGATGGGTGGACGTCCGCGGCGACGAACCGGACCGGAGCACGGACAGCCGGACCTTCGGCCCGGTCCCGAGGAGGTCGGTGCTCGGCCCCGTCCTCTACCGCTACGCGCCACCGGGGCGCACCGGCCGGCTCCGCTGACCCTCCGGGGTACCGCTCCCCGGCCCGCGGTTACGCTCCAGCCGATGGGGAGCGACACCGCCGACCGCTGGAGCGAGCTGGGCGCCTTCATCCGCGAGCAGAGGAGCTCGGCGCGGCTGTCGCTTCGCCGGCTCTCCGAGCTGGCCGGGATCTCCAACCCCTACCTGAGCCAGATCGAGCGGGGTCTGCGCCGCCCCTCCGCGGAGATCCTGCAGCAGATCGCCAAGGCACTGCGGATCTCCGCGGAGACCCTGTACGTGCAGGCGGGGATCCTCGATCCCCCGAGCGGCTCGCCGGACCTGGCCCGGCAGATCCTGGCCGACGCCCACCTCAACGAGGACCAGAAGCAGGCGCTCGTGAGGATCTACCTCGCGTTCCGCCACGAGCACGACGGGCCGCCCGGTTCGGGCGGCCCCGGGGGCGGCGTCGCGCCGGCGGACCCGCAGGGCGTCCCGGATGGCAGGGCCGCCGGCGCCGGCGGCACCGGCGAGGCCCCCCGGTAGGCTCGCCCTCGAAATGCGACGCCTGGCCATCCTGTCCCTTCACACGTCGCCCCTCGCCCAGCCCGGAACGGGGGACGGCGGGGGCATGAACGTGTACGTGCGCGAGCTGTCCTCCGCCCTCGCCCGGACCGGTGTGCAGTGCGACGTGTTCACCAGGGCGTGGTCACCGGACCTGGCCCCGGTGGTCGACGTGGAGCCTGGTCTTCGGGTCCACCACGTCGAGGCGGGACCGCTCGCCCACGTGCCCAAGGAGTCGCTGCCCCAGGTCGTCGATCAGTTCACCGACGGGGTGCTGAAGGCGATGACGTCGTCGACCGGTTTGTCAGACCCTGACGACGGTGACGGGCGGTACGAGGCGGTGCACGCCAATTACTGGCTCTCGGGGCTGGCGGGACACGTGATAAAGCACGAGCTCGACCTTCCCTTGGTCTGCACCTTCCACACGCTCGACCGGGTGAAGGCCGAAGCCGGTCCCGAGGAGATCCAGGCCGACGTCCCCCATCGGCGGTCGGAGGCCGAGGCGACGATCATCGGCTGTTCCGACGCGGTCCTCGCGTCCTGCACCGTCGAGGCGGAGCAGATCACCGAGCTCTACGGCGCCGACCCGGGCCGGATCGAGGTGGTCCCGCCCGGCGTCGACCATGCCTTCTTCGGCCCCGGGCACCGCCCGCAGGCTCGGCTGGCACTCGGCCTGCCGGTCGACGGGCCCCTCCTCCTCTTCGTCGGGCGCATCCAGCCGCTGAAGGGGGCCGACGTCGCCGTGCGGACCCTCGCCGAGCTGTCCACCGCCGGGCCGTGCTACCGGTTGGCGGTGGTCGGAGGGCCGAGCGGCCCACGGGGCGACGAGGCCTATGACGGCCTGCTCGCCCTGGCCGAGGATCTCGGCGTCCACGACCGGGTCTCGATGGTCCCTCCCCAGCCCCACGAGCTCCTCTCCACCTTCTACCGGGCTGCGGACGTCTGCTTGGTCCCGAGCCGCTCGGAGTCGTTCGGCCTGGTGGCCCTGGAGTCCTCGGCGTGCGGCACCCCGGTGGTGGCGTCGGCCGTGGGCGGGCTCACCACCCTGGTCGACGAGGCTCGGACGGGATTTCTGGTGGAGGACCCGGCGCCGGAGGCGTTCGCCCACCGCGTGCGCAGGATCGTGGAGGAGCCGCTGCTCGGGGAGCGTCTGTCGACGGCGTCGGTGATCCGGGCCCGGGGTTACACCTGGCGCGGGGCGGCGTCGCGCCTCCGGGTCATTCACGACGAGCTCATCGCCGGGAGGCTCGTGCAGTGCTGACGGCTCACCGCCCCCGCCGGCGGTGAGGACGGCCGGGGGCTGAGCGCTGCCACTGGTCGGACCGCCCGAGGAGGGCGAGGCCACGGCCGCCGCAGCGGTCGTCGACGCCTGGCTCCGCCGGGAGCTCGCTTCGGGCGGCGCGCTGGTCGCCGCCGAGCGCCAGGAGGTCACCGACCGGACGGCGGCCCACCGGTGGTACCTGCGGCTCCGGGGCGAGGAGAAGGAGCACATCACGGTGTGGCTCACCCTGCGCCAGCGCACCCTCCATCACGAGGTGCATTTCATGCCGGCCCCCGATGCCAACGTGACGGCGGTGCTCGAGTACCTCCTGCGGCGCAACGCCGGCCTCTTCGGGATGTCGTTCTGCCTCGGGGCCGAGGACGCGGTCTACCTGGTGGGCAGGATCCCGGCGTCGTCGGTGGACGAGGACGAGCTCGACCGGATCGTCGGCTCGTCGATCCACTACGTGGACGAGCATTTCCCGACGGCCATGACCCTCGCCCACCCGACCCTCTACAGGCGCCGCCGCCGGGGCCCCGGCCGCGAGGCACCGGGCAGCTGATCCGCCGGCCGCTAGCCTCACGGCCATGCCGGTCGATCTGCTGGTCGTTGGAGGCGGGAGGATGGGCTCGGCCCTGCTGGCCGGGTTGTTGGCCGCGGGGTGGGCCGAGCCGCACCGGCTCGGGGTGGTCGAGATCGACCCGGCGCGCCGGGACGAGCTGATCGCCGCCCATCCCGGGGTCCTCGTCACCGGATCGCCCGACGCGGCGACCGTCGACCCCGCGGGCGGCGCGGTCCTGGCGGTGAAGCCCGACGCCGCCGAGGGGACCTGCCGGGCACTGGGCGCGGTCGGGATCACCCGGGTCCTGTCGGTGGTCGCCGGGCTGCCGGCGGCGAGGCTCGAGGCGGTGCTCCCCGACGGTGCCGTGGTGCTGCGGGCGATGCCCAACATGCCGGCACTGATCGGAGCGGGCATGACCGCGCTGTCGGGCGGCGCCAACGCCCGGTCCGAGGACCTCGACTGGGCGGAGGGGATCGCCGCCGCCATCGGGAAGGTCGTGCGCGTGCCCGAGCGCCAGCTCAACGCCGTCACCGGCTTGTCGGGATCGGGCCCCGCCTACGTCTTCCTGATCGCCGAGGCGCTCATTGAGGCCGGGGTCCTCGCCGGGATGACGCGTGACCTGAGCCGAACCCTGACGGTCGAGACCCTCCTCGGCTCGGCGATGCTCCTCGCGAGCTCCGGAGAGGCGCCCGAGGCGCTGAGGGCCGCCGTGACGTCGCCCGGGGGGACCACGGCCGCGGGCCTCCGGGTGCTCGAGTCCCGGGCGGTCCGCTCGGCCATCCTCGAGGCCGTCCTCGCCGCGACCGAGAGGGCCCGGAACCTGGCTCGCTGACCGGACCGGTTTCCGCTTTCTTCGGGGGCGCCGAAGGCGTACAGTCCTTGCTCGCGGAAGAGGAGCCACCAGCGATGACCCAGGGACTCGACACGGCACATACCCGGTTCTTGACGGTCGGCGAGGTGGCGAGGGTGCTGCGGGTCTCGACGATGACCGTCTACCGGCTCATCAATACCGGACAGCTTCCCGCCGTACGGGTCGGTCGGTCGTTCCGCCTGCGCGAGGAGGATCTCGACCGGTATGTGGCCGGGCAGCTCACCAGGGCCGGTTGAGGGTCGTCGGGATCCTCCGGTGTCGTCGCCCGACGCCGTCTACTTCTTCTCGGACTACGGCTTGCGCGACGAGTTCGTGGGCGTGGTCCATGCCGCCATCCGCCGGCACGCCCCGCACGCCACGGTCGTCGACCTGACCCACGGGCTGCAGCCGTTCGACGTGCGTGGTGGTGGCTGGATGCTGGCCCGGGTGCTCCCCCGGCTCGGGCCGGGCGTGGTGCTCGGTGTCGTCGACCCCGGCGTCGGCGGGGGCCGCCGTGGTGTCGCCGTGCGGGTGCCCGACGAGGTCGGGCACCGCTGGCTCGTCGGTCCCGACAACGGCCTCCTCATGGCGGCCGCCGACGCGGCGGGACCGGTGGAGCTGGCGGTCGAGCTGGTTCACCCGGCCCGATGGCCCGGGCGACGGGAGGTAGGCCCCGGGGCCCTCGACCGCGACGCGCTGGAGGGGACCGGCGGTCCGGTCACGGGGGGCCCCGGCGCGGTACGGCAGTGGTCCGGCCCGGTCAGCTTCGACGGCCGCGACCTGTTCGCCCCGGCCGCCGCAGCGCTCTGCAGCGGAGCCTCGGCGGACGATCTGGGCACCCGGATCGATCCCGCGGCGCTGGTGCGGCTGCCGCCGCCGGTGGACGAGCGCGGGGTCCTGCCCGACGGACGGCGGTGCATCCGGGCCGAGGTCACCGCGGTGGACCACTTCGGCAACGTCAAGACGTCGGTCGCCGTCGACCACGGGCTGGCCGCCTCGCTTCCGTTGGAGTCCCACGTGGAGTTGGTGCCCGGCCGGACGGCCGCGAGCGGTCCGGTCGACCTGCGGACGGTCCGCACCTTCGCCGACCTGGCGGGCGGGGAGCTCGGCCTGATGGCGGACGCCGACGGCCACCTGTCCCTCGTCGCCCGCGAGAGGTCGGCCGCCATGGTGCTCGATCTCGGGGTGGGGGACCTGCTCGATCTCTCGTGGTGACGCGCCCCGCCAGGTGGACCGAGGGGGCCCGTCACTACGCTCGGGGGCATGGTGGACGCGCGCACTGAGCCCGGCCCCCGGAGGATCCCCGAGGCGACGGTGGTCCGTCTTCCCATCTACCGTCGGCTGCTCTCGGACCTCTGCCGGACCGGACAGTCGACGGTCTCCTCCGAGCAGCTCGCCTCGCTCGCCCGGATCAACGCGGCCAAGGTGCGCAAGGACCTGTCGTTGCTGGGCTCCTTCGGCACCAGGGGCACCGGCTACGACACCGCGTTCCTCCTCGCGCAGATCGACCGGGCCCTCGGGATGGACCGCGACTGGCCCGTGGCCATCGTCGGGATCGGCAATCTCGGCCGGGCGCTGGTGAACTCCGAGGGATTCTCGTCGCACGGGTTCCGGATCGCCGCGCTCTTCGACGCGGACCCGGCGGTGATCGGCACCCGGGTCGGTCCGGCCGTGGTGCAGGACATCGGGGCGCTGGGGGCGCTGGTCGGGTCCGAGGTGCCCGCCATCGGGGTCGTCGCCACGCCCGCCGAGGCGGCCCAGCCGGTGACCGACGGGTTGGTCGCCATCGGCGTCCGCTCCATCCTCAACTTCGCGCCGACCGTGCTGACCGTTCCCGCCGACGTCCTGCTCCGCTACGTCGACCTCTCGATAGAGCTGCAGGTCATGAGCTTCTACCAGTCCCGCCGCTCCGACGATCGGGCGGAGCCGATCCCGCTCCTCCGCTCCGTCGGCGTGGCCGGCGGGGGCGGCGGGGGCGGCGGGGGCGGCGCAGGTTGGCCCGGGCCCGGTCGCCGCGGCCCGGGGTGAGCCGACGGGTCGGCCGGTGACCTTCCCCCGGGGAGCCGATGGTGGGAATGGCCGGCAAGACTCTAGGATACGAAGAGCTGGGCGGATCTCCGTCCCGTTCACATCGTCCGGGGTCGTGAACCGGCCCCCGCAGATCGGCTGCTGCTCCGGGGGGAGGGCTCGACCGAGGGAGGCACCCGGCCAGTGTCCGTTGTCGTCGTGGGGCTCGAGCACCGGCAGGCTCCGTTGAGCCTGCTCGAAAAGGTTGCGATCGGTGGCTCCGAGCACGACAAGGTGCTCGGAGTGCTCAACGGCTGCGGCAACCTTCAGGAATCGGTGCTCCTGTCGACCTGCCTGAGGACCGAGGTCTACGCCGTGGTCGACCGCTTTCACGACGCGGTGGCCGAGGTGGAGGAGCTGCTCGCCGGTCTGGCGGGGATGGACGTCGCCGATCTTCGGCCCTATCTGGGCATCCGGTTCGACGAGGACGTGCCCGCGCACCTGTTCGCGGTGGCCTCCGGGCTCGAGTCGGCGGTGGTGGGCGAGAGCGAGGTGCTCGGCCAGGTCCGCCGGGCCTGGGAGCGCTCCAACGAGGAGCGGGTGAGCGGCCCGGTCCTGGCCGGGCTCTTCCGCCACGCGGTGCGCACCGGCCGGCGGGTCCGGTCCGAGACCGGGATCGGACGCGGCACGACCTCGTTCGCCCACGCGGCGGTCGAGCTGGTCGACCGCCGCCTGCCGTCGGGGCTCGGTGGGTCCCGGATCGTGGTCGTCGGCGCGGGGCACATGGGCTCGGGTCTGCTGAGCGCGCTCGTCACCAGGCCCGAGGGGAAGCGGCCGGCGGAGGTCGTGATCGCCAATCGCAGCCTCCACCGGGCCGAGGAGGTGGTGGCCGGCGTGCCGAGCGACGTGAAGGTGCGGGCCGAGGGCCTCGGTGGCCTCCACGACCTGCTGGCCTCCTCCGACGTGGCCTTCACCGCGGTGGAGGGCGCCTCGCCCATCCTCGGTGCCGATCGGCTGCTCGCCGGCCGGCCCGGCGGCAGGGGGCCGTTGCTGATCGTCGACCTCGGAGTCCCGCGCAACGTCGAGCCGCAACTCGGAGCGCTGCCCGACGTGACCCTGGTCGACATGGAGGACCTGCGG
The DNA here is from genome assembly GCA_035532415.1 of Acidimicrobiales bacterium. GTDB lineage: Bacteria > Actinomycetota > Acidimicrobiia > Acidimicrobiales > RAAP-2 > DATKRB01. The sequence continues at coordinate 73,418 of DATKRB010000048.1, read as the reverse complement.
ACCTCGGTCGATCTGGTTCTGCGCGAGCGCCTGGCCGAGACCGAGCAGGCCCGCGAGATCGTGACCGAAGAGGTGGAGCGCTATCGCGAGGCGAGCCGCGCCCGCGGGGCCGCACCGGTGGTGGCGGCCCTCCGCTCCCGGTTGGAGGAGGTCCGGGTCGCCGAGCTCGAGCGACGACGCGGCAGCTTCGGGGACCTCTCGGACGCCGATTGGTCCCGGATCGACTCGGTGACCCGGTCGGTGCTGGCCAAGCTGGTCCACGAGCCGACGCTCCTGTTGAAGCAGTCGGCCGGAACCCCCCGCGGCGAGCGTCTGGTGGAGGCGCTGCGCATCCTCTTCGACCTGTAGGGACCGTGGCCTCCGAGCAGCATCTCTGGCCGTCGGACCGGCCGCTGCGTCTTGCCACCAGAGGTTCGCCCCTGGCCCGGAGACAGACCGAGCTGGTGTCCTCCCTCCTCGCCGGTGCGTCCCCCGGCCTCGCCGTGGAGGTGGTCGTCGTTCAGACCCGCGGTGACCGGCTGGCCGACGTGCCGCTCGACCGCATCGGGGGCCAGGGCGTGTTCGTGAAGGAGGTGCAGGCGGCCGTGCTCGAGGGCCGTGCGGATGTCGCGGTCCACTCGGCCAAGGACCTTCCGTCCGTCTCGCCCGAGGAACTGGTCATCGGCGCCGTTCCCCCTCGCGCCGATCCCCGGGACGCGCTGGTCGGGAGCCGCTTGGCCGACCTCGCCCCCGGCGGCCGGGTGGCCACCGGTTCGGCCCGGCGGCGCGCCCAGCTCGCCAACGTCCGGCCGGACCTCACGTTCGTGGAGCTGCGGGGCAACATGGCGACCCGTTTCGCCCGGGCCACGGACGGGACCGTCCACGCGGTGGTGGTGGCCCAGGCGGCCCTCGACCGGCTCGGGCGGTCGGACCTGGCCACCGAGGTCCTCTCCCCGGCGGTTCTGCTGCCCCAGGTGGGTCAGGGGGCCCTGGCGCTCGAGTGCCGGCGTGACCTCGACGGGCCGGTCGGCCTGCTCGCCGCAGTGGACGACGAGGCGTCCCATAGGGCGCTCGACGCCGAGCGGGCGCTGCTCGCGGCCGTCGGTGGGAGCTGCACCGAGCCGATCGGGGCCTGGGCCGAGCCGATCGGGGCCTGGGCCGAGCCGGCGCCCGCCACCACCGGTGAGATCCGGCTTCACGCCATGATGGCCAGCGCCGACGGCCGGGTGCTGGTCCGCGCCCACCGCTGCGGGCACGATCCCCGCTCGCTCGGGGTGGCGCTGGCCGCGCAGCTCCTCGACGAGTGCGGGGGCAGCTCCATCGCCGGGCCGGCCTGGTGGCAGGGCGGAGGTCCCTCCACCCGCTCGCAGGCGTGACCGTCTACCTGGTGGGCGCCGGCCCGGGGGACCCCGGGCTCCTGACCCGCCGGGGAGCCGAGCTCCTGGCGATCGCCGACGTCGTGGTTCACGACCGCCTGGTCGACCCGTCGATCCTGCAACTTGCCGCCCCGTGGGCCGAACGGATCGACGCGGGGAAGGGCCCGGGCGGGCCGGTCGCACCCGGAGTGACGGCGCCGACGGGCGGGACGGGGCGCCAGGCCGAGATCAATGCCCTGCTCGTGGAGCGCGGCCGGCGAGGCCAGACGGTGGTGCGGTTGAAGGGTGGCGATCCCTTCGTGTTCGGGCGGGGCGGCGAGGAGGTTGAGGCGCTCAGGAGCGCGGGAGTCCGCTGGGAGGTCGTGCCGGGTGTCACCTCGGCGGTGGCGGTACCTGCGTCCGCCGGCGTGCCGGTGACCCACCGAGGTCTGTCCACCTCGGTCACCGTGGTGACGGGCCATGTCGGCGGAGCGACTGCTCCGGGCGGGGTCGACTGGGAATCGTTGGCCAAGGCCGGGGGGACGATCGTGATCCTCATGGGGATGGCCAACCGTGCCGAGATCGCCCGCCGTCTCCGCTCCGCCGGCAGGGCCGACGACACCCCCGTCGCCGTCGTCGAATGGGGGACCACACCGGCTCGACGGAGCGTGCGGACGACGCTCGCCGGCTTGGGGGACGTGGCGATGGGCTCGCCCTCGGTGATCGTCGTGGGACCGGTTGCCGCCCTCGACCTGACGTGGCACGGCGACGGGGCGCTGGCGGGTCGGACGGTGGTGGTGACCCGTCCCCGGGGGCAGGCGGGAGAGCTGGTCGCGGCGTTGGCCGGGTCGGGAGCGCGGGTGGTGGAGCTGCCGGTCATCGAGGTCGTCGGGCCCGAGGACGGCGGGGCCGCCGCGCGCGACGCCGCCGTGGGGGTGGGCGGGTACCAGTGGGTGGCGTTCACCTCCCCCAACGCGGTGCACCACTTCGTGCCGCTCCTGCGCGACGGCCGGGCGTTCGGTCAGGCCAAGCTCGCCGCCGTCGGTCGCGCGACGGCGCGGGCGCTCGAGCGCCACCGCCTGGTGGCCGACCTCGTTCCCGGCCACGCCGACGCCGAGGGACTGGTGCGGGCGTTCCCCGATCCGCCCGCGGGAGGCAGGGTGCTCTTTCCTCGCGCGGCCGCAGCGCGAGAGACCCTGCCGCAGGGGCTGAGGGCGCGCGGCTGGCAGGTCGACGAGGTGGTCGCGTACCGGACGGTGGCGGCGGCGGGACCAGAGGCCGGCACCGCCACCGACCTGGCGACGGCCGACGCCGTCACCTTTGCGTCACCCTCGGCGGTCGCCGCCTACCTCGGTGCGCGCGACGCCGCCGGCCGACGCCTCGCCGTGCCCCCGGTGGCAGCCTGCATCGGGCCGTTCACCGCGGAGGCGGCTCGGGCGGGCGGGTTCCCCTCGGTGCTCGTGTCGCCCAGCCCCTCGGCAACGGACCTCGTGTCGGTTCTGGCGGCCGCGTTCGCCGCCCGTGCGGGCGGCAAGGGCGACGCTTCCTCGCCGCCCGCCCGCCGAGCGCCCCGTTAGGCTGATCTGCCATGCCTCCCGCCTTCCCCGCCCGACGGATGCGACGGATGCGACGGACGCCGGCCCTGCGCCGCCTGGTGGCGGAGACCCGGCTCTCCGTCGACGACCTGGTCGCCCCGCTGTTCGTCCGCGAGGGGATCGAGGAGCCCGCACAGATCGGGTCGCTGCCCGGGCAGGTGCAGCACACCGTCCCCTCGCTCGTCGCCGAGGTGAAGCGGCTGGCCTCGCTCGGCGTGCCCGGCGTGGTGCTCTTCGGGGTCCCCGCGGAGAAGGACTCCTCGGGCTCGGGAGCGTGGGACCCCGACGGCGTGGTGCAGCGAGCCCTGTCGGAGGTGCGATCCGGCACCGGCGACGAGCTGGTGCTGATCGCCGACCTCTGCCTCGACGAGTACACCGACCACGGCCATTGCGGGATCCTGCGTCGTGACGGGTCGGTCGACAACGACGCCACCCTCGAGCTGTACCAGCGGGTGGCCCTGGCACAGGCCCGGGCGGGGGCCGACGTGGTCGCGCCGAGCGGCATGATGGACGGGCAGGTGGCGGCCATTCGGGAAGCGCTCGACGGGGAGGGCCACGAGGAGAGGGCGATCCTGGCGTACGCGGCCAAGTACGCCTCGGCCGCGTACGGGCCGTTCCGCGAGGCCGTGTCGGTCTCCATCGCCGAGGGCGGTGACCGCCGCGGCTACCAGCAGGACCCGCCGAACCGGCGTGAGGCCCTGGCCGAGGTCGCCCTCGACGTGGCGGAGGGCGCCGACGCGGTGATGGTCAAGCCGGCGCTCGCCTACCTCGACGTCATCGCCGACGTCCGGCGGGCCGTCGAGGTCCCCGTGGCCGCTTATCACGTGAGCGGGGAGTACGCCATGGTGCAGGCGGCCGCCGCCCTCGGCTGGATCGACGGGACCGAGATGGCTCTCGAGCAGCTCACCGCGATCAAGCGGGCCGGTGCCGACTTCGTGCTCACCTACTTCACCTCCATGGTCGCCGAGCTGCTCAATGGCTGAACCCGGGGCCGCCGGCGCCGACCCCGGCCGTCCGGCGACGAACGAGGAGTGGTTCGCCCGGGCGCTCCGATCGATCCCCGGCGGGGTCGATTCGCCGGTGCGCTCGTTCGCGTCGGTCGGTGGCACCCCCTTCACGGTCGACCGCGGCGAGGGGCCGTGGATCATCGACGTCGAAGGCCGCCGCTACCTCGACCTGGTCCAGTCCTACGGTGCGGTCCTGCTCGGCCATGCGCACCCGGTGATCGTCGAGGCGGTCGCCCGGGCCGCTGCCGGGGGCACCACGTTCGGTGCCCCGACCCGTGGCGAGGTCCTGCTGGCCGAGGCGATCATCGAGCGGGTGCCGGGTTGTGAGCAGGTCCGCCTGGTGTCCTCGGGCACCGAGGCCGCCATGAGCGCCGTCCGCCTGGCCCGCGGGCAGACCGGTCGCGACCGGGTGGTGAAATTCGACGGCTGCTACCACGGGCACTCCGATGTCCTGCTCGCCGGGAGCGGGAGCGGGGTGGCCACGCTGGGGCTCCCCGGTTCGGCGGGCGTTCCGGCCGGCGCCGTCGCCGACACGCTGGTCGTCCCCTACAACGAGGTCCCCGAGATCGACGGGTCGGTCGCCTGCGTGCTGGTGGAGCCGGTGGCCGCCAACATGAACCTGGTCGGCCCGGCCGAGGGGTTCCTCCAGGGGCTCCGCAGCGCGTGTGACGCGGCCGGGGCGATGTTGATCTTCGACGAGGTCATCACCGGCTTCCGCCTCGGCGAAGGCGGCGCCACGGCCCGGTTCGGGGTGGTCCCGGACCTGTGGTGCTTCGGCAAGGTCATCGGGGGCGGTCTGCCCCTGGCCGCCTTCGGTGGTCGGGCCGGCGTGATGGCCGGACTGGCGCCGCGGGGCGCGGTCTACCAGGCCGGCACCTTGGCCGGGAACCCCCTGGCCACCTCGGCCGGGCACGCCGTGCTGTCGGCGGTCACCGGCGCGGACTACGAGGAGCTCGAGGACCGCGCCGGCCGGCTGGCGGCGGGGCTCGCCTCGTCCATCACCGGGGCCGGCCTGGCCGCCGTGGTGCCGTCGTCGGGTCCCCTGGTCGGGCTGTTCGTCGGGCCGCCCGGCGCCGACCTGCAATTCCCGGTCGACTACCGCGGTGCCCACGAGCTGGCTTCCAACGGCGTGTACGCGAAGCTGTTCCACGCCATGTTGCGGCGCGGCGTCGCGATGGCGCCGGGCCCGTACGAGGTCCTCTTCCCCGGGATGGCGCACGGGGACCGCGAGATCGCCCTTGCGGTGGACGTGGCGGGTGAAGCGGCCGCCGAGGTGGCGGCGTCGCTCGGGCGCCCGGAGGGTTCGCCCGGCTGACGGCCGAGCGGTCTCGCCCGGCTGCTCGGTAGCATGAACCCGGTGAGCGAGCTGACGCCGGTCGGGGTCGAGCCGACGGTGCTGCGGTTCTCCGGCGTGACGCTCGAGGCGGTGACCGCGGGACCGACGGTGGCGGTCGCCGGCCTGTCGATGCAGATCGACGCCTCGGCCGTGTCGATGAGCAGCCCGGTGACCGGGTCCTCGCAGTCGGTGACCTACGATCAGTTCGCCGGCGTGCGTTGCGGCGACCCGGGAGTCCTGCCCGACGGCTCACCGGCCGTAGCCGTTTCGGCGGCGGTGGCCGGTCGCCCGCTGCGATGGCTGATCCCGGCTTCCCAACTGTCGTCCCCGCAGGCGTCGGAGCTCCAGGACGTGCTCTGCCGGCGGGTGGCCGCCGCGATGTCGCCGCCCGCCGACCCGCGCTCGGTCGCCTCCCTGCCCGGTGCCGGGGTCCCGTCGGAGGCGACACCGCCGCCGCCCCGGGCCGACCGACGACGTCTCGGTCACCGTCGCCACCCGGGCAACGTCGTCGTGGGGCTGATCGTGGCGGAGGTCCTGCTCGTCGCCGCGGCCATCGTCATCCCGGTCGTCGGCTCGGCCGGCACGAGCGGGACGGGACCCTCCCGGGCGTTCGCCGATCGGCAGTTGGCCCGCCAGTTGAACCTGAATCGCTCCGACGTCCCGTCCACCTGGGTCCTCGACCGGTCGACCGACGGACCGCTGAGCGGGTTCCTCGGCCTCGGCGGCGGGTCGGGCCAGCCGACCAAGCAGGACCAGAAACTTGCGAGCCGGGTGGCGGCCCAGTTCGAGGAGTGCACCGGGATCCCCGCGTCGCGCGACCGCTTCTTCGGGCCGGCCGGCTCCAAGCCGTCCGGCTCCTCGTCCTCGCCCGCCTTCGCGGCCCCCGCTTCGGCGACGGGGTCCTCGGGGCAGGAGGCGGGCTCCTCGGTCGCCGTGTTCGCGTCGACCGGAGCGGTCGCCGCCGACGAGGCCCAGATGTCGAGCACCGCCTTCCCGGCCTGCTTCGGCGCCGCCCTGGCCACTTCGTTCGTCGGCGCGGCCGCCAACGACGGGACGGGGAGCCAGCTGGGGCAGCCCGAGGTGACGCCGGTGAGCCTGCCCGACCGCAAGGGCGTGGCGACCGCCGGGGTGGACGTCACCATCCCGGTGACCCGGCAGGGGACCGTCGTGCCCGTTCAGTTCGGGATCGTCCTGATCGGAGGGGGCCGGGCCGAGGCCACGCTCTACACATTCAGCGATCAGGGCCCCTTCCCCGAGGCGCTCGTCTCGTCCCTGTCGCAGGTCCTGGTCACGAACCTCCTCTCCGAGGGCTCCGGCACGGTCGCCTGACCCAGTCGCGACGGGCCGTGGCGACCGGGCTGTGGCGACCGGGCCCTGGCGACCGGGCCCTGGCGACCGACCGGGTCAGGCCGGCGCCGGTACCTCGCCGAGGTCCCGGACGAGTGGCCCTCGCGCGGACCGGGGTAGGAGGTCGGCGACGGCCAGCATGGCGCGGTAGCCGACCTCGGCCGGGCCGAGCACGTCGGGTCGCATGAGGTTGGACATGATCCGCAGCAGCTGGGTCATCAGGAGCTCGGAGCGCATCCCGAGCCCGACGCACAGCCGCATGGCGCGCGGGTCGCTGATCATCCGCACGAACGCCTTGGCCACCGCGTGGTACGGCCCGTACGCATCGTGCAGCCGGCGGTCGTAGCCGGCCAGCGCGCCGCTCCCGTCGCCCGACAGCGCTTCCCCGATTGAGGCCGCCGCCAGCCGCCCGGTCTCGTACCCGTAGGCGATGCCCTCACCGTTGAACGGGTTGATGGAGCCGCCCGCGTCGCCGATCACCAGCGTGTTGTCGCCGTGACGGGGTCCGACCGACAGGCCCATGGGGAGCTTGCCGCCGGTGGGCGGACCGCAGCAGGTCTCGGGCCCGAGGCCCCACGACTTCGGAGCGCCGGCGACGAAAGCCTCCATCAGCCGGGTGGTGTTCACGCCCTTCCATCGCCGGTCGGTCGACAGCAGGCCGACGCCGACGTTCACCCGTCCGTCGCCCAGCGGGAAGATCCACCCGTAGCCCGGGATCACCTCGCCGTCGGCGCCGCGGATGTCGAGGTGGGACTCGATCATCGGGTCGTCGTGGCGCGGGGAGCGGTAGTAGCCGCGCAGAGCCATCCCGAGCGGGTCGTTGCGGTCGCGGGCCGCCCCGAGGGCCCGGCCGAACCTCGAGTTCGCCCCGTCGGCCACGACGACGAACCGGGCGCGGACGGCCCGGGTCGTGCCCGTCGCCCGTTCCCGCACGACCGCGCCGGCGCACGAGGAGAGCGAGTCGCCCACCCGCTCCGCCGACCCGTTCCCTCCGCCCGGGTCGGTGGCCGGACCCCCGGTGGCCTCCGACCACCGCTCCGGCGCCGCCGGGCTCACCGGCTCGAGCGGCTCGACGGCCTCGGTCCCCTGCCAGACGGTCGCTCCGGCTTTGGCCGCCCGGTCGGCCACCAGGCGGTCGAGGTCGTGGCGGGTGATCGTGTACCCGTACGAGGGGAAGCTCGGATGCTTCGGCCAGGCCATCTCGAGCTCCCGGCCGAAGCCGTACGCCCGGAGCCCCTCAAAGCGGTGGGCACCGGTCAGGGCTCCCTCGAGTCCCATGTCGGCCAGCTGGCGCACGGCCCGCGGGGTGAGCCCGTCCCCGCAGGTCTTCTCGCGCGGGAACTGCTTCTTCTCCACCACGGAGACGTCCCAGCCCGCCTCGGCCAGCCAGTAGGCGCACGATGACCCGGCCGGCCCGCCGCCGATGACCAGCACGTCGTGGACGCGATCACCTGCCGGGCCGGTCCGTTCCGAAGGTCGTTCGGTCACAGTCCGATGGTAGGCGCCGGGGAAGACCCCCGGGGACGCCCCCGGGCCCACCGTCGGGGTGTCCCCAGGATGTGCCGATGCAAAGTGTGCCGTGGTAGAACCGATGCCGCGTGGATCAGTACCTACCGATCTTCCTGCTCTTTCTTCTCGGGATCCTCTTCGCCGCGGGGTCGTTCCTGGCCTCGGGGCTCCTCGGTCCGCGCAAGAAACCCTCGGCGGCGAAGACGGCTCCCTACGAGTGCGGCATCGTCCCCGACCGGGAGCCCCCGACGCGGTTCCCCGTGCGCTTCTACCTGGTCGCGATGATCTTCATCATCTTCGACATCGAGATCGTCTTCCTCTACCCCTGGGCGGTGATCTTCCGCCAGATCCGGGTGTTCGGGTTCGTGGAGGTGCTGGTCTTCGCCGTCGTCGTCTTCGTCGCTTTCCTCTACCTGATCAGCAACGGCGCACTGAGCTGGGGACCGGCGAAGCGCCTGCACGAGGGGATGCCGCCCCGCACCTCGGACTCGACCATCGCGCGGATCTCAGCGGATTCGCCGACGTCGGGCCGGGCCGCCTAGGAGCTCGATCGTGGGACTCGAGGACCTCCAGCACAATTTCCTGACCGGCCGGCTCGAGGACCTGGTGAAGTGGGCTCGCCGCAACAGCGTCTGGCCCGCCACGTTCGGACTCGCCTGCTGCGCCATCGAGATGATGTCGGTCGGCGCCGCCGACTACGACATCAGCCGCATGGGCATGGAGGTCTTCCGGGCGTCGCCCCGCCAGGCCGATCTGATGATCGTGGCCGGCCGGGTCTCCCAGAAGATGGCGCCCGTCCTCCGTCAGGTCTACGACCAGATGATGGAGCCCAAGTGGGTCATCTCGATGGGGGTCTGCGCGTCGACCGGCGGGATGTTCAACAACTACGCGATCGTGCAGGGCGTCGATCAGATCGTCCCCGTCGACGTGTACGCGCCGGGCTGCCCGCCGTCCCCCGAGACGCTCCTCCACGCGATCCTGACCCTGCACGAGAAGATCCGGACCGGTCACATCGCCCGGCGACCGGAGGGGGCGGCGGTCGGCGGGGACCGACCCCCGGCCGGCTGGGTGCCCCAGGCACCCGACGCCGTCAGGGTGGCCACGCCCCGATGACGTCCGGAGAGGTGGAGGCGGCGGTGGTGCCGGCGAGGGGCGCGCCCTCCCCGGGGACGGCCGGGGCCGAGGCGTCACCGACGTCGCGGCCACCGGTCCCCGTCATGCCCGACGTGCCGCGGGCCGCCGGCTCGACCCTCGACCAGGTGGCGTTCCCTCCCCGCGAGCGCTACCACGACATGGTCGCCGCGTTCCGCGACGCGGGCTTTGAGCTGTGCGCGGACCTGTGCGCGGTGGACTACCTGACCCATCCCGGCCGCCGGCTGCCCGAGGGTGTCCGCCCCGAGCGGTTCGAGGTGGTGGTGAACCTGCTCTCGCTCTCCCTCCACCAGCGGGTGAGGGTCCGGGTTCAGGTGCCCGAGGACGACCCGCAGGTCCACACGCTGTTCGACCTCTACCCGGGCGTCGACGCCATGGAGCGGGAGGCCTTCGACATGCTCGGGATCCGCTTCGCCGGCCATCCCGACCTGACCAGGATCCTCATGCCAGAGGACTGGGAGGGGCATCCGCTCCGCAAGGACTACGGCGTGGGACGGGTACCGGTGCAGTTCAAGGCCGCTCCGGGGCCCCGATGACCGGCACCCCTCCCGAGCCGGACCCGACGGTCTGGAGCACCACCGAGACCTCCGAGGGCGCCCAGGAGCTGTCGACCCGCGGCGGCACCGGTCAGGTCGAGCTCGGCCGCGAGCTGGGTGCGGTGCTGCGGCTCGCCGAGGGCGCGGTGGTCGATCCCGACGACATCGACATCGAGCGTCGTGACGACGACACCATGATCATCAACATGGGGCCCCAGCACCCTTCCACCCATGGGGTGCTCCGCCTCATGCTCGAGCTCGACGGTGAGGTGGTGCTGCGCACCAAGCCCGTGATCGGCTACCTCCACACCGGCATGGAGAAGACCGGCGAGGAGCTGACGTACGTGCAGGGGGCCACCAACGTCACCCGTATGGACTACCTCTCCCCCCTGCACAACGAGCTCGTCTTCTCGCTGGCCACCGAAGCCCTGCTCGGCGTGGAGCTGCCGGCGAGGGCGGTGTGGATCCGGATGCTGATGGTCGAGCTGAACCGGATCTCCTCGCATCTGATGTGGATGGCGACCAACGGGATGGACCTGGGCTCCACCTCCATGATGATCTACGGCTTCCGCGAGCGCGAGATGGTCCTGAGCTTCTTTGAGAAGACGACCGGTCTGCGGATGAACCACAACTACATCCGCCCGGGCGGCGTGGCCGCCGACCTGCCCGACGGTTGGGAGGACGACGTGCAGGTCATCTGCGACACCGTCTTCGAGCGGACCTTCGAGTACGACGAGCTGTTGACCGGGCAGCCGATCTTCCGCGAGCGCACCGAGGCCGTCGGCGGCATCACGGCCGAAGAGGCGCTGGCGCTCTCGGCCACCGGCCCCATCCTGCGCTCCACGGGGGTGCCCTGGGACCTGCGGCGCACCATGCCCTATCTGGCGTACGACAAGGTCGAGTTCGACGTGATCGTGGGCACCTACGGTGACAACTTCGACCGGTACTCGGTCCGCCTCAACGAGATCCGCGAGTCGATCAGGATCGTCCGCCAGATCCTCGACCTCATGCCGGCCGGCGACTACCGGGTGCAGGACCGTAAGGTGACGCCTCCTCCGCGGGCCCGGATCGACGAGTCGATGGAGGCCCTGATCCACCACTTCAAGACGTTCACCGAGGGGTTCCGGGTCCCCGAGGGCGAGGTGTACGTGGCCGTCGAGTCGCCTCGGGGGGAGCTGGGCTGCTACCTCGTGTCGGACGGCACCTCCAAGCCCTACCGCCTGCACATCCGCGGGCCGAGCTTCGTCAACCTGCAGTCGCTGCCCGTGCTGTTGCGCGGCGGCCTCCTGGCCGACGCGGTCGCCGTCATCTCCTCGGTGGACCCGGTGATGGGGGAGGTGGACCGATGAGCGAGCAGAGGGTGGCCCGATGAGCCACCTGACTCCCGACACCCTCGAGCGGATGCACCAGTCGATCGGTCTCTATCCCGAGGCGCGCTCGGCACTCATCCCCCTGTGCCACCTGGCCCAGGAGCAGGACGGGTGGCTCCGGCCGGAGGCGATGGAGGAGATCGCCGAGCTGGTGGGGTTGACCCCGGCGGAGGTGCGCGGCACGGCGACCTTTTACGACATGCTGCACACCGAACCGGTGGGGACCTACCTGGTGTCGGTGTGCACGAACATCGCCTGCCTGCTCGACGGCGCCGCCGAGCTCCTCGATCACGCCGAGGAGGTGCTGGGTGTCGGCGCCGGGGGGACGACGTCGGATCGGGCCATCACGCTCGAGGAGGCCGAGTGCCTCGCCGACTGCGACCGGACCCCGTGCGTGCAGGTGAACCACCGGTACGTGGGCGCCCAGACCCCCGAGACGTTCGACCGGCTGGTCGCCGACCTGCGGGCCGGGCGCCTCGCCGACACCGTGCCCCCGCACGGGACGCTGATCCGGGTCCGCAGGAACGGCGGGCTCGGGGCGGACCGGCAGAGGGTGGCGGGCGAGCGGGCGGCCGCGGCTGGGCAGCAACAGGCCCGGGCGGCGGCAGCGAGCGAAGGGGCACAGGGCTGATGGCGGTCACCGACGCCCCGAAGATCGTCACCGCGCGCATGGGCCACGAGGACTCCCACACGCTGGCCCGGTACCTGGCCACCGGCGGGTACGAAGGACTGCGAAAGGCGCTGACGATGACCCCCGAGGCGGTGGCGGCGGAGGTCGACGCGGCCAGCCTTCTCGGTCGGGGCGGTGCCGGGTTCCCCGCGGGCCGCAAGTGGTCGATGCTCCGGAAGGACCCGGTGACGTACCTGGTCGTCAACGGGGACGAGAGCGAGCCCGCGACGTTTAAGGACCACCTGCTCGTCGAGCGCGATCCCCACCAGCTGGTGGAGGGCGTGCTCATCGCCGCCTACGCCCTGCAGGTCACCCAGGCGTTCATCTATCTGCGCGGGGAGTTCGCGCTCGGCCTCGAACGGGTGCAACAGGCGCTGAACGAGGCCTACGACCACGGGGCCGTCGGCTCCGACATCTTCGGGTCGGGCTTCTCGGTCGATCTGGTGGTCCACCCCGGTGCCGGTGCGTACATCTGCGGGGAGGAGACGGCCCTCATCGAGTCGCTCGAGGGGAAGCGGGGCTTTCCCCGCATCAAGCCTCCGTACTTCCCGGCGGTCATCGGCCTGTACGGTCAGCCCACCGTGGTCAACAACGTCGAGACGATGTCCAACCTCCCGTGGATCGTCACCAACGGGGGAGCGGCGTTCGCCGCTCTCGGCCAGGGCCGGTCCACCGGGACCCGCCTCTTCGCCCTGTCCGGGCACGTGCGCAATCCCGGGGCGTTCGAGCTCGAGATGGCGAAGACCACGTTCCGCGACCTCGTCTACTCCCCGCTGCTCGGCGGTGGGATCCGGGGCGGCAACGACCTGAAGGCGTTCATTCCGGGCGGCGTGTCGGCCCCGTGGTTCGGGCCGGACCGGCTCGACCTGCCCCTCGGACAGGACGAGGTGGCCGAGGCGGGCTCGATGCTCGGGTCGGGATCGATCGTCGTCATGGACTCGAGCACCTGTGCGGTGCGGGCCGCGTGGCGGATCACGAAGTTCTTCGCCCGCGAGTCGTGCGGGCAGTGCACGCCCTGTCGCGAGGGATCCGGCTGGCTCGAGCGCATCCTGTACCGGATAGAGAACGGGGAGGGGCGCGAGCAGGACCTCGATCTCCTCCTGGACGTGTCGGACAACATCGCGCCGGGGCTCACCTGGCCGCCCCAGCAGACCACCATCTGCGTCCTCGGGCCGTCCATCCCGTCGTCCATCCATTCCGCCATCGAGATGTTCCGGGACGAGTTCCTGGTGCACATGAAGGAAGGAGCCTGCCCGTATGGCTGAGCAGGGCTCCCAGCAGGACGCGGCCGAAGGCTCGGTCAGCTTCCTCCTCGACGGCCGCGAGGTCACCGCCCGGACGGGCGAGATGATCATCAGCGCGGCCGAGCGGGAGGGCACGTTCATCCCGCGCTTCTGCTACCACCCGAGGATGAAGCCGGTCGGGATGTGCCGGATGTGCCTGGTGGAGGTCAGCGGACCGCGTGGCGCCACGCTCCAGCCGGCCTGCTTCATCGCTGCCGGCGAGGGGATGGAGGTGGTGACCACCTCCGAGAAGGTCAAGAAGGCCCAGGACGGCGTGCTCGAGTTCCTCCTGGTGAACCACCCGCTCGACTGTCCGGTCTGCGACAAGGGCGGCGAGTGCCCGTTGCAGGACCAGACGCTCGCCTACGGCCCGGGCGAGAGCCGGTTCGTGGAGGAGAAGCGCCACTTCGAGAAGCCGGTGCCCATCTCGGACCTGGTCCTGCTCGACCGCGAGCGGTGCATTCAGTGCGCCCGGTGCACGCGGTTCGCCGCCGAGGTCGCCGGGGAGGCCCAGATCGACTTCGCCGGCCGGGGTGAGCGCGTGGAGGTGGCGACCTTCCCGACCGAGCCGTTCTCCTCGTACTTCAGCGGCAACACCGTGCAGATCTGCCCGGTGGGGGCTCTGACGGCCACGCCCTACCGGTTCACGGCGCGCCCGTGGGACCTCGACCAGGTCGAGTCCACCTGCACGACGTGCGCGCTCGGCTGTCGGGTGGCCGTGCAGTCCTCGGCCAACCGCCTGACCCGCCTGCTCGGGATCGACTCGGACCCGGTCAACCACGGGTGGCTCTGCGACAAGGGCCGGTTCGTCTTCGGGTCGGTGAACGGAGACGGCGCAGCGGCGGCCGGTGCCGGCTCCGAGGCAGCGGCCGATGGCCCGGCGGCCGGTGCCGGGGAAGGTCGTCTCTCCCACCCCATGCTCCGCAAGGACGGGCAGCTGGTGACCGTCTCGTGGGACGAGGCCCTGGCTGCGGCAGCGACCGGGATCGCCGCGGCCCGCGACGCGGGGGACCCCGGCGCCGTCGCCGTGCTGGGCGGCGCCCGCCTGAGCAACGAGGGCGCCTACGCGTGGGCGAAGCTCGCCAAGGGCGTGCTCGGGACGGACTCGGTCGACTCGCAGCTCGGCGACGGCCTGCCGGCGGATCTCGTGCTCTCGTTGCGGCGGGCGACGATCGACGACGCCTGCGCCGCCGAGATCGTGGTGCTGCTGACCGGTGATGTGCGCGAAGAGCTGCCGGTGCTCTTCCTCCGGCTCCGCGAGGCAGCCACCGCCGGCGGCACCCGGCTGATCGAGCTGGCCCAGCGTCCGAGCTCCCTGACCCGGTACGCCTCGGTCTCGGTCGCCGTCCGCCCCGGCGAGTCGCCGGCCGTTGCCCGGGTGCTGACCGGTGACGTCACCGCAGAGGCCGCGCTGGCGTCGGATCCCGCCGGAGCCGCAGCCGGCGAGGGTCGGCTCGAGCAGGCCCGCCGCCTGCTCGAGGAGGGCGGTGGGAACGGCGCCGGCGTGGTCGTCGTGCTGGGCCGGCCTTCGCTGGCCGAGCACGAGGGGGTGACGGCCGAGGCGGCAGGGGTGCTCGCCCGGGCCTGGCCGGAGGCCAAGTTCCTCCCCACCCTGCGGCGGGGGAACGTGCACGGGGCGCTCGACATGGGTCTGGCCCCCGGGCTGCTCCCCGGCCGCGTCTCGCTCGATCAGGGCCGGTCATGGTTCGCCGAACGGTGGGGGACGGTGCCGGTCCGGACCGGGCTCGGCAGCGCCGAGGTCCTGGCCTCGCTGGCCGGCGACGGGGAACCGGGGAGCCGGGTGCGCACGCTGGTCCTGCTCGGGGCGGACCCGCTCAACGACTTCCCCGACCGGCAGCTGGCCGATCGGGCCATGGCCGGGGCGGACCTGGTGGTCGCCGTCACCGGGCATCTCAACGAGTCGGCGGCCCGGGCAGACGTGGTGCTGCCGGCCGCCGTCGCCCACGAGCGTCCGGGGACGACCACCAACGTCGAGGGGCGGGTGAGCCGGCTCGGGCAGAAGCTGGTGCCGCCGGGCAGCGCCTGGGAGGACTGGGTGGTCGCCGTCGAGCTGGCGGCGGCCCTGGGTGCCGATCTGGGCGTTGCGACGCTCGCCGACGTGCGGCACGAGATCGAGCGGGTGGCACCGGCCTACCGGGGGCTCCTTCACGAGCGGATCGACGCGGCCGGGGCGGGCGACGGACTGGTCGTCCCGCTGCCGGCGCCGGGCGGTGGACCGGTGCGCCCGATGATCCCGATCGATCCCGTGGCCACCCCCGGGATCGAGTCGGTGGAGCTGCAGGGAGCCCCCCCGCGGGTCGGCGCTGCCGGGCCGGGCACGGAGGCGGGCACGGAGGCGGGCACGGCGGCCGGGCCGGGCACGGAGGCGGGCACGGAGCCCCGGTTGCTCTCCGCCGGACCGGGACCGGCGGGGGAGGGTCCCCACGTGCCCCCGGCCGACAGCTACTCCTTGCGCCTGGTGGCGACCCGCCGCTTGTACGACTCGGGGGGCGACGTCACCAACTCGCCCCCCCTGGCCGCACTGGTGGGGAAGATGGTGGCGCACGCCAACCCCTACGACCTCGACCGCCTGGGTCTCGTCACCGGTGATCTCGTGCGGGTCCGGTCGAGCAGGGGCAGCCTGGTGGTGCCGGCCGATGCCGACGCGGCGGTGCCCAGAGGCGTCGTCGCCGTCGACTTCAACGTGCCGGCGGCCGCGGGCCCCCGGAACGCCGCCTCCACCCTGATCGACGCGGGCGACCCGGTCACCGACGTGCGGATGGAGACGGTCTGATGGGCCCGCTGCTCGGAGCCCTCCACCCCGCCTCGGCGGCGCTGGCGGCCGCCCCGTCGTCGGGCGACCCGCTCTTCGCCCACGGCGTGGGGTGGTTCGTGTGGGTCGTCGTGGCGATAAAGGTGCTGGTGGCCTTTGCCGTCCTGATGGTGTCGGTGATGCTCATGATCTGGTTCGAGCGCAAGGTCATCTCGGACATGCAGAGCCGGATCGGCCCGAACCGGGCCGGACCCTGGGGGCTCCTTCAGACGCTCGCCGACGGGACCAAGCTGTTCTTCAAAGAGGACCTGCTCCCCGACCGGGCGGACGCCGGGGTCTTCAGGCTGGCCCCCTACCTCTCGCTCGTGCCGGCACTGCTGATCTTCGCCGTGATCCCGGTGGGAGGGGTGGTCACCATCTCGGGCCACACCTTTGAGCTCCAGCTGGCCGACCCTCCGGTGGGCATCCTGCTGGTGCTCGCCATGTCGTCGATCGCGGTGTACGGCGTGATGCTCGCCGGCTGGTCGTCGGGCTCCAAGTACCCCCTTCTCGGATCGGTCCGGGCTTCGGCGCAGATGATCTCCTACGAGGCCGCCCTCGGCATGACCGTCGTGATGGTGGTGCTGATCACGGGTTCGCTGTCGACCCGGGCCATCGTCGACTCCCAGTCGGGCGGCGTCTGGGACTGGAACCTCATCCGGCTCGGGATCGTCCCGTTCTTCCTCTTCATGGTGTCGATCACCGCGGAGCTCACCCGCCCGCCGTTCGACCTCACCGAGGCCGACTCCGAGCTGGTCGGGGGCTTCAACACCGAGTACTCCTCCATCCGGTTCGCCCTCTTCTACCTGGCCGAGTTCATGAACACGATCACCATGTCGGCGATCGCGGTGACCCTGTTCCTCGGGGGGCCCAACGGTCCCATCCCGAGGTTCATCCCCACCTCGGACGTGTGGATGCCGATCCTGTGGTTCGTCGCCAAGACGATCGTGTTCCTCTTCGTGTACGTCTGGCTCCGCGCCGCGCTGCCCCGGCTCCGCTACGACCAATTGATGGACCTCGGCTGGAAGCGCCTCATCCCGCTCACGCTGGGATGGCTCATGATCGTCGCCGCCGTCGTGGTCTGGCGGTGGTGGGGCCTGCTGGTGGCGGTGGCGGTGGTCGCGGCGGGAGCGGTCCTGCGCCGGGCCTTCGCCGTCGGTACCGAGCGCGGGGGTGAGCACACGGTGCTGCCGACCGTCGGTGCCAAGGTGTCGCCGGCCTCGCTCTTCCGCCCGCCACCGAACGCGCCGGGGCCGCCCATGGCGTCCTCGTCCTCGTTGCCGGCCCCGGCGCCGTCGCCGGAAGGAGCCGGGTGATGGGACTGCTGAGCGATCTGAAGGACGATCTGAGCTTTCTGGGCGGGTTCAAGCTGACGCTGCAGCACCTCACCCGGCCCCGCGTCACCCGGCAGTACCCCGACGAGAAGAAGCCCAAGCAGCCGCGCCAGCACGGGCGTCACGTCCTCAACCGCTACGAGGACGGGATGGAGAAGTGCATCGGCTGCGAGCTGTGCGCCGGCGTGTGCCCGGCCGACTGCATTTACGTCCGCGGGCTCGACAACCCGCCCGACGACCCGGTATCCCCGGGCGAGCGCTACGGGTACGTGTACGAGATCAATTACCTGCGCTGCATCCACTGCGACCTGTGCGTTGAGGCCTGCCCGACCGAGGCCATCACCGAGTCCAAGCTCTTTGAGTTCTCCTTCACCAACCGGGCCGACGCCATCTACACCAAGGACGAGCTCGTCGTGGACGACGACGGGCGGCCCAAGCGGCTTCCGTGGGAGGACTGGCGCAAGGGTGACGATCTGCACACCTCCGGCTGGATGCGGGCCACCTCGCCCTCGG
Organism: Acidimicrobiales bacterium; assembly: GCA_035532415.1. Classification (GTDB taxonomy): domain Bacteria; phylum Actinomycetota; class Acidimicrobiia; order Acidimicrobiales; family RAAP-2; genus DATKRB01. The sequence continues at coordinate 55,620 of DATKRB010000048.1, read as the reverse complement.
GCAGCGCGGCCTACGAAGGGGAGGTGCAGTGGTCCGGGGAGCTCGGCTACGGCGTGCGACCCCCCGAAGGGGGCCAGTCCGGTCGGCGCGACGACGCGGCGACGGGCACCAAGCCCCTGCGCGAGGTGCTCGAGGCCCACCTGCTCGATCAGGACATCCCGTTCGAGCACCGGGGCATGCGGGGCCGGGCCTGGCGGGCCCGGGTGTCGGCGGAGCGGAACAGGGCCAAGATGCAGCAGAGCCGGGATCGACTGGGTGAGCTCCGCCGGGCGCGGCGGGAGCGGAAGCATCCTGCGCCCCAAGGGGAGGAGGCGGGCCGATGAACGGGATGCTCGTCCTCGCGGCCACCCGCGCCACCATTCCCGATGTGGTCACCTTCGTCGTCAGCGCGGCCGTCGTCCTGGCCGGTGCCCTGGGCGTCGTCCTTTCGCGCAATCCGGTGCACGCCGCCCTGTCGCTCGTGACGACGCTGCTCGGCATCGCTGTCCTCTTCGTGGAGCAGGACGCCGACTTCATCGCCGCCGTACAGGTCATCGTGTACGCGGGCGCCATCGTCGTGCTCTTCCTCTTCGTCATCATGTTCCTCGGCGTCGACCGCCGCGAGAACCTGACCGAGGAGCCGCTCCGCGGGCAACGGGTCCTGGCCGTCGCCCTGGTGGCGATCGCCCTGGCCGGGGTGCTGGCCCTGGCTGCCACCGCTCACTGGGTGACCGGCGCCCCCACCGTCGTCGGTCCGATCAGCACGCCGCAACGGTCCGAGGTCGCCCAGCTCGGCGTGCAGCTCTTCACCAAGTACCTCTACGCGTTTGAGGCGACCGCTGCGTTGCTGGTCATCGCCGTGGTCGGCGCGGTCGTGCTCGCCCGGCGCCCGCCCGACGCCGCCGACGCCGATCCACCCGAAGGCCGGGAACCGGAGGGCGGGGTATCGGAGGTCGAGCCGCCCGAGGGCGGGACCGAGGCTGCCGGGCGCGCCGCCGAGCAGGCGGTGGACCCGTGGATCGCCGAGGGCGCTCCACCCGCCCCGACCGAGCGCGAGGAGGTCCCGACGTGAGCCTCGGGGGTGGTTGGTACCTGGGGCTGGCGGCCGTGCTGTTCGGCATCGGCGCGCTGGGGCTGCTGGTGCGACGCAACGTGCTGGTCATGTTCATGTGCATCGAGCTGATGCTCAACGCGGCCAACTTGACCTTCGTGACCTTCTCGCGGATGCTCAATGACATCGCCGGCCAGGTGCTGGTGTTCTTCGTGCTGGTGGTCGCCGCCGCGGAGGTGGTGGTCGGTCTCGGGATCGTCGTCGCCATCTTCCGACGCCGGACGAGCACGACCGCTGACGACCTCCACTCGCTGAAGGGCTGATCCCACCTTGCTCCACGTCGCATTCCTCATGCCGCTCCTGCCCCTGGCCGGCTTTGCCGTGCTGGTGGCCGGTGGTCGCCGCATCGGGGACCCGCGCGCCGGCTGGGTGGGGACGGTCGCCGTCGCCGGCTCCTTCGTGGCCGCGTGCATCACCCTGGCGGGACTGCTGAACGTCACCCCGGCCTCCAAGCGGGTCTTCACCCAGACCTTCTTCACGTGGATCCCGGTCGGCGGCCTGCACGTGAAGGTGGCGCTCCTCGTCGACCCGCTCTCCATCACCATGTGCATGTTCGTCACGGGCGTGAGCATGCTCATCCACCTGTACTCGATCGGGTACATGAAGGGCGACCGCGACTACTCGAAGTTCTTCGTCTACCTGAACCTCTTCGTGTTCTCGATGCTGGTGCTGGTGCTGGCCAACAACCTGCTGGTGACCTTCGTCGGATGGGAGGGCGTGGGCGCCTGCTCGTACTGGCTCGTCGCCTACTGGTTCCGGCGCGAATCGGCGGCGTCGGCGGGGAAGAAGGCGTTCATCTACAACCGGATCGGGGACACCGGGTTCCTGCTGGCCATGTTCCTGATCTTCTCCAAGGTCGGCTCGCTCGACTACCTGACCATCTTCTCGCACCGCCAGCTCCTGGCCGGGGGGACGGCCACCGCGGCGGTGCTCCTCCTCTTCCTCGCGGCGACGGGCAAGTCCGCCCAGATCCCCCTCTTCAACTGGCTGCCCGACGCCATGGAGGGCCCGACCCCGGTGTCGGCCCTGATCCACGCGGCGACCATGGTGACCGCCGGCGTCTACCTCCTGTGCCGGATGAACCAGGTGCTGGCGCTCTCGCCGGACGCCAGGTGGGTGGTGGCCATCGTCGGCGGGGTCACCGCGTTCGTGGCCGCCACGATCGCCACGTCACAGCAGGACATCAAGAAGGTGCTGGCGTTCTCCACCGTCTCCCAGATCGGCTACATGGTGCTCGCGGTCGGGTCCGAGGCGTACATCGCGGCCATCTTCCTGATGGTCTGCCACGCGTTCTACAAGGGGCTCCTGTTCCTCGGTGCCGGCTCGGTGATCCACGGGCTCGACGACGAGCAGGACCTCAAGCGCATGGGAGCGTTGCGGAAATTCCTGCCGTGGACCTACGGCACCTTCCTCGTGGGTTGGCTCTCCATCGTCGGCGTCCCGCCGTTCTCGGGCTTCTGGTCGAAGGGCGACGTGCTCACCAACGTGTACGCGAAGAGCAAGCCACTGTGGGCCCTCGGTGTCGTCACCGCGCTCCTCACCGCCTATTACATGAGCCGGCTGTTCTTCCTGGCCTTTTACGGCAAGGATCGATGGGCCGAGGCGCTGGGGGACCAGCCGGCCCACCACAACCCGCACGAGTCGCCCTGGGTCATGCGGGTCCCGCTGGTCGTGCTGGCGGTGGCCGCCGCCGCCGGTGGGGTCCTCGACCTCCCCTGGGTGCACCACGACAGCTTCGCCCACTTCCTGCAGCCGGTCTTCGCCACCAGCCTCTTCGACGCCAACGCCCATCCCCTCAACCAGTGGGTCCTCGCCCTCGTCGACGCCGGGGTGGCCCTGGTGGGGATCGCCGTCGCCTGGCAGCTCTGGCGGGTGCGGGTGGATCGTCCCGCACTCGAACCTCCCTTCCTCCAACGGGTGTGGTACTGGGACGACTTCTACGACGCCGCCATCGGGAGGCCCGGGCAGGCCCTCGCCCGCTTCTCCGCCACCGTGGTGGACGGCAGGATCATCGACGGGGCGGTGAACGGGGTTGCCACGCTGGTGCGGAGCGCGAGCACGGGGGTCCGACGGCTCCAGACCGGCTACGTCAGGAACTACGCCCTCGGCATCGCCCTCGGGTTGGCGGCCATCCTCGTCTTCGTGGCCAGCAGGACGTGGTGGTCGTGAGCCACTCGCCCGGGTTTCCCTTCCTCACCGTGCTGGTGATCCTGCCGGCCGCCGGTGCGCTCGTCTCGGCCCTGTGGGTGCGCGCGCCGCGTTGGGCCACCGAGGCCGTCGGGGTGGCGACCGCCGTGGCCACCCTCGGCTTCGCCATAGCGACGGCGGTGCTCCTGCACGCCGGGAACGGCGCCTACCAGTTCGTCTCGCACCACGTCTGGGCGAGCTCGCTCGGGATCGACTGGTTCGTCGGCGTCGACGGGATCTCCATCTTCCTCGTGCTCCTGGCCGGCGTCCTCTTCCCGATCGCGCTGGTGGGCGCCAGGGTCCGCCACAACGTCCGCTCGTTCACCGCGTGGATGCTCCTGCTCGAGGCCGCCTGCATCGGGAGCTTCATCTCCCTCGACCTGGTCCTGTTCTTCCTGTTCTTCGAGCTGACCTTGGTTCCCGCGTACTTCCTCATCGGAAGCTGGGGGTACGCGCGGAGCGCCTACGCTGCCATCAAGTTCTTCGTGTACACCTTCCTCGGGTCGGCCTTCCTGCTGGTCGGGATCGTCGTCGTGGCCTTCGTGCACCAGAGCCAGACCGGTGTGCTCACGTTCTCGCTTCCCGTGCTCGAGCACACCCATCTCTCCTCGACCACCGGGATCCTGCTCTTCGGGGCCTTCACCGCGGCGTTCGCGGTGAAGGCCCCGTTGTTCCCGTTCCACACCTGGTCTCCCGACGCGTACACGGAAGCGCCGACCGGGGGTTCGGTCGTCATCGCCGCGGTCATGGCCAAGCTCGGGACGTACGGGATCATCCGCTTCGATCTCAACCTCTTCCCCCAGGCGTCGAAGACCCTCGCACCGCTCCTGTTGACCCTGGCGGTGATCGGCATCCTGTACGGCGCCCTGGTGGCGTGCGCCCAGCGCGACCTGAAGCGGCTCGTCGCCTACTCGTCGCTGGCCCAGATCGGTTTCATCGCCCTCGGCACGTTCGCCTTCACCACCGTGGGGCTCTCCGGCGGGGTGCTCCTGATGGTCAACCACGGGCTGATCGTCGCCGCGTTCTTCCTCCTCATCGGGTGGATCTACGAACGCCGCCAGACCTGGCAGGTCTCCGAGCTCCGAGGGCTGCAGGGCCCCGCCCCGATCCTCGCAGCGGTCTTCACAGTGGTGATGATGGCCTCCATCGGGCTACCGGGCCTGAACGGGTTCGTGAGCGAGTTCCTCGTCCTCTCGGGCACGTTCCTCACCCACCGGTGGTGGGCGGTGGTGGCCACCGGCGGGGTGGTCGTGGCCGCGATCTACCTCTTGTGGGCCTACCAACAGGCCTTTCACGGGGAGGTCGACCCGGCCAATGCCAAGACCCGTGATCTCAGCTGGTCCGAGCGAGCCGTGATCGCACCGCTGATCGTGCTGATCGTGCTGCTCGGGGTGTACCCCAAGCCGGTGCTCGACCGCATCACGCCGTCGGTCAACCGGTTGGTCGCCCATGTGGAGCAGGTCGCCGGCGGCAGGCAGCCGGCCGTGGCCCGGGGCGGGCCGTCCGGCCCCGGGACCGCCGCGGCCGCGCCGACGCCACGGGCCGGTACGGCGCTCCGGGCCGGAGGAGGTCAGGTCCCGTGATCGCCGGTCTCCTGCTCGCCGCCGCCCACCCGGCCTCCGCGCCGCCGATCGCCATGCCCCACATCCGGTACCTCGGGATCCTCCCCGAGATCGTCATGCTGGGCGGGGCGATCCTCCTGCTCGGGGTCGCCTCCCTGGTCCGCCGGCCCCTCCGCGTGACGGTCGCCACCGCGGGGACGGTGGTGATCGCCGGGACCTCCCTCGGGCTGGCCCTCTGGCAGTGGGCCGACGTCTCGAGCCACGGCGCCTACACGACGGTGGACCGCGCGGTGGTGGTGGACGGGTTCAGCGTCCTGGTCACCGTGCTGGTGTGCTGTGCGATGGTGCTCACCGCGCTGGTGGGGGACGGGTACCTGCGACGGGAGGGGATCGACGGACCGGAATTCCACGTCCTGGCGATGGTGTCGGCCTCGGGCGCCATGCTGATGGCCGGGGCCAACGACCTGATCATCGTGTTCCTCGGGCTCGAGATCCTCTCCATCTCCCTGTACGTCCTGGCGGCGTTCAACCACCGGCGGTCGGCCTCGGCCGAGGCCGCGCTCAAGTACTTCATCCTGGGCGGGTTCTCGTCGGCCATCTTCGTGTACGGCATCGCGCTCACCTACGGCGCGACCGGCAGCACCAACCTGACCCAGATCGCCGATTACCTCTCGCACAACGTGGTCACGTCGAACGGGCTGCTGATGGCCGGCCTGGCTCTCCTGCTGGTCGGCTTCGCGTTCAAGGTCGCCGCCGTGCCGTTCCACATGTGGACCCCCGACGTCTACCAGGGCTCGCCCTCGCCGGTCACGGGGTTCATGGCGGCGGTGGCGAAGGCGGGGGGGTTCGCCGCGCTCCTCCGGGTCTTCGTCTCCTCGTTCGGCCTGTTGCGGGCGGACTGGCAGCCCATCGTGTACGCGCTCGCCGTCCTGACCCTGGTCGTCGGGGCCGGGCTGGCGATCGTGCAGCGGGACGTGAAGCGGATGCTGGCCTACTCCTCCATCAACCACGCTGGTTTCGTGCTCGTCGGCCTACAGGCGGCGACGGCCAGGGGGGTGAGCTCGGCGCTCTACTACCTGCTCGCGTACATGTTCATGGTGATCGGCACCTTTGCCGTCGTGACCTACGTCGGCCGAGCGGGCGACGTCGGTCACGACCTGACCGCCTACCGGGGGTTGGCCGGACGCCAACCGCTGCTCGCCTTCGCCCTGGCGGTCCTGCTCCTCGCCCAGGCCGGCGCGCCCTTCACCACCGGGTTCCTGGCCAAGCTGCAGGTCGTGGTGGCCGCGGTGGACGCCCACTCGGTGCCCCTGGCCGTCGTCGCGATGGCCACCGCCGCCCTCGCCGCCTACTTCTACCTCCGCCTGGTCGTCCTGATGTACTCGTCGACGTCCCGTCGGGCCGCCGGGGCCGGCGGACCCGGGATGGAACCGGCGGGGACGGCGGGGACGGCGGGGACGGCGGGCGGGCTCACCCGCGGCCCTGCCCATGACCGGATCGGGGACCGGGACGGACCGGCCCTGCCGGTGTGGGCCGGAACCGAGCGCTCGGTCGCGCTGGCGACCCGCCTCAACGCCGAGGTACTGCTTCAGGGCGGGGCCGAGCCGGAGGGTTCCGAGGCGCCGGCGACCGACGGGGGTCCGGTGGTGGTCCCGCGGGCCGCCATGGTGGCGATCGGGCTCTGTGTGGCGGTCACCGTCGTGTTCGGCGTCATCCCCGGACCCCTCGTGGACTTCGCCCACCAGGCCACGCTGTTCTTCCTCCCCTGATCCCGTTCTCGGGAACCCGGGCCCCGTTCGGCGGTCCCTGACCGGTTCACGCCACGCGGCGGGCGCCCCGCCGGGTCGTCGCGAGCGGCTCAGGCCGCGGGGGCGCCCCGCGGGGATGTCGCGAGCAGCCGGCCCACCACCGGGATCTCGGTGAGCGACTCGGCCCGGAGGATCTGAACCACCGTCGGCACGAACTGCTCGGCCGAGTCCCAGACCACGTAGCGGGGGAGCCAGGACGGCTCGTACTTCGCGTTGAACCGCCACAGGGACTCGATCTGCAGCACACCGGACAGGCGTCGCAGGGCCCAGCGCTCGACCCGCTGGGTCAGCTTGTCACCGCTCTCCCCGTCGAGCAGGGAGCGCATGGCAGCGAAGTTGAGGCTGAGCCCGCGGTCCCCGCTCTCGCGGAGGTGGTCGATCGTCGAGACCAGGGCGAAGTCGAGGAGCCCGTTCGGGTGCTCGCCGGGGTCGCGCCGCATCAGGTCGAGGGAGTAGCCCCCGATGGCCGGGGAGGGGACGAACTGGCACACGGCGGCCGGTGCGCCGTCGGGCCCGCTGACCACCGTCATGAGCAGGCCGGCATCACGGTGGTCGAAGATCCGCCCGAGCATCATGGAGAACCCGCGCTCCTGGTCCCCGCGCCGGTTGCGCCCTATGAGCTCCATCAGCTGGGCCGCCGATTGCTCGTCGAGCTCGGTGGGATCGACGATCCGGACGGTGTACCCGTTGCGGCGGACGCGACCGACGGCCTGGCGCAGGCCCTTCATCCGCCCGCCCTGGAGCGTGAAGGTGGTGACGTCCACGACGGCCTCGTCCCCGATGTAGAGGTACCGCATACCCGAGTCGCGGTAGATGGGCAGCCATTCCTCGGCCGCCGCCATCACCCCGACCGCCCAACCGTGCCGGTCGGCGTACCGGCGGAAGGCGTCCCACACGTGGGCCCGCTCGTTGCGGGGCCCGATGGGGTCCGGCGACACCAGGCAGACGCCGCCGTACACGGCGTAGGCCACCAGGCTGTCGCGGTGGAAGAACCACTGCTTGTCGTCACGGAGGGCGAAGTAGTCGAGCGTGCCGGCTCCGTGGCGCCGGACGAGGTCCCGGGCCCGCACCTCGGCCGCTCGTCGACGGGGCGCGGACGCGCCGGCGGAGAGGCGGTGGTCGACCACCGGCCTGGTCAACAGGGCGACCACGATGACGGCCAGGGCGATGCCCACGGTCAGGAGGCTGGGGTAGATCCAATCGTCGATGTTGTCGGGGAAGGGGACCGTCCGGAGGCCGATCAGCCTTTCGGCGGTGGCGCCCAGCACCTCGGGCCAGGGAGGGAGCGCTCTGTGCTTGAACGCCCCGCTCAGCTCGATGGCGAGCGAGGATGCCCCGACGGCGGCGGCGGCCCCGACGACCAGGGTGAGGAGGGCGGAGCGCACCGACCCGGTGTCGGTGGCCGCGCCGAACCGGTTCCGCTCGATCAGCAGGAGGCCCAGGACCGCGGCGGAGAGCAGGACCCCCCCCACCGCGGCGTCGTGGGCCACGTGCAGGCCGATGGTGACGCCCAGCAGGACGACCGACACCAGCCACGATCGGCGTTGACCGCGCAGGACGCCGCGGGCGAGCATCATGAGCCCGACCCCGGCGAGAGCGACCAGGGCGCCGGCCGCCTGGGCCACACCCAACGGCAGGAACTGCTCGACGAGGTGGAGGCGGCCGCGCAGCGGCGGGGTGACGGCTTCGAGCAGGTCGACCAGGCCCGCGACGAAGATGGCCGCGGCGGCCAGCCGCCGCACCCGACGTACCCGGGTCCGGTCGGCGGCCACGTCGGGCGGAGGGGGCCAGATCGCCCCCCGGGGCCACGACGCGACCAGGGCCGGGTGCAGGTCGGCGGCCGGCTTGTGCCCCTTCAGGACGTGGTCGCTGGTGGCCAGGCGCTCGAGGAACGTCGACGTCGGGAGCTCCGCGTCGGCAAGGAGGAGCCGGACGTGCAGGTCGGCGCCCGTCTCGAGCTCTATCCAGCTCGACTGGCGGTGATGGAGGAAGACGGGAGGGAGCCCGCCCCGCCCCGGGTGCTCGCGCACGAGCTCGGCCGTCCCGCCGGGCGATCCGAAGAACCCGGGATCGAGCTGCGTGAGCTCGGCCTGCAGCCTCCCGCCGGCGATGAGGCCCGACGCGCCACCCTCGATAGCGGCGCGCGCCTCGTCGAGCGCCGACCGCCGGCCGATCAGCAGCCCGTGGGACGGGTCCGGTTCGGTGAGCAACGTCACCTTCCGTCTCTTCAGGTACGGCCAGGGAGGAGGGAGGTCGCCGCCCCCCAGCGCCGTCCACGCGAGGCGCGACGCGACGGCCACCACCAGGGCCAGCACCAGCAGCACCACTACGGTGGCGCCGACGGTGAAGAGCGTCCGGTCCGCCCAGTTCGCCGCGTGGGCCTGGGCGAGAGCGTGGTGGGGTCCCGGGCTCCGGCCGAGCACCCGGGTCAGGGCCGAGAAGACCACCGGGAGCCGCAGGAGCATCGCCACCACGGCAGGTAGCAGGGCCACCCAGAGGAAGAGCCGCCCCAGGCGCCGGTAGAGGAGCCGGGAGGTGACGAAGCGACCGGACACCGTCGGGTCCTCGAGCCTTCCCACCCCGGTCAGCCACGGTCGGGGCTCGACGGGACCCCCGCCGGCCGAGCCGGTCGGCGGGGCGGAAGGACGCCCGGGGCGCACCAGCACCCTGCGGGTCCCGGCCGCGGTCTGCAGGAGGAGGTCGACGGCCGGCAGGACCCTGGCTCCCAACTCGGCCAGGAGGTTCCCGACCTCGGGGTCCTCCCCGACCTCGGGGTCGCGCCAGCCGGGGATGACGACCAGCCGGCAGTCGGGGCGCGAGGTGAACCCGCGGATGGCATCGGCGAGCTCCCGGTGAGCCGCCAGGGCGGCCCGGACGCCCTCGGGGCGGCGCGAGGGCTCCGGCCCGGCCACGGCGAAGAGGTTCCCGCACACGACCACGACCCCGGGTCCCTGCCAGTCGTCGAGGGTCCGGGCGAGATCGGAGGCCAGGGCGCGGGAGGAGGGAGTGGGATCGGCCAGGAGCAGGAGGTCGCCCAGGACGACCACCCGCCGGCCCAGGGGGACCCGTACCTCGGTCACCTCGGTCTCGTGCGGGGCGGGCAGGATCGCGGGTCGGAGGTCGATCGGGCCGAAGGGCCCGGAGGGTGCTCGCCGTGTCCGCACCGCGGTCTCCCCGTCGGCGGGGGTGCTGGGCGTCATGACCTCTCAATGGTGCCACGCCGGCGCGTCGTTTCCACCACATCCCCCCGGCTGCCACCGGGACCCCGTGCCCCGGGGCCGCCCGGGGGGCCGGGGGGCCGGCCCGGGCTCCCCGGTATGCTCCGACGCACGGTCACCGAGGCCGGCTGCGCGAGCCACGGGAGAGGTGGGGATGGGTCCGGAGTTCGGCGTCCACCACAACTGGCGGTGGCGGGCCGGCCCGGTGGCGCCGGGGAAGGCCGTGGTCTTCGACATCGACGGCGTGCTGTCCAACGCCGCCGGGCGCCAGCATTTCCTCGATCGGGGCCGTCGGGACTGGGCGGCGTTCTTCGAAGCGTGCGGCGACGACCAGGTCATCGAGGAGATAGCCCGCCTGATGGACCTTCTCGACCCGGAGCTCGGCGTCGTGCTCCTCACCGGGAGGCCGCACCGGGTCCAGCCCCAGACCCTCGCCTGGCTCGACCGCTACGGGCTCCGGTGGGACCTGTTGGTCATGCGGGACCGGGGGAACTACGAGCAGGTCACGGACTTCAAGAGGGGCGTGGTGGAGGAGCTGAGGGACTTCGGCTTCGACCTCCGCCTGGCCTTGGAGGACGATCCGTCGAACCACGCCATGTTCGTGGCCGAGGGGATCCCCTGCGTCTATATCCACTCGGGCTACTACGAGTGAGCGCACCGGCCCGGCCCCGCACCGGCGCCTCGACCGGTGCCCGCCTCCGGCGACCCGCCGCGGCCCATCCGCCCGAGAGGGCCAGCGCGGCCATGACGAGCACGGGGACGTCCCCGAAGCGGACGTAAAGGGTCCGGCCCACCCGGAGCCCGACCACGCCACGGAGCACCGCGGGCTGCCCGAGCGTGCTTCGTCGGACGAGCCGCCCCCTCGGGTCGACGAGGGTCGAGTAACCGGTGGGTGCGGCCTGCACCAGGTCTCGCCCGGACTCCACGGCCTGCACCTCGTCGGCCGCCACCTCCTGGGCGGGGACCTGCCCGGTCGCGTACGACGACGTGTTGGTGGGCACCACCAGCACCTGGGCCCCGGCGCGCACCGAGGACCGGCTGCGGTTGGCGTAAAAGACCTCGTAGGAGACCAGCAGCCCGAGGGGACCGGCGGGCGTCCGGACGAGCCCGGTGCCATGGCCCGGGATCGCGTCGAGGGGCACGCCCGACAGGTCGGCCAGATGCCGGAAGAAGCCACGCTCCGGGACGTACTCGCCGAAGGGCACCCGGTGGACCTTCTCAAAGGTGGCCGCGACGGTCCCGCCGGGACCCCACACGACCACCTCGTTGCGGAACGCCCGGTCCGACACCCTGAAGGTGACGCCGGCCACGACGGTGGCGTGCAGCCGGCGGGCCAGATCCCCCATGGTGCCCAGGGCCCCCGGGGGAGCGAACCACCCCGAGCCGGCGCGCGCCGGTGCCGGTCCCGGGGGCCCCGCCAGCGCGATCACGTCCTCGGGCCAGATCACCAGGGACGGACCGGCCGTGCCCCGGAGCCCGCGGGCTGCCGCCAGCTGCCTGGCGAAGACCGTGGCGGGGCTGACCTCCCTGTCGCTCAGGCCCCGCGGTCCGCCCCCCTGCACCGCCGCCACGCGCAGGTACCGGATGGCTCGCCCCCCGTCGGGCGCGTGGTCGGCCCCGACGGTGACCGCCACCAGCGCGGCCACCATGCCCAGCGCCGGGAGGAGGGCTGCGACGGGCCACCGGCGCGGACCGGTCCTGGTCCCGCCGACGGATCCGATGCGACGGGCCGCCACCACGGCCAGCGACCCGCCGGCCGCTCCGGCGGCCCACACCATGGCGGTGAGCAGGAGCGGCCCTCCGAGGCGGGCCGTGCCCAGGAGCGGTCCCCCCGCCTGACCGAGGAAGACCCCGCCGATCGGGAGGCCCCCGAACGGCCACCCCATGCGCAGGGCCTCCAACAGGGTGAACGCGCCTACGAACGCGGGGAACCGGCCCCGGGTCCGCGGGACCGATCCGGCGGCGAGCGCCATCGACAGCGCCTCCACCGCCATCAGCGTCGCCGCCCCGTACCAGGTGAACGACTGTGCCCACCACAGGCCGGGGACGAAGCACCCCAGCCCGGCGACCCAACCGGCCAGCACCCGCGAGCCCAGGGGGAGACCGTCGAGGCGCCAGTAGAGGAGGCCGGCCCCGAAGAAGGCCAGCGGCCACCAGCCCCATGGGGGGAGGGAGAGGGCGATCGCCGCCCCGGCCGCCAGGGAGGGGAGAGTGATCCCGCCCCGGCGGAGCCTCATCCGGCGGGACCGGCCTCGCCCGCCGGCACGGCCAGCTCTTCCAGCACCGACCGGGCGGCGTTCCTGCCGCTCCCGATGCAGGCCGGGATCCCGACACCCCGGTAGGCCGCCCCGGCCACGACGAACGCCGGGAGTCGCTTCAGCGCCGACTCGATCCCGGTGACCCGCAGGAGGTGGTGGACCCGGTACTGGGGGAAGGCGCCCGGCCACCTGGTGACCCGCCAGCTGTCGGGCCGGGCGGTCAGGCCGACGATCACCTCGAGCTCGCGGACCACCCGGTCGACCAGGGCCGGATCGTCGAGCGACTCGGCCCGCGTGTCGCCGAGCCTCCCGACCGAGGCCCGGATGAGCACCGATCCCGGGCGGGCCAGGTGGGGCCACTTCCGGGAGAGGTAGGTGCAGGCGGTGATCAGGGTCGTCCCGTCGCCCGAGCCGCCGCCGGTTCCGCCGGCCCCACCCTCGCCGCCGGCCGCGGCCACGACGGGGGTGGGGCCCTGCGGGACGAGCAGGCCCGTCCCGTGCAGCGAGGCCGGGACCGCCGCCTCGGGGTAGGAGAGGGTGACGAGCGCCACCGACGCGTGGTCGATGCCCCGCAGGAGCGTGGCCGCGTCGGCGTCGTGGGGGGCGAGGAGCTCGGCCGCCGCAGGCGCGGGAACCGCCAGGACGATCCCGTCGGCCGGGACGGGTCCGTCGGCGGTGTGCAGCACCCAGTTGCTGCCGGGTGCCGCGCCGCGGTCGATGAGCTCCACCGGTGCCTTGGTTCGGATCACGACCCCGCGGCCGGTGAGAACCTCTGCGAGACGGTCCACCAACGTGCCCATGCCCCCGCGGAGGGCCCAGAAGGCCGGTCCTGCAGCGCCGTCCGACGCCGGCCCCCCGGCGGCCGGTCCCGCACCGCCGTCCGGCCCCTCACCAGGAGGGGCCGGACTTTGGGCGGCCGGTCCCGCAGCGCGCCCGAGCGCCCGCATGAAGCTGCCGCGTTGCTGCGCCACCGCGAGGAGCAGGGGGAACACCGCGGCGGCGCTCATGTCGGCGACGCTGCCCGCGTGGATGCCGCCGACAAGTGGGTCGACGAGCCTGTCGACGACCCGGGAGCCGAGCTTGCGGGCGACGAGGGGCCCGATGGCCCGGTCGCCCAGGGGCCCTCGGAGATCGGGGCGCGGCGAGATCAGGTCCACCAGCAGACGGAGCGAGCCGGCGAACCCGAGGATGCCCGAGCGTGCCGCCGGCCAGAACCGGGTGGGCACGCCGAGGGAGAGGCCGTCGGGGAGGGGTCGCAGACGGCCCCGAGCCCACACAGAGGCACCGCTGGTCCCGATGGGGACCAGGTCGTCGCCCAGACCGACCTCGCGGCACAGGGTCGTCGCCTCGGGGCGGCGGCCGAGGAACCCGTCGGGGCCCAGGTCGACCACCTGCCCGTCGAGCTCGCCCGAGCGCAATTTGCCGCCCAGGTGGTCTGTGGCCTCGAGCAGCACGACCCGGGGCGAGGCGCCGGTGGTCCCCTGGGATCCTCCGGTCAGTTCCCAAGCGGCGGCCAGCCCCGCGATCCCGCCCCCGATCACCGCGATGGTGGGTCGCTGCAGGCGCCCGCCCGCCTCCACCTCAACGGCCTCCGACCGCCGGGCCGGTCCGGTCCCCGCCGGCCCGGTCCGGCCGGGAGCGACCCCGATCGGCGTCTCGGACGATGTCGGCCAGCGCGCGCAGGAACCGCCGATCGTCGTTGACCGACGGCGTGCGGGCGAAGACCAGCCCGGCCTCTTCGGCCAACGCTCTGGCCTCGATATCGAGGTCGTAAAGGACCTCGAGATGATCGGCCACGAACCCCACGGGGCACACCACCACAGAGCTGACGCCCTCCGACGGGAGGCCGCGCAGGGTCTCCAACAGGTCGGGGCCGACCCAGGGCTCCGGGGTCCGACCGGCGCTCTGCCAGGCCACCCGCCAGTCGCCGACCCGGGCCGACTCGGCGACGAGGGAGGCGGACCGCTCGACGTGCTCGGGGTAGCGGTCGCCCCCGGCCACCACCCGTCGGGGGACCGAGTGAGCGGTGAAGACGACCACGCACCGCCCCGGCGCCCGGTCGGCGATCGCCGCCAGCGACGTCCGGACCCCTTCGGCGAGGACCTGTACGAACGCCGGCGACTCGTACCAGTGGTCGACGGCCACGAACGGGGGCGACGCCCCGGTGCCGGCGAGGCTCTCCGCTGCCCGCCGGAGGTACTCGCCCGAGCCGGCGGTGGACGGGTGCGGGGTCAGGACCAGGCCGATGACCGGCGACGCCCCTGCCTCGGCCAGCTCGACGGCGGCCGTCTCGATGGATGGCTCCGTGTGCTTGGCGCCGAAGGCCACCACGTACCGTCCCGGCGACCCGAGATCGAGCTCGCGGCGGAGCCCGTCGACCTGGGCCCTCGTGTGGCGGGCCAGCGGTGAGGTCCCGCCGATGGCCTCGTAGCGACGGCGGAGGTCGCCGAGCTGCTCGGCCGAGGGCGGGTTTCCCCGGCGGATGCGCGTGTAGAAGGCCGGTATGCCCGCGGGCGACTCCGGGGTCCCGTGCGCCATGACGAGCACCCCGACCCTTTCCACCAGCGCTGGGCTCACCGTCCTCATGTGAGCACACCCGCCCGCCCTTCGGCGTGCACCAGGTCCACCAGCGCTCCGAGGATCCCCGGGTCGGTCTCGGGCAGCACGCCGTGACCGAGGTTGAACACGTGCCCCGGTGCGCTTCCGGCAGACCGCAGCACCTCGCGGGCACCGGCGGCCACGACGTCCCACGCTGCCAGGCAGCGGGCCGGGTCGAGGTTCCCCTGCACCGCGCACCCCGGCCCGACCCGGCGCCGGGCCTCGTCGAGCGGCACCCGCCAGTCGACGCCGATCACGCCGGCGCCGCTGGTCGCCATCGGGGTGAGCAGCTCCCCGGTGCCCACGCCGAAGAGGATGGTCGGCACGCCGAGATCACCGATGTCGCGGAAGACCTGCCTGGTCACCGGCAGCACGAACCGCTCGTACTCGGCGGGCGACAGGCAGCCGGCCCAGCTGTCGAACAGCTGCAGGGCCCCGGCCCCGGCCTCGACCTGGGTCCTGAGGAAGGCGACCGTCAGGTCCGCCAGACGTTCCACGAGGGCCGCCCAGGTCGCCGGCTCCGAGTGCATGAAGGCCTTCACCTTGCCGAAGGTCCTCGACGGGCCGCCCTCGATCAGGTAGCTGGCCACGGTGAACGGTGCGCCGGCGAACCCGATCAGTGGGACGCCGGGGCCCAGCTCGCGCACGACGGCCCGCGCCGCCTCGGACACGTACGGGACGTCGACGGCCGGCTCGAGCGGCCGCAGCCGCCGGAGGTCGGCGGAGGATCGGAACGGGTCGGCCACCACCGGCCCCCTGCCGGCCACGACGTCCACGCCGAACCCGATGGCGTGGACGGGAACGACGATGTCGGAGAACAGGATGGCGGCGTCGACCCCGTACCGCCGGACCGGCTGGAGCGTCAGCTCGGCGGCGAGCTCCGGGTTCGCGATGGCGCTCAGGATGCTGCCCTCGCCGCGTGCCCGCCGGTACTCGGGCAGCGATCTCCCGGCCTGGCGCATGAACCAGACCGGGGTGCGCTCGACCGTCTCCCGCCGGCACGCCCGCAGGAAGTCCGGCTCGGGAGGCCGGGGTGAATCGATCGGTGCCGCCGCCGCCCGACTCACCGGCGCCGCTCGCGGCACGGGTCCCGGGCTCCCGTCGCCGTTCGCCGCTCCGTCCGTCGACACCGGTCCTGGTCCCGGATCAGGCGATGGGCTCGACGACGACCGCGGTCCCGTAGGCGCAGATCTCGGTCCAGTTCCCACCCATGTCGGAGGTGTCGAAGCGCATGGCCAGGACCGCGTTGCCCCCCTTCGCCTCGGCCTCGTCGACCATCCGCCGGATCACGTCCTCGCGGCTCGACTGCAGGTTCTTCGTCATCCCGCGTAGCTCCCCCCCGAGCAAGGACTTCAGGCCGGCCCCGGCCTGCGAGAACGCGTTGCGGGAGCGGACCGTCAGACCGAAGCACTCGCCGATCACCCGGGTCACGCGATACCCCGGGGCGTCGTTCATCGTCGAGATCAACATCAGTCCTCCTCGGGAGATGGTGGTGCCGCCGAGGTCGAGACCGTGCCGGCGAACAGATCCTTGCAGGCCCGGGGCCGGGGGACCACCCGACCGCCTCCTCGCCCGCCCGCCCGACCGCCCGACCGACCGCCTCCTCGCCCGCCCGCCCGAGCCGGCCCGGAACGCGGGTGCGCCCGAGGCCGTAGAATCATAGGTTTCCTCGATCGGGGAGAGAAGGGGAGTTGCAGGGTCGACGTGGCCACTGATCCGGAGCTCGAGGAGGAGCAGCGCTTCCTCGACCGCGCCCACCGGGGGCTCGACGTGATGCGGGGTGACGCCAACCGGATGCTCGAGTCCGTCCTCGACCTGGGCCGCGGCGGCACGTTTCAGTCGCGGACCGAGCGGGACATCGTCGTCCGTACGAGCCTTGCCCGCCTGGCCCAGCTCGACATCGGCGACCAGGCAATCTGCTTCGGGCGCATCGACCAGCAGCCCGAGGACGGGCAGCTCGAGGGCGAGTCGTTCCACATCGGGCGCCTGGCCGTCTCCGGGCCGGACCACGAGCCCCTGGTGGTGGACTGGCGGGCGCCGGTGGCCGAGCCGTTCTACCGGGCCACGGGGCTCGACCCCCAGGGACTGGCCCGCCGGCGGCACCTCGCGGTGCGGGGCCGCACGGTGGTGGGGATAGAGGACGAGTACTTCGCCCGAGCCGGGGGAGGGCCCGGGGGCCCGACCCCGACCGGTGCGCCGGCGCCCGCCGGGCCGGGCGGGCTGGCGACCGAGGGCTTGGTCCTCGGCGGGCCCGGGGCGCTCCTGGCTGCTCTGGGCCAGGTCCGCACCGGTCACATGGGTGACATCGTGGCCACCATCCAGCGGGAGCAGGACGAGATCGTCCGCTCACCCCTGGCCGGGGTGCTGATGGTGCAGGGCGGGCCGGGTACCGGCAAGACGGCCGTGGCCCTGCACCGGGCGGCGTACCTCCTGTACACGCACCGTTTCCCCCTCGAGCGCCAGGGCGTCCTGGTCGTCGGGCCGAACCCGCTCTTCTTGCGCTACATCGAACAGGTGTTGCCCTCTCTCGGCGAGACCGGGGTCACGTTGTCGACGGTCGGCGGGCTCGTGCCCGAGATCCGGGTACGGGGGAAGGACACGGCCGCGGTGGCCCGGCTGAAGGGAGAGGCCCGGATGACCCGGGTGATCGCCCAGGCGGTGGCCACCCGCGAGCGGGCACTCCGGCGGGACCTGGTGCTGCCGTTCGGGCCGGTCGTGCTGCGGCTCGGCACGCGGTCGTCGGCAGAGATCGTCGGGACGGCCCGCCGGCGGCCGGGGACCCACAACGCCCGCCGCCGGTTCGTGGAGCAACAGGTGGTGGCCAGACTGAGCGACCAGTACACCTCGCGCCTCGGCGGGCCCGGCCCGTCAGAGGCGGCCGGCGGATCCGGCCCGTCCGAGGCAGCCGGCGGGCCCGACCCGTCAGAGGCGGCCGGCGGATCCGGCCCGTCCGACGAAGCGTCCGACCTGGCCGAGCTACGGCGCCGGATCCGCCGCGCCCCCGAGGTGGTGGAAGCCCTCGATCGGATGTGGCCCCGCCTCGCCCCGCACGAGCTCGTCCACGACCTCCTCGGTGCCCGTCCTTTGTTGGCCGCCGCCGGCAAGGGGATCCTCGCGCCGGACGAGCTGGACTCCCTCTACCGGCCACGCAGCGCTTCGCTCGGCGAGGCCCCCTTCACGGTCGCCGACGCGGCGCTGGTCGACGAGGCCCGGCAGCTGCTCGGCCCCCGCGTCGCCCGCCGGGCCCGGCCTCGCGACCAGGCCAACGAGCGCGCCCGGGCGCGGGCCGAAGCCGGATTCTGGCCGAGCGGGCTCGACACCTCCCCGCTGCCGGCGGCGAGCACCCCGGTGCCGGAAGGGGAGGAGATCCGCTCCTACGGGCACATCGTGGTCGACGAGGTGCAGGACCTCTCGCCGATGCAGCTCCGGATGCTGGCAAGGCGGTCCCTGTCGGGCTCGATGACGGTGGTCGGGGACATCGCCCAGGCCACCGGCCCGTGGGCGCCGGAAGACTGGCACGAAGTGGCCCGGCACCTGAGCCCGAACCGGCCGGCCCGCCGGGTGGAGCTGACCGTGAGCTACCGCACGCCGGCCGAGGTCGTCGAGCTGGCCGCCCGGGTTCTGGCCGAGGCGGCGCCCGGGCTGACGCCGCCTCGGCCGGTCCGCCGGTCCGGGTGGCCCCCGGTCGTGGTCGCGACCTCTTCGTCCCTGCTGACGGAGGTGGTGGCGGAGCTCGCCGAGGACGAGATGACGGCCGTGGCACCGGGCCGGACCGCGGTCCTGGCTTCGACATCCCTCCTCCCGGGGCTGGTCCGGGCCCTGCACGATCGCGGCCTGGCCGCGGTCGACCCGCGCGACGTGCGCGGGGCCGGTCTTGCGGCCCCCCTGGTCGTCCTGCCCGCCGACGAGGTGAACGGGCTCGAGTTCGACTCGGTGGTGGTGGTCGAGCCGGCCCTGGTCGCGGCCGAGGACCTCACGGACCGCGGCGAGGTGCCCCCGACGGCGACGACCCGGGGTCTCAGGGTCCTGTACGTGGCGATGACCCGACCCACCCGCCGTCTCGTCCTCGTCCACTCGCTCCCCCTGCCCGCCGCGCTGGCGACGGACCCGCCCGGAGAACTGCTCTGATCCGGGCCGGCCCGTCGGGGCCGGCGTCCCAAAGGGCCCGGGGGCCGGTCCCGCCACCTGCATGTTGGCGCCCGGTGGTCGCCGTCGAGTAGGAAATACCCCGTGAGCCAGGCGATCTCGGTGGGCCGCCCGTCCGACCAGGGCAAGATCGTCCACGACCGTCCCCCCATGCTTGCCATCGGGGTCATGATCTGGCTCGGCTCCGAGCTGATGTTCTTCAGCGGGCTGTTCGCCGCGTTCTTCACCATCCGCTCGGAGCACGCCGTCTGGCCGCCCGCCGGTACGCACCTCGACACCATCCGGGCAGGGATCTTCACCGCCGTCCTCGTCTCGTCGAGCTTCACCATGCAGTGGGCGGTGCGGCAGGCGGAGTGGCGGAAGCGGGCGTCGGCCCGGATCTGGATCGTCTGGACGATCCTGCTCGGTGCCGCGTTCCTCGCCAACCAGGTTGTGGAGTGGGCCACCATCACCACCCGGGCCTCCACGAACGCCTACGGTTCCCTCTTCTTCATCATGTCGGGCCTGCACGGATTGCACGTGTTCCTCGGACTGGTCGCAATGGTCTTCCTTCTCGGCCGCATGAAGGGACGGCAGGGCGGCGACCCCGGAGAGCTCTCGGTCGTACAGGGCGTCAGCTACTACTGGCACTTCGTCGATGTCGTGTGGATCGGCCTCTACAGCTGTCTCTTCCTGCTCAAGTAGGTGCTCGTGTCACGGTTGTTCGGAAACCGCTACCTGCTCCCCGCCATGATGGTGGCGGCCATGGGCCTGGGTGGGGTGCTCTCGCTCGCCTCGGGAGCGAGCGCGACCACGACCCCGTCGTCGAGCTCGGGCGTCGGCGGCATCTCCTCGGGCGGAGGCGTGGGGGCGGGCAACTTCAGCTCGGGGGTCTCGTTGCCACCGGGGGTGGGCAGTCCCTCCTACCTCGGTGGGCCCAAGAACTCCGGCGGTGCCAACGCGTCGGTGCGGATCTACCGCACGGTGGGCGGCAAGCGGCATCTCGTCGCCTACGGGAGCTCAGCGATCACCTACAAGACCCCCCCGGCCTCGTACGTCCCCCTCGGCCAGGCGCTCTTCGCCCAGAACTGCTCGAGCTGCCACGGGGCCGACGCCCAGGGCTCGGCCATCGCCCCCAACCTGGTCGGGGTGGGGCCGGCCACCGTCGACTTCTGGGTGTCGACGGGAAGGATGCCGGCGGCGACCACCAATGTCGTGCAGGCCAATCGCAAGCCGCCCCGTCTCAGCCCGAAGCAGGCGCTCGAGGTGGCGGCGTTCGTCAACTCGCTCGATCCGGCGGTTCCCTACGTGCCGTACCCGAACCTCAAAGGGGCCAACCTCGCCGACGGGGCGGACCTGTTCTCGCTGAACTGTGCCGCGTGCCACACCATCACCGGCATGGGTGACGCCCTGGCGCTGTCGACGTTCTCACCGTCCCTGCACGCGGCCACCGCGCAACAGGTCGCCGAGGCGATCAGGACCGGCCCGGCCAACATGCCGCGCTTCACCGGCAACCTCCTCGACTCCCAGCTCCGCGACGTGGTGGCGTACGTGACCGAGAGCATCCAGCATCCGGCCGATCCCGGAGGCTCCGGCCTGGGAGGGATCGGCCCGGTGGCCGAGGGGTTCATCGGCCTGCTGTTCGGGGTCGGGGGCCTCGCCCTCATCTGCTTCTGGATCGGGGACCGCGCATGAGCAACACGACGAACGAACCGGACGGCCACGAAGGCCACGGGGGCCGGACCCCGGTGCCGATGCCCGTGGCGCGGTTCGACGATCCGCACATGCAGGAGGCTGCAACGCACCCGCAGCGGACCGAGCGGATCATCGCTCTGTCCTTCGTGCTCGGCACACTGGCCGTGGCCGGCTTCGGTGCCGCCTACTGGGTCGACGGGCCGCCCTGGGTCCTCGCCGTGACCTTCGGGGCCGGGCTGCTCCTTCTGGGCTTCGGGCTCACCGCCTGGGGCAAGTACCTGATGCCCCAGGGACCCTTCGTGGAGGAGCGCCACAGGTTGGCCTCCACCGCGGACGAGCAGGATGCCATGTCAGCCGCCCTGGTCCAGCGCACCGGGGTCGTCGTGAAGCGTCGCAGGATGCTGGGCGGGCTGTTCGCCGGAGGGGCGGGGATCTTCGGGATCGTCGCCATCTTCCCCTTGCTGCGCTCGCTCGGTCCGGTGCCGGGCAACACGTTCGACGTCACGAACTGGCGGCGGAACTCGTTGCTGGTCGACTCCAACGGGCGGCCGGTCCGCGTCGACACCCTGCAGGTCGGAGGCATCATGACGGTCTTTCCGGCAGGCGCACAGAACACGGAGGAGGGCCAGGCCGTGGACCAGACGGTGCTGATCCGGGTGTCGACGGACGACATCACCACCCAGCCGGGCCGGGAGAGCTGGGGTCCTCGGGGCTACGTGGCCTACTCCAAGCTGTGCACTCACCTCGGGTGCCCGGTCGGCCTTTACGAGCAGCAGCTCCAGCTCCTCGTCTGCCCGTGCCACCAGTCGATGTTCAACGTGCTCGACGGTGCCGTGCCCAACTTCGGTCCGGCACCGCGGCCCCTGCCGCAGCTCCCGCTGAAGGTGGACTCGAGCGGTCACCTGCGGGCGCAAGCCGGCTACGACCAGGCCGTCGGGCCGGGATTCTGGGAACGGACGACCAGGTGAGCACGACGGAAGCGACGGAACCGCGCGCCAAGCGCATCGCCCTGCCACGCACCAAGCGGGAGGCCCAGGCGGCGCTCGGCCCCTACGGTCGGACCGGCAAGATCGTCGGCGAGCTGGACGAGCGGTTCGGGATCGCCAAGGGCGGCCGGACGCTGCTCGACAAGATCTTCCCCGACCACTGGTCGTTCATGCTCGGCGAGATCGCCCTCTACTCGTTCGTCGTGCTGATCGCCACGGGCATATTCCTGTCGCTGTATTTCGTGCCGTCCGCCGACCAGGTGATCTACCACGGGCCTTACAAGCCCCTCGACGGCCAGCGGGTGTCGGCCGCATTCGCGTCCACCGTCGACCTGTCGTTCTCGGTCCGTTCCGGGCTGCTGATGCGCCAGATGCACCACTGGGCAGCGAACGTCTTCGTCGGCTCGATCGTCATACACATGGCTCGGATCTTCTTCACCGGCGCCTTCCGCAAGCCCCGCGAGACCAACTGGATCATCGGCACCACGCTCCTGATCATGGCCATCCTCAACGGGTTCATCGGGTACTCGCTCCCTGACGACCTGGTGTCGGGGACCGGCCTGCGGATCGCCTATTCGATCCTCCTCTCGATCCCGTTCGTCGGGAGCTATCTGGCGACCTTCCTCTTCGGCGGGAACTTCCCGGGAACCCTCATCATTCCCCGGTTCTACATCATCCATATGCTGATCCTGCCGGCCATCATCGCCGTCCTGATCGGGGTCCACCTCGGGCTGCTGGTCCGTCAGAAGCACACGCAATTTCCCGGCAGGGGCCGGACCGAGCACAACGTGGTGGGCTCGCCCATGTTCCCCACGTTCATGGCCAAGACGACGGGCTTCCTCTTCATGGTGTCAGGGGCGCTCGCTCTCCTCGGCGGGCTGGCCCAGATCAACCCCATCTGGCAGTTCGGCTCCTACAAGGCCGACCGGATCTCCTACGCCGTGCAGCCGGACTGGTACATGGGATGGCTCGACGGTGCCCTCCGGATCATGCCCAGCTGGGAGTGGACGGGCTGGGGGCACACGCTGCCCTGGGAGGTCTTCTTCCCCGCCATCCTGTTCCCGGGCCTGGTCTTCAACGTGGCCTTCGGGTGGCCGCTGATCGAACGCATGTTCACCAAGGACAACGAGCTGCACAACCTGCTCGACCGCCCGAGGGACCGGCCGAAGCGGACCGCGTTCGGCGCCGCCTTCTTCGCCATGCTGTTCGTCATGTTTTTGGCCAGCTCGACGGACGTGCTCGCCAATTACTTTCACGTCTCGTTGAACGTGGTGCTGTGGTTCTTCCGTTTCGCGGTGTTCGTGGTCCCCCTGTTGACCTATGCGGCCACCTGGAAGATCTGCCGTGAGATGCAGGGCGTGCGCGGGATCGGCAAGCGGAAGCGGGCGCTGGTCGTGACCCGGACGGCGAGCGGCGAGTACCGGACCGAGCCGTCGGCGCCCCGGCCGGGTGACGAGCGCGACGAGCTCCAGCCCGAGCCGGTGCCGGTGCTGATCGAGCTCGAGCCGGGCGTCACGGTGCCCGAGCGGACGTCGCCGGTGGACGGTGCCGTCGGTGCCGGCGTCCGCCAAGTGAAGCGCTAGTCCCCCGAGCCCCGCCAGGCGGCGCGCCACCCTCTCGTCGGGCGCTCACCGCCTCATCGGTCTCGTAGGCCTCACCCGAAGGCGGAGCCGGGCCCTGGCCGGCCGATGGACTTTCCGGGACCGCCCACCCGAGGCGTGATCGGGGTCCCTGCCCCGTCGATTCCTCCTTGACCACTCACGACGGCCCCCCGGGGGGTCCGTGACGGAGGCCTCAGGGAAGACGCAGGCCTCAGGGAAGACGCAGGCCTCAGGGAAGACGCAGGCCTCAGGAAGACGCAGGCCTCAGGAAGACGCAGGCCTCAGACGGTCCCGCCGCGGCGGCTCTCGGCGGTCACGCCGGCGAGAGCGGTGAGGAGCAGCCCGACACCGGGCAGCGCCAGCCAGAATCCGAAGACCAGGCCCATCGTGATGAGGAACGCCGACATGCCGATCACGAACGGCCAGATGCTCGAGCCGGGGAAGGAGTCGATCGTCCCGGCCCCGTCCTCCATGGTGGCGTCGTCGCGGTCCTCGGGCCTGACCGGCATGCGACGGTGCCAGTAGAAGTAGTAGCTCCCGGGGAGCAGGCCGAGGAGGCAGGTGCCCACCAGCATCATCGTGCCGCCGTCCTCGTAGGCGGTGAACCAGTAGATGGTTCCGATCAAGCCGAAGAAGACACCGACCCCCAACAGGAGCAACGCCTCGATCCTCAATGTGTCCCCACTTTCCGTTCGCCACCCTTCCGGGATCCGTTCGGCGATTGGCGGGGATGGCCGTGCTCGAGCGCCGGTGCGTCAGGGTGGTTGGCGTCCCAGGTGGGCCGCTCCGAGCGGATGGGCGGCAGGTGCGTGTAGTTGTGGTGCGGGGGCGGCGAAGTGGTGAACCACTCGAGCGTGTGGGCGTCCCAGGGGTTGTCCCCGGCCAGCACCGGACGGCGCCACGAGATCCACAGGTTCCACAGCATGATGGCGAACGAGGCGGCGATGATGAAGGCGCCGACGGTCGAGATCTGGTTGTAGATCTGCCACCCGAGGTTGTCCGGGTACACGGCCACCCGCCGGGGCATCCCCTTCAGCCCGAGGACGTACTGGGGCATGAACGTGATCCAGAAGCCGATGAAGAGCAGCCAGAAATGCCACTTGCCGAGGCGCTCGTCGAGCATCCGTCCGAACATCTTCGGATACCAGTAGTAGATCCCTGCGAACCCGGCGAACACCGCGGTGCCGATCAGCACGTTGTGGAAGTGGGCGACGACGAAGTAGGTGTCGTGCACGAAGAAGTCGATGGGGGGGGAGCCCAACATGACCCCGGTGATCCCGCCGATGAGGAACACGAAGAGGAAGCCGATGCAGAAGAGCATGGCCGTCGTCATCTGGAGCTGGCCCCGCCACATCGTGCCGATCCAGTTGAAGAACTTTATGCCGGTCGGCACGGCGATCAGCAGGGTGAGGAGGGAGAAGAAGGGGAGCAGCACGGCGCCCGTCGTGAACATGTGGTGGGCCCACACGCCCGTCGAGAGGGCGGCGATGGCCATGGTGGCGAAGACCATGCCCTTGTAGCCGAAGACCGGCTTGCGCGAGAAGACCGGCAGGACCTCGGTCACGATCCCGAAATAGGGCAGGGCCAGGATGTACACCTCCGGATGCCCGAAGAACCAGAAGAGGTTTTGCCAGAGGATCGGTGACCCCCCGCCGACCACGGAATAGATGTGGGTCCCGAAGTGGCGGTCGCAGAAGAGCATGATGAGCGCGCTCGTCAGGACGGGGAAGGCGATCAGGATGAGGAGGGCGGTCACCAGCATGTTCCAGGTGAAGATGGGCATCCGGAACATGGTCATGCCCGGAGCCCGGAGGTAGAAGATGGTCGCCACCAGGTTCACTCCGGTGAAGATGGCGGAGAAGCCGGTCAGGGCGATCGCCATGATCCACATGTCGCCCCCGGCCCCGGGGGAGTTGGTGGCATTGGAGAGCGGCGCATAGGACACCCAGCCGAAGGAGGGGGCGCCCCCGGCCACCAGGAAACTCGACATCATGGCGATCGACCCGGTCAGGTAGAGCCAGTAGGACAGGGCGTTCAGGCGCGGGAACGCCATGTCGGGAGCGCCGATCTGCAGGGGCACGATGTAGTTGGCCAGCCCTCCGAAGGCGAAGGGCCCCGCGAACAGGTACAGCATGAGGCTGCCGTGCATCGTGAAGAGCTGGTTGTACTGCTGAAAATCGACGAGCGACGAGTTGGGGCTGGCCAGCTGGAGCCGAATGATCAGGGCCATGATCCCCGCCACGTAGAACAGGACCAGGGAAGTGATCATGTAGCTCATCCCGATGACCTTGTGGTCGGTGGAGGTGAGCCATTTGAGGAGGCCCGACGGACCGTGTTCCTCGTGCCCGTGGGCGGCGACCGGGGCGTGCTCGTCGGGGAGGTCGATCCCGCCGCTGGTGGCGGGAGGAGTGATGACGTCCGTCACGCTCCGGGTCCTTTCGCCGCGATCTGGGCTTTCAGCTGGTTGAGGCTGGCGTGCCCCGCCGGGACCTGGTGGACCCACGCTTGGAATTGAGCCGGTGGCACGGACTTGACGCTGAACACCATGAGGGAGTGGTACAGCCCGCAGAGCTGGGTGCACTGGCCGCGGAAGGTGCCGTTGTGGAGGGGGGTGAAGTTGAAGTGGTTGTCGTAGCCCGGCTGCGCGTACTGGCTGAAGTTGAACTCGGGGACGTAAAAGCCGTGGATCACGTCGGCGGACTTCAGGGTGATGTTCACCGTCTCACCGGTCGGGACGACCATCTGAGGGTCCTCGGAGAGCACGCCTTGCACGGCCTTTCCGGTGGCCGGGTAGTAGAACTGCCAACCCCACTGGAACGCAGTGACCTGAATGGCCACGTTTCCCTTGGGCGTCGCCGTCACCTCGTTCTCCGTCACCACGGTGAAGGCGAACAGCACGAGGACGATGATGACCGGGATGACCGTGTAGGTGATCTCGAAGAGCGTGTGGTACTGGGTCTGGCCGGGGATCTCGTCCGAGCGGCGGCGGTAGCGCAGGACAGCCCACACGATCAGGGCGATCACGATCCCCCCGAGGATCAGGCTGCCGATGAAGAAGCCCTGCCAGAGCTTGAACGAGTCGTTCGCCTGCTTGGTGACGCCTTTGTAGGCCCCGAAGGAGGGCACCTGGCATCCCGCCAGGACCAGGGGGACGGCCAGCGAGGCGGCGATGGCCCAGCGGTGCGACCGGGGCCGACGGGGGTTCAGATTCGGACCGTCGGGCGGTGTCCCAGCCGTGGGCGTATCCACGGGGGCGACACTAGTGCTGGGACCACCCGCAGGCACAAGTTGACGCTCCGAGGGAGGCAGGGCGGGTGAAAGGGCTACTGCGGGGTGCCCGAGCCCGATCCGGGCCCCCCGGGCACGTCGTTGCCCGTCTGGACGGCCGGGGCCTCGCCCCGGGCCGCCGCTCCGTCGCCCAAAGCCGCTCCGTCGCCCGGAGCCGCTCCGTCGGCGGGGTTTCCGTCCTTGACGCCCTTTTCGAACTCCTTCTTCGCCGACCCGAGGTTGCGGGCCAGCTTGGGGATGGCCGCACCGCCGAACAGCACGACGACGACGACGAGGACGACGATGAGAAGGTCGGGGCCGAAGATCTCTGCCAGCATCCATCCCTCCTTGGCGTAGCGCCTGGCCGGTTGCGGCCTGTCCCGGCAAGGTTAGACCTTCCTGGTGCCGCGGACGCCCCGTCCTCGGCACCAGATGCCCGATGCCTGCTCGCGCCGGTCTTCGGTGCCCGGGACCCGGCCGGGGTCAGCCGGCAAGCAGGACCCCGAGGCACAGCGCGGCGACCGAGGACAGCCCGGCCAGCGAGCCCCAGACGGCCAGGCCCCGGCGCGTCGTGGCCCGGCCGTGAACGAAGGCGGCCGCGCCAGCCAGTACCACCACCGCCATCTTCACCCCGAAGACGACCTGCCAGGCCGTCGTCTGGCGCGAAGGGTGGACGGCGGCGACGTTCCAGAAGCCGGTGAGGACCAGGACGACGAAGGCCGGCCAGCTGAGCCGGGCGAGCGCGACGGCGAGCGAGCGCGGGGCCTGTTCGCCCAGCCTCCGGGCCGCCGGGAGCAATCCGACCATGACGAGCTGACCACCGACCCACACGGTGGCGGCGAGGACGTGGAGCGACAGCCGGACAGCGGTGAGGGCAGGGGCAAGCATGTCGGGCATCACGCTACCGCCCGCCCGGAGCGGCTCCGTGAGGTCAGACGGCCGCCCGGAGCTCACCCCGCGGGCCCGCGGCCAGGCGCCACCGCTGCTCCACCCGATCGACGAACACGCGCCCCGAGGGGACCAGGGTCAGCAGGTCCGCCTGACCCTGGGGACGGGCCAGCATCCACGAGTGGCCCCCGGGGACCCACTGGACGTGCGTCCCGGAGGCGGCCGCGAGCTCCGCCGCCGCCGCATCGCCCACCACCCGGTCGAAGCACCCCCACTCGGGCAGGATCGGCACCCCGGCCGCGGCGAGGCCGGCGAGCTCCGCCCGGAGGTCGACATCCATGAGCACGCTGCCCACCGGCAGCGTTCCCGCCATCGTCTGCAAGCTCCGGCCGAGGTCGGGCAGGATCGACCGCAGGGTGGAGGCGAGCCGACCGATGAAGAGGTCCGGCAGGTCGAGGACCATCGCCGTCGACAGGTCGGCGAAAATCGCGAGGCCGGGGGAGATCGGGGTCAACAATGCGGGCAGGATGCCCCGCCGGGTTTTCCATGCAGGGGTGGCGACACCGTCGCGCAGGACGAGGCCGAGGGTGGAACCGCTGTTCGCGTGCGCGTACTGGGCGGCCACGGCCGCTCCCATCGAGTGACCGAGGACCACCGCGGGGCCTGCCCCGACGTGGTCCATCACGTGGCGGACCTGCTCGGCCAGCCCGGGCAGGGAGATCTGGTCCGATCGCAGGGGGTCGCTCCCCCCGAAGCCCGGAAGGCTCGGGTTGACCAACCGCCAGCCCAGGGCGTGGGCGAGTCGCGCGCTCTCCCGCCAGTACATGCCGCCTCCGGCGAAGTACCCGTGAATGTTGACCGCCCACACGGGGGGGCTGTCCGGTCCGTCGGGGCCATGGGCATCCTCGTTGTCGGACACCGCGTACCGCACCCGACGGCCGTCGACCACCATGGTCCCCGGCACCATCTCGACGTCGGGCGTCCCGAGGACCCGTCGCCGGTAGCCGTCCCACAGGACCGCCATGGGGCTCCATCCGAGCGCCGGCGGGACGGGGTCCGGACGGTCCGCTCCGGCCTGCGTCGGCGGGGTGAGAGCCCCGCCGGTCTGGAGCGGATCGGCAACGAGGGAGCGGTCACCGGTCGCCCCGCTCGCGGCTTCCCGGTCTGCCTCCGGCACCTGGTCGGAGCTCGATGACATGGCAGGTCGACGCTAGCGCAGGGGATCTGGCGGACCGTGCCACCGGGTTACGCGCCGCGGGCCGCGGGCAACGCCGACTCATGAGCCAGGAGGCGCGTCTTGACGCCGAGCCCGCCCGAGTAGCCGCCGAGCCCCCCGTCCGCTGCGATCACGCGATGGCACGGGAGGATGATGGGCAGGGGATTGGCGCCGTTGGCCTGGCCGACGGCGCGGAAGGCTCTCGGACGCCCGACGCGCCGGGCCAGCTCGGCGTAGCTGAGGGTCGTCCCGAAGGGGATCCGAGCCAGGGCGAACCAGACGGAACGTTGAAACTCGGTACCGGCCGGTTCGAGCGGCAGGTCGAAGGCCGTGCGAGCTCCGGCGAAGTACTCGAGCAGTTGGCGGGCCCCCTCGGCGACGTGGGCGGTCGCCTCCGGGTCGGCGCCGGGGCCCACGCCCGCTTCCGGCTCGACGGGGTCGTCTCCGGAGCCGCCCAGGTACAGGTGGGTCAGCCCGGCCGGGCTGGCCTCCAACCCCAGGAGGCCCAGGTCGGTCATGACGTCGAGCCGGGCGATCGTGGTCCGACCCCCGGCCCGGCCGGGGCCGGGTCGGCTTGTCGGTCGGGTGCTCATGCCGCTCGGTCCTCTCCCCCGCCGTCCGCCCAGAGATGGGCGATGGCGTACGCGCGCCAGGGCCGCCAACGCTCGGCGATTCGATCGACGTCGGCGGGGCCGTCAGGCTGTCCCAGCTTGCGGATGGCTCGTCGGACGCCGAGGTCGCCGGGCATGAACGCGTCCGGGTTCCCGAGCGCCCGCATGGCCACGTAGGCGGTGGTCCACGGGCCCACACCCCGAATGGCCGTGAGCCGGGCCGCCAGCTCGTCCGGGTCGGAGCCGGGGCCGATCGTCATCCTCCCCGCCGCCACCTCGGATGCCACCGCCACCAGCGCCCGGCCGCGCGAGGACGGCATCGGCAGCTTCGCCGGGTCGAGGGCGGCCAGATCGTCGGCGGAAGGGAAGACGTGGGTGACGGACGTGCCCGGCGGATCGGTGGTCGGCGGCGCCACGCCGAAGATCGGCCGCCCCGTCAGGGCCGCGAGCCGTCCGGCGATCGTCCGGGCCGCCGAGACCGTGACCTGCTGCCCGATGATGGCCCGGATGGCCAGTTCGGTGCCGTCCACCGTCCCGGGCACCCGTCGCCCGGGGCACCGCCGAACGAGGCCCCCCAACAGGGGGTCGGATCCCAGGGCCTCGTCCACCGCCACCGGATCGGCATCGAGGTCGAGCAGCCGCCGGCATCGATTGACCGCCGTGACCAGGTCGCGGAGATCCTCGAGCCAAAAGGTGGCGGAGACGGCCTCCTCGCCGGGGACGAGCCGGACGAGCCCGTCCCCGTGACGGAGGCGGAGGCTCCGCCGGTAGTGGCCGTCGGAGCACGTCTCCACGCCCGGCACGCAGCGTGCCCCGAGGAACGCCAACAGCGAGCGGGAGTCGAACGGCTTGCGGAAGGCCAGCCGGAGCGGGACCGCGGGGAACCCGCCGTGGGGCGGCGCCGGGACCGGGGGCCGGTTCGGCGCGGTGGTCGACCGTCGCCTGCGCAGCTGGGTCGGGGTCATGGCGAACACGTCGCGGACCGTGTCGTTGAACTGGCGGATGCTGTCGAAGCCGGCGGCGAACGCGATCTCCGCGGCCGGCAGCTCCGTCGACTCGATCAGGGCCCGGGCGGTCTGGGCCCGTTGGGCCCGGGCGAGAGCCAGGGCTCCCGCTCCGACCTCGCTTGCCAGCAGGCGATGGAGCTGGCGCTGGCTGTAGCCGAGCTCGGCGGCCAGACCGGAGACACCTGCCCGGTCGACGAAGCCGTCGAGGATGAGCCGCATCGCCCTTGCGACGACGTCGGCCCTGACGTCCCATTCGGGCGATCCGGGTGTCGCGTCGGGCCGGCACCGCATGCAGGCCCTGAAGCCGGCTCGTTGAGCCGCGGCCGCGGTCGGGAAGAAGCGCACGTTGGCCCTGCGGGGTGTGAGGGCGGGGCAGCTGGGCCGGCAGTAGATCCCGGTGGAGGTGACGGCCGTGACGAACCACCCGTCGAACCGGGCGTCCCTGGCCAGGACCGAGCGGTAGCGGCGGTCGAAGTCGAGATCCGTGCTGAGGTCGGCGTCCGTCATCATCGGTGATCGTGGCACCGATCCGCCCGCCTTGTCTGGCGGATTCCGGACACCCGGACGGGCTACCCGCGCCGAGGTCGGCGCCGGGCGTCGAGGACGGCCCGGCACAGCCCAGGACCGTCGAGCCCGAGCTCGGCCAGGAGCTCGGGCGCCTTGCCGTGGGGGAGGTAGGCGACCGGGACGCCGCAGGGGACCAGGGTCGGGTCGGCACCGGGCCCGGCCAGCCGGCCGACGGCGGCCGCGACGCTCGACCCCACGCCGCCCTCCACCACGCCGTCCTCGGCGGTGAGCACGATCGGGTGGGTCATGGCGTCGTCGATCATGACCGGATCGAGCGGGGACGCCACCCGGACGTCCCAGACCGTGGCGGTGACCCCGTGCCCCGCAAGGAGCTCGGCCGCCTCCTCGCACGCCTGTACGAGCTTCCCGACCCCGAGGAGGCACACGTCGGCACCGCTCCGTATCCGTCGCGCCCGCAGGCCGGACCCGGCCGTGCCGAGCCTCGCAGGGGTCTTCGGCCAGCGGATGGCGACCGGCCCGTCCGTGATCTCGAGCGCCTGGTGCAGCATCTCGGGTACCTCGTCGTAGGAGGAGGGGACGAGCACCGTCATCCCCGGGACCTTGGTCAGCAGGGCCAGGTCGAGCAGACCGTGGTGGCTGGGTCCGTCGTCGCCGGTGATCCCGGCCCGGTCGATGCAGAAGACCACCGGGAGGCGGTGCAGGCCGACGTCGTAGTAGAGCTGGTCCCAGGCCCGGTTCAAGAAGGTCGAGTAGATGGCCACGACGGGCCGGAGGCCGCCCATGGCCATGCCCGCCGCAGCGGTGACGGCATGCTGCTCGGCGATCCCCACGTCGAGGAACCGGTCGGGGAACCTGTCCCGGAAGGCCAGCAGACCGGTCGGTCCCGGCATGGCCGCCGTGACGGCCACCACCTCGGGCCGTCGGGTCGCCTCGGTCACGAGCGCGGCGCCGAAGGCCTGGGTGTAGCTGAGCTGGGTCGCGCCGCCGGCATGTTGGACGCCGGTCGCCGGGTCGAAGGGCCCGATGTCGTGCAGGCACTTCTCGTCGTCCTGCTCCGCGGGACGGTAGCCACGCCCCTTCACCGTGTGGACGTGAAGGACGACCGGCCCACTCGATCGTGCGGCTGTGCGCAGAGCGGCCTCGAGTGCCGGGAGGTCGTGCCCGTCGACCGGCCCTTCGTAGCGGATGCCGAGCGCCTCGAAGAACGCCGAGGTCGCCCGCTCCGGAGACGACCCGGTCCTCCCCGCGGTGGTGAGCCTCGATACCGTCGGCGCGTAGGAGCGCCCATTGTCGTTCAGGACGATGACGACAGCGGTTCCCGCCGCCCCGATGTTGTTGAGCGCCTCGTAGGCCAGACCTCCGGTGAGCGCGCCGTCGCCGATCACGGCGACCACCCGCCGGTCTTCCCCCCGGAGCCGGTGGGCCCGCGCCAGCCCGAAGGCATAGGAGAGCGCGGTGGAGGCGTGGCTGTTCTCGACCAGATCATGCGGTGACTCCGCCCGGTTGGGGTACCCCGAGAGCCCCCCCGCCCGGCGAAGGCTCTCGAAGTCCGCCCGCCGCCCGGTCAGCAGCTTGTGCACGTAAGCCTGGTGGCCCGTGTCCCAGACGAGCCGGTCCCTCGGCGAGTCGAACACCCGGTGGAGGGCGAGCGTGAGCTCGACCACGCCGAGATTGGAGCCGAGATGCCCTCCCGAGGCCGAGACCGCTCCGACGAGGAACGAGCGGATCTCGGCGGCCAGGTCCCCGAGGTCCTCGGTGCCGAGACGGCGGATGCTCGCGGGGTCGAGCCCGTCGAGCCCGTCCGGACCGTCGAGCCCGTCCGGACCGTCGAGCCCGTCGAGCCCGCCCGGACGCGGTGGCCCGCCCGACGCGTCGAGCCGCCCGTCACCCGGGCGGTCGATCCCCGTCCCGGTGACGAGCTCGGGCTCGGTGTCGGTGTGGATGGCGGCCACGGCGATCAGTGCGTGCTGACCAGTGCCCGCAGCGACTGCCGCAGGGAGTCGAGGGACGCGATGACCGCGGTGGGCTCGTAGCCGCAGTGCGCCATGCAGTTGGCACATCGGGGGTCCTTCCCGCGGCCGTAGGAGTCCCAGTCGGTGGTCTCCACCAGTTCCCGGTAGCTGCTCGCGTAGCCATCGGCCATCAGGTAGCAGGGGCGCTGCCAGCCGAGCACCGAATAGCTGGGGATGCCCCATGCGGTGCACTGGAACTCGGCCTTCCCCTCGAGAAAATCGAGGAAGAGCGGCGAGTGGTTGAGGCGCCACTTCTTGCGCCGCTTGTCGCCGAACGCCTCGCGGAAGAGCGTCCTCGTCTGCTCCACCCCGAGGAAGTGCTCCTGATCGGGAGCCTTCTCGTACGCGTAGGCCGGGGAGATCATCATGGCGTCGACCTGAAGGTCGTCGTTCAGGAAGTCGAGGACGTCCCGCACGGTCTTGGGCGAATCGGTGTTGAAGAAGGTGGAGTTGGTCGTCACCCGGAAACCGCGGCTCTTCGCCTCGCGGATGGCGGCGACGGCCTCGTCGAAGACGCCCTCGCGATCGACAGCGGTGTCGTGACGCTCACCCAGGCCGTCGACGTGCACGACCCACGAGAAGAAGTGCGACGGG
Source organism: Acidimicrobiales bacterium (assembly GCA_035532415.1). Classification (GTDB taxonomy): domain Bacteria; phylum Actinomycetota; class Acidimicrobiia; order Acidimicrobiales; family RAAP-2; genus DATKRB01. The sequence continues at coordinate 22,369 of DATKRB010000048.1, read as the reverse complement.
GAGAAGCGGTCCATCCGGCGCCGGAGCAGCACCGCGTTGGTGCACAGGTAGACGTACACCTTGCGCTTCACCAGCTCGTCGACCATGCGGGCGATGTCGGGGTGGAGGAGGGGCTCGCCGCCGGCGATCGAGACCATGGGCGTGCCGCTCTCCTCCACCGCGGTCACGACGTCCTCGACGGAGAGCCGCTTCCGGAGGATGTCGGTGGAGTGCTGGATCTTGCCGCAACCCGGGCACGAGAGGTTGCAGACGAACAGCGGCTCGATCTCCACGATGAAGGGGTAGTGCTTCGCCCTCTTCATCCGTTGGCGGAGGAGGTGACCGCCGATCCGGAGGTTCTGTCGCATGGGAATCGGCATCAGCGCACCTGCTGTGGTAGGGAGAAACGCACGGTCTCTTCGGTGGTTCGGTGCTCTCGGACCGTGACCGGCCCGAAGGGCCGGAGGGCGTCGAGCACTCGTTGGACTAACAGCTCGGGAGCCGAGGCCCCCGCCGTGAGACCGATGGAGCGGGTCCCGTCGAGCCAGGCCAGACGGAGGTCCGACTCGTCTTCCACCAGCTCGGCTCGGCTGCCTTCGCGCCGCGCCACCTCCACCAGCCGGGCGGCGTTGGAGGAATTCGGTGAGCCGACGACGAGCACGAGCTCGCACCGCTGCGCGAGCGAGCGGACCGCGTCCTGCCGGTTCTGGGTGGCGTAGCAGATGTCATCGCCGTGGGGACCGACGATCCGGGGGAAGCGGGTGCGCAGGGCGTCGACGATCACCGAGGTCTCGTCGGTGGCCAGAGTGGTCTGGGTGAGGAAGGCGACCCGCTCGGCCGACCCGAAGTCGAGCTGGTCGACCTCGGCCGCGTGCTGCAGCAACCGGATGCGGTCGGGTGCTTCGCCCAACGTTCCCGCGACCTCTTCGTGGTCGGGATGCCCGATCAGCACCATCTGGTAGTCCTGCGCGAGGTAACGGCGGGCCTCGTGGTGGACCTTGGCCACGAGCGGGCAGGTGGCGTCGACGACCGTCAGGTTCCCGCGGCGGTCGGCCTCGGCCCGGACCTCGGGCGGCACCCCGTGGGCGGCGATCACCACGACCGCGCCGTCGGGCACCTCGGCGAGCTCCTGCACGAACACCGCGCCCATCGACCGGAGCCGCTCGACCACGTGGCTGTTGTGCACGATCTGGCGTCGCACGTAAACCGGCGGGCCGAACCGGGCGAGGGCTCGCTCGACGATCTCGATGGCCCGCTCCACGCCGGCGCAGAAGGACCGGGGCGCGGCGAGCACGACGTCGCGGGGGCCCACCGCCTTCCCCCAGCTCTCGAGCACGGACCGGACGTGCCGGAGGGCAGCCACCCCCTTGGCCCCGCCGAGCACCAGCCCCCGTTGCCCGGTGTCGGCGATGGTCCGGACGACCGCAAGGGGATGGCTGCCGAGCCGGGCGGCGAGGTGGGCGGACTCCATGTCGACCGCGATGGCGCCTGTGGCGGCGGCCTCGGCCCGGGCCCGGGCGGACCGGACGAGCGTCGGCGAGGAGAGGAGCGGCCCGACCCGGACGGTCAACCCGCTCCGGCGCAGCTCGGCAGCGAGTAGGGCCGCGCTCGGAAGCGTGTGCACCGCGGCGCCGTCGGCCGTGCGCAGCTCGGTCGCGACCATCACGTCTCCGGGCCGGAGGTCCGGGTGCAGCCCGCCGGCGACGCCGGTGACGGCGACCGGCGACCCCGGCGCCAGCCCGGCCGCCAGCCCGGTCCCCGCGGCCTCGGCCCGCCCTCTCCCTGTTCCCGTGACCACCACGTCGCCACCCACGGCGCGGGCCTCGATCCGCAGCGCCGTGAGCACCGTGAGGGGGTCGGCTCCCCGGCCGCCGGCAGCCTCACCCATCGGTGCTCCCTCCCGCTCCGCCCCAGCCGTTGACGTACCTGCCGAGCGCCATCACCGGGAAGACCAGCCGGTAGAGGTGGTAGTTGATGGAGAAGTCGCCCGGGAACCCGGTGCCCGTGAACCAGGGCTCGTCCCAGCTCCCGTCGGCCCGCTGGGTCTCGACGAGGTACCCGATCCCGCGTTCGGTCGGACGTCCCCGCTCCCCCGCCGCCACCAGGGCCAGGAGCGCCCACGCGGTCTGCGAAGCGGTGGAGGCCCCCCGGCCCCGGTGCAGCTCGTCCCGGTAGGAGCGCAGGTCCTCCCCCCATCCGCCATCGCCGTTCTGGCGCGACTCGAGCCAGGCGACCGCCCTGCGGACCGAGGGATGCCCGGGCTCGATCCCGGCAGCGACGAGGGCCGGGACCACCGCTCCGGTCCCGTACAGGTAATTGGCGCCCCACCGGCCGAACCACGATCCGTCCGGCTCCTGCGCCCGCAGGAGCCACGAAACCCCCCGGCGGGTGCTCGGCCGCTCTCGACCGAGCACCGAGAGCATCTCCACCACGTGGGCGGTCACGTCCGCGCTGGGTGGGTCGATGAGCTCGCCGAAGTCGCAGAACGGCAGGTCACGACACAGCGCCCGGGTGTTGTCGACGTCGAACGCCGCCCAGCCCCCGTCCCGGCACTGCATGCCCACCGTCCAGTCGACGGCGCGGTCCACCGCTCCACCGTCGAGCCCCGCCACCTTGTCGAGCGCCAGCACCACCTCGGCGGTGTCGTCGATGTCGGGGTAGTTGTCGTTGGCGAACTCAAACGCCCATCCGCCGGGCGCGAGGTCCGGACGCCGCACCTTCCAGTCCCCGGGGACCGTGATCTCCTCGCCGAGCAACCACTGTCCGGCCCGGACGAGCGCCGGGTCGTCGCCGTCGAAACCGGCGTCGCCCAGGGCGACGACCGCGAGGGCGGTGTCCCAGACCGGGGATTGGCAGGCTTCGAGCCGGCGGCCCGCCTCGTCCTCGATCGTGAAGCGGTCGAGGCCGCGGACCCCTGCCTCCATCACCGGATGCGAGAGCGGGTAGCCCTGCAGGTGCAGGGCCATGAGGGAGTAGACCCATGGGGGCTGGATCCCCCCCCACGACCCGTCGGACTCCTGCCGCTGCACGATCCAGTGCTCGGCCTTCTGCAGCGAGTGGCGCCGGAGCACTCCGAGGGGCTGCTTCCCGTAGGCGCGCAGGACCCGGTCGAGCAGCTGGAACCGCCCGGCCCAGGTGTCGAGTGGTCGGCGGGGCGGATCGGGAGTCCCGCAGATCAGCTCGTCGATGGTGACCGGGAGCTCGCGAACCGGTTGATGGGCGCCCACGACGGTGAGGGCGACCACCGTCTGGCGGGCCCAGCATCCGAAGTCGTAGATGTTGAGCGGGACCCACGCCGGCAGCAGCATGATCTCGGGCGGGAGCACCGGCAGACGGTCCCAGTCCCACCGGCCGAAGAGAGCGAGCCAGAAGCGGGTGAACACCCGGGAGTGCTCCACGCCGCCCGAGTCGCGGACGAACTCGGCGGCGCTCCTCATGTGCGGCGCGTCCGCCGGGTCGCCCGCCAGCCGAAGCGCCACGTAGGCCTCAACCGTGGTCGACAGGTCCGACGGTCCCCCGTAAAAGGTGGCCCAGGTCCCGTCCGGCTGCTGCTTCGAGCGGATCCACCGTGCGGTCGCCTCGGTCTGCTCGGGCGTACGGATCCCGAGGAACTGGCGGAGGAGGAGGTCCTCGGCTTCCATCGTGACGTTCGTCTCGAGCTCGCCCTTCCACCACCCGTCCTCGTCCTGCAGGCGGGTGAGCGCCGCCGCGGCGCGCCGCAGGCTCGAGGGAGCGCCGTCGGGAGCGCCGTCGAACGACCGGGCGCCGTTGATCCCCGGAGCGGGATCGAGCGAGGTGAACGGGATCGACGTCAACGGTCCCTCGCCGCGACGTAGTGGGCGATCCCGAGCAGCTCGGCCTTCGGCCCGGGTCGGAGCGGCACCCGGTCGAGCGCTTCCGCGGCCTTGCGGAGATGCTCGTCGGCGAACGTCCGCATCTCGTCGCGCACCCCGGACCGGTCGAGCAGCGTGGCCGCTCGGAGCACGGCCGCTTCGTCCAGCTCGCCGGCGAGGAGCTCGCGCAGGTCCACGGCCACCTCGTCGTCCCGCGCCAGCGCGGTGGCGAGCGGCAGCGTCTTCTTCCGCCGGAGCAGGTCGCTCCCCACGGGCTTGCCGGTGACCGCCGGATCCCCCCAGATCCCGAGCATGTCGTCCACGGCCTGAAAGGCGGTTCCGAGATGGGACCCGAAGTCTGCGAGCGCTTGGACGGTCCGGGCGGGTGCCCCCGCCAGGATGGCCCCGAGGGAAGCGGCGCAGGACAGCAGGGCTCCGGTCTTGCCCTCCTCCATCCGGATGCATTCCTCCACCGTCACGGAAGGCCGGGACTCAAAGGCCATGTCCTCGGCCTGTCCGGCGATCATCGCCTGGGTGGCGGCGGCCAGGGAGACCGTGGCGCCCACCCGCTCCGCGGTGGCGTCCTCGAGCAGGACCTGCAGGGCCAGGGTGGAGAGTGCGTCGCCGGCGACGATCGCGGAACCGATCCCGAACTCCACCCAGGTGGTCGGCCGGTGCCGCCGTTCCCGGTCCTCGTCGATGATGTCGTCGTGGATCAACGAGTAGTTGTGGACCAGCTCGATCGCCACGGCGCCGACGACGCCGACCCTCTCGTCGGCTCCGACCGCCGCCGCCGACAGGAGCACGAGCGCGGCCCGGACACGCTTCCCGCCCCCTTGCAGATGGTGCTGGGCCGGGAGCCGCAGCTCGGGGCCGAGACGCCGGACGGCCTCGTCGATCGCCGGGGTCACCAACGCCCCGGCGCGCCCGAGAGCCTCCGGAGCCGCTGCGCCCGGCTGGCCGTCGGGCGACGAGGACGGGAGGGTGGAGCCCGTCACGACGAAGTCCCCGTCAGCACGCGAGCCGTCGGGCCCGAGGATGGCGCCGGTGGTCCGACGGCCAGCGCCGCCGCCCCGACGCCGCTGCGGACCGCCCCTTCCATGGTGGCCGGCCAACCGGTGTCGCACCAGGCTCCGGCGAGGAAGAGACCGTCGACGCTGGTCAGGTTGGGCGGCCGGAGCGCCGCCGTACCCGGTGCTCCCCGGAACGTCGCGGCATGCTCGCGGCTGACCACACCGTCCACCAGCCTGGCGTGGCGTGCCGCGGGGAACAGGTCGCCCAGCGCGGTGGTGAACGTTCTGACCAGTTCCTCGGGTCGCAACCCGATGTAGGCATCGGCGGCGGAGAGCGAGATGGACAGGCACTGGCCGGTGACGGCCCCGGCCGACTCGGTCCGGTCGAAGATGAACTGGGCGGGGGACCCCACGGTGGCGGCGACCGGGAGGTCCGTGACCTTGCGGTCGAGCACCAGGTGGACGTTCACGATGGGCGAGGCTCCCAGCGCTTCGGTCGGACGGAGCACTCCGGGCGGCAGGACGGCCTGGGTCGCCTCGGGCGGGGTCGCCACGATCACCGATCCGGCGCGCAGGTCGCGTCCGGGGGTCGACACGAGCAGCCGGCCGTCCGGCTCGGGCGAGACCGACCGGACCCGGCAACCGAGGACGGTCTCGACGCCGGCGTCGGCCAGAGCCCGCCCGCCGTTGCCGGCATGCAGCTGGGCAAGGGGAACCGCCGACCAGCCCAGGTCACCCGCGTCCGCACGGTCGAGCAGGCCGGTCCTGAAGACCTTCGCGGCCAGCGCCAGCGACGCCTCTCCGGCCGGCACGTTGACCGTCGGCAGGATGATGAGGTTCCACAGTCGTTGGATGGCCCCGGGGCTCTGCCCGTGTCGGGCGAGCCAGGCGCCGAACGTGATCTCGTCGAGCGCGGGGTCGGCGAGGTCGAGACGCCGGAGCGCCAGGGCGGGGCGCACGAGGCGGGCCCGCTCGCCGAGCGACAGGTGGCGGTACCGGGCCAGGGAGGGAGCCAGGTGCAGCGGGCTCGGCAGCGGGCTCCGGGCGATGGTGGCCCGGGCCCCGCCCGGCTCGAGCACCGGGATCTTCAGTCGGTCCTGCAGGACCACCTGCTCGCTCGCGCCGATGCGCCGCAGGAACTCACGGTACGCCGTGCAGCAACGGAGGAACACGTGCTGCCCGTTGTCGAACCAGAGGCCGCGGCGACGGAACGACCAGGTGAGGCCCCCGATGCGGTTCCGCCGCTCGATCAGGACCACCTCGGCCCCGGCGTCCGCGGCGGCGAGCGCCGCGCTGATGCCGGCCAGGCCGGCCCCGACCACGACCACGGTCGGGGCACTCACGCGACGCCCCTGGCCAGGCTCGAGGTGGCCACCCAGACCTTCTCCCACGTCGGCAGGGAGAGCCTTCCCAGGCTGACCGCCCGGGGATCGCGCTCTATCCGCCGGAGCAGGTGGTGGTAGATGCCGGCCATCGCTCTCACGCAGGCCTGGCTGCGCCGGTCGAGCAGGGGCACGAGCCCGATCCCCCGGTCGAACCACTCCTCGGCACGGGCGCACTGCAGGGCGATCAGGTCGGCGACCGCCGCAGGGGGGCCGGAGAGATCGGGGAGGCACCCCAGGGCCTCGGCATCGGCCGCCGGGAGGTACACGCGGCCGCGCCCGCGGTCCTCGACGACGTCCCGGACGATGTTGGTCAGCTGCAGCGCCACCCCGAGATCGTCGGCCAGAGGTGTCGCCCGCTCGGGATCGGCGGTGCCGAAGATGGCCAGGGACAGGCGGCCGATGGAGCCGGCTACCTTGCGGCAGTAGGCGACGAGCTCGTCGATGGTCTCGTACGAGGTGCCGCGCACGTCCATCTCGCACCCGTCGATCAGGTCGTCGAAGGCCGCCAGCGGCAACCGGTAGTGCCCGGTCGCGTCGCGGAGGGCATGCCAGACGGGGTCGTCGGTGGTGTGTGAGCCGTCCGGTATCGCGTGGAGCTCCTCGCGGACCCGGGTCAGCTCCGCCGTCCGCTCGGCGACGGGAGCGTCCCCGTCGCCGATGTCGTCGATCCGCCGGGCGAGCGCGTACACGGCGGAGAGGGCCCGGCGCTCCGGAGCCCGGAGGAGCCGGATCCCGTAGGCGAAATTCTTCGCCTCGCGGCGGGTGATGCTCTCGCACTCCCGATAGGCGGTCTCGGTGTTCACCGGGTTCCACCCGCAGGGTCGGGCCTTCGGATGGCGGTCCCCGCCAGGGTGGTGAGGAAACGGAGCCCGAAGCGGAGGGGCCGGGGCCGGCATCGATGTCCGAGGACGTCGAACCCCGCCCGCTCTATCGAGTCGAGTGCGGCGATGCCCCCGGCGGTGAACCCGGCGACGGCGGCCCGGGGGCGGAGGGGAAGCGTCCCGGCCAGGACGCCGCCCGAGCCGAGAAGCCGCCGCGCCCGCCCGCACTCGAGCGCCACCAGCCTCCGCAGTGCCGGTCCGGCCTCGGGGGCCGACAGGTCGGCAAGGTCGCACCCGAGCCGGTCGAGGTCGTCGAGCGGGAGGTAGACGCGGTCGCGCCCGAGGTCCTCGGCGACGTCCTGCAGGTGCTCGACCAGCTGTAGGCCGGTACAGACGTCGTCGGAGAGCCCGACCCGCCAGGGGCTGCTCTCGCCGAGCACCAGGAGCACCAGTTGGCCGACCGGGGCGGCGGACAGCATGCAATAGGCGAGGAGATCGTCGAACGTCTGGTAGCGGTGCACGACCTGGTCCCGGCGGTTCGCTTCGATCAGGGCGCGGAAGGGCTCCAACGGGAGGTCGAGCTCGACGATGCTCGGAGTCAGGCGGCGGAGGAGGGGATGGTTGGCCGTCCCACCGGCGGCGCGGTCGAGCTCCCGCTCGAGCCAGTCGAGCAGCTCGAGCCGGTCCCCTTCGGCCTCGTCCCCGATGTCGTCGGCCAGCCTGGCGAACCCGTACAGGGCGACGAGGTGCCGGCGGGACCGTGCCGGGAGGAGGCGGGACGCCACCGGGAAATTCTCGGCTCCGGCCTGCGACAGCACCGCGTCGAGACCGAGAAGCGCCTGCTCGCTCCCCCCTTCACCGGACCCGCCCTTGCCGGGGCCGCCGTCGGCGCCCTTCGCCCCGCCGCCGCCGGCCGTCTCGCTGCGCTCGGCTCCGGAGAGGGCCCCGTCGTGCGCATGGGTGCTCACGACGGGGTGTCCGATCGGGGTCTCTTCCGCGTCCGATCTCGGGGCTCGCGTCCCGCGCCCGCCCGCGGCCCGGCGCCCGGCGCCCGGCGTCGGTCGTGTGGTGCTGCCGGGGGAGACCATCGGCGACTCCTCGCGCTCCGGGCCGATGCCAAACGTTCGGGAGTGATATTTGTGCCCATGACGGCCAGCGTCAAGGCGCTCATCGTGGCGACGGAAAACTTGCGGAAAAACAGGTCAGTTCCGTCCGTGAAGGTAGCAATTCCCCGGTAATCTCCTCGCGCTCGACCCGTGACATTCCCAAACGAACGCTTGGCTTGCCAGCTCGGACCATGGCCTCGCGGCTTCCCCCGTTCGTGTTCCGTGGCCTCCGGATCGTCGACAGATCCATTTTTCCATTTTGCGCACGGCCGGGTAGCCCATTGCGGTATTTGGAGGGATCGGCATACCACCCAAACGTTCGTGTGGGAGACAACGGGTGATGGCGGCGTTCACGGCTCGGAACCGGCACCGGGAAGTGGGCCGTGCAAGGAAACCTACGGGATGGAGATCCGCGCGTACCGGCCGGGACGCACGTAGCCGTTCTCGACGTACCAACGGGCCGAGCTCTCGATTGCCTCCGCGGCCGGACGGCTCGCGTACCCCAGCTCGAGTCGCGCCCGCGAGTCGTCAAAGACCATCGGCGTGGTCGACATCCGGGCGGCCTCCCAGGGCACCGAGGGATGGCGCCCGAGGAGCCGGCCCTCAACGAGGTCCGACACGAAGCCCGCGCCGAGGCCGAGCACCCGAGGGAATCGTCGGCCAGGAACGGGCAACCCCGTGCTCGACGCCAGGTGGGCCAGGAGGTCCCGCATGGCAAGGTTCTCCCCGCCGGCGATGTAGCTGCGACCGACTCGCCCTCGCTCGAGCGCCAGCAGATGGCATTCGGCCAGGTCGTCGACATGTGCCACGTTCATGGCCGTGTCGACGAACCCGGGCATTCGCCCGTTCAGGAAGTCGAGGACGAGCTTGCCGGTCGGGGTGGGACGGCCGTCGCGCGGGCCCAGGGGGAACGTTGGCATCACGATGGTGACCGGCGCCCCTTCGGCGGAGGCCCGCAGCACCTCGTGCTCGGCGACGTACTTGGTCTGCTTGTAAGGGCCGTAAAGGCGATCCACCCGGGCGAAGTCCCGCTCGTCGGCCGGCCGGCCGGCCGGCGAGCCTTTCAGCCCGATCGTGCCCACCGTGCTGGTGTAGACGATCCGCTCGACGCCCGCGGCCACGGACGCCTCTACGACGTTTCGGCTTCCCGTCACGTTCACCTCGTAGAACACCTCCGGATCGGGCGCCCAGAACCGGTACATGGCTGCAACGTGAAAGACGGCCCGGGCCCCCTGCATGACCTCAAAGGTCCGTTCCCTGTCCCGCACGTCAAGGGTGAGGCGACGCAGGTCGAGTCCGCGGAGGTTGGCACCTCTTCCCCCGGGCTCGACGGTGGCCACCACGTCGACCCCCCGCTGAAGAAGTGCCCGGGTGATCGCCGAACCGATGAAGCCGGCCGCTCCGGTCACGACGACCCGGTCTCCCGGGGCAAGGACGACACCCGGACCCGGACGCTCTGGCGGCGGCGGAGAGGCCATTGCCCGCTCAGGAAGCCGACGCCGACGCCGACGCCGACGCCGACGCGCGAGCCGGGGAGCCCCCGCGTCGGTCCCGGCCCCGCCGGAGCGAGCTCCTCGCCACGGTCCGACCGAATTCGAACAGAAGGCCCGGTCCCTCGTGGGCGTCCCGGAGGACGTCGTCGAGCGAGCTCAGGAAGTAGTCGACCTCGTCGGGGCCCGCCACCAGCGGAGGGAGGAGCTTGACCACGTTGACGCCGTCGGCCGCCACCTGGGTCAGGATCCGGTGGCGATGGAAGAGCGGGACGACGATCGCCTGCGAGAAGAGCGCCGGCCGCATGCGCTCGAGCACGTTCCACCTCCGGCGCAGCGCCCGTGAGGTGGGCTGGCCGAACACGAGCCCGATCATGAGCCCCTTTCCCCGGACCTGGTGCAGCATCTCGTAGCGCTCCACCATCTCGCTCAGGCCCCGTCGCAGCATCGCGCCCGTCGCGTCGGCGCGCTCCACGATCCCCTCCTCGTCGAACGCCTGCAGGGTGGCCAGCCCGGCAACCATCGCCAGCTGGTTCCTCCCGAAGGTGGTCGAGTGGACGAGCGCCTTGTCGATGGAGCTGTACACGCTGCCGAAGACCCGGTCCGAGCAGAGGACGGCTCCCACCGGCACGTAGCCGCCCGAGAGCGCCTTGGAGACGGTCACGATGTCGGGCTGCAGCGCCCAGTGCTCGTGGGCGAAGAACCGGCCCGTCCGGCCGAGCCCGGTCTGGACCTCGTCGGTGACGAGGAGGGCCTTGTAGCTCCGGCAGGCCTCCTGCGCGGCGAGCCAGTAGTCGTCGGGTGCCTCGTTCACCCCTTTCCCCTGTATCGGCTCGATGACGAGGGCCGCCACGTCGCCCCGCCGGAGCTCGCGGCGCAGGGCGTCGAGGTCACCGAACGGGATCTGCGTGCACCCGGGCAGGAACGGGCCGAAGTGGTCTCGGAACTCTTCCCCACCATTGAGGGCGAGGGCGCCTGTGGTCAGCCCGTGGAACGCGTGGTCGCAGTAGAGGATGCGCGACCGGCCGGTGGCGTGGCGGGCGAACTTGATCGCCGTCTCGACGGCCTCCGCCCCCGAGTTGCAGAAGTACACCCGCTCGATGCCGGGGTGGGACCGCTGGACGAGCTGTTCGGCCAGAAGCCCCGGCAGGAGGGCACAGTCCATCTGCACCATGTTGGGGAGATCGAGATCGATCGCCTGGTGCAGTGCCGCCTTTATGCCCGGATGGCTTCTCCCCAGCGCGTACACGCCGAATCCCGCCAGGAGGTCGAGGTACCGTTCGCCCCGGTCGTCGTACAGGTAGCAACCCTCGCCGCGCACGTAATAGCGGTCGAACCCGATCGTCTTGAGGACGCGGACCAGCTGGGGGTTCATGATCTGCGTGTGCAGGCGGAAGTTCTCCCCGTGGCGCTCCTGCAGGGCCTTGGACACGTCGAATGGCATCTCCGCCTCCGTGGTCGGGTCGACCGGATCAGGGTAGTTGGCGGGGACGGCGCTCCTGGCGAGCGGCTTGCCCGGCGCAACCCTCCACCGACCGCCGAACCGTCGCCGGCGGCTCGGAACCAGCTGATGAGCAGACCTGGTGACCTGGATATTCGCGGTTTTGAGCGCATGTTCGGGCATGATGGGTGAGCGGCAGCACCCGGTGCGGGGGGTACCGACGGCGGGCAGACCGGAGGAGATCCCGTGGGATCGCAGAGCGGCAGAGATCATTGGGCAACCGACGGCAGGCCTCTCGTCCTGAGCGGCGAGCCGATGTTGCAGTACCAGCCGGTCGTCGACCTTGCCTCGGGGATGCTGCTCGGGTTCGAGGCGCTCTTGCGGTGGCAGCACCCCACCCAGGGGCTCATTCTGCCCGGTCTGCTGATCCCGTGGGCGGAGGCGAACGGCGACATCGTGGCGCTGGGTGAGTGGGTGCTGCAGCAGGGCTGTCGGGATGCGATGGCCTGGCCGCCGAGCGTGCAGCTGGCCGTCAACCTCTCGATCGTCCAGCTCCGGAGGGGCGTCGCCTCCCGGGCCGTCGAGGCGGCTCTGGAAGGGTCGGGGTTGACGGCCGACCGCTTGACCGTCGAGGTGACCGAGCACGTCATGTCGGACGAGTACGCCATCCGCGATCTGCGGGCCATCGCCGCCATGGGGGTGCAGCTGGCGGTCGACGACGTGGGGACCAGCTGGAATTCGTTCGAGCTCCTCCGTCGGATGGCCGTCAACACGATCAAGATCGACGCGTCGTTCGTCAACGGGCTCGAGGCGCACGAGGGCATCAACCGGATGGTGGTGGAGACCGTGGTGCACCTCGCCCACTCGTCGGGCATGTCGACGGTGGCGGAGGGGGTCGAGACCGAGCTTCACGCGAGGCTCGTCCGGGAGTTCGACTCCGACGCTGCGCAGGGGTACTACTTCGCCCCTCCCCTCGGCGTCCGGCGGGCGGCGGCGATGGCGTCGAGGATCGGCCACCAGTTCCCGCTCGAAGGCGGAGGGTGGATCGACACGCCGGACTGGGACGCCGAGGAGCCGCCGGCCTCCGAGGGAGGTTCCGGATCGGAGAAGGACCCGGTCGCGGACGAGGACCCGGTCGCGGATGGGGTCGCGGACGAGGATGGGGTCGCGGACGAGGAGCCGGCCACCGACGGAGCTTCCGGATCGGACGAGGACCCGGTCGCGGACGAGGAGGGGGTCGCGGACGAGGAGCCGGCCACCGCCGGAGGCGACGAACCGGGGACCTCGACCAGCACCGCCGGGGTCGGGCACCAGCCCGCACACGCCAGAGCGAAGGTGCGGCGCCGCCGGCCCCGCGGCCCTGAGGGCCGGTAGCCGAGGTCCCCGGTCCCAGTTCGCAGCATCTCGCCGCTGCTAGACAAGTCGCCGTGAGACTGTCGGTGGTCGCGGAACGGCTCGCCGGCGAACGGCGCGTCGCCATGGTCCCGGAGGTCGCCCGGCGACTCTCCGAAAGCGGATGGGAGGTCGTGGTGGAGTCCGGGGCCGGCGACGGGGCCTCCTTTGCCGACGACGCCTATCGGGCGGCGGGCGCCACCATTGCCGCCGACGCGCCGGCTGCGATGCGGGACGCTTCCATGGTGGTCAGGATCAACCCGCTCACCGCCGCAGAGGCCGGAGCGGTCCCCGAGGGAGCCGTGCTGCTCAGCTTCCTGCAGCCGGTCGCGGCCGCCGAGATGCTGGGGGTCCTCGCGCCCAAGGGCGTGACGTACCTCAGCTTCGACCTCCTGCCCCGGATCGGCCGGGCGCAGAGCATGGACGCGCTCTCGTCGCAGGCCACCGTGGCCGGGTACCGCTGCGGCCTGCTGGCCGCCGCGCGCCTGGGCAAGTTCTTTCCCATGCTCATGACCGCTGCCGGCACCGTTCCCCCGGCCAAGGTCCTGGTGATGGGGGTGGGGGTCGCCGGCCTGCAGGCCATCGCCACCGCCCGGAGGCTCGGCGCTCTCGTGAGGGCCTACGACGTGCGGGCGGCAGCCAAGGAGGAGGCCGAGAGCGTCGGCGCCGCCTTCCTCGATCTCGGCGTGCTGGCCGAAGGGTCGGGTGGGTACGCGCGCGAGCTCACCGACGACGAGCTGCGGCGCCAGCAGGATGCGCTGGCCACCGCAGTGGTGGCGTCGGACGTGGTCATCACCACCGCGGCGGTCCCGGGCCACCGTGCCCCCGTGCTGGTGACCGCGGCAACGGTGGAGCGCATGGCGCCCGGGGCCGTGGTCATCGACATGGCCGCCGACCAAGGGGGCAACTGCGAGGCGACGGTGGCCGGCGCCGACGTGGTACTCGGCGGCACCACGGTGGTCGGGCTCAGCAACCCCGCGTCGGGAATGCCGACCCACGCCAGCCTGCTCTACTCGCGCAACGTGCAGAACGTGCTCGACCTGATGGCGAAGGGCGGATCGCTGGCCTGGGACGACGAGGTCGTGAGGGACATGTGCGTGCTCAGGAACGGCGAGGTGCTCCAGCCCCGAGGCGGCCGGGCGTGACGACCGGGGTCCTCGAGTACCTCACCGTCTTCGCCCTGGCGATCTTCGTCGGCATTGAGGTGGTGTCGAAGGTGCCGAGCATCCTCCACACGCCGTTGATGTCGGGGTCCAACGCCATTCACGGGGTGATCCTGGTCGGGTCGATGCTGGTCCTCGGGGCCGCGCACACCGGCACCGAGGAGGTGCTCGGGTTCGCCGCCGTGGTCCTGGCGACCCTCAACGTGGTCGGGGGCTTCACCGTCACCGACCGCATGCTCGAGATGTTCCGTCCCAGGCAGCAGGGCGGGGCACCGGGGGAGCGCGGCCCCGCCCGCCCGGCCGACGGCCCGCCGGCGGGCTCCGGGCAATGAGCCGTGGCACCGCCATCGAGCTCTGCTACCTCGTAGCGGCGATCGCGTTCATCCTGGCGCTGAAGGGCCTCTCGTCGCCCCGACGCGCCCGCGCCGGCAACCTGGTCGGGGCGGCGGGCATGCTGCTGGCCATCGGGGCCACCTTCGCCCAACCGGGCCTCGCGCACCTCGCCCTGATCATCGTCGCCATGGTCATCGGTGCGGCCATAGCGGTCCCCTCGGCGCGGATGGTGAAGATGACGGCGATGCCCCAGATGGTCGCCGCGTTCAACGGGGTCGGGGGTGGGGCCGCGGCACTGGTCTCGATCACCGAGCTCATGAGGACCGACGCCCAGCTGACCGCCACCTACAAGTTGTTGGAGGTGCTCTTCGGCGTCGTCGTCGGCAGCATGTCGTTCTCGGGGAGCGCGCTGGCCTTCGCCAAGCTGCAGGAGCTGATGCCCGGGCGACCGATCACGTACAAGCGCCAGCAGCAGATCAACGCGGTGGTGGCCGCTGGCGCGGCCGTCCTCGCGATCCGAATACTGATCACCCCCTCCACCGCCCTCGTGTGGGTGCTGCTGGTCGTGTCCCTCGTGCTCGGGGTCATCCTCGTCCTGCCCATCGGCGGCGCCGACGTACCGGTCCTCATCTCCCTGCTGAACTCCTTCACCGGGCTGGCCGTGGCCGCCTCGGGGTTCGTGCTCGAGAACAACCTGCTGATCGTGGCGGGCACGCTCGTCGGCGCGTCGGGGATCTTCCTGACCCGGATGATGAGCCGGGCGATGGGCCGCTCGCTCCCGAACATCCTCTTCAGCGCGTTCGGTTCCGTGGTGACCGCCACCGGCGAGGGCGGCTCGGCGGACCGGGTGGTCCGCACCGCGACGGCCAAGGACATCGGGATCCTCATGGCGTACTCGCGCAGGGTGGTGATCATCCCCGGGTACGGGTTGGCCGTGGCCCAGGCACAGCACGTGGTCCACGAGCTGGCCGACCTTCTGGCGGCGCGCGGGGTGGAGGTCTTTTACGCGATCCACCCGGTGGCCGGCCGCATGCCCGGCCACATGAACGTGCTGCTCGCCGAGGCCCATGTGCCCTACGGCGAGCTCCGCGACATGGACGAGGCCAACGCCAAGATGGGAACGGCCGACGTCGCCCTGGTCGTCGGGGCCAACGACACCGTCAATCCGGCGGCGCACTCGTCCCCCGGCAGCCCGATCTACGGGATGCCCATCATCAACGCCGACGAGGCTGCCCATGTCGTCTTCCTCAAGCGCTCGATGAGGCCCGGGTTCGCCGGCATCGACAACGAGCTCCTGTACGACGAGAAGACGGTGCTGCTCTTCGGCGATGCCAAGGACACCCTGCTCGAGCTGGTCGGTGCCGTCTCCGAATCCTGACGGCTGGGTGTGGCCGTGGCTTGCATAAAGGGCCGGTCTCCACAAGACTTCAGGATGCCGAACAGCGATCGGGGCGGCCCTGGCGAGGGTCGGCCCCGGATCTCAGCAGGCAGGTCGGTGCCTCACCACCTGCCTGGCCGAGATCGGGAGCGCTCTGTCTCGGCCAGTAGTAGGCGGACAATGCTGGCGAGGGGATTCCCACGAGACCCGGAGACGAGCCACCGAGGGTGATCCGCGGCGACGCGGGGCGCGACGTGCTGCTGCTGGGCGGCGGTAATCCGGTCGTCGCCTGCCGACTGGTCATCGACCGCCGGGGCCTGCTGTTCCGGCCGGCTCCCGACAGCCGGCCGGCCGGTCCGGGATGGAGCACGCCGACCCTGGTTCCCTGGTCGGCCCTCGTTGGTTTTGACGCCGACGCCTCCGCCGTCGCGCCGGACGGGAGCCGGCGGCAGTTGCTGGAGGTGCGCGGGGATCACGGCATCCTCCGACTGCTCGCCCCGGCCGGGAGCGTGTCCGGGTTGCTGGCCGACGTGCGCCGGCACTCGGCCAGATGGGACCGCTCCCGCCGGCCTCCCGGGCCTTCCGCGACCCGCCGGGCGGGGCTCGTCGCCGCCAGCCTGGCCGCCGCGGGCACGAGAGCGACCGCCGCCGCGACCGCCGCCGGCACGACCGTCGCCGGCACGACCGTCGCCGGCACGACCGTCGCGGTCCTCGCCCCCGCGGCTCGCCGAGCCGGGCAGCTGACCCTGCCAGCCCGACGATGGGTGGCCCGATCGATCGTGTGGCTCGCCCTGGCCGCCGCCTGCCGTTGGGTGGCGGCCGCCCTGACCCCGGTGCTCACCGCCTCCGGCGGGCCGAGCGAAGCATCCCGCCGGCCGCGGCCGCTGGCCTCCGCCCTGGCGGCCCTCACCGTGGTGACCGCCGCGCTCGCCGCGCTGGTGCTCGTGGGGCCGATCGCCTCGGGGGCCCCGCAGTCCTCGCCCCCGTTGACGGTGCCACACTCCGGGCACCTCGACACGTCCTCGATGGGACGCATCGCCGCGTCGCTCCGGGCGCTCATGACGAAGCCCCTCGATCTCCCGGCGGCGACGGCAGCCCCCGTTCCGGCCCCGCCGTCGTTGGCGAACGCCGCCCCGCTCAGCCCTCACGAGGTCTTCGGGTTCGCCCCCTACTGGGAGCTTCCGGTCAGCGGCGGGTACAGCGTGGCCGGGCTGACGACCCTCGCCTACTTCAGCATCGGCGTCAACCCCGACGGGAGCCTCGACCAGTCGGGGGACGGATGGGCCGGGTACCAGAGCCAGGCTCTGGCCGACCTGGTCACCCGGGCCCACGCGGCCGGCGACCGGGTGGTGCTGACCGTCAATTGCTTCGACCAGACGGCGTTGGACCAGCTGACCTCGAGCCCCACCGCCCCGGCCACGTTGTCGGCGGCGCTGGTGTCGGCCGTCGAGGCCAAGAGCCTCGACGGCGTCAACCTCGACTTCGAAGGCACGGGGTCCGCGGACCAGGCCGGGCTCACCAATCTGGTCTCGCGGGTCTCGACCGCCCTCCACCAGGTCGATCCGCACTGGCAGGTGACCATGGACACCTACGCGAGCTCGGCCGGCGACCCCGGCGGGTTCTACGACGTCGCCGCGCTCGCCCCGTGGGTGGACGGGTTCTTCGTGATGTCCTACCAGCTCAACCTCTCGGCGGCGCCGTCCGCGAGCTCGCCGCTCACCAGCCCCATGTTCAGCGACCTCACGACCGCGAGGCAGTACGCGGCGGTGGTGGCGCCGGGCAAGGTGATCCTCGGCCTTGCCTACTTCGGCTACGACTGGCCCACGTCCGACGGGACGATGGCGGCGCAGGCGACCGGGGGCGCCGTGCCGATCACCTACGGGCAGGTGGTGGCCAGCGGGCACCCGATCTACTGGGACGGCGTGACCAACACCGCGTGGACGTCGTACCAGGTGGGGAGCCAGTGGCACGAGTCCTATTTCGAAGACCCGACCTCGCTCTACCTGGTCGCGGAGATGGCCCAGCTGTTCCACTTCGCGGGGGTCGGTGCCTGGGCACTGGGCATGGACGGCAACGACCCGGCCATGCTGTCGGCGTTGGACGGGTTCGCGCCGGCGACCAAGGTCGTGGCGACTGGTCCGCTGTCGACGACGACATCGCCCACCTCCGGCCCGGCCACCGTCTCGGGGCAGCCGACCACCACCTCCTCCTCCTCCTCCTCCACCACCACCACCCCGCCGACGGCCCCCGTCTCGCCCGCGCCGACCGGTGCGGCGTCGAGCGTCCCGGTCACGACCGGGCTCCCGGCGAGCGGGGCCACCTCTTTCCACTACTCGGGCGTGTTCCGGGGCCGATCGGTGATGCTGGAGCCTGCCACCGCCCAGACGCCGCCCCCCGGCGGCCCGGCCCAGCAGCTGTCCGATCCGCTCACCGGGTTTCAGACCGACGATCCCCGGTTCGCCTGCCTCATGAGCGAGCCGAGCCTGCGGGTCTGGCCGCTCGTCGGCTCCTCCACCCAGGACCTCGTGGTGGCCGACCAGTCGGGGGGGGATTGCGCGACGGGGTCCTTCGTCTTCGCCGTGCCGGGCAACGGTTCGTCCCAGGGGGCCACGACCACCTCCACCACTTAGGGGCATCCGGGCGCGCCGACGGGGCCACCGGTTGAGGGGCCAGCGGTTGAGGGGCCAGCGGCGGTGCGGCGAGGCTCCCGGGCCCAGGCGGCCGACGAAGGCGCCTAGCCTTCGAGCGTGACCGTCCCCCCGCTATCGCCTTCGGTGCCCGGAGGCGATGACGGGGACGTGCCCCGTATCCGGGCCCGGTCGTTACCCGAGGCGAGCCGTGTCGAGCTCGCCGGGCGCGGACTGCGGATTGCCGCCTCGACGGCCCGGCATCTCTCGCCGCTCGCCCTCCGCCGGGCGCGGCATCCGGGCGGAGGGGGGCTCCCGGCCGCCGTCGTGGCCCGCCAGCTCCGGCTCGTCTTTGAGGATCTCGGCGGGACCTTCATCAAATTCGGACAGGTGATCGCCTCCTCGCCGGCCATGTTCGGGGAGGAGGTGGCCGACGAGTTCCGCGCCTGCCTCGACACGGGCCCTCCGGCGGACGCCACCGAGGTCCGTTCCCGGGTGGAGGACGACCTCGGGATGTCCCTCGGCGAGGCCTTCGCCGAATTCGAGCCCGAGCCCATCGGGAGCGCCTCCATCGCGGTGGTCCACCGGGCGCGCCTCCACGACGGTCGCCAGGTCGCCGTGAAGGTGCTTCGACCGGGTATCGAACGGCTGGTGGCTGCCGACCTCGACCTGATGACCCCCCTCATCCAACTGGTGGTCCGCGAGACGGGCGACCAGATGGCGGGATCAATCCTGCAGCTGGTGAGCGGCTTCCGGGTGCAGATCGCCGAGGAGATGGACCTCCGGAACGAGGCACGCTCCCTGGCCCACTTCCGACGTCTCACCACCGAGATCTCCCTGCCGCTCGTCGTCGTCCCCGAGCCGTACCCCGAGCTTTCGGGGCCGAACGTCCTCACGATGGAGTACCTCGACGGAGTCCCCATCGACGACCTGGCCCAGGTGGCGGAGATGGGCATCGATCCGGCCCCGCTGGTGGAGCAGGTGGTGAGGAGCTTCTTCCTCACCACGGTCCGCTGGGGCGCGTTTCACGGCGACGTGCACGCCGGCAACATGCTCCTGTTGCGCGACGGCCGGATCGGGGTGATCGACTGGGGGATCGTCGGCAGGCTCGACGCCGACACCCACCGGTTCTTCCTGCGGCTGCTGGCCGCGGCGCTCGGCGAGGAAGCTGCCTGGGCGGACGTGACGGCGCACATCACGGCGACCTACGGGCCGGCCATTCAGGACGCGGTGGGGCTGTCGGACGACGAGCTCACCGCGTTCGTCCGGGGCCTGATCGAACCGGTTCTCAACCGCCCGTTCGGCGAGGTGAGCCTGGCCGCCGTCATGATGGCCACCCAGCAGCAGGTGGCCACGGCCCAGGGGATCGAGGCCCATCGGCGCTCGCCCGCCGCGCTCGCCCACCGCTTCCGGACCCTGCGGCGGTTGCGGCGCATGGCCGACGAGTCCGGTGGCACCACCTCGGAATTCGACCGTGGCTCGTTCCTTCTGGGGAAGCAGCTGATGTACTTCGAGCGGTACGGGAAGATGTTCCTCTCCGACGTGCCCATCCTCAACGACCGGGCGTTCTTCTCGCAGCTGCTCAGCGGGGTCGGGGAGGGGCCCGGAGGCGAGCCGCCCGAGGCCGACCGGGAGGAGCGTCCCGGACCCTGATCCCCGGATGGGCCGGCCGTTGCGCCCCGGGGCCGGCGGACCCTGCCGGTATGCTGACGTCCTCCGCCCGGGAGGTCGGAGGACCCGGGAGGTCGCTCTGTGAAGGTCGTCGTGAACTTCGATGTCTGCGAGAGCAACGCGGTCTGCATGGGGATCGTGCCCGAGGTCTTCGAGGTCCGGGACGACGGGTTCCTGTACGTGCTCGACGAGCACCCGCCGGAGTCGATGCGGGCCAAGCTGGCCGAGGCGGTGAGCGGCTGCCCGACGGGCGCCATCTCCATCGCCGAGGACGAGTGACGGGCGCCTTCCGGATCGCTACAGACGCCCCGATCGCCGGGGACGAGTAGCGATGGCCTCGTCTTGAGCACCCCCCGGGTACGGTTCGCCCCGTCCCCCACGGGGTACTTCCACGTGGGCAGCGCCCGGACTTGCCTGTTCAATTGGCTCTTCGCCCGCCAGCAGGGTGGCACCTTCGTGCTGCGGATAGAGGATACCGACGCCGAGCGCAACCGCGACGAGTGGCTCGCCGGGATCATCTCGGCGATGAGCTGGCTGGGGATGTCGCCCGACGAGGGCCCGTACCTTCAGTCGGAGCGATCGTCGCGCTACCAGGCGGCGATCGAGGCGCTCTGGCAGGGTGGGTTCCTGTACGCGTGCGACTGCACCCGCGAGGTGGTCGACGAACGGACGAAGGGCAACGCGACCCCGGGTTACGACGGGCTGTGCCGCGACCGTGGGCTCGAGCGGGGCCCCGGCCGGGCGTTGCGGTTCCGGACGCCCGATCTTGGGGAGACGGTCGTGGCCGACGTCATCCGCGGGGACGTCTCGTTCCCCCATCGGGCGATGGAGGACTTCGTCTGCGTGAAGTCCTCGGGTCATCCACTCTTCGTGCTGGCCAATGTCGTGGACGATCGCGACATGGGCATCACCCACGTGATCCGGGGGGAGGACCTGCTCCCGACGACGCCGAAGGGCATCCTCCTCTGGCAGGCCCTCGACGGGACGGCGGCCGAGCCGGACGGCGTAGCGGGGGACCGGGGCGGACCGCTGCCGCTGCCGGTCTTCGCTCACCTGCCGATGCTGGTCAACGAGCAGCGGAAGAAGCTGTCCAAGCGCAAGGACCCGGTCGCCGTGGAGTCCTACCGCGATCAGGGCTACCTGCCGGAGGCGTTCCGCAACTACCTGGCCCTACTGGGGTGGAGTCCGCCCGGCGACGCCGAGATGGTGGAGCTGGAGGTGCTGGTCCGCGAGTTCAGGCTCGAGGACGTCCACCACGCGCCGGCCTTCTTCGACGTCCGCAAGCTCACCCACATGAACGGCGAGTACATCCGCCGGTTGCCCCTGAAGGATTTCGTCCGGGCCTGCCGGCCCTGGGTCTGCCCCAGCGAGGACCAGTGGTCTCCCGAGGGCGCCGGTCGGGCATGGCCCGTCGAGCGGTTCGACGAGGCGAAGTTCGAGTTTCTGGCCCCGCTCGTGCAGGAGCGGGTCGCGGTGCTGGGGGAGGTGCCGGGCATGGTGGACTTCGTGTTCCTCGCCGACCCCCCCTTCGACCAGGCGAGCTGGGACAAGGCGATCGGGCGCGACGCCGGCAGCCGGGCGATCCTGGGCGCGGCGGTGGAGGCCTACGGCTCCTGCGGGTGGACGGCCGGGGTGCTGCACGAGGTGACGCTGGCTCTCGCCGAGGCCCAGGGCCGCAAGCTGGGGAAGGCGCAGGCGCCCATCCGGGTGGCGGTGACGGGCCGGTCGGTCGGCCCGCCCCTCTTCGAGTCGCTGCAGGTCCTCGGACGAGACGAGGTTCTCCGCAGATTGCGGCGCGCCATCGAAGAGGCGGGCGTGGCCGGCGACGCCGGCTGATGCTCTTCGGGCCCATCCGGCTGATGCTCTGGCCGATCCGGCTGGCTCTCCGGGTCCTCTCCCTGATCCTCGCCCTGGCCGTCGTCTACTTCGGGATCACCTTGGTGCAGGTGTGGCTGACCTCCCGCCACTACCAGGCCCGACCGGCGACGTCCATCGTGGTGATGGGCGCCGCGCAGTACGACGGGGTGCCCTCGCCGGACCTGCGGGCCCGGCTCGACGAGGCCCGGCTGCTCTACCGCCAGGGCTACGCGCACCTGATCGTGGTGACCGGCAGCAAGGAGAAGGGTGACCAGTTCACCGAGTCCGAGACGGGGGCCCGCTATCTCCGGGAACAGGGGGTCCCGGCGGGGGACATCCGGCAGGCAGGCGGCACCGACAGCTACCAGAACCTTGCCGACGCCGCGCCCATCGTGAAGTCCCAGGGCGGGAGGATCGTGCTGGTGGTGACGGACCCGTTCCACGAGGATCGCAGCATGGCCATCGCCACCAACCAGGGACTGGTCGCGTTCCCGACCCCGACGAGGACCTCGCCGATCACCGGCTGGTCGACGGTGCCCTACTTCCTGAAGGAGGCTGCCGGGGTCGGGTTGGGACGGATGATCGGCTACCGGTACCTCGGTCGGCTGCACGCCGACCTGGGATAACGGCCACGGAGGCACCCCCGGTTCGCGGTTGCGCTGCCGGGTCGGGTAGCCTCGTAGCTCGCCCGTTCGGGGGTGGTGTAATCGGCAACACGACTGGTTCTGGTCCAGTTATTGAGGGTTCGAGTCCTTCCCCCCGAGCTTCAGGAACCGGGTCCGGAGAGCGGACGCGACCTGCAAGGCCCCATCGTCTAGTGGCCAAGGACATCACCCTCTCAAGGTGGAGACACGGGTTCGAATCCCGTTGGGGCTGCCAG
>DATKRB010000047.1:0-25745 GCA_035532415.1 Acidimicrobiales bacterium | reverse complement strand
GGCCATCTTGACGCCACCACGGGCCACGGACAGACTGTCCCGGCCTGGTCGGCTCCCGTCCGGGCGATCGGGCAATGGGGGAGACCGATGGGTTCGATGAGGTCCGCCGCACTCGTGGGCGCCTGAGGTCCCGGTGGCCCGCTTCATCTCGATCCTCTTTTCGGGGATCACCGACGGCGCCATCGCCGGGCTGGTGGCGCTGGGCATCGTGCTGCTCTTCAAGACCACCGGGGTCGTCAACTTCGCCCAGGGCGACCTGCTGTCGCTGGGCGCCTACTTCGGCATCTGGCTGCTGGTGGACCTCCGGCTCCCGACCGGGCTCGCCTACGTGCTCGCCATCGTCTTGTCCTTCGGGGTCGGCGTGGTCGTCGAGCGGGTGGGGTACGCGCCCCTGCGAAAACGGCCGCTGCTGGCCATCGTCATCTCCACCTTCGCCCTCTCGCTCCTCATTGAGGCGATCATCGGGCTGGTCTTCACCAACACCCCGAGGCCCCTGCCCGCGGCCTTCGGCAACGGGGTGTGGCGGGTCTTCGGCGCGGCGATCCCCTACCAGGACGTGTTGATCATCGTGGTGACGCTGGTCGTGTTCCTGCTCGTGCAGTTCATGCTGCAGCGCACGGCGCTGGGCCGCCAGGTCAGGGCGGTCTCCTCGGACCGCGACGCGGCGGTGCTGCAGGGCATCCGGGCGTCGCGTCTCACGATGCTCATGTTCGGCCTCTCCGCCGCCGTCGCCGGGATCGGAGGGCTCCTGATCGCCCCCATCCTGTCGGCGTCGCCGACCCTCGGGTTCACCCTGCTGCTGTCCTCGTTCGCCGCGGTGGTGCTCGGCGGGTTCGACCGGGTGGGCGGGGCGATGGGGGCGGCGATCCTCGTCGGCGTGGTGCAGCAGCTGCTCGGCGGGTACGTGTCGCCCAACTTCAACCAGGCCTACCCCTACATCATCCTGCTGGTGGCGCTGGCGATCCGTCCCGAAGGGCTCGTGAAGGCGACGGTCGGTGTCCGTTACTGAGGGCGGCGCACCGCCCAGGGCCGACCCCCTGTCCGAGCTCTCCGACAACCTGGCGGCCCGGCTGGTGCGCCCGCAGGTGTACTCCCGGCACCAGGGGGCGACCTGGCTGTCCGTGCTGCTCGTCGCCGCGCTGGTGCCGATCGTCGTGCGCAGCGGCTACGGGTACAACATCGCCATCAACTCGGGGTTGTTCGTCATCCTGTCGCTGGGCTTCTACTTCCAATTCGCCCTCGGGGGCCAGTTCAGCTTCGCCACGCCCGCCTACTACGCCGTCGGTGCCTACGTCCTGGCCTGGTTGGCGCCGAGCCAGGGGTTCCTGCTGGCGTTCGCCGCCGCCGTCGTGGTCTCCGCGGTGGTCGGGGGTCTCACCAAGCTGCTGCTGGTCCGATCCCCGCTCATCCACTTCGCCATCGCCACCCTCGCCTTCGGCCAGCTGGTGCTCATCATCCTCGAGAACTGGAAGTCCTTCACCGGGGGCGACCAGGGACGCTTCGACATCCCGCCGCCGTCGATCTTCGGCTTCACGTTCGACACCAATACCAAGCAGTACTACCTCTGCGCCGCGGTGGCGATGATCGGGGTGGGTCTGCTGATCCTCTTCGAGCGCTCGCCGGCCCAGCGGGACCTGGTGTTCGTCCGCGACATGGGCCAGGTGGCCAAGACCTCGGGCCTGCGGGCCGGCTACACCCAGATCGTGTCGTTCGCCGCCGGTGCCGGTTACATGGGGGCGGCCGGCGCGCTGCTCGCCTCCCTCTCGGGGTTCGTCGACCTCTCCTCGTTCTCCACCTCCAACTCGGTGAGCGTGGCGCTGCTGGTGCTGCTGATGGTGCTGCTCGGTGGTGTCGGCTTCGTCTGGGGCCCGGTCATCGGGGCCATCGTGCTGACCGTGCTCCCCCAGGAGCTGAGCGGCCTGCAGAACTACGAGCAGCTGATCTACGCCATCGCCATCCTGCTGGTCATCCTCGTGCTGCCCGGCGGGCTCACGTCGCTGCCGGCCGAGATCCGGATGCGCCGGGCCCAGCTGAAGTCCCGGGGTGCCGCATGACCCCGCTGCTCGAGTGCCGGGGCCTGACCGTCCGCTTCGGCGGGGTGGTCGCCATAGGCGACCTGTCCCTGTCGATCGAGCGGGCCGGGGAGGTGGTCGGGCTCGTGGGCCCGAACGGCTCGGGGAAGTCGACGTTCCTGAACGCGATCTCGGGCCTGGTGCCGGCCCAGGGGCAGGTTGAGGTGGAGGGCAGGGCCGTTCCCCTCGGTCGCCCCGGGGCCATCGCCCGCCACGGCGTCTTCCGCACCTACCAGACGCCCCAGGTCGACCAGAACGTCACCTGCCTCGAGAACATCCTCGTCACCTCGCCCGACACCCGGCTGAGGGGCCTGATCGGAGCCTGGCCGCTCCGCCCGGCCATGTGGCGGCAGGAGAAGCTGCGCTGGCAGGACGCGTGCGACGCGCTGGCCCGGGTGGGCCTGCTCGACAAGGCCAATCTCGGGGCCGGAGGCCTCTCCTACGGGGAGCGGCGGCGGCTCGAGATCGCCCGGGCGCTCATGGCCGGGCCCCGGTTGCTGCTGATGGACGAGCCGGCGGCCGGCCTGAACACCGCCGAGACCGATCGGCTGGCCGTCCTGCTCGCGGGGGCGATCGCCGAAGGCGTCAGCCTCATCGTGGTGGAGCACAAGATCGCGTTCATCGAGCAGCTGTGCCAACGCATCGTGGTGCTCGAGCTCGGCCGGCAGATCGCCTCCGGACCGCCCAAGGAGGTCTGGCTCGATCCCGCGGTGATGGACGCGTACCTCGGTGAGGCGGTGTGACGACCCTGTTGGAGGTGCGGGGCCTGACCGTGACCTACGGCACCCCCACGCCGGCGGTGGACCACATCGACCTGCGGGTCGGGACCAAGGAGGCGGTGGCCCTGCTCGGCGCCAACGGTGCCGGCAAGACCTCCACCCTGCACGCCATCTCGGGGCTGATCCCCTCCACCGGCTCGGTCGTCTTTGACGGCGAGGACGTCAGCCGCCACCAGCCCGAGGACATCGCCCGGGCGGGGGTCGTCCACATACCCGAGGGCCGCCGGCTGTTCGCCGGCCTCAGTGCCGAGGAGAACCTCGTCATCGGCGCGACGGCCCGGGGCGGTCGCGACCCGCTCTTCAGCCTCGGCGAGATTTACGATCTCTTCCCGCAGCTGACCGCCCTGCGCCGGCGCGGCGCCTGGACCCTTTCGGGGGGCGAGCAGCAGATGGTGGCCATCGGTCGCGCCCTCCTCGCGTCGCCCCGGGTCCTCCTGCTCGACGAGCCCTCGCTCGGCCTGGCGCCGATGGTGGTGAAGACGGTGTTCGACGCCCTGCGCTCCATCGCCCCCAGGGTGTCGATGGTCCTCGTGGAGCAGAACGCCGGGCTGGCTCTCGACCTGTGCGCCAGGGCCTACGTCCTCGCCACGGGACGGGTCGCGGTGTCGGGAACCCACTCGGAGCTGCCCAGCCGCGAAGAGCTCCTGGCCACCTACCTGGCCGACTGACAGGCTGACCGTGAAGGAACCGAGGACGGAGAGCTCATGACGACCATGTTCGACGCCGTGGGGCAATGGGCCGCGGCGCAGCCCGACGCGCTCGCCCTCGTCACCGAGACCGACG
The DNA here is from genome assembly GCA_035532415.1 of Acidimicrobiales bacterium. Taxonomy (GTDB): domain Bacteria; phylum Actinomycetota; class Acidimicrobiia; order Acidimicrobiales; family RAAP-2; genus DATKRB01. Next base: position 22,111 of record DATKRB010000047.1, on the reverse strand, counting down.
GGACCCGGACCTACGGCGAGCTGGTCCACAACGCCGCGGCGATCGCCGCCGCCCTGCACGGCGAGCTCGCCGTCGCCCCGGGCGAGACGGTCACCCTGCTCGCCGCCAACCAGCCGCAGTGGGTGGAGGCCTACCTGGGGGCCGGGGCCGCCGGCCTGCGCTGCGTGGCCGGCAATCCCGAGTGGACGGACCCGGAGGTGGAGTTCATCCTCGAGCACTCCCGGTCGACCGCGGTGATCTGCGACCACGACCTCGCCGCCCGGATGGTCGCGCTCAAAGACGCCGTGCCGCGCCTGCGCCACGTGGTCGCCTTCCCTGCCGCCGGGGGCGCTGCCGCCGGAGCCCCGGTGGCCGGGGGCGCCCTCTCCTACGCCGAGCTCCTCTCGGAGGCGCCCGGGGACCCGGGCGCGGCGCTGCCGCCCGAGGGCTTCGGCTTCTCCGAGCACATCATGTACACCTCGGGGACGACCACCGGCCGCCCCAAGGCGGTGGTGAACGAAGCGGGCCAGCTGACCGGCGCCGACTACCGCGAGATGTTCGGGCTCGAGTCGAAGGACCGGGGGATCCTGGTCACGCCCTTCTTCCACGGCAACGGCATGGGCGGCCTGATGGCCGTGCTGCTGCACGGCGCCAGCGTGGTCTTCCCCCGCAGGTTCTCGGCCAGCCGTTTCTGGGACCTCGTCGACCTCTACCGGCCCACCTTCTTGTGGACCCTGGCGCCGCTGGTGAACATCCTGATGGGCCGGCCCGAGAGCCCCCGCGAGCGGCGCCACGACCTGCGGGTGCTGATCGTCCTGGGTGCGGCGCGGACGGCGCCGCTCATCGAGGAGCGCTTCGGCGCGCCCCTCATCGACTGGTACGGCATGACCGAGGCCGGCTTCGGGACCTACACCCGCCTCGGCGAGGAGCGCCGGCCCGGCTCGGCCGGGCGGCGGTTCCCCGGCTCCACCATGACCGTGCAGCGCGGCGACGGGACCGAGGCGGCGCCGGACGAGGAGGGCGAGGTGGTCTTCCGGCGGGGCACCATCGCATTCGACGGCTACCTCAGGGACGAGGAGGCCACCGCCGCGGTGATCGACGCCGAGTGGTTCCACACCGGGGACCTCGGCTACTTCGACGAGGACGGCTACTTCTTCTTCGTCGACCGCAAGAAGGACATCGTGCGGCGGGGCGGCGAGAACATCTCGTCGATGGAGATCGAAGGGGTCGTCCGGCTCCACCCCCACGTGGCCGACGTGGCCGTCCTGGGGAAGCCCGACCCGGTGCTCGGGGAGCGGGTGGTGGCCTTCGTCGTGCCCTCCGAGGAGCACCCCGAGCCCGACGTCGCCTCCATTCAGGAGTACGTGGGGGAGCGCCTGGCGAGGTTCAAGGTGCCCGAGGAGATCTATCTGGTCGACGAGCTCCCCCGGACCTCGACGGGCAAGATCATCAAGGCCGGGCTGCGGTTGAGGATCCCGACCTGAACGCACCCGGGCGCGCCCGCTCGTCGGGTGCAGGGGACCGAGACGGAGGCGAGGAACATGGGCATCGCGAGACCGGAGGAGACGTGGCAGCTGCGGATCGGGGGGGACTGGGTCACTCCCCGGGCGGGGACCTACCCCGTGGTGAACCCGGCGACCGAGGAGGTGGTCGGTCACGCGCCCGAGGCGACGACGGACGACGCGGCCGACGCCATCGCCGCGGCCAGGGAGGCCTTCGGGTCGTGGTCGCGCACGCCACGCCACGAGCGCGCCGCGCTCATCCGGGCGGCGGCCGAACGGTGGCGCCGGCGCGAGGCCGAGGTGGTGCCCCTGGTGCAGGCCGAGACCGGGGCGACCCAGGCGGTGGCGGCGAGTCAGCAGGTTCCCGGGTGCACCAACCGCCTGTTCGAGTTCGCGGAGCTCGGTCTGCGCGACTGGGACATCCCCCTCCTGCCCAGTGCCACCCCTTCCTCGCAGCTGGCCCCGGGCGCCCTGCTCGGCGCCGTCGCCGCCCGCCAGCCGGTGGGGGTGGTGGGTTGCATCACCCCCTACAACTTCCCGCTCACCAACACGGCCGGCAAGATCGGGCCGGCGCTGGCCATGGGGAACACCGTCGTCATCAAGCCGGCGCCGCAGGATCCCCTCGGGACCATCGAGCTCGTCCGGGTGCTCGACGAGGTGGGCTTCCCGCCCGGGGTGGTCAACCTCCTCACCGGGTCGAAGCCCGAGGTCGGCGCCGCCCTGGTCGACTCGCCCGACGTCGACATGATCTCCTTCACCGGGAGCACGGTGGTGGGGGCGAAGATCTTCGAGGCCGGCGGCAGGACGATGAAGCGCCTGCTGATGGAGCTCGGCGGCAAGGGGGCGGCGCTGGTGCTGGCCGACGCCGACCTCCCCAACGCCGTCCGCAACATCATGAGCGTCTGGGCCTTCCACTCGGGGCAGATCTGCACGGCGCCGACGAGGGTGGTCGCCCACCGCTCCATCTACCACGAGCTGGTCGACGGGCTGGCGGCCGCGGCGGGCCTGCTCACGACCGGCGATCCGCTCGACCCGGCCACGGTGGTCGGCCCGGTCATCTCCGCGGCACAGCGTGACCGGATCGAGTCGATGATCGCCTCCGGGGCCGACGCCGGGGCCGACGTGGTGGTGGACGGCCGCCGCCCCGAGCACCTGACCAAGGGGTTCTTCGTCGCGCCGACCCTGCTGGCCGGGTGCCGCAACGACATGCACGTCGTCCGCGAGGAGATCTTCGGGCCGGTCGTCGTCGTGGTGCCCGTGGACGACGAGGAGGAGGGGATCGCCGTCTCCAACGACACCTCCTACGGGCTGTACGACTACGTGTTCAGCAGGGACACGGCGCGTGCCTACCAGGTGGCCCGCCGGCTCCGGGCCGGCAACGTCGGCATCAACACCTCCGGGCGCAACCCGGGCACCCCCTTCGGCGGCTTTAAGATGAGCGGTGTCGGCCGCGACGGCGCCCGTTTCGGCATGGAGGCGTACAGCGAGCTGCAGAGCATCGTCTGGCCCGCCTGATCCCGGGGCACCGTCCGATCTGCTACAATTCTGTACATGTCGACGACGGTCGGGATCGCGGAGCTGCGCCAGAACCTGAGCCGGTACCTCGAGCGCGTGGCGCGGGGTGAGCGCCTGCTCGTCACCGACCACAATCGTCCCGTCGCCGAGCTGGGTCCTCCGCCCGCCACAGGGACGGCCCTCGACCGGCTGGTCGCCGAGGGGCGGGTCGTCCGCCCGGTTCGTCGCGGGCTACCGGAGCCGATCGAGCTCGGCGGCGATCCCTACGCGCTGAGCCGCGCCCTCAACGAGATCCGGGCCGAGCGCTGAACTTGCGGCTCTACTACGTCGATTCCTCTGCGCTCGTGAAGCTCGTACGCGACGAACCCGAGACGGCGGCCCTGCGGATGTTCCTCGCCGGCGCCGATCTCGTCTCCTGTGAGCTGGTGCTCACCGAGCTGCCCCGAGCAGTGAGGCGTGCGGCGGCAGCGGACCCGCTCCTTCCGGTCGACGTCCTGATCGCCCGGACCGAGGAGCTCGTCGATGCCGTTGCCCTGCGCCCACTCGCCCGTGAGCTGCTCCTCGTCGCCGGCGCGCTGGCCGAGCCGGTGTTGCGGGCGCTCGACTCCGTCCACCTGGCCGCCGCGCTCGACGTCTTCCCGCACGACGGGTTCGTCAGCTACGACGAGAGGCAGAGTGCCGCCGCCCGCCTCGCCGGTCTCCGGACGTTCGCCCCCGGAAGCTGACCGGCCGGCGCCGGCGCCGGCACCGAGGGCTCCGTCGCGGGACGACAGCACGTCGGTCACGCCGAGGTCTCCACCCGCATGATCTCAAAGACGATGCCGGCGACCTCGGCGAAGAAGAAGCGGATGCCGCCCTCACCCCACTTGGTGATGTCGAGGTCGGTGCACGGGATGCCCCGCTCGATGCACCGGTCGTGTGCCCGTTGGAGGTTCCTCGTCCCGACGGCGACAGCCCAGATGTGGGCCTTGTCGCCTCTGAGGATCTGGAACTGGCGGCTCTCGGTCGAGCCGGTGATCCGACCGCCGAGCCCCGAGCTCCCCCGGAACGCGAACACCGCCTCCTGGGTGAAGTTGCCGTCGCCGTCACGGGCCGGCGAGACGACGTCGGAGGAAGCGGTCGGCGCGTCGCCTTCGGGCCCGAGCGACCATCCCTCGGGGAAGTCGAGGACCTCCCGGAGGAAGCGGTCGATCGCCTCCGGGTCGGGGGTGACGATCTTTACGTGGTTGATGCGATCCATGGGATCTCCTCTATCGGCGTCAGGGTCAGGCGATCGCCCCGCCGGCGACCAGCCGCTGGTAGCGGGTACGGCTCAGGCCGAGCAGGCCCATGAAGACCTCCTCGTTGTGCTGGCCCATCAGCGGCGCCGGTCCGCGGACGCGGGCACCCTCGTCCCCGATGCGGAAGACGACGCCCGGGAGCGGGCCGGGTCCGGCGACGGGATGGGTGACCCATCGGAAGAAGTCGCGCTCGTGCAGGTGTGCGTCCCACGCCAGTCGGGGGGAGCTCATGAGCGGGTAGGCGGCCACGCGCACGTCCTGGCATGCGGTGGTGACCTGCCACGGCGACAGCGTCGCCGTCCACGCCGAGACCGCCGCGTCGAGCGCGCCTTCCGCAGCCTTGCGGGCCTCCAACGTCGCCAGGTCGGCGAGGTCGATGTCGGCGCCGCGTACGATGCCGCGCAGCGCTCCCCACGCCTCGTCGTTCTCGACGGCGATCGCCACCCATGCGTCGTCCCCCGCGCAGCGGTAGAAGCCGTGGGGCGCCATCGCCGGGGACTTGTCGGCCAGGCGCTGCACCGGCGCCCCCGAGGACCGGTTGACGATCGGGCCCGGGATCATCGTGAGCAGACCCTCCACCTGCGAGTACTCCAGATGACGCCCGAGACCGGTGCGGTCGCGCTCCTCGAGCGCGGCGACGATCGCCAGCGCTCCGTACATCCCCGCGACCGGATCGCCGTAAAACGTGTTGATCGGCGTGGGGCCGTCGTCGGGATGGCCGATGACCGACGCCAGACCCGACGCGTAGCCCAGGTGGTCGCCATAGGCGACGTAGTCGTGCTCGGGCCCCGTGGCCCCGTACGCGGAGAGCGACAGCAGCACGATCCCCGGGTTGACGACCGACAGGTCCTCCCACCCGAGGCCGAGGCGGGCCAGCACGCCGGGCGAGAAGTTCTCGATGGCGGCGTCGCTGATCGCCGCCAGGTCGAGGGCGAGCCGGCGGCCCTCGGGGTGCTTCATGTCGACGGTGATCGAGCGTTTGCCCCGGTTCGTGGCCGAGTACCAGCCGCTTCGCTCCTCGTCGCGCACGCCGTCGGCGAACGCGCCCGAGAGCCGCAGCATGTCGAGCCGGTGATGGGTCTCGATCTTGATCACGTCCGCGCCGAGATCGGTGAGGATCATCCCGCAGTAGGGCCCGGCCCACGTCCAGCCGAAGTCGAGCACCCGGACACCCCCGAGCGGCCCCGGGCTCATGTCGCGCTCCGCCACCGCGCCGCGACCTCCTCGGCAGGTGCCCCGGCCGTCACGCGCCAGCCCGGCGGCTCCAACAGAGGCAGGCGCGGCGCCTCCACGGCCGAGCCGTCGAGGTCGACGGTGCGCCAGACGTCGCGGGCCCGCAGCTGCTGCCACGCCAGGACGTCGTCGAGCGAGCGCGGGAGCGCGATCGGGATGTGCCGGCGCTGCCCCTCCGTGAGCAGCTCGACCCGGTGCTGCGTTGAGGTCCACTCGCCCAGCAGCAGGCACAGCGCGTCGTTGTTGGCGAGCCGGCTGTCGGGGTCGGCACCGATGGCCTCCACGGCCTGGTCGTCCACCCACGCCATCAGCGCGTCCCACTGCCGGGGGTCGAGCGTGCGCACGTAAATGTCGCCGTCCATCGCGGGCAGCAACATGCCGAGTGCGGTCGACGCAGAGGTGGGGTGACCGGTGACGATGCCGTTCCACACGAAGTTCGGGAAGATCCCGTGCAACATCGCCGCCGCCACCTCCTGCACCGACACGTCGGCGACGACCGGCTCCTGGCGCATCCGGGCCCAGCGGCGGCCGACGAGCGCCGCCGTCGCCGCCGCCAAGCCGGAGAGCGCTTGGGGCTGGTGCCCCGGCGGCAGGACGGGCACGTAGCGCTCGTCGTCGCCGGGATGGGGACGGCGGGTCACGTTCGCCAGCCCGGTGGAGGCCCACTCGGTGAGATCCGTCATGCGGAAGTCCCGGTTGGGACCGGTGCGGCCGAGGCTCCGCACGCTGACGAGGACCTGCGCGTCCGGGCCGGCGCGCAGCCCGCCGGCGTCGGCCGGGACGCCCATCGCGGCCAGCTCCGGGTCCGCCAGGTCCGTGAGGACGATGTCGGCGAGCGACGCCAGCTCGCCGAGGTCCCCGCCGGGTTCGCCATGGAGCGTGCGGCGGCCACGGTCGTAGTAGGTCGCCTCGGCCGCAGGCACGGCGCGGTCGGGGAGGCGGACCTGCACGACGTCAGCCCCGAGGGCGGTCAACGCGAGCCCGGCCGAGGCAACGCCGATGTGCCGGCCGAGCTCGAGGACGCGCATGCCCTCAGCCGACCGCATCGCCTCCCCGTCGTGCTCCTGCACCGGACCAACGTAGCCCGAGGAGATCGTCTCGGGGCCGGCGCGATCGTCGTGGGCCCGGCGGTCGCCTCAGTGATGGGTGATGCGCAGGCGCCGCCCCGGCGGCGGTGCGCCCGCCCCGAGGTAGGACCGTTCGATCATCGTCGCCAGGGTGGGGGCGAGGCGGTCCGGGTTGATCTGGGACTGGCGCGACGTCAGGTAGTAGTACGACCGGTCGATCAGGATGAACAGGAGGACGGCCTGCATCTCGGGATGCACCGCCGATCCGGTGTCGGCCGCGTGGATCGGGGTCAGCAGCTCCTCGAAGAGCCGGTCGAAGGCCTTGGTCGCCTCGCGCGAGATCGGTGAGTCGGGCACCGCCTCGCGTTCGAACCACGCCCGGATGACCCCCCCGTGGCGGTCGAGAAGATCTCTCCAGGCGTGCAGGATCTCGATCAACTGGGCGCGTGCCCCGTCCCCGGGGGCGAGCGACCCGAGGGCCCGCGTGGTCACCCGCATGTCGGTGAAGCAGGTCCGGCTCAACTCGGTGAAGAGCGCGTCCTTGCTCTTGAAGTACCGGTAGAAGGTGGCCCGGGACGTGCCGGCCGCCTCGATGATGTCGTCGACCCTCGTGCCCGCGTAGCCGAGCTCGGCGAAGACCCGCTGTCCCGCCGCGAGGAGCCGGGCCCGAAGGTCCGGGAGCGACCGGGGGGCGGGCGCCGGGGGGCGGGACCTCCTCCCCTTGGCCGGGGTCGCCCCCTTGGCCGGGGTCGCCGCGCTCTGCATCGCCGCATCCTACCGGCAGGGCAATTCGCACGGCGCCCAATTCCTCGGCAGCGCCCGGCCCATGCCGTGCCCGCCCGGCACCCGGCCCACCTGCGACCGGTTCCACCCGGGGACCGGTCGCAGGTGGAGCCCGTATAGTGCTACGGACGGGCTCACCCCGACCGGGGCGGGGCCCACGAGATGGGGGAGAACATGGGCAAGCTCGACGGAAAGGTCGCGTTCATCACCGGCGCGGCGAGGGGGCAGGGTCGATCGCACGCCATCCGCCTGGCCGAGGAGGGCGCCCACATCATCGCCATCGACATCTGCAAGGACGTCGACTCCATCGCGGTGCTCTACCCGCTGGCGACGCCCGAGGACCTCGACGAGACGGTACGCCTGGTGGAGCAGGTCGGCGGGAAGATCCTGGCCCGTCGGGCCGACGTGCGCGACTTCGCGTCCTTGCAGGCGGTGGTGGACGAGGGGATCGGGCTCTTCGGGCACGTCGACATCTGCCTGGCCAACGCCGGGGTGGTGAGCCTCAACCGGGCGTGGGAGTACCCCGAGCAGACGTGGAAGGACGTGGTCGACATCAACCTGACCGGGGTGTGGAACACCGTGCGGGCGGTGATCCCCCACATGATCGAGCGTGGTCAGGGCGGTTCCATCGTCATCACGAGCTCGACGGCGGGGATCAGGGGCTTCGCCCACACGGCGCCGTACTCGGCGGCCAAGCACGGGGTGGTCGGGCTCATGCAGTCCCTCGCCAACGAGCTGGCGCCCCACTGGATCCGGGTCAACACCGTGCACCCGACCAACGCCGACACGCCGATGCTGCAGAACGAGGGCACCTACCGCCTGTTCATGCCCGAGATCGAGAACCCCGGCCGCGAGGACCTCGCCAACATGATGTCGGCGGTGAGCGTGCTCCCCATCGCGTGGGTCGACGCCAAGGACGTCACCGCCGCGGTGCTGTGGCTGGTGTCCGACGAGGCTCGCTACATCACCGGCGTGCAGCTGCCGATCGACGGGGGTGCCATCGTCAGATAGCGGCCCGGTCGGCCCGGGTCGGCCCGGTGGCCCGGTCAGCGGGTGAGCGGGACGACCTCGGCGCCGAAGGTGCCGACCTGGTCGACGAGCTCGTCGGCGCTCCGGCTGCGCAGCCGGATCTGCAGGTGGGTGGCCCCCACCGACGCCCACTCCCGGATCCTCGCCGCCAGCAACTCGGGGGAGCCCGAGACCGCGTGGTCCCCGAGGTCCCAGCTCGGCGAGCCGACGTACATCGGCATGGCGAACCCTCCCACCGCGAAGGGCTGGGTCCGGCCCAGCTCGGCCCGGCGCTCGTGCAGGAAGGCGACGGCCGACGCCATGCCCTCGGCCGGCGGGCCCTGGGGCAGCCAGCCGTCCCCACGCTCGGCCGCCCGGCGCAGTGCGGGGCGCGAGGACCCGCCGACCCAGATCGGGAGGTGGGCCTGGTCCGGCCGTGGCGCCTGGCCGACGTCGTGCACCGACCACCTCGGCGTGTCGACGTCGCAGAACTCGTCGTCGAAGGCCGCCCGGATCACGTCGATGGCGTCGTCGGTGATCTTCCCCCGCTGGTCGAACGGGACGCCGAGGGCGTCGAACTCGCCTTGGACGTGTCCGGCCCCCACGCCGAAGATGACCCGGCCGCCCGACAGGTGGTCGAGCGTCATGAACGACTTGGCGGTGACGAGCGGGTGGCGGTAGGCGACGACGAACACGTGGGAGAGCAGGCGGACGTGCGTGGTCTGTGCGGCCAGCCACCCGAGGGTGGCGACCGTGTCGTACCAGGCGGTCTGCATGCTCTCGGCCCTGTCGCGCGGGATGGCCACGTGGTCGCAGACGGCGACGTACGCGAGCCCGGCGCGGTCGGCGGCCCGGGCGACCGCGGCCAGCTCGTCCCGTCCGGCGCCGTCCTCCCACGGCTCGCGGTAGAGCTTGCTGCGCGACTGGATCGGGAGCTGCATCCCGAAGGCGATCGGGGACGGGACGGCGACGCTCATGGTTCCCCCCAGGGGCTCGTGTCGACCCCGAGGGCCCGCAACCCGTTGATGATCGGGCCCGGGGTCATCGATCCGGCCGGCCAATGGAAGTCCCACATCCGGTTGTCCGCCACCGACGAGACGAACAGGATGCCCTGTTCGGGAGTCACCAGGACGCCCCGGCGGGCGATCTGGTGCTCGTAACGGTCGGCGTGCTCCGCGTCGACGACGAAGTTCATGGAGTCGCACATCGGGACGATGTCGACGTTGTTCCAGTCCCACGGGCTGGTGCTCACGTGGATGCGGAAGTCCGGGTGCGATCGGTCGGTGGCCACGCCCCCGTCGCGCGAGGTGAAGGAGATGGGCTCGAAGCAGCAGGCGCACCAGCCCTCGAACCGGACCTCCTTCCCCGCGAACGGCGGCATCTTGCTGAAGGCCATCGACTCCATGGCGCAGCCGACGTAGCTGTGGAATTCCCCGTCGACGAACGACTTCACCTGGCTGGGGAAGCTCGAGAACGGCTGGAACTTCAGCAGGTTGGCGTTCTGGGTGTCCTCGGTGACGACGCAGATGATGCCGAGCTGCAGCTGCTTGTAGGCCTGCACGATGCGACGCCGGTCGAGTCCCGTCGCCCGGTGCACGTCGAGCAGGTTGGGACCGACGCCGTGCCGGCACCAGTGCTCGTACACGCACCGGCGCAGCGTGAGCGCGTCCTCGGTCCATTCGATCGGCCCGACGTTCTGTGGCACCTGAGCTCCCCCTCCGCTGTGCTTCGGGCAAGATACACAACCTGACGGCGATGTTGCATGGGGAGCCCCCGGACGATCCCGATAGACGCGACTGTCAGCTTTGGTTAGGCTCGTCCGGTCCGGTCCGGGGGGATACGGTGCCGGCTCTCGAGGTGGTACCGGCGAGGTCGGCTGGGTCGATGGAGGACGGAGCGAACGGTGCCCGCAGCGGAGGAGCTGATCGAGACGGCGGACGGTGAGGAGCCGGACCGTTGGAGCCTGACCGTCGCCAGCCGCACCACCCGGGCCCACGGGCGGCGGACGATCGCCAAGCTGCTCGATGCGGCGGTGGCCGAGTTCGGCTCCCACGGCTACCACGGGGCCAGCATGGCCCGGATCGCCAAGCGCGCCGGCACGGCCCACGGGACCGTCTACCTGCACTTCGCCGACAAGGACGACCTTTTGGCCGCGGCGATGGCCGACGTCACCCGGGACCTGGCCCCGGCCACGCGGGCCGTCCCGGTGCTCGAGCCGGGCGCCGCCGGGCTGGCCCTGCTTCAGGCGTGGCTCGTTGACGTCTGTCGCAGGTTTCAGACCCACGGGGCCCTGCTGCAGGCCATCAGCGAGGCGTTCAACACCGATCCCCACACGCCCGCCGGCGTCGACTCGCTCCGCGAGATGAACCGCAGCGTCGCCGCCATCGCCGACCGCATCCGTGCCACGGGCGCCAGCGGCGTCGACCCCAAGATCGCCGCGCTGGCCATTTACGCGGTCATCGAGGGAGCCAACCGGGCCATGTTCCGCGGCCAGCTGCTGGCCAGCACCGACGAGCTGGCCCAGGGACTGGCCGAGTTCATCCAGCGTTCCCTGTTCGGGACCTGACGAGGATCTTCGCGAGCGAGGAGCAACCGATGGACGAGTACCCGGTCCGGATCGGCAGCATGCTGTTCACCATGGTCGACCCGCATCGAGGCAGCGAGGTGGCCTACAACCGGTGGTACGAGCGGGACCACTTCTACGCCGGGTGCATGATCGGCCCCTGGTTGTTCTCCGGCGGGCGGTGGGTGGCCCCGCGCTCGCTGAAGGACCTGCGCTTCCCCGCCGAGAGCCCTTTTGCCGAGCCGGTCGACGCCGGGTCCTACCTCTCGACCTACTGGATCCACGAGGACCACGTCGACGAGCACCTGAAGTGGGCCGGCGAGCAGGTGGTCCGGTTGTACGGCAACGGGCGGGGATTCGACGAGCGGACCCACGCCCACACCGGCATTTACGACCTGGTCTCGGTCGCGTACGCCGACGAGGACGCGGTGCCCCTCGAGCTCTCGCTCGACCACCACTTCCCCGGGCTGGGCGTCGTGGTGACCGAGCCGGCGGAGGGGGTCGGTGCCGAGGAGCACCGCCGGTGGCTCGAGTCGGAGGCCGTCCCCGGCCTGCTCGCGACCGATGGCGTCGCCAGCTGGTCCTCGTGGGCGAAGCACCCGAGCCCGACGGGGCAGCGCTCCCGGTCGCCGATGGCCCTCGGGACCGACGGGGGGAGCGAGGACCGGCTCGTCCAACTGGTGTTCGTCGACGCCGACCCGGCTGTCGCCTGGGAGTCGTTCCGGGACTTCGGGAGGACGGTCGAATCGGGAGGTGCGGCCCGGCTCACCTTCGCGGCCCCGTTCTTCGGGACCAACGTGGGGACCGACGACCACGCGGACCGGCTCTGGTGACCGGGCCGGTCTTCCGGCACGTCGACGACGTGCCCTGGCACGAGGTGCGGGCCCAGCTGCACGGGGACCGCCGGGTGGCCGCCCGGCTCAAGTTCGTCGAGTCGGGCGGTGCCCCCACGGTCCTCTACACCGAGTACGACCCCGGCCTGGTGTTGGAGGCCCACGGCCACGGCAGCGACCACGTCGTCTTCGTCCTTCAGGGATCGGTGCGCATCGGCGAGGTCGACTGCACCCCCGGCACGACGGTGCTCCTCGGGCACGGGGCGACCTTCGGGCCCTTGGTGGCCGGCCCCGACGGGACCCGGCTGCTCGAGTTCTACACCGGCGACGTGACCCCGGTCCCGGCCGATCCCGAGGGGTACGAGGAGCTGCTGCGCGCCCGGGGCATCGTGCGGGTCCCCGCCGACATCCAACGTGGCGCACCGCCCTCCTCTGGGCAATGATGACGGCCACGACGATCGGGGGGCTTCGATGAGCCAGGTTCCGCAGGGCGACGTTGGGGGAGCCGGCGGCCGGGCGCCGGTGGCGATGGTGACCGGAGCCAGCCGCGGCATCGGCAAGGCCGTCGCCGTGCACCTGGCCCGGGCCGGCTACGACGTGGCCGTGGCGGCGCGCACCATGAGCGAGGGGGAGGCGCGGGAGCACTCCTCGACGGTGAAGCGCTCCGACCTGAGGCCCCTGCCGGGCTCGGTGGAGTCCACCGTGGCCCTCGTGGAGGCGACGGGCCGGCGGGCGATGCCCGTCTACCTCGACCTGCTCGACCGGGTCTCCCTCGGGTCGGCGGTGACCACGGTCCGGGAACGGTGGGGCCCGATCGACGTGCTGGTGAACAACGCGCGCTACGTCGGCCCCGGCCACATGGACCAGTTCCTCGACACCCCGATCGAGCTGATCGACCGCCACCTGCAGGCCAACGTGATCGCGCCGCTGATCCTCACCCGGCTGGTGCTCGACGAGATGCTCGACCGGTCCTCGGGCATCGTCGTCAACCTGACCTCGAGCTCGGGCCTCATGGACCCGCCGGCACCGGCCGGCAGCGGGGGATGGGGGCTCGGCTACGGCGCGTCGAAGGGGGCCCTGCACCGGGTGGCCGGGCTGCTGGCCACCGAGATGAGCGACCGGGGCGTCCTCTTCTTCAATCTCGACCCCGGCTACGTGGCGACCGAGCGCATCGCCATGGACATGGCCCAGTTCGGGTTCGACAACAGCACGGGGGCGCCGGCCGACGTCATCGGCGCGACGGTGGCCTGGCTGGTGGGCTCGCCCGAGGCCGCGTCGCTCAACGGCGCCCACATCCACGCGCAGGACGTCTGCCGCGAGCGCAACCTGCTGCCCGGATGGAGCTGACCCACTACCGGTAGACGCAGTTGTCAGTTACTGGTAGCGTGCGTGGCGCCAGCAATTTCCCGTGGGGACCTGAGGGGGGACGCTGTCGATGGGCTCCTCCGATCCGAGAGCGAGACCGTGCCGGGGGGCCTGTGCGTCCGCCGCCGGCCGTGTGGGCGCGCCGGTCCCCGACTGCGACCCGGAGGCGACATGCTCGACTACGTGATCAGGGGTGGAACGGTCGTCGACGGTACCGGTGCCCCGCCACGTCAGGCCGACGTCGGGGTCCGGGGGGACCGGATCGTGGCCGTGGGCGACGTCGACGAACCCGCGCGCGAGACGATCGACGCCGACGGGCAGCTGGTGACCCCCGGGTTCATCGACCCGCACACCCATTACGACGCCCAGCTCCACTGGGACGGCTACGCCACGCCCTCGTCCAACCACGGGGTCACCTCGGTGATCGGCGGGAACTGCGGGTTCACCCTGGCGCCGATAAAGGAGGACGACGCCGACTACGCGCGCCGGATGATGGCCCAGGTGGAGGGGATGCCGCTGGCCGCGCTCGAGAACGGCATCGACTGGACGTGGGAGACGTTCGGGGAGTTCCTGAACGGGCTCGACGGCAGGATCGGGGTGAATGCCGGGTTCCTCGTCGGACACTGCGCGCTTCGCCGCTACGTGATGGGCGCGGCGTCGCTCGAGCGGGCCTCCACCCCCGAAGAGGTGGAGGCCATCTCACGCGTCCTGCACCAGTCGCTCCGGGCCGGGGGCCTCGGGCTCTCGACCACCCGGTCGTCCACCCACCCGGACCATCAGGGGAACCCGGTGGCCTCGCGCCTGGCCAGCGAGGAGGAGCTCCTCGCGCTCTGCGACGTGGTGAGCGAGCACCCGGGCACCACCTTGGAGGCCATTGTCGAGGGGTGCCTGAAGGGTTTCACCGACGGCGAGATCGAGCTGCTGGCCCAGATGAGCGCCCACGCCAACCGACCGATCAACTGGAACGTCCTGTCGGTGCAGGCGTCGGACGCCGAGCGCACCGAGCACCAGCTCCTGCCCTCCGCCCGCGCCCGCCAGATCGGGGGCCGGGTGGTGGCGCTCACCATGCCGATCTTCTCCGACAACAACATGAGCCTCGGCACGTTCTGCGCCCTGTGGCTCATCCCCGGTTGGCGCGACGTGCTGACGCTGCCGCACGCCGAGAAGACCCGCCGGCTGATGGACCCGGCCGTGCGGGCGACGCTGACCGCCAACGCCAAGGGGACGGTGTTCGAGCGCCTGGCCGATTTCTCCAACTACCGGATCGGCGACACCGTCGCCGAGCAGAACCACCGGTACGAGGGGCGCCTGATCACCGACCTCGCCAGGGAGAAGGGCATGGACCCCGGCGACCTGCTCGTCGAGATCACGTCGGCCGACGAGTTCAAGACGGTGCTGTGGCCGCTGCCGACGGCCAACGCGCCCGAGGACTGGGCGGCACGGCGGGACCTGTGGGACCACGAGGACGTGCTGATCGGCGGCTCCGACGCCGGCGCGCACCTCGACCGCATGCTCGGGTCGCCCTACCCGACCCGCTTTCTGGCCGACACCCTGCGCGGGCGCAAGCTGGTCCCGTTGGAGCGGGCCGTTCGGCTGATGACCGACGTGCCGGCCCGCATGTTCGGTCTGCGCGACCGTGGGCGGATCGCGGTCGGCGGCTACGCCGACATCGGCATCTTCGACCCCGACACCGTCGACAGCGGTCCGGCCAAGCGGGTCTACGACCTGCCCGGGGAAAGCCTGCGGCTGACCTCCCGGTCGATCGGGGTGACCCGGGTGCTCGTGAACGGGGTGCCCACCATCGAAGGCGGGGAGTCCACCGGGTCGCTCGGCGGGACCGTCCTGCGCTCGGGCCGCAACACCGACACCGTGGCCACGCACTGACCATGGCCTCGTCCGGACCACGCGTCGATCACCCCGAACCGGGGCAAGAGGGAGGGCACGCCATGACAGAGGTCCCCAGGATCATCTCGGTCGACGACCATGTCGTCGAGCCCCCGGACCTGTGGAGCTCGAGGCTCCCGAAGAAGTACCGCGACCGGGGGCCGCGGGTCGAGCGCAAGCGCATCGCCATGGGCGGCACGCCGGGTGGTGGTACGGCCGGCGGCTGGGCCGAGAGCGACGACGCCGACTGGGCCGATGTCTGGTACTACGACGACCTGGTCTCGCCGCTCATGATGCTGTCCGCGGCCGTCGGGTTCGACGAGGTCGGCTTCAGGCTGACCACGTACGACGAGATCCGCAAGGGCTCGTGGGACAAGACCGAGCGCCTGGCCGACATGGCGGCCAACCACGTCGACGCGGCCATCTGCTTCCCGAACACGCTGCCACGGTTCTGCGGCCAGACGTTCAACGAGCGCGAGGACAAGGAGCTCGCCCTCCTGTGCGTGAAGGCCTACAACGACTGGATGATCGACGACTGGTCGGGTGGCGAGGGGACGGGCAAGCTCATCCCCCTCACCATCGTGCCGCTGTGGGACGCGGACCTGGCGGCCGGGGAGATCCGGCGCTGCGCGGCCAAGGGCAGCTTCGCCGTCACCTTCCCCGAGAACCCCCACCCCCTGGGGCTCCCCTCGGTGCACGACAAGAACGACTACTGGCGGCCGTTCTTTCAGGCATGCGAGGAGACGGCGACGGTGGTGTGCATGCACATCGGCTCGTCGTCAAAGATGCCGAGCACCTCACCGGACGCCCCCTTCATCATCAGCTCGACCCTGACGTTTCAGAACGCCATGGGCTCGATGCTCGACTACATCTTCTCCGGCACGCTCGCCCGCTACCCGAGCCTCGTGATCGCGTACTCGGAGGGTCAGGTCGGCTGGATGCCCTACATCATCGAGCGGGCCGACAAGCTCTGGGAGGAGCGCAGCGACAACAGCTTCGGGTCCTGGCTCCCCGACCCGCCCTCGAGCTACATCCCCGGCCGGATATACGGCTGCATGTTCGACGATGCCACCGGGCTGCGGAACCGCGACGTGATCGGGATGGACCAGATCTGCTTTGAGACCGACTACCCCCACGCGGACTCGACCTTTCCGCTGTCGAAGGAGGTCCTCACCAAGATCTGTGCCGAAGCCCGGCTCGACGACGCCGAGATCTACAAGCTGGCCCGGGGCAACGCCATCCGCGGTTTCGGGCTCGAGCGGTTCGGGATCACGAGCTAGCGCGAGCCTCCCGGATGACCGAGCGAGCGGCAGCGAGGGTCAGCCGGCTGGGACCAGGCCCTCCCTGTACCGACGGCTGTACTCCGCCTTGGTGGTCTCGTGGGTGTCGACTCCGGCCGCCGCGGCCCGGGCCCGCAATGCCCCGACGCTCGCCTGTTCCTTGGGGATGGCCGCGAACGGGTCGTAGTCGAAGAAACGGGACACGTTCCTCCACGTGATCATGTCGATCTCCTCGTCGCTGCAGCCGGCGGCGTCCAGCTCGGCGTGCAGCAGTTCCGGGGAGTACGGCCAGGTGCAGTCGGAGTGGGGGTAGTCGCACTCCCAGGCGAGGCTCTCGACGCCCACCCGGTCGCGCAGCCGGAGTGCCGAGGGGTCGGTGATGAAACAGGCGAGGAAGTGCTCGCGCCACATCTCGGTCGGGGTCTTGCCCTTCGGCAGCTTGTCGAGATGGGTCCACGCATGGTTGGTCACGTGGCGGTCGAGGCGGTCGAGGAAGAACGACACCCACCCGATCCCGCCCTCCGACAGCGCGAACTTCAGGTCCGGGAACCGCTGCAACAGGCCGCCCAGGATGATGTCGGTGGTCGTGACCGCCATCACCTGGGGAGCGAGGATGATGATGTCGTCGGGGAGCGGAGGAACGTCGTCGGGTCGCTTGATGAGCCCGAACGCCCCCCCGATGTGCATACAGGGGATCATCCCGGTATCGAGAAGGGCGGCGAAGACCGGGTCCCAGTGGCCGGACGCGAAGCTCGGGAGCCCGATCCCGTACGGAGCTTCGGGTATCGACACCGCCACACACCCCTTGGCTGCGACCCGGTGGATCTCGGCGACCGACCGCTCGATGTCGAAGTGGGGCAGGATCGCCATGGGAAGGAACCGCCCCGGGTGCTCGCCGGCGATCTCGTCGATCGCCCAGTCGTTCCATGCCGCGATCGTCGCTGCGGCCAGCTCCTGGTCGGGGGCCTTGGCCACGTGGGAACCGGCGAAGCCCATGAATGTCGGGAAGTTCATGCCGGCCAACATGCCGTTGGCGTCCATGTCCTTCACCCGCTCCGCAACGTCGTAGCAGCCCGGCCGCATCTGGGAGATGTCGGTGGGGTCGAAGCCCCATTCCTCCTTGGGCAGAGACACCACGGCGGAGAGACCGGCGGTGCCCGTGGCCTCGCCCTGAAAGATCCATTGGTCCGGACCGCCGGGGTTCTTGGCCAGCGTCGGCGCCCGATCGCGGTACTTCGCGGCCATGTGCTTCTCGAACAGGTCGGGGGGCTCGATGATGTGATCGTCGATGCTGATGAGGATCATGTCGTTCAGGTCCATGACGGTCTCCTTGCCGCGGATGCCACGGGAGCTGGGATCGTGATGGCCCCGAGTGTAAGACCCACGCTGGGCACCGGACTAGGGCCGAAGGTCCCTACGTTGGAGCGGAGCCGGAGACCGGGGTCCCCCTCGCCAGGCCTCGTGAGCTGCCCTGATGGTCGACGCGGTCTGCGCGAGCGGTGCCGCCGGCGAGAAGAGATAGCCCTGGCCGAGGTCGCACCCGAGCAGCCGGAGGTGATCGAGCTGGCTCCTCTGCTCGATCCCTTCGGCGACGATGACCGAACCGAGCTCGTGCCCGAGGGAGATGATCGCCTTCACGACGGTCTCGTCGTAGGGGTCCGTGCCGAGCCTCGCGATGAACGATGGATCGATCTTGATGATGTCCGGGCGGAGACGGCTCAGGTAAGAGAGCGAGGAATAGCCGGTCCCGAAGTCGTCGAGCGCGATACGGACGCCGAGGGCTCTCAGACCGGCGAACACCGACGTGCTCAGGGCGATATCGACGAGCGCGGCGCTCTCGGTCATCTCGAGGACGAGCCGGTTCGGTGAAAGCCCCGAGGAGGACAGCGCGGTGTCGATGGTGGAGAGGAACGTCGGGCTGCGCAGTTGGTGGACCGACAGGTTGACCGAGACGGAGCACGCCTCATGCGCCTCGTGGTGCCGGCGCCACGACGAGGGCGCGCGACACGCTTCGTCGATGGCGAATGCGCCGAGGACGACGATGAGGTCGCTCTGCTCGGCCAGGGGGATGAACGCATCGGGCGCCACCCACCCCCGCTCGGGGTGTGCCCAGCGCATCAGGCCCTCGAAACCAACGAGCGCCCCGGAACCGAGATCGACGATCGGCTGGTAGTGCAGCATGAGCTCGGGGCTCCCGAGGCTACGGCGGAGATCGCGCCTGAGCTCGACGTTGGAGGCCGACCGGACGGCAAGGCTGGGGGAGAACTCGACGTAGCGACCTTTGCCGAGGCGCTTGGCCTCGTACATGGCGACATCGGCAGCCCGGAGGAGATCCTCGGGGGTGTCCTTGCCCGATCCGAACGCGATGCCGAGGCTCGCTTCCTGATGGAATTGCTCGTTCGCGACGGAGAACGGCTCTACGAAGGCATCGAGGAGCCGATCCCCCAACTCCTCGGCGGTCATCGAAGGGCCGAGGTCTTCGACGAGATACCAGAACTCGTCCCCGCCGGAGCGACAGAGCGTGTCCCCGACCCGCAGGGCGCCTTCGAGGCGCCGGGCGACCGCCACGAGCAGCTGGTCGCCGACGTAGTGGCCGAACGTGTCGTTGACCTCCTTGAATCCGTCAAGATCGAGCATCACGACGGCGGGCGTGCTGGCCAGCCGCCCGGAGCGCTCGAGCGCATGGTTCAACCGGTCTTCGAAGAGGCTCCTGTTCGGAAGCCCGGTGAGCGGATCGTGGAGCGCCCGGTAGGACAACTGGCTTGCGAGCGTCCGCTCCTCGGTGATGTCGCGGACCGAGACCACGATGCACGACAGAGTGCCCTCTTCGTCCTCGATACGGGATCTCGCCACCTCGGCCCAGATCTCCCGGCCGTCTCGGTGGAGGTAGCGCTTGGTGTAGCTGCTCCGCCGGGCCTGACCGTTCAGCACCTCACGACGGGTGTCGATGGTGAGGGGGCGATCCTCGGGGTGGGTCAGCTCGAGCGGGTCCCGACCGATGATCTCGCCTTCTTCTCGTCCCAGCATCTCGCAGAAGGCGGCGTTCGCCCTGACGATGCGGCCCTCGGGATCGATGAGCAGCATCCCCGACGTGTTGTTCTCGAAGGAGAGGCGAAACCGGTGCTCGCTCGCGGCAAGCAGTGTGGCGCTCGCCCGCTCGATGTCGAGGCGTGCCTCGACCGCCTTCCGGCGGGCGCTGTCGTCACGCATGGTCGCGATGACCCACGACCGTGAACCGAACCGGAAGGGGGCGAGGCCGATGTCGATGGGGACTGTGCTCCCATCCTTGCGCTGGAGCGTCAGCTCCAACGACTTGCCCATCGCCCGGGCGCTCGGCTTGGCGGCGAATGCGTGACGGGACCCGACGTGATCTCGCCGAACGCCGGCAGGCACGAGGACTTCGACCGGTTGACCGACGAGATCGACAGCTCGATGCCCGCTCAACCTTGCGGCGCACTCGTTCACGTAACGGATGAACCCGTCCTCGTCGACGAACACGACGCCGTCGGGTAGGACCTGGAGCACGTCTTCCCAGGCAGGTTCACGGTCCATGGGCGAAGGGCCAGAGCGTGTCGACGCGATGGCCGGGACGCTTGCCACGGTATTGATCGAGATGCTCCCACCCATCGAGGCTCCCCTCATCGGACCCTCGGTATCGTGGGATGCCCCAAGGCCGCCCGGTCCTGTCGCCGAGAGCCCGTCGGGCCATGGACGTTGCTCATGCTGGCATCCGTCATCGAGTAGCTCCACATCGCCGGTGAACGCGCATCGAGCCGACCCGCTGGAGGATACATTGACCCTCCTCGGTTGGTGCCAGGTGGCCGGCTGAGTTGCAGGCTGGTGAGGAACCCGGCACCCGACACAGCACGATGGCGATGTCGTTCGAGACCATTGTGACCGGGCGGGTGGAGCAGAGCTCCTTCGACAAGAGACTTCCGGCCCTGGCAGGGGCCTCCCGCTTCCGGTTGAGTCATAGGAGGAAGTGCCGGTACGAGGAGGACGAGATGGGCGAGTTGGACGACCTGTTGAGCCAGGTGAGGCGACTGGGAGTGCCAGGCCACGTGCATGGCACCGGCGCGGCCGAGGAACAGTGTCCCCTCGGGGAGGCCTGCATCGGCGCGGACGGGGAGGAACCGTTCACCGCGCTCGTCAGGGCTCCCGACCGTCGCGGTGAGGTCCACGTGGACGTGATGACCGCGTTCGGCGTGCTCTCCGACCTCCCTGACGACGCGGGGTTCGATCCGATGTGGAAGGAGCTGGTGGACATCGACCACGGAGCGTGACCCGGCGTCGGGTGGATCGGTGGCTCTTGGGTGATTTGACGATATGGGGTGTTAGCCTGAACGAAGTATCGGCGCGGCGGACTGCGAGCCAGGTACGTGAAGGCGGGCATCATGGGCAAGAACGGGCGGGAGTCGTCGCAGACCACGCCGGCCTCCGATCCGGAGGTCGTCAGGGCGGCGGCGGCGAGGGGCCGACTTCGGATGTGGTCGGCAGTCGCGGCGGCGGTCTTGGTCGGAGGCACCATTGCTGCGGTGTTCGCCGCAGAGGCGGTCGCCGGTAGCAACGCCGACCAGTCCCGCCGGCAGTTCACGGCGACCGCGGCGGCGGTCACCTCGACGTTGCAGCTGGCGATCCAGCACGAGAACGACCTCGTGGTGAACGAGGCCGCGCTCGTCGCCGACAATCCAACGATCACCAACGCGGGGTTCGTCCGGTGGGCATCGTCGGTGCACGCATACGAGCGCTATCCCGAGCTGTTGACCCTCGGCGCGGTCGTGGTGGTTCCCGCGTCGCAGCTGACGGCGTTCGCGGCGAGAGCGGTGCAGGACCCGGTGGGCCCGCTGGGCCCGGGTGGGTCGTTCGACGTGCAGCCGCCGGGCGCCCGTCCGTTCTACTGCCTGGTGCTCGCCTCGAGCGCGCGGAGCACCGCTCTCCTGCCTCCCGCGGCCACCGACTACTGTGCCGGGAGCCTTGGTCCGGCAATCCTGGCGGCCCGGGACTCGGGGACGAGTGCCTATCTGCCCCTGAAGCTCGGCAAGAGCGACCTGTTCGCACTCGAGACGCCGGTCTACCAGGGTGGCGTCGTGCCGGCGACGCTCGAGGGGCGCCGGCAGGCCTTCGTGGCATGGGTCGGCACCTTGGTGACCCCGAAGGTGGTGCTCGACAGGGCGTTGGCGGGCCACTCGAACGTCGCCGTGTCCATGCACTACCAGGACCGCGCGTCGGAGGCGACGTTCCGGAGCGGGAGCGCCCCTCACGGTGCCCGGTCCGTGACCACCAGCCTGCACAACGGGTGGACGATCACCACCGTCGGCGCGGTATCGGCGGGCGGGGTGCTCGCCACCGGCGCGGCGCTGGGCCTGCTGCTTGCCGGCATCGCGCTGAGCGCGCTCCTCGGCGCGCTGGTGCTCGTCTTGGCGTCCGGTCGAGTCCGGGCACTGCGCCTGGTGGAGGAGAAGACCGGGGAGCTGCATCACCAGGCCCTCCACGACGCCCTGACCGGCCTGCCGAACCGGGCGTTGATCACCGACCGGATCGAGCAGCTCCTCGCCCGCAACCGGCGCAACGGCACCTCGGGATCTGCGCTGTACGTCGACCTCGACGAGTTCAAGAACGTCAACGACACCCTCGGCCACGAGGCCGGCGACCGGCTCCTGCAGGCGGTCGCGGCGCGGCTGACGGCCAGTCTGCGCGACGCGGACACGATCGGGCGGATGGGGGGTGACGAGTTCGTGGTCCTGATCGACGGCGTCTCGTTGCAGAGTGCACCCGAGCTCGTGGCCGAGCGAATCCTCGAGGTGATGCGCCGACCCTTC